>NZ_JAMQTH010000008.1:0-390993 GCF_032883035.1 Mycobacterium appelbergii
CACGATCACGGCAGCCTGAGGACTGGGCACGGCCTAGTTTAACAACTGAGCCGTAATTAATGACTCAGGACACTAGCCGTTCGGAGCCAAGCTGGGTTGCACAGGAACCAGCACCGGTGGCGGAGCGGACGGCGCCACCTGTAGATCGCCGCGGGGCACGAGGCCCTCGGGAACCCGACCGGCGCCACTGGCTTCGCCCGGCGGCGCCTCGCACTTCTGCTGTCCCTCGTTCCACACCCCGCCGCTGTGCCGGCAGCAACCTTTGGTGTCGTCGATCTTCTCCTGCAGGGATTCATCGAGACCGTCGTTGAGTATCTCGGTGCAGGAGTCGAAGTCCTCAATATCCCAGACGCCGGGCTCAGCCTGCGAAATTCCGCTCGGCGTCACGGCGACGAACATGGCCGCTGCGGCGAATAAGGTTGCGCTGGAGGCCATGCGCCACGCGAAAGTGCTTGCCGGCCTTGATGCATTTGTCGTTGCTTCTGGCATTGCTGTGTCCCCAGAGGTCGGACGCCCGTGGCCGGACATGTCTCGGGCACAGGCGCATCACCTGTACTTGATGCAGATAGTGTGCGCTCGGCCCTGCGGTGGGACAACCGTGGTGGTCGCGCATGTTTGCCGTGGCAACGTTCTGGGAACCTGGAGAGGGTCGAGCTGATGCTGACTGAACATTCCCGATGGGGTCACCCAGATCTGGTCCCGGTAGTAGTCGCTTTGGCGAGAGACGGTGGCTTGACGGCCAGGGGGTCGGGATTGGCAAGTGGCAGGCCCATGAACCGTCGGGCGTTGTCGCCCATGAAGTCATACGTGCGGCGGATATCCATGCCCTCGGCGTACTTCCAGAATCCCTTTGGCTCTGCCAGACCCTCCGGATGCGGGTAATCCGAACCGAACAGCACCTTGTCCCAGCCGACCGTGTCTACCACGTCGGACACGCAGCCCTCCCAGAACGGGCTGACCCAGATATTGCGACGGAACACATCGTGGGGGTGTTCCGGAAAGTTCTGCGGCATCTTCTTGTATAGGTCGGCGAAATCGTGGAACAGCGGGAAGATCCAGCCGCTGCCGTTCTCGACGCTGGCGATCCGCAGTTTCGGAAAACGGGTCAGCGTGCCGTGGCAGATCAGGGCGGTGATCATGTCGGCGATCTCGCGGTGGCCCAGCACCATCCAGCGGAATGCGCTCTGCGCCATGAAGTTCTGGGTGTTGGCCGGTTCCCATGTGTTGACGTAGTCGTCCAGCGGGGGATAGCTGGCGTGCAGCACGATCGGCAACCCGGCTGCCTCGACGTCCCGCCAGAACGGGTCGAATTCCGGGAGTGCCGGGGAGCGCCAGCCGTGCAGACCGTTGACGGGGCCGGGCTTGATCAGCGCCACCTTGGCGCCGTTGGCCAGGACATAGTCCAGTTCACGCTGCGCGGCAGCGACTTCGGAGAGGTTGATGATCGGCGTGGAGAACACCCGGTCGTCGTAGTTGTAGGTCCAGTGTTCGAGTATCCATTCGTTGAGGGCGTGGACGATCGCCACCGTCAGCTGTGGATCATCGGCGCTGGAATGTTCGACCAAGCTGCCCAGCGTTGGGTAGTTGAGCGCCTCGCGGACTCCTTGGCGGCCAAGTTCCTTGATGCGGTCATCCGGATTGCGCGTGGCAGCGGGCGCCTCGATGGCCTTGCCCTGCATCTCGCGCAGCGTCAGCCCGTCGGAGTTCTCACCGGCGAAGAACTTCTCGTGCGCGCCGGGAGCGGCCACCCGTTCGAACGTCGGGTTCGGGATGAAGTCGGTGACCCGGTTGTTGATCACGATGCGCGTCTGCCGGCCGATCTGCGCGTACTGCACAGCGCGCCTGTAGTGCTCGGGCAGGAACTTCGTGAGCGCAGCGCCGGTTTCGTACATGTGTTGGTCGGCGTCGAAGATCGGTGCGCCGGTGAACTGTTCGGTCATGGGGTGGTCTCCCTTCCCGGCGAGCAGACACTCAGGTCCCCTTTTTCTCGCTGTGCGGGGTACCTAAGTGTCTGCTCGGCCTGAAAATCAGAGGGTTAGGACGGTGGCGGCAGCCGTGCCCGGCGCGCCGTAGAGCTGTGCGAACCCGACCTTCGGCTCACCGGGAACCTGGCGTTCCCCGGCTTGGCCACGCAATTGGCGCACCAGCTCGTGGATCTGGCGCAGCCCGGACGCGCCGATCGGCTCGCCGTTGGCGATCAGCCCGCCGTCGGTGTTGACCGGTAGCGACCCGCCGATCTCGGTGGCACCGTCGGCCAGCAGCTTCTCCTGCTCGCCGTCGGCGCAGAATCCGCATTCGGCCATGTGGATGATCTCCGCGCCGGCGTCGGTGTCCTGCAACTGCACCACGTCGACGTCCTCCGGTGCCGCCCCGGCCTTCTCGAAAGCGGCGCGTGCGGCGTACACCGTCGGGGCGGCGTCCTCCTCGACCGGGGCACAGGTGGTGTTCACCTCGTAGGCGCCATACCGGCGGGTCCGGACTTCCACCGCCTTCAGATACACCGGTTTGGCCGTGTATCGATGGGCGATGTCGGCGCGGCACATCACCACCGCGGCCGCGCCCTCATCCGGCGCGCAGAACATGTACTGCGTCAGCGGATAGTTCAGCATCGTCGAGTTGAGGATGTCGTCCTCGTCGATCGGCTTGCGGCGGAACGCATTCGGATTCAACGCGCCGTTTCGGAAGTTCTTGGCAGCCACCCTGGCCAGGGTGCGCTGGGAAATGTTGTGATCGTGCAGATACCGGTTGGCTTTCATGCCGAAGAACTGCGTGGTCAGGTACTGACCGTTCTCGGCGTACCAGCTCGGCATGCCGACCAACGCCGGATCCTCGGTGAATGCGCCACGCGGGTGCTTGTCCAGGCCCACAGCGATGCCGATGTCGTAGTCCCCGAGCCGGATCCCGTCGGCGCACACCTTTAGGGCGCTGGCCGCGGTCGCGCAAGCGTTGAACACGTTGGTGAACGGGATGCCGGACAGCCCGACCATGCCGACGATGGCGTCCGGGTTGGCCACTGTCCAGCTGCCACCTGTGGCGGCGCAGATGTCGCGCCAGTGCACACCCGCGTCAGCCACTGCCGCGAGCATGGCGTCCACACCCATCTGCATCGCGGTCTTGCCCTCGAACCGGCCGAAAGGGTGCAGGCCGACGCCGATGATGGCTACGTCATGTGTCATGTGGCGGACCCTTCCGGGGTAAAGGCGAAGGTGACCACTTCGTCGTCGTGCCACGCCGACATCTCCGGGGCGAGTGCCTTCTGCATTCCTGCGGCTCCTCCGTGTTCAGACCAAAGCTCGTAGCAACTGTAACTCTTACAGTAACCTAGACTCGATGATCGAACACCAGGTGACATTCTGCCGGATCTGTGAGCCGTTGTGCGGGATGATCGCCACTGTCGAGGACGGTCGCCTGACCGCACTCAGGCCGGACAAGGACCACCCGTTGTCGGCTGGTTTCGCCTGCCAGAAGGGCATCGCGTTCACCGAGGTCGTCAACGACCCGGACCGGGTCACCACGCCCTTGAAGCGGACTGATTACGGCTTCGAGCCGGTTACCTGGGACGAGGCGCTCGACGACATCGCCACCCGCGTCACCGAGATCCACCGGCGGCACGGCTCGGGAGCGTTCGGCTGGTACATGGGGAACCCGGCGGCCTTCAGTTACTTGCACCTGTTCGCGGCGATGGTGTTCGCCAAGGGCATCGGCGGGGCTGGTCATTTCTTCAGTTCGTCAACCCAGGACACCAGTAGCAGGCTGCTCGCCAACCAGTTTCTCTATGGTGCGCCGTTTCCGGTGCCGATCCCCGACCTCATGCGGACCGACCTGTTGGTGATGCTCGGCGCGAATCCTGTGGTGTCCCACGGTAGCTTCCTGACCGCACCGCGGATCAAGGATCGGATGCACGACATCGTCAACAGGGGAGGGCGGGTCCTGGTCGTGGATCCGCGCCGCAGCGAGACGGCCGCGCAATTCGAATGGCTGGGCATCGTTCCGGATACCGACGCCTATTTCCTGATGTCGTTGCTGCAGGTCCTGTTCGACGAGGACCTTGTCGACCCGCGGGCCAGATCTCAAGCTGACGGGCTGGACTGGTTGCGTCGGCAGTGCGCGCCGTGGCCCCCGGAGGTCACCGCGCCGGATACGGGCATCACCCCGGAGGCGGTGCGCGCCCTGGCGCATGATCTCGCGCAGACCCGACGCGCGGCGGTTTACGGCCGACTGGGGACGTGTGTCGGCCGTAGCGGCACTCTGACCGCGTATCTGATCGACGCAGTCAACCTCGTCGCGGGCAACCTGGATGTTCCCGGTGGCAGCGTCTTCAGCACACTCGGTATGCCAGGACAGCATTGGGGCAGTGTGGCGATGGGGGCCTCGCTTCGGCGCAGCTACCGGCGCAAGCGAACCCGCGTCGGCGGCTTCCGGTCGGTGATCGGGGCGGAACCCGCGGCATTGATGGCCAAGGAGATCAGCACGCCGGGGCCGCGGCAGATCAAGGCAATGTTCATCGGCGCGGGCAACCCGGTGTTGTCGGTGCCCAACGGCGACGAATTGGAAGCAGCGTTCGATCAGCTCGACCTGTTGGTCGGGCTGGATCTCTACGTCAACGAGACCACCGCACATTGTGATTACGTGCTCCCGGTCACCACGATGTACGAGCGGGACGACTTTGCGGTCACGTTCCAGATGTTCCAGGCCACGCCGTTCCGCCAAGTCACCGAGGCTGTGGTCGAACCGGTCGGCCAGGTGCGCACGGAATGGGACATCATCGACGACCTGATCAAGCGAATGTCCGTGCGCACACCGGTGTTCACCGGTTTACGGCTGGCCGGGAAGGTGGCCGCGTGGCGGGGAACCCGGCTGACTCCCCGGCCGATCATCGACCTGATGATCAGGATGTCCGACGGCGGAGACCGATTCGGGCTGCGCCGCGGGGGCCTGACGTTCCGCAAGCTGGCCCGGCAACTTCCACACGGTGTGGTTGTCAGCTCGGGTATCCGGACCGGCGTGCTGAGGAACGTGGTCGTATATCCGGGGCGCCGGGTCAAGTTGGCGCACGAGGACATTGCGGCGGAGATCGCCAACCTGTCAGCGCGCAGTCAACCCGACGGTTATCCGCTGCGGATGATCGGAATGCGCGAGCCTCGCTCGGAGAACTCATGGCTGCACAACTCACCGCTGTTGATGCGGGGCAACCGGATTCATCAGGCCTTGATGCACACCGATGACGCCGCGGCGCGGCACCTGACCGACGGCGACGAGGTGCGGGTGCGCTCGCCATACGGCCAGATTGCCCTCGCGGTGGCTCTCACCGACGACATCATGCGCGGGACCGTCGCCATCCCGCATGGCTGGGGACACAAGGGCAGCGGCGGTTGGAAGCTCGCGAACCGCGCCGGTGGAGCCAACGTGAATGAGTTGATGTCGAGCGATCCGGCCGATATCGAGGCACCGGCCGGCATGTCCTGGTTGACGGGTGTTCCGGTGCAGGTGGAACCTCATTGATCTCCCGCGAAACAGCATTCCGGCAGGCCGGTACTCGTAACTTCTCTGCTGGAATGCCGTTTCGGCGATAGAGGGCATTACTGTAACTGTTACAGTTGTCCATGTGAGTGAAGCCGTGAACAGCGTCGACATCGGGCAGCGTACGGCCGGGCGTGCCGAAAAGAGGATGCTGGTCGATGGTGAGTTGCGCGCCGCGGCATCCGGCGCTGAGTTCGACATTCTCAGTCCCGCAACGGGCCGCGTGTTGGGCACCACGGCGGCGGCGGGACCGGAGGACATGGACGCCGCCATCGGAGCCGCCCGGCGTGCATTCGACGAGTCCGACTGGGCGACCAACCGGGTGTTGCGCCTACGTGCGCTGACGCAGCTGCAAGATGCTATCGAGGCCGAAAAAGAAGATCTCCGTGAGGAATTGATCGCAGAGGTCGGCTGCCCCGTGATGACAACCCGGAATGCACAACTGGACTGGCCGCTGGCCGAGGCGTTGCGGTACCCGGCCCGGCTGATCGACGAGTTCGAATGGGAGCGCACGCTCGACGGCGGCGGGCTGTTCGGCGAGCGAAACGCGCGCACAGTCGTCAAGGAGCCGGTCGGGGTCGTCGCTGCGATCACCCCGTCGAACTTCCCGGTCGAGGTCATCCTCAATAAACTCGGGCCTGCCCTGGCCACCGGTAACACCGTGGTGCTCAAGCCCGATCCGAATACCCCGTGGAACGCCACGCGGCTGGGCAGGTTGATCGCCGAGCGCACTGACATCCCGGCAGGCGTGGTCAACGTGGTGCCGACACCGTCGAACGAGGTGGCCGGCCGGTTGGGCACCGACCCGCGGGTGGACATGGTGTCGTTCACCGGCTCGACGGCGGTGGGCAAGCACCTGATGCGTGTCGGCGCTGACACCATGAAACGCACATTCCTTGAACTCGGCGGCAAGTCCGCCATGATCGTGCTCGACGACGCCAATCCCGCCCACATCATTCCCAGCGCGATCGGAGCATGCGTGCACGCCGGGCAGGCCTGCGCAGCCAACACTCGGATGTTGGTGCACCGCAGCCTGTTCGACGAAGCGGTCGCCAACGTGACGATGACATTCGAAGGAGTGCCGGTGGGGGATCCCGCACTCGAGGCCACGTTGGTGGGGCCGCTGATCAGCGCGGCGCAGAAGCAGCGGGTGCTCGACGCATGCGACCGTGCCCGTCGTGACGGAGCCGACATCGTGGTGGGTGGAAGCGCTGTCGGAGGGTTGCCGGACCACCTGGCGGGTGGTTATTTCGTCGCGCCTACCGTCATCGTCGGGGCGGATCCGAAATCGGCCATCGTCCAGAACGAGGTGTTCGGGCCGGTGTTGGTGATGCTGCCGTTCGACGATGACGACGAGGGGGTGCGCATTGCCAACGACAGTGCGTTCGGCTTGGCCGGTGCGGTGCTGTCCAAGTCTGCCGAGCGGGCCATGGGCATCGCACGGCGGATTAGGACCGGCGCAATTGGTATTAATGGCGGGATGTACTACGGCGCCGACGCGCCGTTCGGCGGGTACAAGAACAGCGGCATCGGCCGCCAGTGCGGCATCGAAGGTTTCGCACAGTACACCGAGACGAAGACGATCGGTTGGCGGCTACCCCGGCCGCACATCTGATCCAGCGGTGCCGGTCCGTTGCTCGGCAGGATGACGGGCGGCGCGATCCAGAATGCTGTCGAGGATGTGGTCGAAGTTGGTGTCGTCGGCGACACCGATGCGGTACCCGTGGCCGGATATCGAGGCGATCATCGGCATGGTTTGGGCATCGATCACCTGTTCCCAGTACTCGCGGGAGAGCTCCGGCTGCGGCGTCCTGGTGTGAAGGCGTTGCAGCACCGACGAACTACGCACCAGTACCGCAATGGCGGTGTAGGTGTCGAACGCCTGCTGTGGTGTCAGACCGGCCTGCACCAGGGCGGCAACGGGTTGCTCGATCTTCTCCAGCGCAGCGCGGGCCCCGGGAGTGCCGCGGGTGCCGCGGATCAGGATGAGGTCGCACACAATCGGATTGCTCGTGAACATCTCACGCATCCGGTGGGCGTGCGCGCGCAGGGACTCCCGCCAGGAGCAGGCATCGATGGACAGCACGCCGAAGTCGTAGTCGAGCAGGACGCGTTCGGTCATCGCGTCGAGCAGGTCGTCCTTGCGACGGAAGTACCAGTAGATGCTGGTCACTCCCACATCGAGATGGCGGGCCAGCTGCGGCATGCTCAGGGTGTCGATCGAGGCTTCGCCGGCAATCTCGAAAGCGCCGCTGAGGATTTCGTCGACGGTGATGGACCCGCGTGGGCGACGCTGACGGCGGGGAGTGCCCGCGGCTCTGGCCATGGATCCGTCCTCTGCTCAGATGATGGGGTCGAAGGTGACCGGTATCGCGGTCGGCGACCGGAACGGCTGGCCGAAGATGTGCGGGTCGTCGTCGGTGACCAACTCGATGTCGGTGATCCGGTTGAGCAGGCATTCGACGGCCACCCGGGTTTCCATGCGAGCCAGGTGCAGTCCCATGCAGGTGTGCTCGCCCGCTGCGAAGGTGATGTGTGGAACGCGCTCGCGGAAGATGTCGAATTCGTCGGGGCGCTCCCAGCGCTTCTCGTCGCGGTTGGCCGATCCGATGCACACGTCGATCACCGCGCCTGCAGGCAGGTGCAACCCGTCGAGCTCGGTATCTTGATTGGCCGACCGCTGCACGGTGGTCAGTGGAGTCTCGTAGCGCAGACCCTCCTCGATCGCCTGGCCTATGAGCTCGTGATCCTTCTGCACGGCGGCGAACTGGTCGGGATGGGTCAGCAGCAGGTAGAGCAGGTTACCCGAGGAGCGATAGGTGGTTTCCAGTCCGGCAGGCAGCAGCAGCCGCAGAAACGAATAGATGGCTTCGTCGGTGAGCTTCTCGCCGTCGATCTCTGCGGTCACCAGATCACCGATGATGTCGTCGGTGGGCGTGGCCCGGCGCTGCTCGATCTGCTCGAGGAAATAGTCTTTCAACGCCGCAGAGGCCTCGAATGCCCGCTTGTATTTGACGGTGTAACTGATCAGTTCGATTGCACGCCGGCGAAACCAGGGCAGGTCGTCCTCGGGGAGGCCGAGCAGCCGCGAGATCACCCGTGTCGGGAATTCAACGGTGAAATCGCGGACTAGATCGGCGCTGCCCGACTCGATGAACTCATCGACCAACGCGTCACAGATCGGCCGCACGATCTCAGGTTCCCAGCGCAGCAGCGACTTTGACTTGAACGCCGCGGACACCAGGTTGCGATGCTCGCGGTGGGTTTTCCCTTCCATCGCCAGGATGGTCGGCCCGATGAACAGTCCGATGGTGCTGTCGTAGATCGTGGAGTTGAACCTTTTGCCGTCGCGGAACACGGTGTTGACGGCGTCGAAGGAGACCGCCGCGAACTGGTGCTCGGGCAGCATCGATTCCGGGGTTTTGGACCAGTCCATCACCGAGCCACGGAACACCCCGGCGGCGCCGGCGCGGTGCCGCGCGAAGATCGGGTACGGGTCACGCAACAGGTCGGCTGTGTCGCCGAACGTGGCGTCCTGCACGTGGCTTTCCACAGATCACCCCACAACTCGGAACGGTCCAAACCTTCCTGGACGATATTACTGTAAAGATTACAGTAGCGGTGACTTCCGATTCAGAGGGAGATGGGAGCTCCACTCGTCATCGCCGCGATGAACCCCGCATCCACCTGGATGTCCTGGCCGTTGATCCACCGCGCGTCCGGTGAGGCCAGGAACGCGATCACCGGTGCGATGTCGTCGACGGTGGCGTGCCTGCCCACTGTCGACCGCACCAGGTCGAGAACGTCTTTGCCCATGGTCTGTTCGAAGTCGGTCAGGATCGGTGTCTCGACAGGCCCGGGGCTTACGGTGTTGACCCGGATGCCGTACTTGGTCCACGCAGGCCCGGCGATCCGCTTGGCGAACAGGATCATCGCTTGTTTGGAGGTGGTGTACACGGGATAGTTCTGGTCCTGTCCGGCCTGCCAACGTTCCACCGCGTCGCCATCGTCGAGCTCGAGCAATCCGTCGAGTACGTCGATCCGCTGATCCCAGCCCAGGGCTGCCGTTGACGCGACGGCGACCACTGAACCGCCGGGTCGCATCAGTGGCAGCATGCCTTCGGTGATCAAGCGCATTCCGAGGTAGTTGACCTTGAGCACGTCGGCTGCCGGTGCGGTGCCGGGAACCCCGGCGACATGGGCGAGAGTGTCCCAGCCATCGCCGATCTCGGCCAGCAGCGCCTGAATGTCGGCGGCGTCGCGCAGATCGCAGGTCAGGTGTCGGGCTGCCGGTGTTTCGCCTGCGCGCAGGTCAACCGCCACGACGTGGTCGCCTCGGTGGTGAAAGTGCGCCGCCGTGGCCGCGCCGATGCCGGATCCGGCTCCGACGACGACGATTCTGCGCGGATCTGCAGACATCTACGGCCTCCAACTGACGGTACGACGGTAAGCATCACTGTAACTAACTCGGGCGAACCGGACAATCATTCTCGACGGCGGTAGACGGTGCTACCGTTAGCCTTACCGGAGGGGCTTACACGCGATGAGGAGTGCGGCCAATGACGGATGCCGTCGGGGTTATCGGGGCAGGCCGGACCGAGCATGACGGACCCGCCGCGACACTGGCCACCCAGCGACAGACGTTCCTCGCCGATGGTCCGCCGAGTGTCGCCCTGCGGCGCAACCGCATCGACCGGCTCGTGGCGATGGTTCTGGACAATGCCGAGGAATTCGTCACCGCCACTGCGGCCGACTACGGGTCGAGATCGCGTTCGGCGGCCTTCTTCGCCGAGATCCTCGGTATGGTCTCGGTCATCGAGCACACCAGATCGAATGTGCCGCAATGGATGCGATCCGCAAAGTTGATGCGGGCCGCGCGGCCGGCCGGATTGCGCGCGGAGGTGGTGCCGTCCCCGCTCGGCGTGATCGGCATCATCGGACCGTGGAACTTCCCGATCCAGCTGACCGTGTTGCCCGCTGCGGCGGCCTTCGCCGCAGGCAACCGGGTGATGATCAAGATGTCTGAGGTGACGCCACGCGCGGCCGAGCTGATGGCCGGTACTGCGCCGCGCTACTTCGACGAAAGCGAACTGGCAATCGTGACAGGCGGACCGGACGTGGCCGCCGACTTCGCCGGGCTGCCTTTCGACCACCTGTTCTTCACCGGCTCACCGGCGATCGGTGCGCTCGTGGGCCGCGCCGCCGCTCAGAACCTCGTTCCGGTGACGCTGGAACTGGGTGGCAAGAATCCGGTGGTGGTGGCACCGGACGCCGATGTCATCCGTGCGGCGACCCGAATCGCGCAGGCGCGCATGGTTAACGGTGGCCAGGTGTGCGTCTGCCCGGACTACGTGTTCGTGCCCGACGCGCACGTGGAGCTCTTCGTCGACATTGCCCGCCAGACCTTGCGTGACATGTTCCCGACCATCATCGGCAACGGTGACTACTGCTCCTCGGTGAACCAGGCGAATTTCGACCGGGTCGTCGGGCTCATCGAGGACGCGCGGGCACACGGTGCGCGGATCGACTCGGTCGGCCCCGAGGGGGAAGTGCTGCCCGATCCCGGTTCCCGCAAGATCGCACCGACCATCGTCCGCGACGTCGACGATCGGATGCGCATCGCCGAGGAGGAGGTGTTCGGGCCGGTTCTGGTGGTGCGGGGCTACTCGACGCTCAACGAGACCATCGGATATGTCAACTCTCGGCCGTCCCCATTGGTCGCGTACTGGTTCGGCCCGGACAACGCCGATTTCCGGCACTTCGTCAGCCATACCCGCAGCGGTGGTGTGGCCCGCAATGACTTTGCTGCACACATGATTCCGTCTTCGGCACCGTTCGGGGGAGTGGGGCGCAGTGGGATGGGGGCATATCACGGAAAGGCCGGATTCGACGCGTTCAGCCATTACCGCACGGTGGTAGGTAGCGATCTGCCGTTCAGCATCACCGGGCGTGCGGCGTTGCCGTTCACTGCGTCGATGCGGGTCAGCGCCGATCTCGCCCTGCGCCGGGCACGCACCCGAACCAGCAGCCGGCTCAGGAAGTTTCGCTGATCGCCTGCTCACGGGCCCAGCGGTAGTCGGCCTTGCCGGCCGGGCTGCGTTCGATGGCCGGGCGGAACACCACAGCCTTGGGCAGCTTGTAGCGGGCGATGGAGGCCTCGGCGTGCCGGATGAGTTCGTCGGCGTCGACCTGCGCATCGTCGGCAGGCGCGTCCTCGCTCAAGGCGACAATAGCGACCACCTCCTGGCCCCAACGGTCACTCGGCCGGCCCGCCACCACCACGTCGGCCACCGCCGGATGTGAGGCGATCGCCGCTTCGACTTCTTCGGCGAAGATCTTCTCGCCGCCGGAATTGATGGTGATCGAATCACGACCGAGCAGCTCGATGGTGCCGCCCTGTAGATGGCGGGCCCGGTCGCCGGGTACCGCATGGCGCTCGCCGTCGATGACCGGGAATGTCGCCGCGGTCTTTCCCGCGTCGCCTTTGTAGCCCAACGGCACGTAGCCGCGCTGCGCCAGCCAGCCCAGGCCGTCGTGGCCGGGCTCCAGCACCGCACTGAAATCCTCGGTCACCACACAGGTGTCGGGGCCCGCGTTGAACGTGCCCGTCGACACCGCACCCGGGGCCGACATGTGGCTGAGCTGGGCTCCGGTTTCCGACGAGCCGACGCCGTCCACGACGATCAGGTTGGTCTTGGAATCGATCAGCTGTTGTTTGACGTAGGGCGTGAGCTGTGCGCCGCCGTTGGCGACGACGGACAGCGTGGACACATCAGCGATACCGCTCTGGATCGCAGCGACCAGGGGCCGGGCCATGGCGTCACCCACCACGGTCGCCACCATGACACCCTCGCGCTCGATGGTCCGCACGACGTCGTCGGCGTCGAAACGGTCTACCACGCTTGGAAATACGAGGGTCTGGCCGGTGGTCATCGCCGTCATCGCGGTCCACTGCGCGGCACCGTGGATCAGCGGGGGCAGGATCAGTAGCTTGGTGCCGGGGTTGTCGGTGGCCCTGGCGACGATCTCGTCCACCGATTCGACTTTCTCACCGGTCACCATGTTCCGGCCGCCGAATGCCGTCATGAATATATCGTGCTGGCGCCACAACACACCCTTGGGCATACCGGTGGTGCCGCCTGTGTACAGGACGTACAGGTCATCGGGCGACGGTTGCACCGGCGGCGGCGCAGTGTCTCGTCCGACGATCGAGTCGTAGTCGACGGCTCCGTAGAGCAGCTCGTTGCCGGAACCGTCGGCGATCTGGATGAGGACGCGCAGCGCGGGGAGTTCGGGAAGAATCTCGGCTACCCGCGGCGCGAAGGCCGCGTGGTAGATCAACGCGCCTGCCCCGGAATCGGCCAACAGATACTGCAGTTCGTTCTTGACGTAGCGGTAGTTGACGTTGAACGGTGCCACCCTGGCCCGGAAGGAGCCCAGCATGGATTCGACGTACTCGGGTCCGTTGTAGGCGTATATGCCGAGCAGGTCCTGTCCCACCTCGTGGCCCGCCAGCGCCTCCCGCTCGGTGCGGGTACCCAGGCCCCGTGAATGCAGGTACGCGGCAAGGTGGTTCGACCGTTCGACGATCTGCCGGTAGCTGAGCTGACGTTCACCCTGTGCCACGAAGGTCCGGTCGGGAATCGCCGCGGCAACGGCGTCGGCTACTTCGGTGACAGTGAACAGCACGGGGTCTCCTAGGGTGGTGAATAGGTCGATGGTAGGCGTCACCGCTGCCAGGCGTGTAGTAGTTCGTCGGCCGTCGTGATGGTGGCCAGCAGGGACAGGGTGTTGTCGATGACGGCGTCGGCGTAGTCGGCGGGAATACCGGCGACCGCGTCGCGGGGCAACACCACGCGGTATCCCGCGTTGACCGCGTCCATCACGAGGTTGATGATCGCGACGTTCACCGAAACCCCGACCGCGACGATCGTTGACACTCCGAGGTTGCGCAACACGGGGTCGAGGTCGGTACCACCCATCGGGCCGATCCCATGCCATCGACTCAGCACCAGATCGTCTGGCTCCGGGCCCAATTCGGGTAGCAGGGCCGCGCCTGGCGTACCCGGTACGATCCCGACACCGCTGCGGCCGATGGCGAAGATCTTGGCATTGTGATTCGAGCCGAGACCATCGGGGCGGCGCTGCACCAGGCAGTGCACCACCTGAACCGAGGCGGCCCGGGCGACCGGGAGGAGTCGCTCGATGTTGGGCAGGGCCACGCGGCGTGCTTCGTCGGCGAGTGCGGCCAGGCCGGCGTCGGGACCGACGACCGCACCCTGGCATTCCTGGGTGACGATGGCGGTGTGCGCAGGGGCAACCAGCTCGGCCAGGTCGACTCTCATGCGTGCGCGGTAGCTCGGCCATCGGGGGTGGGCGGCACCTCGTAGAACTGCGTGGCCCACTTACGCATGGCCATATAGGGTTTCGCGTCGATCTTGGCCAACGGGGGATGCTCGACGTACTTCTGGTAGCGCCAGATGTCGCAGTCCTCCCACACGGTCTTGAGGAACTGCTTCTCGACCTGCGCGCGTACCTGGTCCGGTGGGATGTCGGAGGTCTCCCCGGCAAGCTTGGGCCACCAGATCGAATAGAACATGTCCGACACCTCATCGTCGACCGGGGTGCAGGCGAAGATCAGGCGATGGTTGGATGACCCTTCGAACGCGCTCATCGCGAAGCCCAGTCCGGAGAAGTGGCTGTGGATGCGAAGCGCCATCTTGTCGGGATCGTCGCTGCGGGCGTCGGGCCAGCCGGTCAGGAACCGCCATTCCTCGTCGACGTGTTCCCAGTCCAGGCACACCGGTGTCACGGTGGCGCCGTGCACATACCGGAAATGTGAACTGTCCGGGCCATTTTCGGCGACAATCTGCGGGTGCACCGGGATGGCGTCGGCACGGCTGGAGAACTCCGGGTACGGTCGGTAGTAGGCGTCCGGATCGGTGTCGAACTGCGGGAACTTGTGGAAGATGTCCGGCAGTTCCCATCGTGGTTCCAAGCCGTCGGGCTGGTGCCACACGAAGATGCAGCCGTACTGTTCCTTGACCGGATAAGAGCGGAGCCGCAGCCCGCGGTTGGGTCGGTCGGGCTGATACGGGATGTAGGTGTTGTTGCCGTCGGGGTCCCAGCGCCAGCCGTGGAACGGGCATTCGACACAGTCGCCGACGACCTTGCCGCCGTGGCCGATGTGGGCCCCGAGGTGTTTGCAGTGGGCCTCCAGGATGTGCAACTCACCGGACTCGTCGCGATAGGCCGCCAGATCCTCGCCGAAGTACTTGAGCGCACGCACTTCACCGACTTCGTACTCGGCGGACCAGCCGATCATGAACCAGCCGGTGACCTTCCAGGTGAAAGGCACTTTCATGCCAGTTGCCTCCTGCGTTCAGCGTGCCCACAACAGTACGGAAGACATTACAGTATAGGTTTCTGCAGGGGGAGCGCTTAGAACGTTTCGTGCGCGAGCAGACGCGGAGGTACCGGAAAAGTCGTCGCGACGGGTACCTCCGCGTCTGCTCGCCCGGGGGTGACGGCAGCTGTGGCCGGTACTGGCTGGAGTTCCGCTGCTGCTACACAAATGGGCAGACGCGCAATGCCACATACGCCAGGAGACGCGCGGCTGGCGAGACTGCAAGGACAGTTCTACGGCTGATTGGCTTCCAGTAGCTTGTCGGTGGTGCGCCGGATATGTGTGCACAGCAGTCCGGATGCCAGGTCCACATCGCGGGCGACGACAGCGTCGATGATCGCGCGATGCTCAGCGGCGATGTCTCGATCCCGGTCATGAAGCGGAGCCGACCAGCGTCGGTACAACTCAGCGGACTCACGTAAGGACAGTGCGGCCGTGCGGATCCGGCGGTTCGGACAGCCGTGCAGCAGGGCGTCGTGGAACGCTGCGTGCGCCTCGACCCACTGTTCGGAGAATCGAGCGGGGTCAGCTTCGTCGTACATGGGAGTTCGGTCGAGAATGTGGTGCGCGGACACTGCTTGCGCCTCCCATCCCACGTCAGCTTTGTTGATCGCGTACCGCAGTGCCAGTATTTCGATTTCACAGCGCGCATCGGTGAGGTCGGCGAGGTCTTCGGTGGAGATATCGGTGACTCGGAAGCCTTGCTGCCACTCGGTTACCACGAGCCCCTGTTCGGCGAGTCGCTGCAATGCCTCGCGGATCGCCCCGACGCTGCACCCGAATCTTGTCACCAGGCCGGCGAACGGCAGCTTGCTACCCGGCTCCAGCCTGCCGGCCAGGATGTCGCTACGAAGGTCATCGAACACGCTGGCCTTGCTGGCCCGGGCTGGAGACCGCGAGTCAAGGGCCTTGGTGGCCTTCATGTGGTGCTCTCCGTTCGTGCGGGACTGATCTGGTCTGAGATTGACAAGTACATGCCCTGATGGTTCGTCAGGCTAACACAATCAGAAAGTAGGGTGCGTTTTCGAAAACGGGGTTGACATTCGTAGATTGATGGCATGTGATGGGAACACGACAACATGTGGCGGGCGCCACAGCGCCGGTCGCAACACCAACCGATGGAGCAATCTCGTGCGTTTGATGAATTTGAATGGCCGTCTTCATGTTTCGACACCAAGCGGTGCTGTCGACGTGGCCAAGGCGTCAGACGGACGTTTCGGCCCGGACCCGCAGGCGATCTATGAGGGCTGGGACGCATTCGAGGGCTGGTATCAGACACACCGGGCCAAGCTGGCCGCGCTTCCTGCCGTCGACCTCGTGCCTGCCGAGTTGGGATCGCCGGTTCCGGCGCCGCGGCAGGTCTTCGCGGTCGGCCTCAACTACAGCGACCATGCCGCCGAGTCCGGGTTCAGCCGGCCCGAAGAGCCGGTGATCTTCACGAAGTTCACGTCTTCCATCACCGGACCGGTCACCACTGTGCCGCTACCCGCCGGGTCGGTCGACTGGGAGGTCGAGCTGGTGGTCGTCATCGGCCGCGGCGGCCGCAACATTCCGGTCGACGACGCGTGGCGGCACGTCGCCGGCCTCACGGTGGGCCAGGACCTCTCCGAACGGCAGCAACAACATTCGGGTCCGGCACCACAGTTCAGCCTCGCGAAGTCGCACCGCGGCTTCTCACCGATCGGTCCCGCCGTGGTGACCGTCGACGAGGTCGGCCACCCCGATGACCTCGAGATCCGCGCGAGCATCAATGGCGAGGTGGTGCAGGAGGGTCGAACCAGCCAGCTCATCTTCCCGGTCTCGGTATTGCTGTCGAAACTGTCGGAGACTGTCGAGTTGTATTCGGGTGACGTGGTTTTCACCGGCACTCCTGCCGGTGTTGGTGCCGGCCGGACCCCGCCGCGGTTCCTCGGCCCCGGCGATGTGCTACGCAGCTACGTCGAGGGCATCGGTGAACTCCAGCAGACATTCGTGGCTTCCGTCGAGGACGTCGCAGTGGCCGGACGCGGAGCCTGATATGGCGCTGCACCGGTTGGATTCGATCACCCTCGGTGTGCCGAATTTCGCCGCTGCCGTCGATTTCTACCGAGACTTCGGCCTCGCCGATCTCGGCGACGGTCGGTTCGCCACCGCCGACGGCGGCCACCAGTTGACGCTGACCACAGCGCCGACCCGCAGGCTGGTCACCGCGGTGTTCGCGGTCGACGATGCCGACGACCTGGCGAGGGCAAGAGCCGGTCTGGCCGCGATCGGCGTCGCGTCGACCCGGAACGATGACCGTTTGACCACCATCGAGCCCGGTACCGCGACGCCCATCGAGTTGGTGATAGCCCCGCGGCTGGAGCAGCCGCGATATGACGCACCGGCGGTGAACGGCCCGGGTCGAGCCGACCGGGTGAACGCTCGCGCCGCCGGGGTGATCTCCAGTGAACGGGCGCGGCCCCGAAGATTGGGCCACATCGTCTTGGGCAGCCCCGACTTCGATCGCTCCTACGTGTTCTTCGCCGACGCTCTGGGATTCAAGGTCAGCGACGTGGTGCGCGACGTGGGTGTGTTCCTCCGGTGCTCCACCGATCACCATAACGTCCTCGTCCAGCGTGCCCCGGTGCCGTTCATCCACCACAGCAGTTGGCAGGTCGACGACGTGGACACGATCGGCCGCGGCGCCATGGCGATGCTCGCCGAGCACCCCGAGCGTCATGTCTGGGGATTGGGTCGGCATTACGCGGGGTCGAACTTCTTCTGGTACTTCAAGGATCCTGCAGGCAACTTCGCCGAGTACCACAGCGACATGGACCACATCCCCGAGGACGCCTTGTGGACCCCCGAGATGCTCGAGGGTGCCAAGGGCCTGTTCCAGTGGGGTCCGCCCCCGCCACCGTCGTTCATCGACCCCGAAGATCTCGCTGACCTGATGATCAGCGGCCACCCCAGATAACCAGACTCACCACCTTCACCACTGAAACCGCAGACAGCGGAAAGGAATACCACCATGCCTCGAATCAAGCCCACCGATCGCAGCACCGACTCCTTCTACGCGGTGCTCGGCAATCGCCCCGAGATCGCCGATGCCTGGGCCGCCCTGGACAAGGTGCTGCTCACCGGTAACTCGTCGAAGCTATCGATCGCATTGAAAGAAGAGGTGCGCAGCGGCCTCGCGCAGGGTATCGGCTGCCAGTATTGTGCCACCGTCGGCGGCGACCACTCGACCGAGCACATCGACCCTCGGGCAAGCTTGGCGGGCGCCTTCGCCGAGCAGGTCGTCAACAACCTCGGCAGCATCGACGACTCCATGTTCGACGTGCTACGCGGCGAATTCAACGACGACGAGATCGTCGAATTGTGTGCCTGGATCTGCTTCAAGTTCGGGGCGAACGTGCTCGGTGCGCTGATGAAGCTCGATCGCGCCTCCGAGGAGCAGAGCAGCGCCTACCGGGAGCTGCTCGACGACACCGGCACGCGGTAAGGGAACTGGGTCAATGTCTTCGGTAACCGAATCGCCTGTGGCGACACAAGACCGGCCTGCTGTCGTCGCGGCGAGCATCCACCGTCAGCGGTTGCGCAAGATCGCCGATTTCAGCGCCCGGTACGGCATCCAGGTGGTCTTCTTCGTCATCCTGAGCATTCTGCTGATCAGCTCTCCGCTGTTCCGCAGCCCAGACAACCTGCTGGGTGTGCTCCAGCAGAGTTCGATCATCGGCGTCCTGTCCTGCGGGATGCTGGTGATCATCGTGGCGGGCGCGTTCGACTTGTCGTTCGGTGCGATAGGGGTCGGTGCGTCGGTCAGCGCCGCAGCGGTGATCGTCAGTACCGGCTCCATCGGCTACGGACTGCTCACCGCGGTGTTGGTGGGCCTGACCTGTGGGCTGTTCAACGGATTTCTGGTCACCCGGATCGGCATCACCCCGTTCGTTGCCACGCTAGGCAGCGGCACATTGATCACCGGGATCGTCCTCAGCCAAACCGGGGGGCGAGCCATTGCCGGCCTTCCGTTGGCGCTCAGCGAATTCGGGCTCGGACGCACGTTCGGGATACCGAATCCGGCGCTGGTGTTCGCCCTGGTCGTGCTCGTCACCTGGGTCATGCTGCACGTCACTCGATTCGGCCACTTCCTGTACGCGGTCGGTTCGAGCAAGGAACCAGCTCGCCTGGCCGGCGTACCGGTCGATCGAGTGATGGCGGGCGCCTTCGTCTTCGGCGGATTGTGCGCCGGGATCGCAGGTATCCTCCTGCTCTCGCAGACCAACGTCGGGCAGCCCACCGGGACCGAGAACTGGGCGCTGAATGCGATCGCAGCGGTGGTCGTCGGTGGGACGCCGTTGCGCGGTGGCATGGGCGGCGTGCGGTCGGTGGTGCTGGGCGCCCTGCTCCTCGGCGTGGTATCCAATGCGCTGAACCTTTACGGTGTCTCGCCGTACTGGCAGCCGGCGGTCACCGGCACCGTCATCCTGCTGGCCGTCGGCTTCGACGCCTACCAGCGCAAGTCTCGTGGCACGTCAGTATGACCGTCACAGTCCTTCTCGCAGTTAGGTATTGACATGTCTTCCAGTTGCGCACGACGACGTGTGACAGCATTTGCCACGGTACTCACCGGAGTGCTCACCGCGGGTCTCGTTGCGGCGTGCGGTCAGGGGGCGGGGGCGGTGGACGACCCGGTGCGGATCGGGGTGATGCTGTTCAACACCGACCTGCCCGCGTACGCCCCCCTGACCGCAGGAATGAAAGCCAAGGCCGACGAACTCGGTGTTGAAGTCGACATCCAGAACGGCCAGCTGGATCCGGCACGGCAAGCTCAATTGGTGCAGCAGTTCGTCACTCAGCGCAAAGACGCGATCGTGATCAGCGCCGGCGACGCCAACGCGATCGTGCCAGCCGCGCGGCAGGCCAACGCGGCCGACATCCCGATCCTTGGGGTGACCAACGATATCGGTGAAGGTGCCGAGCGGCTGACCTATGTCGGGTCAGACAATGTGGCATTCGGCGAGATCCTGGCCAAGGGCGCGCTGGAAGTCACCAAACCCGATGCCAAGGTGGCCGTGATCCTGGGTGCGCTGGGTTCAACCTCGGAGCGGCAGCGCACGGAAGGTATCGAGAAGTTCGTGGCTGCCAACCCAGGCATGCAGATCATCGCGAAGCAGACCGCCAACTGGGACAACGCCCAAGCGCTCAAGGTCGGTCAGGATCTGCTGGCGAAATACCCGCCGGGGACGCTGGACGCCATCATCTGCGAGGGACCCGAGGGGGCCACGGCAGCGAAATACGCTGCCAGCGCCGGTCGTACCGACGTCAAGTTCGTTGTCGGTGACACCTCGAAGGATGTTAAGGCGCAGTTGGAGTCGGGCACCATCGCTGCGACGGCGTTCCAGAACTTCTTCGACCAGGGCGGCACGGCGATCCAATACGCCGCCGACGCCGCTTCCGGCCGGGAGGGTGAGGTGCCCCAGCCCAACGCCTACGCCCCGATCAACTTATACACCGTCACCGACATTCAGAAGATCCCCGACAACTCCCTGTTCTGAGCGCACGTCCGGTCGACGCTGGCCAAGCACCCATCGCAGCAGTACAACCAGGAGAGCAGTCATGCCAGTCCATCGTTTCCAGCGGCGTGTGACACGCACCGCTGCAATAATTCTCGGCGCACTCACCCTGACGCTGGCCACCGCGTGCGGTCAGGCACCGGGTGGCGCCGACGACCCAATGCGGGTTGGAGTGGTGCTGTTCAACACCGATCTCCCGTCGTTCGCTCCACTCATAGCCGGGATCACGGCCAAGGGCGAGGAGCTCGGGGTCGAAGTGGACATCCAGAATGGCCAGCTGGATCCGGCTCGGCAGGCACAGTTGGTGCAGCAGTTCGTGACTCGACGCGTCGATGCGATTGTGATCAGCGCCAGTGATGCCAACGCGATTGTGCCGGCGGTGCGGCAGGCCAATGCGGCCGGCATCCCGGTGTTGGGTGTGACCAATGACATCGGCGAGGGCGGGCAGCGGCTGACCTATGTCGGGTCGGACAATGTGGCGTTCGGTGAGACCTTGGCCCGAGGTGCGTTGGTGGCGGCGAGACCGGATGCGAAGGTGGCCGTTATCCTTGGCGCGTTGGGGACGTCCTCGGAGCGGGAGCGCACTGAAGGTGTCGAGAAGTTCGTGGCCGCCCACCCGGGGATGCAGGTCATTGCCAAGCAGACCGCGAACTGGGACAACGCGCAGGCACTCAAGGTTGGTCAGGATTTGTTGGCGAAGTATCCGCCGGGGACTCTGGACGCCATCATCTGTGAAGGACCCGAGGGAGCGACTGCAGCGAAATACGCTGCCAGCGCGGGGCGTACCGACGTGAAATTCATCGTCGGTGACACATCGCAGGATGTGAAGGCGCAGTTGGAGTCGGGCAGCATCGCCGCGACGGCGTTCCAGAACTTCTTCGACCAGGGTGGCACGGCGATCCAGTACGCCGTCGACGCTGCTTCCGGCCGGGAGGGTGAGGTGCCCCAGCCCAACGCCTACGCCCCGATCGAGCTCTACACCGCGGCTGACGTCCAGAAGATCCCCGACAACTCCCTGTTCTGAGCCTGGAGAAACCGATGACGCACTCAGTGGAGCAGCGACCGCACACCGTACAGCACGAGGATGACGATCAGCCGCGCCTCGAAATGCGGTCGATCACCAAGGATTTCCCAGCCGGACGGGTACTCCATGGTGTGGACCTGACCGTCCATGCCGGCGAGGTCCACGCCCTGGTGGGGGAGAACGGTGCCGGCAAGAGCACTCTGATGAAGATCCTCGCCGGCGTACACGCCGACCACGGCGGCACCATTGCAGTGGACGGCGCCGAGCTGGAGGGCAGCTCGCCGGCAGCCATGCTGCGCGCCGGCATCGCGGTGATCTACCAGGAGTTCTCCCTGGTGCCGGACATGACTGCGGCACAGAACATCGCGCTGGGACGTGAACCTGGTGCGCCGATTCCCGGCCTGATGCGGCACCGGGTGGCTCGGCGGCGCAGCCTCGCAGAACTTGCCGAGATCGGCATAGAAATCCCTGCCGACATCCCGGTATCCGAGCTACCTGTTGGGCAGCAGCAGATGGTCGAAATCGCCAAGGCCGTGGCGCGTCGCGCCAAGATCCTGGTCATGGATGAGCCGACCGCGCGGCTCTCGGCCGCAGAGCGCGAGCGACTTTTCGGAATCATCGCGATGCTGTCTGCGCGTGGCGTGGCCATCATCTACATTTCACACTTCCTGGAAGAGATCCTGGCCGTCTGCGCGACGGTGACCGTGTTGCGGGACGGGCACCGGATCACGACCTGCGATCTCGACGGCCTGGACCAGGGCAAGATTGCCCACCTCATGGTCGGCGACAAGTTCGAGGCCATGACCGAAGGAGTCGGGCGAGGGGCACGGGCGATCGACTGCACTGACGCCGAGCCGGCACTTGAGGTGCGGGACCTTTCGGTCGAAGGTGTGCTCGCGCCGGTCACTTTGACGGTGGGCCGCGGCGAGGTGATGGGCTTCGCCGGCATTCAGGGCTCCGGCCGCACGGAACTGGCGCGTGCATTGGTGGGCGCGATCGAGGGAATCTCCGGGCAGGTCAGCATGAGCGACTACACCGGAAGGCCCAAGAATCCGCGCCACGCTGCCGATATCGGACTGTTGATGCTGCCGGGCAACCGTAAGAGCGAAGGCATCATCGAACAACGATCGATCAGAGCCAACATTGAACTGACCGCGCTTCGAGGTGCCTTCGCGCGACGCGGCTGCGTACGAACACGACACGTCAACTCCTCCGTCGAGGATCTGATGACCCGCTTCGCGGTGCATCCCAAGAACCCCGATCTGCAGATCACCGCGCTCAGCGGCGGAAACCAGCAGAAAGTCCTGTTCGCCCGGGCTGTCGCCGCGGCGCCGAAGGTCCTGATCCTCGATCAGCCCACGGCCGGAGTCGATATCGGTGCCAAGGCCGAGCTTTATGCCCAGATCGAGATGCTCGCCGACTCCGGGGTCACCGTCCTGGTGTTCAGCGATGATCTCGAGGAACTGCTCCAGCTCAGCGACCGGATCGTGCTGATGCGCAAAGGAATCGCCGCAGCACCCGCCCCAGCCGCGACGTTCGACAGGACAGCGCTGCTCGCCGCGATCACCGGAGATTCCGCATTGTCCACCAAAGCAGTTTCCTGAGAAGAGGAGAACACAGATGACAACACCCACAGCCACCGCCACCGCTCGGCTGACCGGAAAGGTTGCGATTGTGACCGGCGGCGCCGACGGTATCGGACGTGCCACCTGCCTACGGCTCGCCGAAGCCGGCGCCACGGTCGTGGTACTGGACCGGGACGGCGCCAAGGCTGCCGAAGTGGTGGCCACCATCGAAGCCGCAGGTGGTCGAGCTCTGGCCGTCATTGCCGACGTCACCGTGGAAACCGAAGTAAACAAAGCGGTTTCGGATGCCGTCGAGAAGTTCGGCCAGATCGACGTGCTGGTCAACAACGCCGCCATCCCCGGCGCGCAAAAGCCAACCCATGAAGTCACCGAGGCCGAGTTCGACGAACTGTTCGACGTCGATGTCAAGGGCGTGTTCTTCTGTACCAAACATGTCATTCCGCACATGCAGGCCGGCGGCGGCGGCAGCGTCATCCACATCTCGTCGATCAACGGCCTTGTCGGCAACAAGGATGTGCCGCTGTATCACGCCGCCAAAGGCGCGGTGCGCTTGATGGCCAAGACCGATGCCGTGGTCTACGCCGAGGACAAGATCCGTTTCAACTCTGTACATCCCGGATCGATCCGGACCGCGCTCAGCGAAAGGCTGGCCGCGGTCCACCCGGATGGACCTGATGCGTACTTCAAATGGTTGGCCGACATGCATCCGCTCGGCCATCAAGGCGAACCCGACGATATCGCTTACGGCGTCGTGTACCTGGCGTCCGATGAATCGAAATTTGTCACCGGCACAGAACTGGTGATCGACGGCGGGTACACGGCGCAGTGACGCCGCAGAACGCCGCTGACCCACAACACAAGGAGGAACTCATGTCCCACAACTTCGTTGCGCCACTGCTCGGCAAGGGGGCGGTTGTCACCGGCGCAAGTTCCGGCCACGGGCGCGCCATTGCGTTGGCGTTGGCCGCGGCCGGCGCCGGTGTGGTTTGCTCCGATATCCGCAAGTCCGCGCTGGCGGGCGGATTCGAGCCCGATCTCGACATCGACACCGACGACCTGATCCGTCAACGCGGCGGCAAGGCCGAGTACGTCCAGGCCGACGTCACCCGTGCCGAGGATCATGACGCCGCCGTCCGTGCCGCAGTGGAGGCCTTCGGCAGTCTGGACGTCTACGTCAACAACGCCGGCGCATTCCTGGGCAACTACTCGGTGGTCGACGAGCCCCGCGAAACCTGGGACAAGACCTTCGAGATCAACGTCACGGGAACGTGGTTGGGCTGTAAGGCGGCAATCCGCCAGATGGTTGTTCAGGAGGCCCGTGGCCGCTCACGCGGGAAGATCGTCAATGTCGGTTCGATTGCCGGTGACATCGGCCAGGCCGACCTGGGCGCCTATTCCGCATCCAAAGGAGCCATTCACAACCTCACCCGAGCGGTCGCCATCGAGAACGCCCCGCATCGGATCAATGTGAATGCCGTGGCGCCAGGTTACTTCCCGACGGCGATGAACCGTGCTGCCTTTGACGATCCCGAGACCCTCGCCAAGATCCAGGCCCTGCATCCCTGGCCCGAACTCGGCGTACCCGACGACGTCGCCGCAGCAGTGGCGTTCCTGGCCTCGCCCGGCGCCGACTGGATCACCGGTGTCATCCTGCCGGTCGACGGCGGGTTCCTGGCGACATGACGGTGATGTTCGTTGCACTGTCGACGTATACCAAGCCGCTCGAGAACGTCGACACCACCAGAGCACAGCACCTGGATTGGATTGCTCAACAGTATGAGTCGGGACGTCTGCTGGTGTCGGGCCGACAGAATCCGGCGGTCGGAGGAGTGATCATCGGCCGCGCCGACAGCGTCGACGCCTTTCGTGACCTGCTCGCCGACGATCCGTTCGTCCGAAGCGGTGTGGCCGAGTACCACGTCGTCGAGTTCGAACCCACCGCGGCCGCCCTGGAAACCCCCGGCTTCGCCGCGTTCGTCAACGCAGGGAGCGACAGATGAGGGCAGCAGTACTGCACGGCGCCGGGGATGTGCGCATCGAGACCGTCGCCGACCCGTCGGAGCCGCGCAACGATGAGGTGCTCATCGAAGTCATCCGCGCCGGCATCTGCGGTTCCGATGCCGCCGAATTCAGTCGCGGGCCGGTGGTCACACCTCTGGATACCCCCAATCCGCGCAGCGGTCACCACGGGCCCGTCATCCTCGGGCACGAATTTGTGGGACGCGTCGTCGCAGTCGGCGCCGGCGTCGGCTCCCTTGACATCGGACAACGGGTGGTGCCTGGGGCAGGTGTGTGGTGCGGCGCATGCTCGTGGTGCCGGCAGGGGCGTCCCAATCTGTGCGAGCGGTACTACACCCTGGGCCTGCAGACCCACGGTGGCATGGCCGAATTCGTGACCGCCCCGGCCCGCATCTGCCTCGAGGTGCCCGACGAGTTGAGTGATGACAGCGCGGCGATGACGCAGCCGTTCGCCGTGGCGCTACACGCACTGGACCGCGCCCGGCTCGCAGCGGCCGACACCGTGTGGATCAATGGCGCGGGAGGGATCGGCGGCTTCCTCGTCGCCGGAGCGGCAGCGCGCGGCTGCAGAACGATCATCGCCTCCGACATCTCACCTGAACGCCTGCAATTGGCGACGTCGCTGGGCGCCACCCATGTCCTCGACGCGACCGTCGACGATGTCGGCGCCGCGGTCAGCGAGATCACCTCGGGCGGAGTCGATGTGGCCGTCGAGGCGTCGGGCGCACCTCGCACCCTCGCCACCGTCATCGCGGCCACCCGCCGTGGGGGACGTGTGCTGCTGGTCGGGCTTCCCAAGCAACCGCCCACGGTCGATACCGCCGACATCGCATTCCGAGAGCTCGACCTGATCGGCACGGTGGCCCACATCTGTGACCGCAACATCCCCCAATCGCTCGATATCCTCCGGGCGACACCGTCGCTTGGGGGGGCCGCCGACCGCGTCATCGGCCTCGACCAGCTGGTCGACGACGGTCTGGTCCCGCTCTGCGCGGGCGCCGTCACCGGCAAGGTGCTCGTCGACGTGACCGCCAAAAGCACAGCAACAAAGGAAAAATGACGTGATACACGAAGTCATCATCATCGGATCGGGACCGGCGGGATACACCGCCGCCGTGTACGCGGCACGTGCCCAATTGGCGCCGCTGGTCTTCGAAGGAACCCAATACGGCGGCGCGTTGATGACCACCACCGAGGTGGAGAACTATCCCGGCTTCACCGACGGCATCATGGGGCCGGAACTGATGGACCAGATGCGCGAGCAGGCCATTCGATTCGGTGCGCAACTGCACACCGTCGATGTCGATGAGGTGCGGCTGGACGGTGATGTCAAAGAGGTGACTGCCGACGGTGTGACCTACCGAAGCCGCGCGGTCATCCTGGCGATGGGCGCGGCTCCGCGCTACCTCGGCGTGCCAGGGGAGCAAGAACTGCTCGGACGTGGTGTCAGCTCCTGCGCTACCTGCGATGGCTTCTTCTTCCGTGATCATGACATCGCCGTCGTCGGCGGGGGAGACTCGGCCATGGAGGAGGCCACCTTCCTCACCCGCTTCGCGCGGTCAGTCACTGTCATTCATCGCCGCAACGAATTTCGTGCCTCCAAGATCATGCTGGAGCGCGCCCGCAACGACCCGAAGTTGCGGTGGCAGACCGGTAAGGCCGTCGCCGAGGTCGTCGGTTCCGACGGTGTGACGGCGCTGCGATTGCGGGATACAGCCGACGGGAGCGAAAGCGTGATCGATGCGACGGCGATGTTCGTGGCCGTCGGACACGACCCGCGCAGCGGCCTGGTGCACGGCCAGGTGGAGGTTGACAGCGACGGGTATGTCCGCACCCGCACCAACTCGACCCACACCGACGTCGAGGGTGTGTTCGCCTGCGGCGACCTCGTCGACCGGACCTACCGGCAGGCGATCACGGCGGCGGGGTCCGGTTGCGCCGCTGCGATCGACGCCGAACGCTGGCTGGCCGGACACGCCGAGCCGGTCAGCGAGCGGGAACTGTCCGCTCTCGGTTGAGTTCGCCCTCGCCAATCACCCGAATAACCAAGGAGTTTCGTCATGACCGAATACCTGAAGTCAGCGCCGCCGACCACGACCGATGCCGAACACGCCCGTAGCGTGCGAGACACGGTGACGGCGGTGATCGCCGACGTACGGGACCGTGGTGATGCCGCGGTCCGTGACTATTCGCAGCAGTTCGACAAGTGGTCGCCGGAGAGTTTCCGCCTCAGCGAGGGGCAGATCACCGAAATCATCGACACCGTGCCTGACCAGGCGCTCGCCGACATCAAGACGGTACAGGACCGCGTGCGTACCTTCGCTGTGCACCAGAAGAACTCGCTGAGCGACTTCGAAGTGGAAACCGATCCTGGAGTGTTCCTGGGCCAGAGGAATATTCCGGTGGCCTCTGCCGGCGCCTATGTGCCCGGCGGCCGGTACCCGCTTGTCGCGTCGGCACACATGACCGTGGTGACCGCCAAAGTTGCCGGTGTCGAGCGCGTAAGCGCCTGCACGCCGCCGATCCGCGGCGAGATTCCGGCCGCAACTGTTGCGGCGCTGCACCTGGCCGGAGCTGACGAGATCTTCCTGCTCGGCGGCACGCAGGCCGTTGCGGCGCTGGCGATCGGTACCGAAACCATCGGGAAGGTGGACATGCTGGCCGGCCCGGGTAATGCCTACGTGGCCGAGGCCAAAAGGCAGCTGTTCGGTGAGGTCGGCATCGACCTGTTCGCCGGTCCCACAGAAGTGCTCGTCATCGCCGACGAGTACGCGGATCCCTTCGTCGTCGCGGTCGACCTCCTCAGCCAGGCAGAGCACGGGCCCGATTCCCCGGCCGTGCTCATCACCACGTCGGCGGCGCTCGGGCGAACCGTGATGGAAGAGATCGACAAACTCCTCGTCGACATGCCGACCGCCGACTTCGCCGAACCGGCCTGGCGCAACCACGGTGAGGTTGCCGTGGTCGAAAACCTCGACGCCGCATACGTGCTCGCTGACCGTTACGCCAGTGAGCACGTGCAGATCTTGACCCGCCACCCGCGCGAAGCGCTCGAGAAGATGCGCAACTATGGGGCGCTGTTCCTCGGGGAAGGCACGTGTGTGTCGTACGGTGACAAGGTGATCGGCACCAATCACACACTGCCGACGCGCGGCGCGGCGAACTACACCGGCGGGCTGTGGGTGGGCAAGTACCTCAAAACAGTCACTTATCAGGAGGTCACCGAACCGGGCGCCAGTGCCGCGCTCGGAACACTGTGCGGACGTGCCGCGCGTGTCGAGTCCTTCGAAGGTCACGCCCGTTCGGGTGACGTGCGCGCCCACAAATTCGGCGGCGCTGAACTCGCATGGGCGCAGCGGTGACCGGCTCAGCCTCGGGCTCGTCGGCGATCGAGGTGCTCCTGGAGTTCTACCGTGCCGAGCGGATCTACATGGCTGCCGGTGGGGTTGCCGCAGGGGTGAGTTTCGACGACATGGGTGCCGCCCTCGACCCCGAGGTGGTCCTACATCAGTCCCCGGACCTGCCGTGGGGTGGGGATTGGATCGGCTACGAGGGCTTCAAGGGCTGGTCGACAGAGATGAGCCGGCACTGGGACATGGTCGATGTGCAGGACCCGGCGTTCTTCGAGAACGGCGATCAGGTGATTGTGTCGTGCCGATTGGTGACCCGTTCACGACTGACGGGTGAGTCACTCGACTATCCGATGGCGCAGCTGGTCACCGTGCGAGAGGGCCGCATCACCGAATTCCGGGCGTTCTATTGGAACGTGCCGCACTATCGCCGCGCCTGCGGCCTCGGTGATCCGTCGTGACGGCATCGGGCGCCGGGTACGACGGTCTGAGTCTGGCGGGTAAACGCGCAGTGGTCACCGGGGCCGGCCGAGGGATCGGCCGGGCGGCGGCCGAACTGCTGGCCGCGAGAGGTGCCGAGGTCATACTGCTGGCGCGCAGCTTGCCCGAACTGCAGGAGGTGGTCGCCGGAATCATCGCTGCGGGAGGTCGGGCCGAAGCGATCGCGACCGACGTTGTCGAAGACGCCGCACTCACTGCCGCGTTCGAGAAGATCGGCACCGCCGACCTCCTGGTCAACTCAGCCGGAACGAACAGGCCGAAACCATTCGTCGACGTCACACCCGACGACCTCGACACCCTGATCGGGCTGAACCTGCGGGCAGTGTTTCGGGTGACACAATTCTTCGTTCGTCAGGCTCTGAGTCGACGGGCCCCCGGCGTGATCGTGAACATATCCAGTCAGATGGGACACGTCGGTGCACCGGATCGGAGCGTGTATTGCGCAACGAAGCACGCTGTCGAGGGAATGACCAAGGCATTGGCAGTGGAACTCGCACCACAAGGGATTCGCATCGTGTCGGTGGCACCCACATTTGTCGAAACCGCAATGACTCGCCCGTTTCTCACCAGCCCCGTCGAATCGGACGCGCTGCTCGCCAAAGTACCGATCGGACGCTTCGGCACGGTCACCGAGGTGGCCGAAGTGGTGGCGTTCCTGGTGTCACCCGCAGCGGCGCTCGTTACTGGAAGCAGCGTGCTTGTCGACGGTGGCTGGGTCGCTCAATAGCAACACAAGTAAGGAGAATCAGGCAGTGAATGACAATGCGATAGCGGTATTGCAGCGGTTCTACGAAGCAGAGACGGCATATCTGGAATCCGAACCCAAGGACTTCTCGGTTATCGCGGTGACACTGCATCCGGATTGTGTGATGCACCAGCCCGATGCTCTTCCCTATGCAGGTCAATGGCGTGGCCACCAAGGTTTTGAACAGTGGATGGCGGCATTCTCGGAAGTTTGGTCCTCGTTGACAGTCACTGCGCCCCAGTTCTTTCCGTCAGGATCGGATGTTGTCTTCGTCCGTTCGACGGTCGAAGCGACAGCACGCGCAAACGGAGCGAAGCTGACCTGGCCGCTGTTGCAAATGATCACGGTCAAGGACGGACTCATCCTGGAGATCCAGCCGTTCCACTGGGACACGGCGGCCATCGCTGCGGCGCTACGACCGCGAACATGATCGCAATTGGCCAAAGCCACCACAGTTGCCACTGAGTGGCAGTTCGTCGTGGCCGCCGTCACCAGTGCTGCAGTCTTATCTTCGAATTCGCTGATCGACCCGCAGGAACGGCGCCCGCCGGAGCACCCACCGAAACACCCTGGGCTGAAGTCAGGTTCGATATCCGACTGGTGCGAGATCAGGCAGGAGTGTCGAAGTGACACTGACCTGGCCAGCGAAACGATAGGTGCGCTGGCCAGGTGGCTTGATAGCAAGTTCAGTCGACCGATCGGGTGCCTAGTCTGGGTTCAGCCCAGGGGTGAGCAGGAGTCCGGCGTCCACAGGGAGCTCGATGCCGGTGACGTAGCGCGATTCTTCAGATGCCAGCCAGAGCACGGCATCGCTGATGTCTTGTGGATCCACCCACGGTACTGGCATCGCATTCATTCGTTCGAATGCTGTTATCGCGTCGTTGCGGTCGGCTGCGGCGAGGTCGGGCCGCAGCCGCCGATACATCGGGGTGTTGTTGATCGTCGGCGTATTGGTGTTGCCAGGCTCGACCACGTTCACCCGAATTCCGCATGGTGCAAGCTCGAGTGCGAACTGACGAACCAGGCCGAGCACGCCATGTTTCGAGGCTGTGTACGCGGTGAGACCGCGTTGCGCTCGTTGTGAACACACCGATCCGGTGCAGATAATCGATCCCGGTATCTCTTTCTGTACCATGATGCCGGCGCTGGCACGGATGGTGTTGAAGACACCGGTCAGGTTGACGGCGAGCGTATCAGCCCAGGTCGTGTCTGAGGTCTGCAGCGCCTCGGCGATAATCGTGATGCCCGCGTTGGCGACGCAGATGTCGATACTGTCGAACGTTGCCGCAGCATCGGCGGTGAACCGGTCCACTTGGGCAGAATCGCGGACGTCGACAACGGCGGCGACGCATTTTGCTCCGAGTGCTTCGACATCTCGCTGCGTCTGCCATAGCTCCGTGATGTCGCCCATCGGATATGCGACGTCATCGACGCTGCGGTCGGTATCGAGTATGGCAAGGGACGCGCCGGCGGCTGCTAGAGCCAACGCATGCGATCGGCCCTGGCCTCGGGCGGCACCGGTGACGAGGGCGACCTTTCCCTCGAGGTTTCTGACTTTCATGTGAGGTTCCCTTCAAGAGTGCCAATGCATCTCAAGCCTCATTGGCCATCTCTGATTCACCAACTGACGCCTGCCGCTCAGTGGGACGTGTGCTCAGACAGTGATGGGAACGAGGGTGGAACGTGATGCTCGACCACAACGTGTTCCGGAATGTGGCGGCTCAGTATGTGCTTGGCCTCGGCAAGCCCAACGACACGCCGCGGAAGCTATTACGGTATACATTTCCGTAACGACTGAGGGGACGCGACGTGACCGACGACATCGAGGCGATCAAGCAACTGAAGGCCCGCTACTGCCGATTTCTGGACACCAAGGACATCGACGCGTGGCGCGCGTTGTTCGCCGAGGATGTCGTCGTCACGTTGGACATGGCCGTGTCGACCGGCGGCGCCGACCCGCAGACCGCTCCGCCGCTGAACGGTTTCGAAGAATTCTTCCCCGTGGTGTGGGGCGGGGTGGAGCACGCGGCGACGGTGCACCACTGCCACACGCCCGAGATCGTGTTCACCTCCGACGCGACCGCCACGGGCATCTGGGCGATGGAGGACATGCTGTTCTTTCCCGACGGCAGCGAACTGCATGGGGCGGGCCACTACCACGAGATCTACGAAAAGCGGGACGGGGCATGGAAAATCACGAGCCTGCACCTCACCCGCACGCTATTGAAATTCAGTAAGCCCTAGACCCCTCGGACTGCGAGCACGACGAGCCCGTACGCCACGGCGAAGCGATGGCCCAGCTGCCCCCGGATGTTGCCACGCCCGACAGCGACCTGGTGGCCGAGCTGTTCGCTGACTGCGCGAACCAGTTCGTCGTCACCGGCTCCGCCGCCCACGAGCAGCACCCCGCCCGTACCGGGGGCCGCCTGCGCGATACCTCTCATCACATTGCCGCCGATGACCAACCGCTTGGCCGCGAGTCGCCAACTGCGCCATTCCGCACCGGAAAGCCGCGACGTGAACGGCAGCAGACCACTCGGCGCAGCGGTCAACAACCACCCGGTGCACCGGCCGTCGATCGGCTTGTCGAGAAACTGTCGGCGACTGTGCTCGTCCTCGATGAGCTGGACGGTGACAGCGGTGACGGCCTCCGCACGTTTCGCATATTCGGCCGCGCTTCTGGAGATGTCCAGTGCGGTGGCGGTGGCGGTGGTGAGAAGCTGCCCCGCGCCTGGCAGCACGACGCGGGAGTCCTCAGTCACGACGTCGACGGTTCCGCCTCCGACGTCCACCACGGCGACGTCGGACGTGACGCCGGGGGTGGTGAGGGCACCGACCCGGGCCGCGGCGGCTTCCGATCCGATCCGCGTCACCGGAACCCCCAGGGCGTGGCTGAGCGCATCGGTATCGGCGGGCGCTTCTTGCACGTCGCCCATTGTGGCCGTCACCAGACTGTCCACGGCGATCGACCCGCGTCGCGAGTTGGCCTGTGCGGCAATATCGGCCAGGTGGACGGTATAGGTCAGATCAGTCTCGGTGTCCGACGGCACGTCCGGCTGGGACGTCTGCCCGGGCGACGCGTCGCACAACGGTTTCGGGCTGTCGAGAGCGACCACCGCGCACGCACTGTCGAAAAGCTGATCGGCGACGACGCGGGCGTCGACACGTTCGGCATCGTCGAGGCCGAACACGTCGGCGAGCCAGAAGGGGTCGGTAAGCCGTTGCAGCGGTGTCAATCCCTGGCGCACCTCTACCGCGACCAATGTCGCCGACAGCAGGGTCGGCACGTCAATGTCATCAATGACCGGCAGGGCAGTCCGTAGTCGGTTGGAGACCAGCACGGCCTCGTCGTTGGTCGTCAGCACCGCGACCACGTTTCGGCCGTCGTCGACTGCCGCATTGACGAGCTCGGCCACCTCGCGGTACCCCTGATCTCGGCCCGCGCAGGCGACGATCGGGTTGCCGGGGTCGGCATGGCCGAGATGTTCGACGGGCACCGGAGTCCCGACACCGGCGGCATCGCCGGCGGTGGTCGCTGCCGACCGGGTGACTATGGTGAGCCGTCCGGTGTGTCGCGTCTCGAGTCGGACCTGTTGGACAGTGGAGTGGACGGGTGAGGTCGGGGCGAACGCGGCCCGTCCGATGACCAGTCCGTGCGCATCCGCCAGCCGGCGGGCGAGTTGTGCGGCTCCTTCAACGGCCCGTACCGATCCCTTGCCGCCGCGTGTCGGAGTACGGGCACTGGCCAGCACGTCGAGTCCGTCGGCCCCGCCGCATAGAACCACCTCGGTGGTGGCGTTGCCGATGTCGACTCCGGCCCAGATGGTCATCGCAACAAGCCGCGCCGCCGGTAGACCGCGGCGGCCTCACGCACGAACTCCGCGCAGATGTGTGCCTCCTGCGCGGCGAGTCGCTGTGCCAACTCCTCAAGCTCCGCGGACGTGGAACGCCCCGGTCGCAGCGCCTCATACGCCGCGAGCATGTCCTGGGAACTCAGCGCGGTCATCTCGGCTGCGCGTCGAAGGTTCAATGCCAGTTGGGCAGATCCGGTGCTCTCAGCGGTGTCTGCCTGAGTCAACAGCGTTTCCCGGCTGATTCGAATGTCGTCCAGGGTCAGGTCCCCGCCACGGGCAGCCTCGACAGTCACCTCGTCGACGCTGCGACCCGAGTGTGAAGAGGTGGTCATCGCTTGAACTCCATTTCTACGTTCGTGCCGACTTGGTCACCAGTGCGGAGGACGGACTGCTCACGCTCGATGGCAACCATCGCCACCACCTTGGTGTGGTAGCGAGCGGTGATCGCCTCTTCCGTGTAGGCGTTGCGCATCGGGGCGGGCGTGGCGCCCTTGGCATGCCGCCCGGCATTGATTCCGATCAGCCGATACATCTCCGGGGTGATCAGCGGCGCGATGCTGAGCAGTTCGAGGTTGGCCAACGGTGACAGGTCGCGGCGGTGGATGATCGTCGTGCCCTTGGCCTGCAGTCCGACCGCGATCCCGGACCCGGACAGCTGCGCCGCGGACTTCCCGATCGCGCCCAGGTCAACGCTGTCGGTGATCCGCACCAGCCGGGGCATGCACTGTTCCTCTTCCAGGCCGGCGAAGATCTGTTCCAGCACGTCGTAGATGGTCAGACCGGAGAGCGTGCGAAACAGCTTGGCCCCGAACGCGGCTGAGACGCCGACGACGACCTCGCGCGGATCCTCGCCGAGCAGCGCAGGGCCGACCACGGCCAAACGGTCCGGCTGAGCGAAAGTCGCCTGCTCTCTGACGAGGTCGGAAACCGACTGTGCCTGCCGCACGGTGTCGATCTGGGCTTGGCGCTCGGCCGACGGTCGATATCCCGTTCCCGGTCCGCGGTAGTCGTTGGGGTCCTTCAATGCCGACAACACGTTCATCTCCTCGTCGAAGATGGCGGCGATCTGCAGGTAGTCGCCGTTGACCCTGGCCCGGGCCATGCCGAGGACGCGGTCGGCGATGTCACCGAATCCGGTCTCGGCGAGCGCGCCGACCACGTCGAGCACCGTGAGCCCCGACTGCTCGATCATCCTGGCGGCGCTGAGCACCTTGACCCCGTCGGTCTCCGGAAGATCCTTCGAACCCTCGGCTCCGACAACGGCTTCCACATGTTCGTCGTCGAAATCCGCGAGGCCGAGGTACTCGAACACCGCACGGGTGGCTTCGGCGGCCTGGCGGCGCATGGACTCCAGCGTGGTCGGGTCGACCGACCGCAAGCCGCCATCGACCCCCCAGTCGCGCTGCAGCACAAGGTAGTCGTCGAGATCGGCGGCGTTGAAGTTCGATGGCCCGAACATGTTGTCGTAGGCCGCAACCGAGCCGAATCCGGAGAAGATGAAGTCCGATCCGGACAGCAGCACCGGCAACGTCCGGCTGGTCCGGCGCATCGTCGACTCGGACATCAAACTGTCGTTGCCGCTGCAGGATTCCAGGCCGCGAAGCATGACCATGAGGTTCTCGGCGATCAGTTCCCGAACACCTCCGGGCACCGATGCCGTGATGCCTGCACCGTCGATGCCGCCGTTCTGCACTCCTTGGGCGCCGATGCCCTTGGCTAGTGCTACGCACCGGGACTCCAGGTAGTTCATGGACTTTCGTTCGGCCTGGCCCATGAGCACCTCGGAGCCCGCCCCACTGGACAGCCGCATCTTGATTCCGCGCGAGGCGTAGGACGAGGTCAGGAATGCCTTCGACCATGGCGTGTCGTCGCCATCGGTGAAGACCTGCTCGGTGCCGTAGACCGACACGGTCTCGGCGTAGGAGACCAATCCGCGCACACCGAGCTCCAGCTCACGGGCTTCCTCGACCGAGCACTGGGTCAGTGCGCCGGGGGCAGGCACCTGGGAGCCGATCAGCAAACCCACGGCCACCGCAGGGGCGTCGTCCAGAACCGGGACGGTCGCCTCCAATTCGCGGAAGCCGTAGACCACGGCAGTGGCCGCATCGGCCGCTATCAGCAATGGATCGTCGAGACGATTGGTCACGTGAGCCTGGTTGGCGGGAGTCCGGCGGGCGCGCATCTTCATCATCGCCATCTGGATCTCAACGGGCTGCAACATCGCCACGACCCGGGCCATCTTGGCGGGGGTGAGTCCCGCACAGACTCGCAGCACCTGTTCGCGGGGAACGCTCGAGTCGACGATCAGCCGAGCCAGGTCGACCTCGTCCAGCGCCATCGACCGCGGCGCCTCGGTGTGGTCGATGGCATAGCGCACGACGAACTCGTCGATGGTGTCGAAGTCAGCGGCGGGGGTCGAGTCCATCTCCAGCACGGTGCCGTCGTCGGCCACTACCCAGGACGGTTCCGGGTCGTGGGGCGAAAGATGCGAGATCATTCCCAGGTCCGGGTCGGCCTCTGCGAACCCGTCGAGGTTGACGCGCTGCTCGTCCAACATCCGAATACGTCCCAGCCGGTGGTCCTGCTCGATCTCGGTGTTGCTCGGGTGCATGGCGCTCGCCGTACCTCTCTTGTTGCGTGACGGGCTCAGCATCGACTGAATGCCCGCGTCGGAACAACGAGGTGCGGGGACCTTCCAACAATCTGTTTGAGGCGGGTCCGGGTTCAGTGGGTCGGTGTGACCGGGCCTACAACAAGATGTTGGAAAGTGTCGTAGCGCTCTGGCAGATTGCTCGTCGTTCTCACAGACTTGCCCGGAACTCGACGGAGCCGGCGAACTGCGACTCCCTGGCAGAGGAGGATCAGCCACATGTCTGACGTCGTCAACGCGGACGACACAGGTGCCCGCGAAACGTCATCGGAAGGCCGTGCCGGCAAATTGCGCGGCAACCTCGGTGTCCCCGCCATCGTCCTGATGGTGGTCGCCGCTGCGGCGCCGCTTTCGACCATCGGTGGGAACGTCCCGATCGGGATGGTGCTCGGCGAGACCACGGGTATCCCGGTCGCCTTCCTGGTCGCGGGTGTCATCTTCCTGCTCTTCGCGGCCAGTTTCGTCGCGATGTCGAAATACGTCACCGACACCGGCGCCTTTTACGCCTACATCCAGAAGGGCCTTGGCCGTGCGGCCGGGGCGGGCGCGGCCGTGCTCGCGTTGCCTGCCTACATGGCGACCCTGCTCGGCGTGTCGGCCTACGACGGAGTGATCCTGGCCGGTCTCATCGAGCGATTCGACGGACCGGCGATCCCCTGGTGGGTACTCACCGGGGTGGTGCTCGCGATCGTCGGTTGGCTGGGCTACCGCGACATCGATCTCAGCGCCAAGGTGCTGGGCATCTTCCTGGTCTCTGAGGTGGCCATCCTTGTCGTCCTCGACCTGGTCATCGTCATCCAGGGAGGCGAGCAGGGCATCACCGGCGACTCCTTCACCCCACAAGGTATTGCCGGTGGGTTCGGCATCGCCCTGCTGTACGCCCTGTGGGGTTTCGTCGGTGTCGAGGCGACCGCAGTCTTCCGGGACGAGGCCAAGGACCCGGACCGCACGGTGCCGCGCGCCACCTACTGGGCTGTGGGAATCGTGGCCAGCTTCTACGCCTTCTCGAGCTGGGCCCTCATCGAGGGCAACGGCGGTCCGGACGCCGTCCAGGCGGCCAAGGACGATCCCGACAACTTCATGGTGAACACGGCGCAGCAGTACCTCGGCATGCTGGGGCGTGACCTCACCACCGGATTCTGGTTCATCAGCGTGTTTGCCTGCGCACTGGCATTTCACAACATCTGTTCGAGGTACGCGTTCGTGCTGGGGAGAAGCGGCGTCCTTCCGAAACGGTTCGGTCGTGTCCACGGGCGCCACGGTTCACCGGCGAACGCCTCGATTCTGATCAGTGTGTTGTCGTTCGTGATCATGGCCATCCTCGCGGGGCTGAAGCTGGACCCGGTATTGCAGATCTTCGGACCGCTCGGCGGCCTGGGGATCCTGGGGCTGGCGATCCTGTGGCTGCTGACGACGATCTCTGTCGTCATCTTCTTCAGCCGTCGCGGTGGTTCGCCGCGCATCGTCGTGCTGGCGTCGATCGCCACGCTGGCCCTGGCCGCGGCTCTGGTGCTGGTCGTGTCGAACCTGACCTTGGTCGTCGGTGGGAGTTTCACGCTCGCGGTGACCTTCGGGGTGCTGCCGCTGTTGCTTCTCGGACTCGGAATGTTGCTCAGTCGGCGCTCGTCGGAGGATCTGACCTCAGTATCCTGACGTTGACGCGGTCGCCGGCCGGCAACCACCTGCCCGCGCAGGTGGTTGCCGGCCAACCGTGTCTTACCGGAAGCGCTGATACCGTCGGGCCGAAATGGTCGATCAGGAGAAAGGTCCAAGATGTCTCGGGATTCGCCGCTGACCGTGGCGGCGGCCTTGACCGTTCCGCCACTGGATCAGGGTGCTGTCCTTGCCGGGCACCACGGACTGACGCGCGATGTCCTCTGGGTGGACATCATCCATGCGCCTGCCGAATCCTTTGTCCGTGCCGGCGACCTGGTGCTGACCACCGGAGTCGACGTTCATCAGCCGGGCGTGCGAGATTTCCTCACCTATCTTGTCTCCTCACCGGCGGTCGGCGTGGTGTTGAGCCCTCCACCCGGGATCGACATCCACAACCTCCTCAACTCGCTGATCCCGTTCGCCGATCGACATGGTTTTCCGGTGGTGCTGCTGCCCTGGGAGATCGCCTTCGCCGATGTCCAGAAAAGCCTGCTGCCCCTGGTTTCGCCGTCACCGCCCAGCACCACGGTCCAGATGGCCATCGGACGCCGCGAAGGTGACGACGGCAGGTGGAACGACGTCGCAGACGCCTTCGCCGACGCGCTGCACGAGTTGGCGCTGGCGACAGGCGTGACGGTCAATTCGTCTGTCACCGACGACCTCGTGATGAGTCATTTCTCGTCGGCGTTGGCGGAGTCCACGGTGTCCGGACTGGTCGAGTCAGCCCGGCAGGCCAGCGGCTTTCCGGAGCACCTCGCGAGCTGGGTGCTGCTGCCTCCCGAGCGCGGCCAGGCCGTCACCATGGCGGCGTCGGCGCCTTCGTCGGTACCGGACGGCCCGGTCGGTCCGCGTCAGTTCGCCGAGGTGCTCCGCCAGCATCCGCGAAGCATGGCGACAATCCTGCAGACGCTGCGGCCTCTCGTCGATTACGACCGGACGCGGCGCGGACAGCTCGTGCACACGTTGGAAATCCTGCTGAACGAGGCCACGAACATCAGCGCAGCTGCCCGCGCGCTCTACCTCAACCGGCACTCGTTGCTGTACCGGATAAAGCTCATCGAGGATCTCACCGGGCTTTCCCTCAAAAACCCCGCCGACCGCTTCCAACTGGAGGTGAGCGTGCGTGTTCACCAGATCAATGAGGCACGCATCGACGGCGTCCACTCGACTCCTTGACCGGCCTGCTGCAGGAAATCCGCGGGGGCCGTGGGGAGTTCAACGAGGTGATCCTGGTGGGCCTGCGTCCGGTTCGCCGTTCCGGTTAGCTACTGTAACGATTACCGTAACATCGATGGCCGAACGCGCGACGGGATGGAGCGGTAATGGTTGATCGACGCAGGGCGCTCGTCCTGGGCGCCAGTGGCAATGTGGGCGCAGCTGTCACCCGCCAGCTGGTCGAACGCGGGGACGATGTGCGGGTATTGCTTCGCCGGAGCAGTTCGACCAAAGGGATCGACGGCCTCGACGTTGAGCACTGCTTCGGGGACATCTTCGACGTCGACGCGGTGGCCGCCGCGATGGCCGACCGCGATGTGGTGTTCTACTGCGTCGTCGACACCAGGGCACACCTCGCCGATCCGGCCCCGTTGTTCGCGACCAACGTGGATGGCCTGCGCGGCGTGCTCGACATCGCACTCGAGGTGGATCTGGAACGCTTCGTGTTCCTCAGCACGATCGGAACAATCGCCATCGGGCGCGACGGCGAGACGGTCGACGAGGACACCCCGTTCAACTGGGCGGGCAAGGGTGGTCCCTACATCGAATCCCGCAGGCAGGCAGAGGATCTGGTGCTGCGCTATGCCATTGAACATGGGCTTCCTGCCGTGGCGATGTGTGTGTCCAATCCCTACGGCCCACCGGACTGGCAGCCCAAACAGGGCGCGCTGATCGCCATGGCCGCGTTTGGGAAGACGCCCGTCTACATCCGGGGTGTCGGTGCTGAAGTGGTGGGTATCGACGACGCGGCCGCGGCGCTGGTGTTGGCCGCCACGCACGGACGCAGTGGTGAGCGCTACATCGTGTCCGAAAGCTACATGTCCCAGCAGGAGATGTTCACGGTAGCTGCCCGGGCGGTCGGGGCATCCCCGCCCAGGTTCGGGGTGCCGATGGCGTTGGTCTACGCCTTCGGCTGGTTGGCGGGGTTGTCAAATCGGCTGTTCCACACTGACCTTCCGATGAACCTCACCGCGGTGCGGCTCCTGGCGCTGACCTCGCCGGCCGACCACGGCAAGGCCACGCGCGACCTCGGGTGGAAACCCGAGCCGACTGCGGAGTCGATCCGCCGCGCAGCTCGTTTCTACGTTGAACGCAAGAACCGCAACGAGAAGGTCATCGACCTGTGACGGTCGCTGCCGACTACGACGTCATCGTCATCGGTGCCGGATTCTCCGGACTGTATGCGCTGTATCGGCTCCGCGAACTCGGCCTGCGGGTGCGTGTGCTGGAGAAGGCCGACGGGGTCGGCGGGACGTGGTTGGTCAACCGATACCCGGGTGCGCGCTGCGATATCGAGAGCGTCGAATACTCCTACAGCTTCTCCGAGGAGATTCAGCAGGAGTGGGTGTGGACCGAGACCATGCCGGTCCAACCCGAGATCGAGGCCTACCTGAACTTCGTCGCGGACCGGCTTGATCTGCGTCATGACATCGGGTTGGGCGCCGAGGTGATCGCCATGGCCTTCGACCCGGACGGTGCTCGGTGGGACGTGAAAACCGTGACGGGACACGTGCTCACCGCCGCGTTCGTTGTGGCCGCCACCGGAATCCTGTCTGTACCACTGGAACCCGATATTCCCGGGATGGACGATTTCACCGGTGCATCGCTGTTCACCAGCAGCTGGCCCCGGGCGGGCTTCGATCTGCGCGGTAAGCGTGTCGGCGTCATCGGCACCGGATCCACCGGCGTGCAGCTGATACCCGTGGTGGCCCGGGAAGCCGCCCACCTGACGGTGTTTCAGCGCTCACCGGCGTTCACCCTGCCGTGGCAGGTGCGCGCGTTCGAACCCGGCGAGCTGGATCAGCTGAAGGCGAACTACGACCAGATCCGGGCCGCGCAACGGGAGCATCCGGTCGGTGCGGCACGCCTGAGTGCGTTCTCGGTGTTGCTGGACATGCTGGCCCGGCCACCGGTGAAGTCCGCGTCGCGGGCCGAGCAGCTGCGGGCCGTTGAGGAGCACGGCGTGATGGGCGCGCTCAACTGGGGAGACGTCTTCTTCGACATCGACGCCAACCGGCAGGCCACCGCGCTGTATGGCGAAGCGATCGCCCGCACCGTTGCCGACCCGCACACCGCGGCCGCCCTGGTGCCGACGCATCCGTTCGCATGCAAACGGCCGATCATCGACCAGGGCTACTACGAGACGTTCAACCGGGACAACGTCACTCTCGTCGATCTGCGCAACGGCGCGATCCGTGCGGTGACCCCTACCGGTATCGCCACTGCGCAAGGCGATGTCGACCTGGACGTCATCGTGTACGCGACCGGCTTCGACGCGATGACCGGCGCGTTGAGCCGAATTGATGTGCGCGGTCGTGACGGTATGTCGCTGGGTGACTACTGGGCCACCGAGGGGCCACTGTCGTATCTCGGCTTGGCCGTGGCGGGATTTCCGAACCTTCTCACCATCCAGGGACCCGGGAGCCCATCGGCAGAAACGAATTTCGTCGCTGCCCTGGAGCAACATGTGGAGTGGATCGCCGACTGCATCGACTACCTGCGGTCCAACAGCATCCGCACCATCGAGGCGACGGTGCAGGCCCAACGGGACTGGATCGATCACGCCACCGCGCTGGTGGCATCGACGGTGCTCGTGCATCCCAGCTGCAATTCCTGGTATAACGGCGGCAACGTGCCCGGCAAGAAACGGATGTATATGGGCTACACCGCAGGGATTCCGGAGTACCGACGCCGCTGTGACGAGATTTCGGCCGCCGGTTACACCGGGTTCATCCTTGCGTAGAGATTTTCCGGCGGACCGGCGAAGTGCGGAGTTACGGCGATGAGCAAGGGGTTTGGGCATGAGTGAACGCGTACTCGATGAGCTGGGCTACTACCTGCTGGCGGGGGCGGGGGGAGAGGGGCCGGCGACGCTGATGGACGAGGCCCGACGTGGCGAGGAACTGGGGTTCGGTACGGCCTTCATCTCCGAGCGGTGGAACGTCAAGGAGGCATCCTCACTCGTAGGGGCGGCCTGTGCGGTGACCAACCGCATGCAGATCGCCACCGCCGCAACCAATCACAACACCCGCCACCCGCTCATCACCGGATCGTGGGCCACCACGATGCATCGGCTGTCCGGCGGAAGGTTCACCCTCGGTATCGGCCGGGGCATCGCCGCCATGTACAACGCGTTCGGGGTGCCCGCGGTGACCACCGCCCAGATGGAGGATTTCGCGCAGGTCATGCGCAAGCTGTGGCACGGCGAGGTGGTCTTCAACCACGACGGCCCGATGGGCAACTACCAGGTGTTGTTTCTCGACCCCGACTTCGACGAGGACATCCGGCTGGCCATCGTGGCGTTCGGGCCGCAGACCCTGGCATTGGGCGGACGTGAATTCGACGACGTCATCCTCCACACCTACTTCACTCCGGAAACCCTGCAGCGAGCGGTGAAAACGGTGAAAGACGCCGCCGAACAAGCCGGGCGTGACCCCGACAGCGTGCGGGTGTGGTCCTGCTTCGCCACCGTTGGTGATCACCTGCCGGAGCAACTGCGGCTCAAGAAGACCGTCGCACGGCTGGCCACCTACCTGCAGGGCTACGGCGACCTCCTGGTGAGCACCAACAATTGGGATCCTGCGGTCCTGCAACGCTTCCGGGAAGACGCCGTCGTCACGTCCATCCCGGGTGGGATCGACCACAAGGCCAGTCCCGAGCAGATCGAACACATCGCGACGCTGATTCCCGACGCGTGGCTCGAACCGTCGGCGACAGGTTCGGCCCAGCAGTGCGTGGACCGGATCCGGAAGGAGTTCGACTACGGAGCGGACGCGGTGATCATGCACGGCGCCACGCCGGACGAACTAGCGCCGATCATCACCCGGTACCGCGCCACTGAGGCCTGAGCGTCGGCAGGGACGACAAAGGCAGGGTGCTTTCGTTCCCTGCCACTTTCAACATATAGCGCACCAGGGGTCTTGCCGCAAGACCCGGGTCATGCCGCACAATCTCCCAGCCGAGACCCGCACCTGCGGAATCAGGCTTGTCGAATGGGGGATTCATGATCGACGTGATCGTTGCCGGCGGTGGGCCGACCGGCCTGATGCTGGCCTGTGAGTTGCGGCTGCACGGGGTGCACACTGTCGTGCTGGAGAAGGAGACGGAGCCGACCAAGGTTGTCCGCTCACTCGGCCTGCACGCGCGCAGCATCGAGGTGCTGGATCAGCGTGGCCTGCTGGAGCGGTTTCTCGCGCTCGGCCGGCAATACCCGGTCGGCGGATTCTTCGCAGCCATCCCCAAGGCAGCCCCGGACCGGCTCGACACCGCACACCCGTACGTCCTCGGCATCCCACAGACCGTCACCGACCGCCTGCTGGCTGAGCACGCAGAAGAAGTCGGCGTTGACTTCCGGCGAGGATGCGAAGTGGTGGCGCTCAGCCAGGACGACGACGGGGTGACCGTGGAGTTGGCCGGCGGCACAGAGTTACGCGCGCACTACCTGGTCGGTTGCGATGGTGGCCGCAGCACGGTCCGCAAGCTGCTCGGCGTCGCGTTTCCCGGTGAGCCCGCAACGGTCGAGACGCTGCTGGGCGAGATGAAGGTCGGCGTGCCGCCGGAGACGATTGACGCCGTGGTGGCCGAAGTCCGCAAAACTCAGAAGCGGTTCGGCCTCGGCCTCCTCGACGACGGGGTGTACCGGGTCGTCGTGCCCGCCGACGGGCTGGCCGAGGACCGTGCCGTCGCGCCGACCCTGCAAGAAGTCCAGCAGCAGCTGCGGGCACACGCCGGTACCGACTTCGGCGTCCACTCGCCTCGGTGGCTGTCGCGTTTCGGCGACGCCACCCGGCTCGCTGAACGGTATCGGGTCGGCCGGGTACTGCTGGCCGGCGACGCGGCGCACATTCACCCGCCGACCGGCGGACAGGGGCTCAACCTCGGCATTCAGGACGCGTTCAATCTCGGCTGGAAACTGGCTGCGACGGTGAACGGCTGGGCGCCAGATGGCCTGCTGGACAGCTATCACACCGAACGACACCCGGTGGCCGCCGACGTCCTGGACAACACCCGGGCGCAGATGGAACTGATGTCTCTCGGTCCGGGTCCGCGGGCGGTGCGCCGGTTGATGTCGGAACTGATGGACTTCGAGGAGGTCAACCGGTACCTGACCGAGAAGCTGATCGCGATCGGGATTCGCTACGACTTCGGCGGGTTTCACGAACTGCTCGGGCGGAGACTCCGCGACATCACCTTGAGGCGTGGTCGCCTGTACGAGTTGATGCGCGACGGACGCGGGCTGCTGTTCGATCAGACCGGCCGGCTCGCGGTGGACGGTTGGGCGGACCGGGTCGACCACATCGTCGACGTCAGTGAGGAACTGGACGTGCCTGCGGTGCTACTGCGGCCCGACGGCCACGTGGCATGGGTCGGTCAGGATCAGGCTGACCTGATCGCCCATCTGCCAATCTGGTTCGGCGCCGCGACGCCCTGACGTTGCAGATCCGCACGCTCGCGTGGTTGGGGTTACGGCATGATCGCGGTGCGCGACACCGGCTCTGCTGCGGCCTGGCGACTGTAGATGCCCTGGTGCAGGGCGACGAGCAGGGCGTTGCGGGTTTCGGCGGGTGCGATGAGCTCGTCGAAGCCGAGGTGTCCCGCCGACCGGTACGACGCCTCGAGTTCCATGGTCTTGAGGACGTGGGCGACATCCTGGCCGGCATGCGCCGCGCGGCTCAGTGCCGCCGCGCCCATCGCGCCCATGGTTGCGCCGGGATAGGCGAACGTGGCCACCTGATCGTCGAACCCCAACAGCGACATCACCATCGACCCGAAGCCGAACGCCTTGCGCAGCGTCACGTGCAACTTCAACGTGGTCGCCGCGGTCTGGGCGACGAACATCCTCGCGCCGCTGCGCAGAACCCCGCGGTGTTCCGACTGGCTGCCCGGCAACATGCCGGGATTGTCGGCCAGGAAGACGATCGGCAGATGGAACGAATCGGCGACCGTGATGAAATGTGCGGCCTTGTCGGCGGCGTCGGCATCGATGGAACCGGCCAACACCTGTGGCTGGTTGGCCACGACCGCGACCGGGTGTCCGCCGAGATGGGCCAGCGCGCAAAGGATCGCGCGACCGAATTTGGGTTGCACCTCGAACCAGTCGGTGCGGTCGAACACCGCGTCGAGCACGGTGCGCATGTCGTAGATGCGACGGTTGTCGCGGGAGACGATGTCGAGAAGCTCCGGCGTGGCGCGGGGCTCGGCGGACTCGCTGCCCGCGGCGGCCGGGGGGTAGGACCACGCGCTGGACGGGAAGTACGACAGGTAGCGGCGGATGTCGTCGAGCACCGACTCGTCGTCCGCGCCATAGTTGTGGATCACCCCGCTGGCCAGCGCCATGCCGGGGCCACCGAGGTCCTCCTTTGAGACCTCTTCTCCCGTCGACTCTTTCACTACGGGCGGGCCCGCCGTGAAGATCGCACCGTGCGGACTCATGATGGTGAAATCGCAGACCGGGGCGACCAGTGCGCCATGCCCTGCCGAGGCGCCGAGCACTGCCGAGACCGTCGGGACCCGGCCGGAACACCGGGCCTGCGCGAGCAGGTCGGTCGGTGTGCGGCCGTAGTGCTCGCCGGCCGCCGCGCGAAAGCCCGCGCCCTCCAACAACATCACCAGCGGAATCTTGTTGCGCAGCGCCAACTCGGCCAACCGGTACCGTTTGGCATTGCCGCCCGGCCCGATGCTGCCCGCGTACGTGGTGAAGTCCTCGGCGCCGATCATCACCGGGGCGCCGTTGACCAGACCGGAACCGGTGACGATTCCGTCGGAGGCGATGTCGCCGCCCACCAGTGTCCCGAACTCCTGAAACGTCCCGGGGTCGAGTAGATGTGCCAGGCGCGCCCTGGCATCCAGCTTGCCTTTGGCGTGGTGCTTGGCGAGGCGTTCGGGACCGCCCATGCCGTACGAATTCGCGCGGCGCCGGTCGAGGTCCTCCAACGAGTCCTTCCACTCGTGGGCGTGCGTCACAGCGGCCTCCACTCCTCGAACCGGTCCACGGCTTGTAGCCTAACCCGTTGACCATACTGAATTGCTTACTGTAGCGTCGATCGGGTGACGACGACAGGCGGGCCAGGCCCCGCCGTCAAGATTGATCGCGGGATACCGAGCCAACTCCGCAGCGTTCCGGATACCGTCCGCGAGCTGGAGTTACAGGGATACGACGGGTGCTGGGCCGGGGAGATTAACCACGATCCCTTCCTGCCGCTGACGCTGGCGGCGGAGCACACCAGCCGGATCCAGATCGGGACGAGTATCGCGGTCGCGTTCGCGCGCAGCCCGATGACCGTCGCGCACCTCGGTTGGGATCTGCAGGCATATTCGCGGGGCCGTTTCATTCTCGGTCTGGGCACCCAGATCAAGCCGCACATCGAGAAGCGGTTCAGCATGCCGTGGAGTCACCCGGCACGTCGCATGCGCGAATACATTCAGGCGCTGCAATCGATCTGGTCGTGTTGGCGCGATGGCACCAGGCTGCGCTTCGAAGGCGAGTTCTACACGCACACGATCATGACACCGATGTTCGCCCCCGAACCATCACCGCAGCCGTCTCCGAAGGTGTTCGTGGCAGCCGTCGGCGAGCTGATGGCCGAGATGTGCGGCGAGGTTGCCGATGGTCTCCTGGCCCATGCCTTCACCACGCGGCGCTATCTCGACGAGGTCACTACACCGGCGCTGCAGCGGGGCATGCGGCGTTCCGGCCGTGACCGCCGCGAGCTCGAGGTGTCGTGCCCGGTATTCCTGGTGACGGGTGCCGATGAGTCGGAAATGGCCGCGGCCTCCGCGGTCATCCGCAAGCAATTGGCCTTCTACGGCTCAACGCCCGCCTACCGCCCGGTGCTTGAGCTGCACGGGTGGGGCGACCTGCACGCCGAACTGCACCGATTGTCGCTCGCCGGCGAGTGGGATGCGATGGCCGCACTGGTCGATGACGACGTCCTCGCCGCGTTTGCGGTCGTCGCGCCCATTCCGGAGCTGGCGACGGCATTGCGACGTCGCTGCGAAGGCGTGATCGACCGCGTACTACCGAGCTTTCCCGCCGCAATCTCTCCGATCACGGTGAACGCGGTGCTGCAGGAGTTCCGCGAATGCCCGCCCGTGAGGAGTGTCTTATGAGCGTCAGGACCATCGACGATGCCGCCAACGTCTTCGCCACCCCTGCGGCGTATGCCGATGAGACGAAATTCCATGCGGCGCTGACACACCTGCGGTCCAACGCACCGGTGTCGTGGGTGGACGTGCCTTCCTACAAGCCGTTCTGGGCGATCACCAAACACGCCGACATCATGGCCATCGAACGGGCCGACGACGTCTTCACCAACTCGCCACGGCCGGTGCTCATGACGGCCGAGAACGACGACAAGCAGGCCGCGGTCGGGGTCCGCACCCTCATCCACATGGACGATCCGCAGCATCGCGTGATGCGCGCTGTGGGGGCGGATTGGTTTCGCCCGAAAGCGATGCGGGCCTTGAAAATACGTGTCGATGAGTTGGCCAGGATTCACGTCGACAAGATGCTGGCGGCCGGGGGCGAGTGCGACTTCGTCCAGGAAGTCGCGGTCAATTACCCGCTGTACGTGATCATGTCGCTGCTCGGTGTGCCCGAGGCGGACTTTCCGTTGATGCTGAAGTTGACCCAGGAGCTGTTCGGCAGTGACGACGACGAATTCCAGCACGACTCCGGGGATTCCATGTCGGCGTTGCTGGAGATGTTCCAGTACTTCACCGCTCTGACCGCCTCCCGGCGGGAGAACCCCACCGAGGACCTGGCCTCGGCGATCGCCAACGCCCGCATCGACGGTGAACCGCTCAACGACATCGAGACAGTCTCCTACTATGCGATCGTGGCTGCTGCCGGTCACGACACCACCAGCGCCACCATCTCCGGCGGGATGCTGGCGCTGCTGGAAAATCCTGATCAACGGGAGCGGCTGGGCACCGATCCGGGGCTGATGGCCACCGCGACCGAGGAGATGATCCGGTGGGTCACACCGGTGAAGGCGTTCATGCGGACCGCGGCAGAAGACACTTCAGTGCGTGACGTATCCATCGCGGCAGGGGAGTCGGTGCTGCTGGCGTATCCGTCGGGCAATCGCGACGAAGAGGTCTTCGAAGACCCGTTCCGCTTCGACGTCGGCCGGGATCCGAACAAGCACGTGGCATTCGGTTACGGCGTGCACTTCTGTCTCGGCGCCGCCCTGGCCCGTATGGAGATCAACAGCTTCTTTACCGAACTGATCCCGCGACTCGACTCGATCGAGCTGGCCGGCACGCCCGAACACACCGCGACCACATTTGTCGGCGGGCTCAAGCACCTGCCTCTGCGGTATTCGCTGCGGTAGAAGTTTCTGTTCGCGGTCGAAAGTAGCTACTCGCTTTGTTCACCGGGCATGCCCCCATTCGCGACTGCCTTACCGTATGCCCAACAGTTTAGTCAGGGGTGCAGCCGATGAGCCAGGTGATGTGCGGATGCGCCAGTCAGCAGCACCGGGCGCCTGGATTGGCCTCGGTGTGGCGGTGCCGCATCTTCCAGTAGTCCCGTTCGGAGAGCACCGGCTCGCCCGGATGGGTGCGGTGGCGATGCTCCACGTACCGGCGGTAGTGGTTGTCGCCCATCAATGTCGAGAAGTACCAACTGATCTGGCGTGCTCCGCGGGCAATGCGTCCCATTGTTTCTGCACCTCCTTCTCGATGGACGTGGGGATGAGACCAGACGGCGCGAAGATCCGCGACGGCACCGGTTCGTCCTCGGTGGTCGGATGTCCCTTCCCCTGGATCGATCTCACCGCCATGATGACGCCTGCCACGAACACGATGACCACCACCAGCGCGAACAGGATCGAGAGGGTGCCCTGGATGAACGTGTTCCGGATGACGGCATCGATCTGGTCGGGATTCTTGGCGGCGCCGAACGCCGTCACACCCGCATCCCGCGCGTCGCGGTAGTTGAAGTGCTGCGTCCAGTACCCGACCCGGGAGTCGCCGGAGAAAATTTTCTGCCACGACGCGGTGAGCGTCACGACCAGGTCCCACAGCAACGGAATCGCCGGTATCCAGGCCCATTTCAGCAGGCCCTTCTTGATGACCACCACCATGACCACGGTCAGCGCGATCGCGGCCAGCAGCTGGTTGGCGATACCGAACAACGGGAAGAGGGTGTTGATCCCGCCGAGCGGATCGGTGACACCCATCAGCAGGATGCTGCCCCACCCGGCGACGACCAGCACGCTGCAGATCCACGCCCCGACGCGCCAGCTCGGGTCCTTCAACTTGCGCAGCGGGCCGCCGAGGTTGCTGACACCGTCCGACAGCATGAACCGCGCCACCCGAGTGCCGGCATCGACCGTGGTCAGGATGAACAGGGCTTCGAACATGATCGCGAAGTGATACCAGAATGCCTTGAGTCCGGCCCCGCCGAAGACCTGGTGCAGCACCTCGGAGATACCGATCGCCAGGGTGGGGGCACCACCGGTCCGGGAGACGATCGATTCCTCGCCGACGTCTTCGGCGGCCTGGGTGATCTGATCGGGTGTGATGTCCGGCCCGGACAGTCCGAGCCCGTTGACGTAGGCGGCGGCGGATTCTGCGGTGCCGCCGGTCTGGGCCGTCGGTGCGTTGAGAGTGAAATACAGGTGCTGGTTGAGGATGGCCGCGGCGATGAGCGCCATGATCGCGACGAACGACTCGGTGAGCATGCCGCCGTAGCCGATCAGCCGCATCTGGCTTTCCTTCTCCACCAGCTTGGGTGTGGTCCCCGAGGAGATCAGCGCATGGAATCCGGAGAGAGCGCCGCAGGCGATGGTGATGAACAGGAAGGGGAACAGGGATCCGGCGAACACCGGCCCGTCGCCTCGGGTGGCGAAGTCCGAAATCGCCGGCGCCTGCATCACGGGTTGGGCGATGAGGATGCCGATCGCCAGTAGTGCGATCGTGCCGACCTTCATGAACGTGGACAGATAGTCGCGGGGAGCCAGCAGTAGCCAGACCGGCAGCACAGAAGCGGCGAATCCGTAGATGATCAGGCACCAGGACAGCGCCACCTTCGACAGCGTGAACCAGTCAGCACCCCACGAGGTTTCGGCAACCCAACCGCCGGAGACGACCGCGAGAAGCAGCAGAGCGACACCGATCAGCGACACCTCCGATACCCGGCCCGGACGCAGGAAGCGCAGATACACACCCATGAAAAGGGCGATGGGGATCGTCATCGCAATGGAGAACACGCCCCACGGGCTTTCGGCCAGGGCATTGACCACCACCAGCGCCAGCACCGCCAGCAGGATCACCATGATGGCCAGCACGCCGACGATCGCGGCCGCACCGCCGATCGAGCCCAGTTCGTCACGGGCCATCTGTCCCAGGCTGCGCCCGCGGCGCCGGGTGGAGATCGCCAGCACCAGATAGTCCTGCACGCAGCCGGCGACCACCGCGCCGATGATGATCCAGATGGTGCCGGGCAGGAAACCCATCTGCATCGCCAGCACCGGCCCGACCAACGGGCCTGCGCCGGCTATCGCGGCGAAGTGGTGACCGAACAGCACCCGCCGATCGGTCGGCATGTAGTCGGTGTCATTCTCGAAAAGTTCTGCCGGCGTGGCAGTCTCGTCGCGGGGCTTGACGATCTTCATCTCGATCAGCCGCGCGTAGAACCGGAAGCCGATGACGTAGGTACAGATCGCCGCAATCACGAACCACACCGCGTTGACGGTCTCACCGCGGAAGAACGCGATCACCGCCCATGCCACCGCGCCGAGCAGCGCGATGATCGCGAAGATGACCTTGTGTTTGGTGGTGATCGGGGAACGGTCGATGATGGCGACCGGTGGCAGATCCTTGTCGGTACGGATATACGTGACGTCGCCGTCTTGCTCCTCGATGAAGTCCGCTGGTGGGGCCCCCGCTGTTGCCACGCTGTCTCCTCGCTCGGCCGATGTCGTACGCGTCGCCCCCAATCCTTGCATCGCACAAATCGGTGTGACAGCGAAACCCCGTATCGGACGTCAACCGCGGCGTTCGTCAATTGCCCCGCGCGAACCGTAGCGCCACCTCGCCGAGGTAGCGGTGGAGCCCCGGGATAGCGTCGAATGCGATGTCAAGCGGCTGTTCGGGCCAGAGCGTGACTACGCCGCCGGCGAAACGGGCAAACCCGTAGGGGTCCTGCGACGCACTCAGACTGACCGCGGACTGAATGCTGCGTGGCGTCAGTGGCTTTCGTAGAGGGCGCGGACGGTATCAACGGTATCGGCCTCGGCGGGGGTCTTGTCGTCGCGGTAGCGCAGTACCCGCGCGAAGCGCAGCGCCATGCCGCCGGGGTAGCGGGTGGAGCCCTGAATACCGTCGAAGGCGATCTCTACGACCTGCTCGGGACGGACCTGCACCACGTACCCCTCGGTGCCGTCCACCGCCAGCTCGGTGAACCGCTCGGTTTGCCAGTCCAACATGGCGTCGGTCATGCCCTTGAAGGTCTTGCCCAGCATCACGAAGCCGCCGGTGGCCGGGTCGCGGGCGCCGAGATGGATGTTGGACAGCTTGCCGGTGCGCCGGCCCGAACCCCACTCGACGGCGAGCACCACCAGATCCAGCGTGTGCACCGGTTTGACCTTCAGCCACCCTGAGCCGCGCCGGCCCGCCTCGTATGGTGCCGCAGGCGATTTCGCCATCACGCCCTCGTGCCCGGCGGCCAGGGTGCGGTTCAGGAATTCCGCGGCGGCGCCGGGATCTGCCGTGGACAGGCGATCGACGCGCGCAGCGGCAGGCACGATCGCGTCGAGTGCGGCGAACCGTTCGGAGGTGGGCAGGTCCAGCAGATCCCGGCCGTCGACGTGCAGCAGGTCGAAGAAGAACACGGACAGATCCTCGACGTCGGTGAGGTTTTTGCGGCCGAACCGCGCTGCGGTGACCTGGAACCGGTGCGGCCGACCGTCCGGGCGCAGTGCGATGGCTTCGGCGTCGGCGATCAGATCGGTGGCGGGCAGGGCAAGCGTTGCCGCGACCACCTCCGGCAGGCGTGCCGTGACGTCGTCGAGACTGCGGGTGTAGATCGACACCGCCGATCCCGAGCGATGGATCTGAACCCGGGCTCCATCGAGCTTGGCCTCCAGAATCGCTGTGCCACCGAGACGTTCGAGCGCATCCGATACGCTGGTCGCGGTCTGGGCCAGCATCGGCCCGACAGGCCGGCCCACCTGTAGCCGGAACTCGGCCAACGCGCTGCTGCCACCGATCAGGGCCGCGGCGGCCACCGACGGCAGGTCCCCGGCGAGCATCGCCGCGCGCCGAATCTCGGCGGCAGGCACCCCGGCGGACTTGGCCACGGCGTCGGCCATCACCCCGACCAGCGCGCCCTGGCGTAGCTCACCACCGAGGAGCCTGCGCAGGAACGTCTGCTCGCCGGCGGTTGCCGTGCTGAACAGCTCTGCAACCAGCCCCGCGCGCAGTGCCTGCGAACCCTTCCCGGCGACCTGCCCGATGCGGGTGAAGCGCGCATCGACCTCGGCGATGGTCAACGTCGCGGTGGACGCGGGTGGCGGCAGGGACCGCAACGCCGCCCAGCCGACGCCGATTTGGCGTTGTGGCAGCTCACCCGAGAGCCAGGACACCGTCACTGCGACCGACCGCGCGTCGTCGGCGACAGCGCTCAGCAGCGTGGCGATCCGGTTGATCTTGGCCAGGCGCGCGGACGTCGCGGCGACCTCCGCGGAGGCGGCGGCGACATCTGCAAGCAACACGCTCTCAGCGTGCCATGAGGTGCCGACACCAGGATCCCAGATGCGCCCCTACTCAGGTGGCGAGGATCTCCCGCGCTGCGCGTTCGCCGCTGCGAATCGCCCCCTCCATGTTGTTACCCGGCTGACGCGCATTCTGGCGCCGCTGTTGGCCCCTGGCTGATCAGCCGGGCGCCACGGCGCTCAGGCGTCGCGGAGCGCCTGGGTCAGCACCGCGGCCTGGGACCGCAGGTCGGATGCCCGCACGTGGTAGCCGTTGGCGACGTATTCGTCTGCCGCGTCGAGCCGTTCGTCGACCTCAGTCTGGATCAGGTCGCGTATCTGCGTGTCGGAGAGCACACGCCGCGCGACTTCGGTCGTGCCCAGCCCGCTCACGGCAGCGGCGATCGGCCCGTCCGGCAGCGTGGCGAGTGTGACGGCATGCGGCGTCTCGGCGTTGTCGATCGCGCTCAACGCCGACCGCAGTGCTGCGACGCGTGCGGTGTCGCGCAGTTTGCGCGCCGACAGCAGGGAACGGCGCAGAGTGTCGCGCCAATGCTGTGCGGGGGTCATGGCACACCAACCTATTCGGTTGCAGTCGATTCGTCGAAGGGATTTCTGCGCTTGCTGGGCAGGCAAGGTGTCAGGCAACGACGAACGACACACTGTGCCAACCGCTGGCGCCGTCGGGAACCGGATCGGCGCGCTCGGCTGTCTGCACGGCGCCGGTGTTGTCGGTGGCGCGCACCGTGATGGTGTGCACTCCATCGGTGGTGGGCGTCCAGTCGATGCTCCACAGCCGCCAGGTGTCGTTGGAATAGCTCGCGCCGAGTTGTGCTGGTAGCCAGTCACCTTGCTTGTCCGGGCCGTCCACCCGGACCTCGACGGCGCGCACCCCGCGGTTCTGCGCCCACGCGACGCCGCCGAAGCGCACCGGGCCGCGAGTGAGCTGTTGCCCTTCGCTCGGGACGTCGATGCGGGACTCGGTCTTGATCGTCCCGCGCGCGGACCAGCCGAGCCTGGTCCAGTACGCCTCGGCGCGGTCGAATCGGGTCAACTCGAGGTCGACGACCCACTTGGTGGCCGATACGTACCCGTACAGGCCCGGCACCACCAACCGCGCCGGGTAGCCGTGGGCGGTGGGCAGCGGTTCGCCGTTCATGCCGACCGCGAGCAGTGCGTCCCGGCCGTCGGTGAGCGCGGCGATCGGTGTGCCCGCGGTGAAGCCGTCCGTCGATGTCGAGAGCACCATGTCGGCATCGGGTGACACACCTACCTCGGCGAGCAGATCCCGAACCCGGTAGCCCGTCCAGGTGGCGTTGGATATCAGGTCGCCGCCCACCGGGTTTGACACACAGGCCAGCGTCACCACCTTCTCGATGACCTCGAAGCGGTCGAGGTCATCGAAGTGGTAGGTGACCTCGCGGTCGGTCATTCCGTGGATCCGCAACTGCCATTCGGCACGGCTGACCTGCGGCACGCTCAGCGCGGTGTCGATCCGGTAGAAGTCGGCGTTCGGTGTCACAAACGGCGGCAGCGTGACATTGGCCGGTTGCACCTCAGGCGGGATCGGCGCCGCGGCGACGGCGGGGCGGGGTAACACCAGCGCGGTCCGGTCGTCGGAGACCGAGGCGGCCAGCCGGGACAGCACTGCGCCCGCCACCCCGGTGACTGCTCCGGCGGCAAACAGCCCGAACGCGACCAACGACAGTCGCTTGCCCCGGTCGACACCGTCCTCGGTCGCAGGGGCATCGGAAAACCGGCCGGAGACCAACAGCCGCAGAACCGCGATACCGCACAGTGTTCCCGCGACGGTCGGCAGGATCGCCCACCACGTCGCGCCGGCGCGGGACAGCACCGCGGCGCAGCCGAGCAGGCCTGCGAACCCGATCGCGATACTGCCGATCGGCCTGGTCCGGGTTTCCACGGCAGCGCTGAGCGTGGCGATCAGCGCGATCACCGCCAGCACCAGAATCGACAGAAACAGTTTGTCGGCGGTGCCGAATGTGGTGATCGCCCATTCCTTGACCGGACCGGGCGTCAGATCGATCACCGCCGAACCCACGGCCGTGCGCGCGTCGGCCGCCGGGCCAAACGGAACGGCGAGTATCTCGGTCACACCGACGGCGACGGCCGCGGCCGCGAGCCCGGCCAGCGCGGGTGGTCGGGCGCGATCCTCCATGGGGAAAACCTACCGGCTGAACAGCCCGGTGGATCTTACGAAGCCGTGACGAAGTGAGATCGCCCGCTAACCGACAGGGGAGCTTCGGGAGGCCGCTTCATCGGATAGGTTACTTTACGAATTCGGTCGTTTTTGGAAAGGAAGCTAATGGAGATCGAGGGCAAGAAGGCCGTCGTCGTCGGCGGCGCGTCGGGCTTCGGCCGGGCCACCGCTGAGGCCCTGGCCAAGCGGGGCGCCAGCGTGGCGGTACTGGACCGGCCGCAGTCCAAGGGCAAGGACGTGGCAGCGGAGATCGGCGGCTCGTTCTTCGAGGTCGACGTCACCGACTTCGACGGCACCGAACAGGTACTGCAAAAGGCCGTAGACAGTTTGGGCGCACTTCATATCGCGGTCACCACGGCCGGCGGCGGCATCGGCGAGCGCACCATCAAGAAGGACGGCCCGCACAGCCTCGATTCCTTCCGCGCCAGTATCGACCTGAATCTCATCGGCACGTTCAACATCAGTCGCCTGGCCGCGTGGCACATGAGCAAGAACGCACCGGTCGACGCGGAGGCCGAAGAACGTGGCGTGATCATCAACACCGCCTCGATCGCCGCGTTCGAGGGCCAGATCGGTCAGATCGCCTACACCGCATCGAAGGCCGCGATCGCCGGCATGTGCCTGACCATGGCGCGCGACCTGGGCAGCCTCGGGATCCGAGCCCTGGCGATCGCGCCGAGCCTGTTCGCCACCGGTCTCACCGAGGGAATCCCGGACGAGTTCGCCGCAGTCCTGACCAAGGATGCCGCCTTTCCTAAGCGCCTGGGCCGCCCGGAGGAGTACGCCAAGCTCGCTGTGGCCATTGTGGAGAACGCCATGCTCAACGGTCAGTGCATCCGGTTGGACGCCGGCCAGCGGTTCGCCCCCAAGTAGAGTGACTTCGGCGTGATCGGTTCCGCTCAGCGCAACCGATCACGCCGAATTCGCACAACCGGGAGGCGCGATGGCCACGATTGCAGATCACGTCATTGACGCGCTGACGGTCAGCGGGGTGCGCCGGGTGTACGGCCTGCCCGGCGACAGTCTCAACGGATTCACCGACGCCATCCGCCGTAGCGGCGACCTCCGGTGGGAGCACGTCCGGCACGAGGAAACCGCCGCCTTCGCCGCCGCCGCGGACGCCGCATTGACCGGGCAACTGGCGGTCTGCGCCGGTAGTTGCGGCCCAGGCAACCTGCACCTCATCAACGGGCTGTTCGATGCGCAACGCAGCCGGGTCCCGGTTCTTGCGATCGCTGCGCACATTCCGCGCACCGAGATCGGCTCGGAGTACTTCCAGGAGACCCACCCGCAGGACCTGTTCCGCGAGTGCAGTGTGTACTGCGAACTTGTCAGCACCCCCGAGATGGCGCCACGCATCCTGGAGATGGCCATGCGCGCGGCCGTTGAGGAGAACGGCGTCGCGGTCGTCGTCATCCCCGGCGAGATCTTCCTGCAGCGCATGACCGGCGCGTGGACCGCACGGCCGGTGTTGCCGACGCAGTCAGTGCTGCGGCCCGACGACGAATCCCTGCAGCGGGCAGCGGAGATTCTCAACGGCTGCGAGCGCGTGACCATCCTCGGTGGGGCCGGCGTCGCCGGATCACACGACGCATTGCTCCAGTTGGCCGCGACGTTGCAGGCGCCGATCGTTCATGCGTTGCGCGGCAAGGAATTCATCGAGTACGACAACCCGTTCGACGTCGGGATGACCGGGCTGCTCGGGTTCGCGTCCGGATACAAGGCCATCAAAGAGGCCGAGACCTTGCTGATGCTGGGCACCGACTTTCCCTATCAGCAGTTCTATCCCGAGGCCGCCACGGTCATCCAGGTCGATATCCGCGGCCGCAACCTCGGCCGGCGGACCCCGGTCGACCTCGGGCTGCGGGGCACGGTCAAGGACACTCTGGCCACGCTGCAGCCGCTGCTGCGACCCAAACAGCAGCGTGAGCACCTCGACCGGTCGCTGCGCCACTATGCCAAGACACGCAAGTCGATGGACGCGTTGGCCGTCAACGATCGCGACCGCAGCCCGATCAGGCCGGAATATGTTGCTGCTCTTGCCGATCGGATCGCCACCGACGACGCGGTGTTCACCTGCGATGTCGGATCCCCGGTGGTGTGGGCGGCGCGGTACCTGAAAATGAACGGCCGGCGCAGGCTCATCGGATCGTTCAACCACGGCACCATGGCGTGTGCGCTGCCGCATGCCATCGGAGCGCAGACCGCATTCCCGGGCCGACAGGTGGTCGCGCTGGCCGGCGACGGTGGACTGACCATGTTGTTCGGCGAACTGGTGACGCTGATCCAGAACCGGCTGCCGGTCAAGGTGATCGTGTTCAACAATTCGTCGCTGAACTTCGTCGAGCTGGAGATGAAGGCCGCCGGGATCGTCACCTTCGGAACCGATCTGGTGAACCCGGACTTCGCCGCGGTGGCACAGGCGATGGGAGTGTTCGGGCGGCGTGTGGAGCAGCCGGGGGAGTTGGATCAGGCGCTGACCGATGCCTTCGCCTACGACGGGCCCGCTGTCGTCGATGTCGTCACCGCGCGTCAGGAACTGTCCATCCCGCCGGCGATCACCGTCGAGCAGGCGAAAGGTTTTTCGCTGTACGCGATCCGGACCATCTTGGCCGGCCGGGCCGACGAGCTGCTCGACCTCGTCACCACCAACGTGGCGCGCCGGATCCTCGACTGAGCGTGCTCAGGCCGGGCGGGCGATGAGTGCGGCCGGGCTCTGGCCGATCAACCTCGGGATCGCTCGCCGCATCTCGGCGGGACCCGACAGTGCGACGCTGCCGTCGAGCACGGCATGGGGCCATCCCACGTCGCCCCGCCAGATGCGGGTCAGTGTGCGCAGGCTGGTCTCGACCGTGCCTGCCGCCTCGTAGCCCGGGTCGACATCGCATACGTCGGCCTGTCCTTCGGCGACCACCAGCCACCACCGCGACGCCCTGGCCGCGACACCGTCGAGCACGAATGCCAGCGTGGTCCGCGACCGCGGCCAGAGATCAATGGGGATCGTGCGACGGATATCCCACATCAGTAGATGGGGATCGAGATCCTCATCGCCGAGTTCACCGACCCAACGAGCCCCCCATGCCCCCAGCGCTGTCACCACCCCGGCCAGTTCCTGACCGCACTCGGTCAGAGAATACGTTGCCCGGCCGTCGATTTCGATACGGTCGACGACGCAGGCACGGGTCAGTGACTTCAGCCGCTTGGACAGCAGTGCCGGCGACATCCGGGGCACTCCGCGACGGAGGTCGTTGAAATGGGTACTGCCCAGCAGCAACTCCCGGATCACCAGCAGCGTCCACCGCTCGTCGAGCAACTCCATGGCCTTGGCCATCGGGCAGAACTGTCCGTAACTCGACATGGTGATACCTCCGGCGAGAAGCGCTGTGCACAAGTAGACGCCTGTTGGTGCCAAGACGCCAGTACAGATCGTGTACTGGATCGGCCAGGCCGGCGGCGCGACGATGGTCGCAGCCTGCTCGAAAGGAGCCGTCCATGAACGCCGTCATCGCAGACCGCGAGCTTGAGGCCAAACACCGGGCCCTGTGGGCTCTCGGTGACTACTCGGCGATAGCCGCCCACATAGTCGCGCCGCTGGGGTCCATCCTCGTCGACGCCTGTGGCATCGGACCCGCTGACCGGGTGCTCGACGTGGCCGCAGGTACGGGCAATGTCGCGATCCCCGCGGCGGCCACCGGAGCGCGGGTCACCGCCAGTGACCTGTGTCCGGAACTGGTCGAGCAGGGTCGGCGACTGGCCGCCGAACGTGGTGTCACACTGGACTGGGAAGAGGCCAATGCCGAAGCATTACCGTTCGGTGACAACGAGTTCGACGTCGTCGTGTCCTGCATCGGCGTCATGTTCGCGCCACACCACCAGCAGTCCGCCGACGAACTGGTCCGGGTGACTCGCCCGGGAGGACGGATCGGGCTGATCAGTTGGACCCCGGAAGGTTTCATCGGCCGGCTGTTCGCCACGATGAAGCCCTACGTCCCTGCGCCACCGCCGGGAGTGTCGCCGCCGCCGTTGTGGGGCGACGAGGAACACCTGTGCTCGCTGCTGGCCGATCGGGTGGGCGACGTCGTCGCGCGGCGGCGCACCCTGGCGGTCGACATGTTCGACGACGGCGCCGCGTTCCGCGACTACTTCAAGGCGAACTACGGGCCGACGATTTCGGCTTACCGGGCGATCGAAGGCGATGCCGATCGCGTCGCGGCGCTCGATGCCGACATCGCCGCGCTCGGGGACCGGTACCTGACCGGATCTTCGATGGAGTGGGAGTACCTGCTGACTGTTGCGCGTAAGAGGTGATCACGGCTGGCACCATGACTGCATGTCCGATGACGTGCAGCAGCTGCCAACACTCAGTGATGCCGATCAAGCCGCGCTGCAGCGGTGGATACGGAGTCAGGGGATCGGTTCGACCCTCACCGATGTGGCGCCGTTGACCGGTGGAACGCAGAACATCGTGGTGGGCCTGCGTGTCGACGGGCGTCCCATGGTGCTGCGGCGTCCCCCCGCCCATCCCCGGCCGACCAGCGACAAGACGATGCTGCGTGAGATCGCGGTATTGCGCACGTTGGCCGGATCTCCGGTGCCTCATCCCGGCTTCATCGCCGGATGTCCCGACCTCGATGTCCTCGGGGTGGTGTTCTACCTGATGGAACTCGTCGACGGATTCAATCCGGGCACCGAGGTGGCGCCGGCGTATCAGGACGCCGATCTACGGCACCGGGTGGGACTGTCGTATGCAGGCAGCCTGGCCCAACTCGGCAACGTCGCCTGGGAAGACAGTGAGCTGGCTGCCATCCGGGCGCCCGGATCCTTTCTGGCGCGCCAGGTTCCGCAGTTCCTACGGCTGTTGGAGAGCTACCGGCACGAGAACTACGCGCCCGAATCGCTGCCCGCAGTAGGAGAGTTGGCGCAATGGCTGGAGACGAACCGCCCGCCCGAGAGTGAACCCGGCATCATGCACGGCGATGCGCATCTCAACAATGTGCTGCTGCGGCGGGAGACCCCGGAGTTGGCCGCGTTCATCGACTGGGAGATGTGCACGATCGGTGACCCGTTGCTGGATCTGGGCTGGATGCTGGTGTGCTGGCCCGACGAGCCCAATCCGATCAACGCGGGCTCGGCACTGGCCGAACTCGGCGGGCTGGCCAGCCGGAGTGAGTTACTGGAGGCCTATCGCGACGCCGGCGGGCGTGAGACGTCGACACTGCCCTGGTACCTCGCGCTGGCGTGCTTCAAGCTCGGCATCGTGATCGAGGGCACCTGGTCGCGCTATCTGGCGGGACGGGCGAGCCGGGAAGCAGGCGAGCAGTTGCATGCCTCGGCGGCGAACCTGATCGAACTCGGCACCCGGGTCACCAAAGGAGATAACCCCTTCGCCTGACGCCCTTCTTCTCACGCCGAGCAGACAGCTAGGTACCCCGCCGCGCTGGATTTTGGGTGCAGAAGTGTCTGCTCGCGGGGGGTCAGTAGGTGTCGACGGCCAGCTTGACCGCCAGCGCCACCCCGGCCACACCGATGAGCACCCGCAGCGGCGTGGCGGGTGCGTGGCGGACCACGATCGGGCCCAGCCGGGAGCCGATCAGGCATCCGAGTGCCAGCGGTATGACGGCGGGCCAGTACACCGGCGCGAAGACCACGAACGCCGCGGCGGCCACCGCGTTGGCGACACCGAGGATGACGTTCTTGCCGGCGTTGGCGTGGGCGAGCGTCGTGCCACTCGCACGCAACATCAGGGCCAGCAGCAGCACCCCGGCGGCTGCACCGAAATAGCCGCCGTAGATCGTGATCACGAAAATCGCGACGGCTTCGAGCGTGACCCGGATGGTGTGATCGCGATGCCTGGCGACCCTGGCCTCGCGGTGTTCCCTGCGGGGCAACAGGATTGCCACCGACGCGAATGCCAGCAGGATCGGCACCACCCGCTCGAATCCCTCGGCCGGCGTGGACAGCAGCAGCGCTGCACCGACCGCACCACCCAGCACGGCAACCGGGATGATGCGCTTGATCCACGGGCCCTGACCGGCCAGTTCTGGCCGCGAGCCCCATACCGATCCGACGCCGTTGAACACCACGGCAACGGTGTTGGTCACGTTGGCCGTCACGGGCGGCAGGCCGACCAACAGCAGCGCGGGATAGGTGGCCACCGAGGCCAGGCCGGCGATACTTCCGGTGAGTCCGCCGACGATCCCGGCGACGAAGAGCAGCGCAATGTCCCAGAAGGTCATGCGGCGTCCACGCCGCCGAGGTTACTGAGCGAAAGTGTTTGCCTAACCGTCGGGGGAGCGTCTAGCATCACCAACGTGCCGAGGCGACTCGTAGTAGCAACCCGCAGCGGGGTCTGATCAGGACCGACCCCTCGCTGTGGGTCTTGTGCTACCTCGTCGGTCAATCCCTCTGATCAAGAGAAGACCGGCACATGCACACCTCTTCGGCCACACAATCCGCGTCATTCGCCGCCAGCTTTGCCATGCCGCTGCCACGCGGGCTCCGCGAGGCAGGGCAGGTGACCTCCTGGGACGGGTTTCTCGCCACGTACGCACCCTGCTCTGGACCGTTGCGGCTGGGCAACTGGACCTGCACCGACGGTCAGGGCCCGGCCCGTCGGCTGGGACCGCAGGTCCGCAACTATCAGGCCACCCTGGCCATCGGTGACACCATCTGCACCTCGAGTGCCGCAGCCAGCGGTCCGGTGGGCGCACTCACCGCGATGCTCCATGAGCGCGGGATCGCGGTGGAAACCACGTCGTTCCACCAACTTCCGACCGGCGGGCAGACCGCCACATTTCTGCGGGGATCCGACGGCACGCGCACCGAGTGGGCGATGGGACTTGACGGCGATCCGGTGCAATCAGCGCTGCGCGCCGTCATCGCCTGCGCCAACCGGTTGATGTCCACCGCCGGAACCGCATTCCCGGTCGTCAATCGTCTGGATTAACGACCGGGAATGCAGTTCCGCGGAAGCGGCGGCGGCAGAAGTCGCGGGCCTCAGCGCAACGGGCGCAGCACCAACGGCATCCCGTCCATCGGCACGGGCATGCCGCCGTAGTCCCACCGCGGCTGGTAGCCCGGTCGGGCCAGTTCCAAGCGGTACTGGCGCAGCAGACGGTGCATCACGGTCTTGACTTCCAGCTGGCCGAACACCATGCCGATGCACTTGTGGGCGCCGCCGCCGAACGGGGCGAACGCATAACGGTGCTTCTTGTGCTCGTTGCGGGGTTCGGCGAACCGGGCCGGATCGAATTTGTCCGGGTCCGTCCACAGCTCGGGCAGCCGGTGATTCAGCCCCGGCCAGATCACCACATTGGTGCCGGCAGGCACGTAGTAGCCGAGCAGGTCGGTGTCACGCACCGTCTGGCGCATGTTGAACGGCAACGGCGTCACCATTCGCAGTGACTCGTTCATCACCAGGTCGAGGGTCTCCAACTTCTCCAGCGCTTCGATGTCCAGCGGTCCGTCGCCGAGCCGGTCGGACTCGTCGCGGCAGCGTTCCTGCCACTCCGGGTTGGCGGCCAGGTTGTAGGCCATGGTGGTGACGGTCGACGTGGTGGTGTCGTGGGCGGCCATCATCAGGAAGATCATGTGGTTGACGATGTCCTCGTCGGTGAAGCTGTTGCCGTCCTCGTCGGCGGTGTGACACAACACCGTGAGCATGTCGGTGCCCTCGGCCTTGCGACGTTCCCGCACACGCTCTTCGAAGTAGTCTTCGAGCACCTTGCGTGCCCGCAGGCCCTGCCACCATTTGAACGGGGGCACCGAGGCCCGGATGATCGCGCCGCCGGAACGGGTTGTGGTGGCGAAGGCCTGGTTGATCTTGGTGACCAGATCATGGTCGGTGCCAGGCTCGTGGCCCATGAACACCACCGACGCGATGTCGAGCGTCAGCTCCTTCATCGCGGGGTGGAACAGGAATCGGGGATCGTTGGCGACCCAGTCGTTGTTCACGACGTCGGTGGCGACCCGGTCGATGTGCTCGACGTAACCGGTCAGCCGGGTGCGGGTGAACGCCTCCTGCATGATGCGCCGATGGAACATGTGTTCCTCGAAGTCGAGCATCATCAGCCCGCGGTTGAAGAACGGGCCGATGACCGGATGCCAGCCCTTCTGCGAGTAATCCTTGTTCCGGTTGGAGAACACGGTCTGGGTGGCGTCGGGACCGAGCGCGACGATCGAGGGCAGCACCGGCGAATCGGCGAACGCCACCGGCCCGCGCGTTTCGTACAGGTGGCGCACGAACTCGGGGCCGCCGCGGAACAGTTCGATGATGTGTCCGAGCACCGGCAGGCCGGAATCACCCATGATCGGTTTGAGGCCGCTGCCGGCGGGCGGCTGGGCCAGCGCATGTTGCTTCCAGTCGTGCGCCAGCAACCTTTTCTCGATCGCGGCCATGCCCGGAATCGTGTTCACCGTCGGGGTGAACCGCCTCTTGGCCTGGTCGACCAGATAGTGCGGGGTGCTGATGGTGGCCATGTACCGCTCCTGACGCCGTCGGACTGCAAGTCTGTGGTGAACGTCACCTGACCCCATCCTGGATGGCAGACTTGACGCATGTCAAGTTTTGATCTGGCGGGCCGCGGTGCAAAGGTTTAACCCCATGACCGCCGAATCCGTACCGGAGGGCAGCCACCGCAGCGCCGGCTCGAGCGCACCTGCCCAGGAACGTCGCAGCCGCGGCGACCGTCAACGCGATGCCATCGTCACCGCGGTGCGGGAACTGCTGGAAGAGCGGTCATTCGCCGACTTGTCGGTCAGCGCCATCAGTGAGCGGGCCGGGGTCGCCCGCTCGGGCTTCTACTTCTACTTCGACACCAAATACGCCGTGCTGGCGGTGATCGTGGCCGAAGCGATGGAGCAACTCGACGCGCTGACCCACAACTTCGCACCCCGCGAGCCGGGCGAGTCGCCGGCGACGTTTGCCAAACGCATGGTCGGCAGCGCAGCCGCGGTGTTCGCCACCAACGATCCGATCATGTCGGCCTGCACCATCGCGCAGAACACCGACGCGGCGATCCGGGATCTGATGAACGACTACGAGGATGCGGTGATCGCCAAGATCGTCGGCGTGGTGGAGCAGGACGACGGCGCCCAACCGATCTCCGAGGACATCCCCGCGCTTGTCCGTACCCTGACCGCGACGACCGCCATGACGCTGTCGCATGACTCCGCATTCGTCGGCCGCGGTGATGACCCGCTACGCGCCATCGACGTGTTGGAGCGGCTCTGGCTCAACGCGCTGTGGGGTGGGGCGCCGACGGTACGGTAAGGTACCGCCATGGCGCAGGGGAGCGACTTCCAGGGGAAACGCTGTTTCATCACCGGTGCGGCCAGCGGCATCGGACGCGCCACGGCGCTGGCCCTGGCGGCTCAAGGCGCCGAACTGTATCTGACCGACCGCGACGCCGAGGGGCTCACCCAGACCGTCGCCGACGCCAGGGCGCTCGGCGCGCAGGTGCCTGAACACCGCGTGCTCGACATCTCCGACTATGACGCGGTGGCCGCTTTCGCCGCCGACATCCATGCCGCGCATCCCGCAATGGATGTGGTGCTCAACATCGCCGGGGTATCGGCCTGGGGCACCGTCGACAAACTCACCCACCAGCACTGGCGCTCGATGATCGACATCAACCTCATGGGCCCGATCCACGTGATCGAGACCTTTCTGCCGCCGATGGTCGAGGCGCGCCGGGGTGGACACCTGGTGAATGTGTCCTCGGCGGCCGGGATCGTCGCGCTGCCATGGCACAGTGCCTACAGCGCAAGCAAATACGGCCTGCGCGGGCTCAGCGAGGTACTGCGCTTCGATTTGGCCCGCCATCGCATCGGGGTGTCGGTGGTGGTGCCGGGTGCGGTGAAAACCGGTCTGGTGCAGACTGTTCAGATCGCCGGAGTGGACCGTGACGATCCACATGTGCAGAAGTGGGTGGACCGCTTCGCCGGGCACGCCGTCTCGCCGGAGAAAGCGGCCGCCAAGATTTTGGCGGGCGTTCGGCGCAACCGCTTCCTGATCTACACCTCGGTGGACATTCGCGCGCTGTATGCGTTCAAACGCGTCGCGTGGTGGCCCTACAGCGTGGCGATGCGGCAGGTGAACGTCCTGTTCACCCGGGCGTTACGGCCCAAATCTGCACGACGCTAACGCTTCCCCCAGTTCCAGGCCGGAGTGGACAGCATGCCCAGGCCGGTCACCCTGGTTTCACCCCACTGCTTGTACAGTTCCACCTCCACCGCGCTGCCACGGTCTTCGTCGGCCACCGGTGTGGTGTTCAGGAACTCCAACAGCGCGCGCGAATGCGTGACCACCAGGACCTGCGTGTGGGCTGCGGCGGTGCCGATCAGCGTGGCCAGTGGCCGGACGAGATCCGGATGCAGCGAGGTCTCCGGCTCGTTGAGCACCATGAACGACGGTGGCCGGGGACTCAGCAGGGCCGCCGCCCACAGCAGGAACCGCAGTGTGCCGTCGGATAATTCGGCAGCGCGTAACGAACGCAGCATGCCGCGCTGGCGCAACTGCAGGTCGAACAGGCCGTCGTTGACCGCGACCGAGACGGTGGCGCCGTCGAATGCCTCTGCCACCGCCCGGGGCAGATCGTCTCGTCCGGTCTCGATGATGGTCTGCACGGCCGCAGCGATGTCGGCGCCATCGTCGGAGAGCACCGGGGTGCGGGTGCCCACCTGCGGCCGGCGGGCCGGCGCGCCGGCATCGACGCGGAAGCCGTCGTAGAAGCGCCAGGCCCGCAACCGGTCAGAGACCGTCGACAGTTCCGGAAGAGCTTGCGGGTGCGCGTATTCGGCGAGCACGCTGCGGTACGACGGCAGCGACCGGCTCAGCTCGTCGAACCCGCGCCCCGATTCCGAGGCGGACTCGGCGAATTCTCTGGTGCGGCGCACCAAGGTTGAGCTGGGACGCAGCACCGGCCCGGCGAACACCACTTCACGTTTGATCTCCGGATCATGGGCGAAGGCCGACGGTTCGCCGCCCGAGCCGGCCATCTGCGGCAGACCCAGGTCCACCAGGTAGCCGAAATCATCACCGGCGAAGCCGAGTTCGAGTGACACCGGCCGAGTCCGGGTGGTGCCCTGCGCCTCGTCCGAGGGTTGTTCCGGCCCGGCCCACAGCACCGACTGCAGGCCGCCTTCCCCGGCGAGCGATCCGATCACCTGCCCACGGCCGCAGTCGGCCAGCAGTCGCAGCCCGCGGTAGAGCGAAGACTTGCCGGTGCCGTTGGCGCCGGTGACGACGGTGAGGTCGGTCAACGGCAGGATCAGCTCACGCAGGGAGCGATACCCGCGGATGGCGACGGTCTGCAGCATGGAGCGATGCTATTGGCCCGCGGTGACAACGGGGCCGGTGGTATCCGCCTGGTCCATCGCCAGCTCGAGCCGCACACCGAGCAACCGGATGGGCCGGTCGAGTTCGAAGAGGTCGAGCACGGCCAGCGCGGTATCGGTGATCAGTTCGGTATCGGTGCTGGGCGCGGGCAGCTTACGGATCTTGGTACGGGTGTAGAAGGTGTTGGTGCGTACGGTCACCGCGACCCGGGTCACGATGCGATTCTGTTCGACCACCTCGGCGAGGGTCTGATGCGCCAGTTCCCGGACCGCGGCATCGATCTCGGCGCGTTCGGTGAGGTCCCGGGCGAACGTGATGACGTGACTGCGCGACCGCGGCACCCACGGCTGTGCGCTCACCTCTGTATCGCCACCGCCTTTGGCCAACAACAGGATCCACAACCCGGTGCTGGGCCCGAACGTGGCGGTCAACGTGGTGGCGTCGGTGGCGGCGAGATCGGCCACCGTGGTGATTCCCAGCGACGCAAGATTTTTGGTGGTCTTGGGCCCGATGCCCCACAGGGCGTCGGTGGGCCGGTCGCCCATCACGGTCATCCAGTTCGCCTCGGTGAGCACGTACACACCTGGGGTTTTATCTGCTCCTCGCGTGCGCGCCGGTTCATCTGCTCCTCGCGTGCGCGCCGGCTTTGCCAGGCCGGTCGCCACCTTGGCGCGTTGTTTGTTGTCGCTGATGCCCACAGAACACGACAATCCGGTCTCGGCGGCCACCACGGTGCGGATCCGTTCGGCCAACTCGACCGGGTCGGCGACGTCGGCGCCGAGATAGGCCTCATCCCATCCCCACACCTCGAGCGGATGTCCGAGATCGCGCAGCAGACCCATCACCTGCTCGGACGCGGCGTCATAGGCGGCCGGATCCGATGGCAGAAAGGTGGCGTCGGGGCAGCGTCGTGCCGCGCTGCGCAGCGGCATGCCTGCGTGCACGCCGAACTCCCTGGCCTCATAGGAGGCGCAGGTCACCACCTTGCGGGGCTCGGTGGGATCGCCGTTGCCGCCGACGATGACCGGCAGGCCTTCGAGTTCGGGCCGGCGCCGCAGTTCCACCGAGGCCAGGAACTGGTCGAGGTCGACGTGCAGCACCCAGGCCGTCACGGGTCACCGACCACACAGCTTGCAGGCGGTGTCCGCCCATGCGGTGTCCAGTTCGTCGAGAGTGCGGCCGCGGTCGATGAGCTGGTGCGCAACATAATCGGCGTCCAGCAGTGCGGTTAGGGCGTCGGCCTGGGCGTCGAGATCGCCGGTGGTGCCCGCCGCGTGCAGCAGCATGCGCACGTGCGACCGGTGCAGTAACGCCGGACCGGAGAACCGCGTCTGCGGGTCGCGCCCGGCATCGGACAGCAGTGCGTGGTGGCAGTGGACGAATCGCAACCGGGCGCGACCGTAGGCCAGGAGGCGCTCCAGGGGCGGCGCGCCAGGGCCCAGGGGAGGAGGGCCGAACATGAACGCTTCCTGGTGAGCGTGCTCGTCCTCGTCGAGCAGCACCATCATCAGGGCGGCACGGCTGCCGAAGCGGCGGAACAATGTGCCTTTGCCGACGCCTGCAGCGACCGCGATATCGTCGGTGCTGACCGCGTCGGGGCCACGTTCGGCGATGAGCCGGCGTGCGGCATCGAGTAGAAGTAGACGGTTACGCGCTGCGTCGCCGCGCTCTGGTGGCCCCGAGTCGGTGACCGCGAGCTTGGCGGGGCGGTCGGAGGCTGCCACCCCTGCACTTTAGCTCAGCCGGAATTAATCGGACCACGGTCCGGTTGATTCGTGAGACCATCGCCTCCGACGAAAGGGATTGTGAACATGGCCGAGACCAAGGTGCTGGTACTGGTGGGGAGCCTGCGCGCAGCGTCGATCAACCGACAACTCGCCGAGCTCGCCGTGGAGGCGGCACCCGACGGCGTGGATCTGCGGATCTTCGACGGACTGGGAAATCTGCCGTTCTACAACGAGGACATCGATACCGAGGATGTGGCCGACTCGGTGCGCGCGCTGCGGGAGGCGGCTGCCGGAGCTGACGCGACGCTCGTGGTCACCCCTGAATACAACGGCAGCATCCCGGCCGTGTTGAAGAACGCCATCGACTGGCTGTCGCGGCCGTTCGGCAACAGTGCGCTCAAGGACAAGCCGCTGGCGGTCATCGGTGCCGCGCTGGGCCAGTACGGCGGTGTCTGGGCCCATGACGAGACCCGCAAATCGTTCGGCATCGCGGGGCCCCGGGTGGTGGAGGATCTCAAGCTGTCCATCCCGTCCAAGATCCTCGACGGTGCTCATCCGCGTGAGCACGCCGAGGTTACGGCCAGCGTGCGCGACGTCGTCGGCAAGCTCGCCGCCGAGGTTGGCTGAGAATTGTTCCTGAGGCCGCCGGCCGAGTCGAATTGGACTCAGCCGGCGGCCTTTGCTATTGGGCCGGCGCGGTCCGCGGGGACGGCAAGGTTGTCGGTGGCTGGTGGTAGACCTGGGAGTACATCGCGACACGCGCTCGGATGTGGCCTGCGACACGCCGGAGGCGGGGTCTCCGGCAAGCTTACGACCTGGGAATTTCAAAAATGTTATTCAGAACATCTTGTATGGCTTTAGCCCCCGGGGCACTAGGTGTAGTGTCTTGGAGACCGACAGGCCACCAGAGTTCGGAAGCCCGCCGGAGCGCAGCGAATCCGGCGAAGTCGGTTTCAGGACCGGTCGGGGAGCAGCCTCTCGGGTACGGGAATTTTGGCGGTCTGACGGTCGCTGAACCACAGCGATGCTCCAAGTCCGACCAGTTGCCAGTCAGTGTCTAGATTTCTTCACTTACCGCAAGAGGAGCCGTGCCGAGATGACAGTCACCGTGTACACCAAGCCCGCATGCGTGCAGTGCAACGCCACCTACAAGGCGCTGGACAAGCAGGGCATCGCCTACGAGAAGGTCGATATCAGCCTGGACGCCGAGGCCCGCGACTATGTCATGGCGCTCGGTTACCTGCAGGCTCCTGTGGTGGTGGCCGGTAACGAACACTGGTCGGGCTTCCGTCCCGATCGCATCAAGGCGCTCAGCGCGGTTTCGGTCAGCGCCTAGCGGGGGTCAACCGCGCCGGATAGGGGGCACGAATGAGCCATCTCGTCTACTTCTCCAGCGTCTCGGAGAACACCCATCGCTTCGTCGAGAAGCTCGGACTCCCCGCTACCCGGATCCCGTTGCACGGCCGTATCGAGGTGGATGAGCCCTACGTCCTCATCCTGCCGACCTACGGCGGCGGGCGGGCCACGCCGAACATCAATGACGGCGGCTATGTCCCGAAACAGGTCATCGCGTTTCTGAACAATGAACACAACCGGTCGTTGATCCGCGGCGTCATCGCCGCGGGCAACAACAATTTCGGTGCCGAGTTCGCCTATGCGGGCGATGTCGTCTCCCGCAAATGTGGCGTGCCCTACCTGTATCGCTTGGAACTCATGGGAACCCCGGACGACGTGGAAGCCGTCCGAGCGGGTTTGAAAGACTTTTGGAAGGACCAGACGTGCCACCAACCGTCACAGCTGCAGAGCCTGTAACCACCGGCGCGCACGCGCTGCCGGGGGAGACGGACTACCACGCGCTCAACGCGATGCTGAACCTGTACGACGCCGACGGCAAGATCCAGTTCGACAAGGACCGGGAAGCCGCCAACCAATACTTCCTGCAGCACGTCAACCAGAACACGGTGTTCTTCCACAGCCAGGACGAGAAGCTCGACTACCTGATCGAGAAGAATTACTACGAGCGTGAGGTGCTCGACCAGTACAGCCGCAACTTCGTCAAGTCGCTGCTGGATCGGGCCTACGCCAAGAAGTTCCGGTTCCCGACGTTCCTCGGTGCATTCAAGTACTACACGTCCTACACGCTGAAGACGTTCGACGGGAAGCGCTACCTGGAGCGCTTCGAGGACCGTGTGGTCATGGTCGCGCTGACGCTGGCCGCCGGGGACACCATCCTGGCCGAGCAGCTCGTCGACGAGATCATCGACGGCAGGTTCCAGCCGGCCACCCCCACCTTCCTCAACTCGGGCAAGAAGCAGCGCGGTGAGCCGGTGTCGTGCTTCCTGCTGCGCATCGAGGACAACATGGAGTCCATCGGGCGCTCCATCAACTCCGCTCTGCAGCTGTCCAAGCGTGGTGGCGGAGTCGCCTTGCTGCTGACCAATATTCGTGAGCACGGCGCGCCGATCAAGAACATCGAGAACCAGTCATCCGGCGTCATCCCAATCATGAAGCTGCTGGAGGACTCGTTCTCCTACGCCAACCAGCTCGGTGCACGTCAGGGTGCCGGCGCGGTGTACCTGCATGCCCATCACCCCGACATCTACCGGTTCCTGGACACCAAGCGCGAGAACGCCGACGAGAAGATCCGGATCAAGACGCTCTCGCTGGGTGTGGTGATCCCGGACATCACGTTCGAGTTGGCGAAGAAGAACGAGGACATGTACCTGTTCTCGCCGTACGACGTCGAGCGCGTCTACGGCGTTCCGTTCGCCGACATCTCGGTGACCGAGAAGTACCACGAGATGGTCAACGACGGCCGGATCCGCAAGACCAAGATCAAGGCGCGCGAGTTCTTCCAGACGCTGGCCGAGCTGCAGTTCGAGTCCGGCTATCCGTACATCATGTACGAGGACACGGTGAACCGGGCGAACCCGATCCACGGCAAGATCACGCACTCCAACCTGTGCTCGGAGATCCTGCAGGTCTCCACACCCTCGGTGTTCAACGAGGATCTGTCCTACGCCCAGGTGGGCAAGGACATCTCGTGCAACCTCGGTTCGCTGAACATCGCCAAGACCATGGATTCGCCGGACTTCGCGCAGACCATCGAGGTGGCGATCCGAGGGCTGACCGCGGTCAGCGATCAGACGCACATCTGGTCGGTGCCGTCAATCGAGCAGGGCAACAACGACTCCCACGCCATCGGGCTGGGACAGATGAACCTGCACGGCTATCTGGCTCGCGAGCGCATCCATTACGGCTCCGAAGAGGGCATCGACTTCACCAACATCTACTTCTACTGCGTGCTGTACCAGGCGTTGCGGGCATCCAACCGCATTGCGATGGAACGCGGTACGCAGTTCAAGGGGTTCGAGAAGTCCAAGTACGCCTCGGGTGAATTCTTCGACAAGTACACCGACCAGGCGTGGGAGCCGGCAACCGACAAGGTGCGGCAGATCTTCGCCGATGCCGACATTCGCATTCCGACGCAGGATGACTGGAAGCAGTTGAAGGAGTCGGTGCAGACGCACGGCATCTACAACCAGAACCTGCAGGCGGTGCCGCCGACCGGCTCGATCAGCTACATCAACCACTCGACATCGTCGATCCACCCGGTGGCGAGCAAGATCGAGATCCGCAAGGAAGGCAAGATCGGCCGCGTCTACTACCCGGCGCCGTTCCTCACCAACGACAACCTGGAGTACTACCAGGACGCGTACGAGATCGGTTACGAGAAGATCATCGACACCTACGCCGCGGCCACCCAGCATGTGGATCAGGGCCTGAGCCTGACGCTGTTCTTCAAGGACACCGCCAGCACGCGCGACGTCAACAGGGCGCAGATCTACGCCTGGCGTAAGGGCATCAAGACCCTGTACTACATCCGGCTGCGCCAGATGGCGCTGGAGGGTACTGAGGTGGAGGGTTGCGTCAGCTGCATGTTGTGATGCAGCCGCAGAATCACTGCTTGCGGGCCTGCTCCGCGCGCAGCGCCTTCAGGCGTCGCTCCTCGCGCAGGACGCTCTGGTAGCTCTCGCGTTCTGCGACCAGCCATTCCGGCTTCTCCTCGAGCAGCTGATCGATCTGCTCGGTGGTGAGCGCATCCCCGACCCCGCCGCGCGCGAGTCCGGCGATCGAGATGCTCAGCTTGGCTGCCACGAGGTTCTTCGGGTGCGGCCCGTTCTTGCGGAGGTCCTTGAGCCACTGCGGCGGGTCGGCCTGCAGGGCGGCGAGTTCGCCGCGGGTGATCGGGTTCTCCTGGAACTCCGCGGGCGTCGCCGGCAGGTACACGTCCAGCTTCTTCGCCGCGGTGGCGGGTTTCATGGACTGTGCGTTCGGCCTGCTCATGGCTTGAGCTTATCGATGAGGCCCGACGGTAGCCTGAGGCGGTGACCCCGCTCCGCCTCACCGTCGGGTACGTGCCCGGCGTGACGCCCGCGAAGTGGGCCCGGATCTGGGCGGAGCGCCACCCCGAGGTGCCGCTGCAGTTGTGCGCCGTCGCCGCGGCAGACGCGTCCGACGCAGTGCGGGCAGGCAACGTCGATGTCGCGTTGCTCCGGCTGCCGACCGACACGGCCGGGCTGGCCGCCATCCCCCTCTACGAGGAGACGACGGTGGCCGTGGTGCCGGCCGAGCACCTTCTCACTGCAGTCGACACGATTACCGCCGCGGACCTCGAGGGCGAGCCGATGTTGCACCCACTCGACCGCGTCATCGTCTGGGCGGACGCTCCCGGCGCCCCGGTCGATCACCGACCCGAAACCACCCAGGATGCAATAGAACTCGTCGCCGCAGGGATCGGCGCACTGATCGTTCCGCAGTCACTGGCGCGGTTGTATCACCGCAAAGATCTGACGTACCGCCCGATCGCCGACGCGCCCACCTGCCCCGTCGCGCTGGCCTTCCCGGAAGGCCCGCAGCCCGCACTGGTCGAGGAGTTCATCGGGGTTGTGCGGGGCCGCAAACCCGGTTCGTCCCGGGGACAGGCCCAGTCGGCACCGAAACGCACCGCACGGGAGAAGACCCTCGCGAAGCAGGCCGCCCGCGCCGCTGCGGGCAAGGTCGCCCGCAAGCCCGGGCGGACGCAGCGCGGTCGACGCTGACGCAAGTACGCAGGGCGGCGGCCGCGCGTCCGGCCCGTAGCAAAACCCACCGTGTTAGCGGTGCGTTTTGGACCCTGAGCCTGCGCGTATTGAAATCTATGAAACGTTTCAAAGCGGCCCCGGTTTCGCTAGTCTCCTTCGAGGAATCGCTCCAGGTGAGCCCGGCCACAGGCCGCGCTCGGAAGTGACGCTCGCGGTGGCAGCACGAGCGTCGTCCAGGTAATGAAAGGTCCGGGATGACAGCTGTGTCCACCGCGCTGACCACTGCGCCGTTTTTCAGCCGCGAACGCATCGTGGCACCGCCGGGCTGGAGCCGGTGGTTGGTGCCGCCCGCGGCGCTGTCGATCCATCTGTCGGTCGGCGCGGCCTATTCGTGGAGCGTGTTCAAGAAACCCCTCGAAGGGGCACTCGACATCTCCGGCACGCTCAGTGCCCTGCCGTTCACCATCGGCATCGTCATGCTCGGCCTGTCGGCCGCGGTGTTCGGCACCTGGGTCGATCGCAACGGTCCCCGGATGGCGATGTTCGTGGCGATGTGTTGCTTCTGCGGCGGCTGGCTTGTCGGCGCGGTCGGGTTGGCCACGGGTCAGTACTGGCTGGTGCTGCTGGGTTACGGGGTGCTGGGTGGGATCGGCTGGGGGATCGGTTACATCTCACCGGTATCCACCCTGATGAAGTGGTTCCCCGACAAGCCGGGGATGGCGACCGGGCTGGCCATCATGGGCTTCGGTGGCGGCGCCCTGATCGCGTCACCGTGGTCGACGGCGATGCTCAGCGCCTTCGGCACCGACACTGCAGGCATCGCGAAGACGTTCCTGGTGCACGGGTTGGTGTACGCGCTGTTCATGTCGCTGGGCTGGCTCCTCGTCCGAGTGCCCCGGCCCGATTGGAAGCCGCAGGGATGGACGCCGCCGCCGCTGCAGGCGAATTCGATCATCACGGGCGGACAGGTGTCGGCCGGGAATGCGATCAAAACCCCGCAGTTCTGGTTGCTCTGGGTCGTCTTGTGCTTCAACGTGACCGCGGGCATCGGCATCCTGGAGAAGGCCTCACCCATCTTCCAGGACTACTTCCCGGCGGCGGGGGTGGCGGCGGGCGCGTTGGCCGCCGCGGCTGCCGGATACGTTGCGATGCTGTCGCTGGGCAACATGCTCGGCCGTATCGGTTGGTCGAGCCTGTCGGATGTGATCGGCCGCAAGAACGCCTACCGGCTCTACCTGGGTGTCGGTGCGCTGCTGTATTTGACGATCACCTTGATGGCGAACTCCAACAAGCTGGTGTTCATGATCGCGACCATCGTGATCCTGTCGTTCTACGGTGCCGGCTTCGCCACCGCGCCCGCCTACCTGCGTGACCTGTTCGGCACCTTCCAGGTGGGCGCCATCCACGGCAGGCTGCTCACCGCGTGGTCGGCAGCGGGCATCCTCGGCCCGATCATCGTCAACGCGGTCGCCGACAGCGAGGAATCGGCGGGTAAGAGCGGTCCGGCGCTGTACACGTTGTCGTTCTCCATCATGATCGCCCTGTTGGTGATAGCGCTGGTGTGTAATGAGCTGATCCGCCCGGTCTCATCGAAATGGCATGAGCCCGCTACTGATTCATCCGAGCGCATCGCAGAAGGGGCCAACCGGTGACCGAGGTGTCTGTCGAGGACCAGGACTACGCGCCGACGGTGCCGAAGGGCTACATCGCGCTCGCATGGCTGTGGGTCGTGGTGCCGTTCGGCTACGGCGCCTACGAGCTGCTGCTCAAGGTCGGCCAGCTGTTCGGCTGAGGCCGGCGACGAGCAGATCGACCATCTGGCGCGCGTCGTACCGCGAGTCGCCGTCTGCGCCGACGCAGAGGTTTCCGATCGCCCGCATGAATCCGTAAGGATCTGTGCCGGAACGAATCTCGCCCGCCTTGGCCGCCGCTTCGAGAAGCTGCGCGGACACCGGCAACAGTCGGTCCAAGAAGTAGGTGTGTAGCGCCTCGAAGCGAGCGTGGTCGGACTGCAGGGCCGCGGCGAGTCCGTGCTTGGTGACGAGGAAGTCGACGAAGAGATCGATCCATTTCCTCAGCGCGGTGTACGGCGGATCGCTGTGCAGCAGGGCAGGTCCGGCCTCAGCGCAGGCGTCGACCTGGTGCCGGTAGACGGCGATGACGAGATCCGCCCGGGTGGGGAAGTGGCGGTAGATGGTGCCCACCCCGACGCCGGCCCTGGCGGCGATGTCCCGCACGGGTACCTCCACGCCGGAGGTGAGGAACGCGGCGGCGGCAGCGGCGAGCAGCGTCTGCTCGTTGCGCCGCGCGTCGGCCCGTTTCGGCGCCGCTGTGCCCTCGTTGTCCACCACTGAACCTCCTTGCGTGTTGCTAAACGGAACATTGCTCCGTATCGTAAATGGAGCGTCGTTCCGTTTGTTTATCATGCCAGGTTGGCGAGAGGAGTTGGAGCTCATGGCCCCACCGCAGTTCGGAATCATGACGGCCCCGATGCAGGTGGGTTACTCCGATCTGCAGAGGGTATGGAAGGAGGCCGACGCCATCCCCGAGATCGGGCACGCGTGGCTGTTCGATCACCTGATGCCGATCGAGGGCGACCTCAACGGGCCGATTTTCGAAGGCTGGACACTACTTTCTGCCCTCGCCGCACAAACCGAACGGCTACGCCTCGGGCTGTTGGTGACCAGCAATCGATTTCGACCGCCGGCGATGCTCGCCAAGATCGCGACGACCGTGGACATCGTCTCCGGCGGCCGGCTGGAATTCGGCATCGGGGCAGGGTCACGGCCAAGCCACCCGATCGCCCGCCGCGAATATGAGGCACATGGATTGCCGTACGACGATGCCGACGCTGCGGTGGAAAGCCTCGACGAGGCCTGCACGATCATCCGCCGGTGGTGGACTGAAGAGGCACCGTTTGATTTCGAGGGCAGCCATCATCGGTTGACCGGAGCGTTCGGAAGCCCGAAACCCGTCCAGCAACCGCATCCGCCGATCGTCATCGGAGGCCGGGCCAAAGCGACATTGCGGGTGGTCGCCGAGCATGCCGACGTGTGGAACATTCCAGGCGGAGACGTCGACGATGCCGTCAGCCGCAGTGCACTACTGGACCGGTATTGCGCCGAGATCGGGCGCGCACCAGGGGAGATCACCCGATCCATGGCACTGCCGGTTTCCTATGACCAGCCCGGTCAGACGCGGGATGCGATCGCCGAAGCCGTCGACGCCGGATTCCAGCACTTTGTCCTGATCCTGCCGGCGCCGTACCCGCGCAACGTCGCGCGCTGGGTTGCCGACGAATTCATCAACGGGTACGCCTAACCGCGAGCGTGCAATGTCTGCGAAAAATCACGCGATTTTTCGCAGACGTTTCACGCTCGCGGTGCAGTCCTATGACGGTGCGGCTACTTGGCGATGTGCTGCGGGCCCTGGGCCTTCTTGTACAGCGCCTTGAGCATCCGGTCGCGGAACGCGGCGTTGTCGATCAGCTTGACGCCGGCGTTCGCGAGCCTCGGCTGACCGATCAGCTTGTGCATGTAGCGCCCCCGCCGGTACTCCCGACCCCATGCGGCTTCCATGCGCTGCGCGTAGTTGGTGAAGTCGTCCGGCCCGCCGTTCTGCAGCGCCGCGACCGCGCATTCGCCTGCGGCCAGCCCGGATTCGAGCGCCTTGGAGATCCCCGCACCCGACGCCGGCTTGCCCGCACCCAGGGAGTCACCGGTGAACAGCACACCCGGACGCCATGGCGGCCAGGCCGTGAAACCCATCGGCAACCGCCACGCCCGCACGCTCTTGTTCTTCTTGAGTTCTTCGATCGGAGGCAGTTCCCACTCGGGAGGAAGCGTCCGAAGGAACTCGCCGAGGAACTGGGTGGCGTTGATGGACTGCCAGTTCTTATATGAGTTGACGTAACCGAGGCCGATGTTGAACCGGCCGCCGCCCATCGGGAACACCCAGCCGTAACCGGGTAACTGGTCGCCCTGGAACACCAGCTTCAGGTAGATGTCCAGCGAGTCGGAGTCCGCCCGGTTCGCGTTCATCTCGGAGCGGATGGCGATCGCGGAGTAACCGTTGTGCTCGGAGTCGATCTTCAGCGCCCGCTTGATCGGGGAGTAGGCACCGTCGGCGGCGATGACCGCATCACCGTAGACCTTCTCGCCACCCTTGAGCGTGACCCCGACCACCCGGCCGTTGGCGTCGAACTCCGGTCCGGCCACCTCGGCGCCCTGGCGCACCTCGGCGCCTGCCGACTCGGCGTGCTTGAGCAACACCGTGTCGAGGTGGGTGCGGCTGACGGTATGTCCGTGATCGGGCATACCGGGTCGCCGTGGGAACGACAGTTCCCACGCGCTCGGACTGAACACGGTCACCCGATTGACCCGGTGATAGGTGGCGACCTCGTCGGCCAGGCCCATCTTCTGCAGGTAGCTCACCGCGCGGGCGGTCAGCCCGTCACCGCACGGTTTGTCGCGGGGGAACTCCGCTTTGTCCAGAACGACCACCTTGGCGCCGGTCTGGGCCGCCTGCCATGCGGCGGCCGACCCTGAGGGGCCACCACCCGCTATGACCAGGTCGTATCGCTGCGTCATGAGCCTCGTCTCGTTGGTTGACTGTCGCAGTGATAGTACCGAAGTCGACGGTGCTCAGCGCGACGGGCGAACACCGTACCCATCGCGGCGATGGCGTGTTGCGGCGCGGTCTGGGCAGGTCAGCACTACCAGGGCGAGTACAGTATTGCCGTGCGACGAGCGTCGAGATCACATTCCAGCGGCGAAGCGGACGTCAAAGTTGACGCCCGCAGCGAGCGCTGGCGGGAGCACCGCAAGAAGGTGCGCTCGGAGATTGTCGACGCCGCATTCCGGGCCATCGACCGCCTCGGACCCGAGCTGAGCCTGCGTGAGATCGCCGAGGAAGCCGGCACCGCCAAGCCGAAGATCTACCGACATTTCGCCGACAAATCCGACCTGTTCCAGGCGATCGGTGAGCGCCTGCGCGACATCTTGTGGGCCGCCATTTTCCCGTCGATCAACCTTGCCGCCGACCCGGCGCGGGAAGTGATCCGCCGCAGCGTCGAGCAATATGTGAGCCTCGTCGATCAGCACCCGAACGTGCTGCGGTTCCTGATCCAGGGCCGGTTCGCCGAACAGAGTGAATCGACCATGCGGGCGCTCAACGAAGGCCGAGGGATCACCCTGGCGATGGCCGACATGTTCTCCAACGAGCTGCGCGAGATGGAGCTCGACGGCGCGGCGATCGAACTGGCCGCATTCGCCACGTTCGGGGCGGCGGCCTCGGCAACCGACTGGTGGCTGGGTTCCAAAGAGGACAGCCCCCGGCGCATGCCGACGGAGGAGTTCGTCGCGCACCTCACCACCATCATGGTCGGTTCCATCAACGGCACCTGCGAGCTCCTCGGCATCTGGATCGACCCTGACCTGCCGTTACATGAGGGTGTGCAGCGTCGCGAAGCGGTCAGCTGATCGTCTCGTTGACAGCCGCACCCTGGGCCCGGAGACTGGCAAATATCCGGTACCGGCGTTCCCAGAAAAGGATCTGACACCATGACGGCTGCTGAGCCCACGCAGAACCAGCAACCCGTGCGGACCCGTGCGCTGATCATCGGCAGCGGCTTTTCCGGCCTCGGTATGGCGATCGAATTGCAACGCCGTGGCGTCGAATTCCTGATCCTGGAGAAGGCCGACGAAATCGGCGGCACCTGGCGCGACAACACCTATCCGGGCTGCGCGTGTGACATCCCGTCGCACATGTACTCGTTCTCGTTCGAGCCCAAGGCCGACTGGCGCCACATGTGGTCGTTCCAGCCGGAGATCCAGGACTACCTGCTCGGGGTGACGGCCAAATACGGTCTACGTCGTTACGTGCAGTTCAACACGCACGTGGACCGCGCACATTGGGACGACGACGAGCTGCGCTGGCACGTCTTCACCGACACCGGCCAGGAGTACATCGCCCAGTTCCTGGTGTCCGGCGCCGGTGGTCTGCACATCCCGCTCATCCCCGACATCGAGGGTCTCGACGAATTCGCCGGTGTCTCTTTCCATTCCGCGCAGTGGGACCACAGCGTCGACATCACCGGTAAGCGCGTCGCGGTGATCGGCACCGGTGCCAGCGCAATCCAGATCGTGCCGGAGATCGTCAAAGACGTCGCCGAGCTGCACCTCTTCCAGCGCACCCCGGCCTGGGTGATGCCCCGGCCCAACAACGCATTCCCGCAGTGGATGCGTCGGGTGTTCAGCTACGTGCCAGGCACCAGGGCGCTGATGCGCGCGGGCATCTACTGGATCCATGAGGGTGTCGGGTTCGCGATGACCCAGCAGCCGCGGCTGCTCAAGATCGGCGAGCTGATGGGCAAGTGGAACATCAACCGCAGCATCAAAGATCCCGAGTTGCGCCGCAAGCTCACGCCGGACTACCGCGCCGGCTGTAAACGAATCCTCAACTCCGACACCTACTACCGCGGGATCGCCAACCCCAAGACCCAGGTCATCACCGAACGGATCCAGCGGATGACCCCCGGCGGCATCGTCACCGCCGACGGGGTGGAGCACCCGGTCGATGTGGTGGTGTTCGCCACCGGCTTCCACGTCACCGACTCCTATACCTACGTCGACATCAAGGGCGCCGGGGGTGAGGATCTGGTCGACCGGTGGAACCGCGAGGGCATCCAGGCGCACCGCGGCATCGCCGTCGCGGGCATGCCCAACCTGTTCTTCCTGCTGGGTCCCAACACGGCGCTCGGGCACAACTCGGTGGTGTTCATGATCGAGCAGCAGATCCGTTATGTCGGTCAGGCGATCGCCGCCGTCGACAAGGCCGGGGCCGACGCGCTGGCGCCCAGTCGGCGCGCCCAGGACGAATTCAACGCCGAGTTGCAGCACGACCTGGCCGGCACGGTGTGGAGCACCGGAGGTTGCCACAGTTGGTACATGGACGACCACGGCGTCAATCGCACCTTATGGAGCGGTATGACCTGGCAGTACTGGCTGGCAACGCGGTCCCTGGAGCCGTCTGAGTTCGATTTTCTGCACGCCGAGCACGACACGACAACACAAGGTGTTGCGGTCACCGCGGGTGGTTAACCCCAGGGGTAGTGTCGGTGGGACCGTCTGGCAAACACGACAACCTGGTGAAGTGGGGTTCTGGTGAGCGAAGGCATGAAATTGATCGACCGCGTCTCGGCGATCAACTGGAACCGGGTGCAGGATGAGAAGGACGCCGAGGTCTGGGACCGGCTGACCGGAAACTTCTGGTTGCCGGAGAAGGTTCCGGTGTCCAACGACATCCCCTCGTGGGGAACGCTGACGGCCCACGAGAAGCAGCTGACGATGCGGGTGTTCACGGGGCTGACGCTGCTAGACACCATCCAGGGCACCGTCGGTGCGGTCAGCCTGATTCCCGACGCGCTGACCCCGCACGAGGAAGCCGTCTACACGAACATCGCGTTCATGGAGTCCGTGCACGCGCGCAGCTACAGCAACATCTTCTCCACGCTGTGCTCGACCAACGAGATCGACGACGCGTTCCGCTGGTCGGAGGAGAATCCGAACCTGCAGCGCAAAGCCGAGATCGTCATGCAGTACTACAAGGGTGACGAGCCGCTGAAGCGCAAGGTGGCCTCCACACTGCTGGAGAGCTTCCTGTTCTACTCGGGCTTCTACCTGCCGATGTACTGGAGCAGCCGGGCCAAGCTCACCAACACCGCCGACATGATCCGGCTGATCATCCGCGACGAGGCCGTACACGGCTACTACATCGGCTACAAGTTCCAGAAGGGCCTGGCCCAGCACGACGAGGCGACCAGACAGGAACTCAAGGACTACACCTACGAGTTGCTCTTCGAGCTCTACGACAACGAGGTGGAGTACACCCAGGATCTCTACGACGAGGTCGGCCTGACCGAGGACGTCAAGAAGTTCCTGCGCTACAACGCCAACAAAGCGCTGATGAACCTCGGCTACGAGGCGCTGTTCCCCAGGGACGAGACCGACGTGAACCCGGCGATCCTGTCCGCGCTGAGCCCCAACGCCGACGAGAACCACGACTTCTTCTCCGGCTCGGGCAGCTCTTACGTCATCGGCAAGGCTGTCAACACAGAAGACGAGGACTGGGACTTCTAACGCCCGCGGTGACCGTTCAGCGAGTTGCCAGTTGGCGTTGATATGACATGAGCTGATGCACCAGCTCATTGCCCGGATCTCGCTGACCCACGGCTGGTTTCCAGTTGTCGCCCAGGTGAGTGCGGCAGTGCTGCTGGGGCTTGCGGTGGGTTGGCGCTCGCCCCGTTGGCGTCGTCGGATGCTGCCGGTCCTGGTCGCCGCGGCGGCGGTGCTGGCAGCGGTGACGTACTGGTACATCGACTCGATCGGGGTGGCCGGCAACGCCGGGCCGCCGCAGTTGTGGGCCTGGATCGCATCCACCGTGCTGGCTGTCGGTGTCGCAGTGCTGGGCTGGATGAGTGCCCGATGGTGGCGACGCATGGCCTCGGTGGCGGCGGTGGGTGCGTGCGCGCTGGCCTGCGCGCTGACGCTGAACGTCTGGGTCGGCTATTTCCCGACCGTGCATGCCATGTGGAATCAGCTCACCTCAGGCCCGCTGCCTGGACAGACGGACCGCCTGACCGTGACGAAGATGCAGCTGGCCCACGTCAGGCCGGCGAACGGTGTCCTGGTCCCGGTGACCATCGAGTCCGTATCAGGTTTCAGCCACCGCGGTGAACTCGTCTACCTCCCGCCGGCCTGGTTCGCCAGCAGTCCGCCCCCCGAACTTCCGGCGATCATGATGATCGGCTCGCAATTGAACACCCCGGCCGATTGGCTGCGCGCAGGCAACGTGCTGGGAATTGTCGACGGATTCGCGGCCGCGCACGGTGGCAACGCGCCGGTGCTGGTATTCGTCGATGCCACCGGCTCCTTTACCAACGACACCGAGTGTGTCAACGGCGTCCGAGGCAATGCGGCTGATCACCTGACCAAAGATGTTGTTCCGTACCTGATCTCGGACTTTGGGGTGCGCTCCGATCGCGATGGGTGGGGGATCGCGGGGTGGTCGATGGGCGGCACGTGCGCAGTGGACCTGACGTTGATGCATCCCGACATGTTCCGCTCATTCGTTGACATCGCGGGCGACCTGCGCCCGAACACCGGGGACAAGACGCAGACGATCAGCCGGCTCTTCGGCGGTGACGCCGACGCCTGGGCGGCCTACGATCCGATCACCATCATGGGTCGGCATGGCCCGTATCGCGATGTCACCGCGTGGTTCGAGGTTCCCACTGCTCAGCGTGGCCGTACGACACACGATCCAGCGGTCAACCCCGAGGCGCAGGACGTGGCGGCGACCACGCTGTGCGATGCGGCCAGGGCCGTGGCGATTGCCTGCTCGGTGCAGACCGCGCCGGGCCGCCACGACTGGGTGTTCGCCGCCAACGCATTTGCCAGCGCCTTGCCGTGGCTGGCCGGCCAGTTGCACACCCCAGGCGTGGACCGGACCCTGCTGCCGACGTCGACGTTGAGTCAGACCGCGTCAGTTCAGGCCGCGCCGCACTAGAAATCTCCCGCGAGCAGACGCGGAGGTACCCAAAATGCCACATTTTCGGGTACCGCCGCGTCTGCTCGGCGAGGTTTAGCGACCCCGCGCGGGCTGGGCGGCAATCGAGGCCGAGGAGGACGGCAGCGTCGACGGACGCTCGATGATCGTCGAGTTGGGACCTCCCACAAGGTAACTGGCACCGCGGTGCTCGTCGGCCAGACGATCGCCACGGCCCAACAACTTGTTGCGCAGACTGCCCGGCGCATAGCTCGACTGATAGGCGCCACGTTCGGTCAGAACCGGGACGACGTACTCGATGAAATCGGCAAAGGAGCCGGGCGTGATCGCATAGGCCAGGTTGAAACCGTCGACATCGGTCTCCTCAACCCACTCCTGCAGCGTGTCGGCAACATGCACACCGGATCCGACGATGCGTGGTCCCATGCCGCCGATCTCGCCCCATTCGGCGATATCGCGGACATTCCACTCACCGCCCTTGTCCGTTGCGGACTGAAATGCCTTGACCGCCGAGAGAATAGCGTTGGAATCGACGTTGCCGATCGGCTCGTCAAGGCCGTAACGCGCCAGGTCCACGCCCATCCAACCGGACATGAACACCAGCGCGCCCTCGGGATCGCCGTAGGCCAGGTACTCGGCGTGTTTGGCGTGGGCCGCGTCGTCGGTGTCGCCGGTGATGATCGTGGTCAGATTGAAGATCTTGGCTGAGTACGGATCGCGTCCGGCCAGCTCAAGCTCAGCGCGGATCGTGGAAACCGTCTCGCGCAGCAGGGCTTTGGTGGGGGCGGCGGTAAAGATCGCCTCGGCGTTCTCCGCGGCGAAACGGACTCCGCGCGGAGAGGACCCGGCCTGGTATATGACCGGTGTGCGCTGCGGCGAGGGTTCGGCCAGGTGTACACCCGGCACGCTGAAGTGGGTCCCGGAATGGCCGATGTGGTGCACCTTGGCCGGGTCGGTGAACACCCCGCGTTCGGCGTCGCGCACGACCGCGTCGTCCTCCCAGGAGCCTTCCCACAACTTGTAGAGCACCTCGAGGTATTCATCGGCGTGGTCGTAGCGTGCATCGTGCGCCGGCTGGTCGGTCTGACCCATGTTGCATGCCGCGGCAGGCAGATAGCCGGTGACGATGTTCCAGCCGATCCGGCCGTTGGTCAGATGGTCCAGCGTCGACATCCGCCGGGCGAACGGATACGGATGCTCGAATCCGGTGCCGGTGGTGATGCCGAAGCCCAGGTCCTCGGTGACCAGTGCCATCGCCGATACCAGCAGCATGGGATCGCCCACCGGGATCTGTGCGGCCTGGCGGACCGCCGCCTCATCGCTGGCCCCGTAAACGTCGTAGGTGCCCAGCACGTCGGCGATGAACAACCCGTCAAAACGCCCGTGCTCCAACAACTTCGCCAGTTCGGTCCAGTAGGTGATGTCCTTGTAGCGCCAGGACTGGTCTGAAGGATGGCGCCACAGGCCCGGCGACTGGTGGGCGACGCAGTTCATGTCGAAGGCGTTGAAGCGGATCACGCGGGTCACCGGGCCGAGGATGCCGGGACGGCGGCCGGTGGTCACCGGTTGCGTTCAGCGGGATTGTATCCGGGGAGGGAACCGTCGAGACTGGTCGATGTGACCGCCCAGTCTCTGTTGAGTTCCATTCTGAACTGGCTGCGCGCCGGCTACCCGGAGGGTGTGCCCGGCACCGACCGCGTGCCGTTGCTGGCGCTGCTGCGTTCCACGCCATTGACCGAGGACCAGATCAAAGAGGTGGTCGGCAAGATCGCCGAAGTGGCTGCGCCCGCCGATGTGGAGGACCCGATCACCCGCGATGTGATCGAGGCGTTCATCTCCGAGGTGACCCAGCATGATGCCGGGCCGGAGAATATCGCCCGGGTGGCGGCCAGGCTGGCCGCGGTCGGTTGGCCGCTGGCCGACTTCACCGGGCAATAGCCGTCAACGGCGCGGTTTCGGCCGTGGATCCTCGGCCCACGGCCGCTCGTTGCTGAGGCGTCGCTGCCTCTCCTCGTCGCGCTCGGCCGCCCAGAACTCCTCGAACCGCTGACCGGGGTGCACGTTGGGCGCGTGGTTCATGATGCCGCTCAGCCACTTCGGTGGCTGCGACGGCTCCCACTGGGGTAGCCCGAAACTCAACGCCGACAGGCTCTTGAGCACGACGAAAACCCCGAAGAAGGTGTGGGGCGCGCCGGTGACGGCGATCCCGACGAAACCGATGAGCAGGGTCAGGTGGATGACCATGACGCGCCCGATGGCCCGATTGGCAGTCTGTTCGAGTTGCCAGAACGACCACTGGCGCAGGCTGGTCAGGTCCACCAGGAAGTCGATGGCCAGAAACGCCAGGACATACACGCAGCCGAAACCGACACTGCACCAATCTATCTCGGCGAGATTTCCGACACCGTTGTGGTTGAGCATGAACAGGATGGTCCCGAGGAACACGCCGTGTGCGGCGCAGAAACTCAGGCTGATGAGGGCGAAACCGGCCGCAAACGACTGCTGCGAACCCCGGCGTCCTGCCCCCTTCATCTTGCGGGTGAACTGCGTTCCGTCGGGACCCGGTGCGTTGTACCGGAAATGCCCGCGGCGGGGAGACCACCGCTGATGAATGGCGATGCGCGCCAGGATGAACAGACATGCCGCGACCGTCTCGAACCAGTACACCGCGAGCGTGGTGGCCCCGGACCAGTCCTGGGTAAACCACCCGAGGGCCGGTACCGCGATGACCGCCAACGTGGTCAGTGCATGGACAATCCGTGTCACGTCGCGATAACTGCATCAAGTGGGCGCACGGCATGATCGTCGCACCTCGGGGGACGCTGCGGAGGCGGAAGCAGACAACATCGGGCGGCCGCTCGATCGCGGCCGCCCGATGTTGTTGTCGCTGGTTGTGGCTAGGCCCGCAACGAGGCCGTGTCGATGACGAACCGGTACCGGACATCACTGGCCAGCACGCGCTCGTAGGCCTCGTTGATGTACTCCGGTGCGATGACCTCGATCTCGGGCAGCACATCGTGCTCGGCGCAGAAGTCCAGCATCTCCTGGGTCTCGGCGATACCGCCGATCATGGAACCGGACAGGCTGCGGCGCAGACCGGCGAGGGGGAAGAACGGCACCACCAGAGGCTTCTCCGGAGCGCCGAGTTCGACGAGCGTTCCGTCGACCTTGAGCAGGCTCAGGTAGGCGCCCATATCGAGATTGGCCGACACAGTGTTGAGGATCAGATCGAACTGACCGGCCAACTGACGGAAGGTGTCCGGGTCGGAGGTCGCATAGTAGTGGCTTGCGCCCAGCCGAAGGCCGTCCTCCATCTTCTTGAGCGACTGACTCAGCACGGTGACGTCGGCGCCCATCGCTTTGGCCAGCTTCACGCCCACGTGGCCGAGACCGCCGAGACCGATCACGGCGACCTTCTTGCCGGGGCCTGCGTTCCAGTGCCGCAGCGGGGAGTAGGTGGTGATGCCGGCGCACAGCAGGGGAGCGGCGGCGTCGAGCGGAATGCTGTCGGGGATGCGCAGCACGTAGTTCTCGTCAACGACGATCGCGCCGCTGTAGCCACCGTGGGTGGGGGTGCCGTCGCGCTCGGTGGCGTTGTAGGTGCCGATCATGCCGCTGCCGGTGCAGTACTGCTCCAACCCGGCCTTGCAGTTGTCACACTCGCGGCAGGAGTCGACGAAACAGCCGACCCCGACGTGATCACCAACCTTGTACTTGGTGACATCCGAACCGACCTCGGTCACCACGCCGGCGATCTCGTGGCCGGGGACCACGGGATAGTTCGGCTGACCCCACTCGGCCTTGACGGTGTGGATGTCGGAATGGCAGATGCCGGCGAAATGGATGTCGAACGCCACGTCGTGCGGCCCTACCGCGCGGCGGGTGATGGTGGTCTTGGTCAGCGGCTCTGTTGCCGAGTTCGCGGCATACGCGGAAATGGTGCTCATGTCAGTCCTCTTTGTCGTCGTCAGGGCATGCTTGTGACTTCGGTCGACGGGCAAATTGAAGTTGCCGCACCGGGCAGCCCCACGGCACTTCAACTACATATGCGTCGACCTTAATCCCACAATCGACTGTGACCTTGCTTCCTGGGAATCCCCTGGGCGTAGGGGGCCATGTCCCCTGGCGATCAGGGGGCCGCCGGTCGGGAACCCCGGCGACCGGCCGACAGTATGCGGCCCGATGACCAGTGACAACCGATACCCGTCACATGGCAGACACACGTGACCCACGTTGTTAACGGCCTGACCGCGATCGGTTACACGGGGGCAACCACGGAAATGTCGTGATCCCGAAAACTGTCACTCGACAGAAATCAATCCGCCGAACGGCATCGTGACATCGGGAGACGTGTGACCAGCGACTTGACGAGCGGGACCGCCAACACCGCGGGAGCAAAGGCCCATGCGCGCGCGCAGCACGGTCGCACCACCGACTTCATGCGCCATGTGCCGGCGTCCGCCGGCCCCACGGCGCCCGACGGTGTGTCCGCCGATCGCCTCGTGTGGTCGGAGACCGTTGCGGCAGGCGGATACACCACGGCGGTACTCGCGCGGGGAACGCGGATCCGGCTGACCGACCTGGACGGCGATGCGTGTGCCCACCTCCTGCTGCACCGTGCCGATGGACCTCACGAGCGGCTGAACGTGGCCGACACCGTCAAGGTGCCGTGGCAGGCGTATCTCGGGACCGGGCATCCGCTGCTCAGTGGTTTCGGCCGCGTCCTGGCGACGATCGTCGCCGACACGTCGACGGTCCACGATGCGCTCACGGGCACCACCACCCGTTCGGGAAACGAGGCGAAGTACGGGGCCGCGGGGCCCCAGTCGGCGTCGCCCGCCGGGCGTGACCTGCTGTTACTGGGGGCGCTCAAACACGGCCTCGGACCACGTGATCTGCCACCCTCGCCGTCGCTTTTCAAGGGTGTGCGGGTCGCTTCCGACGGCACGCTGACGTGGATCGGATCTGCCGGGCCCGGCGCGATGGTCGACCTGCTGCTGCACCTGGACGTGATCGTGCTGCTCGCGAACACTGCGCACCCCTTGGATCCACGGCCCGACTTCACCTGTTCACCCCTTCGGGTGCACGCCTGGGCTGCCGCCGACGAACTCGATGCGCTGGTCGCGGGCGATCTCGTCGGACCACTCGGCCCCGAACACCGCCAGGCCATCGCCAACACCGACGCCGATCTTGCAGCCAGAGGAGTTCTGTGACCATCTCCGCGCTCGTCCCCGGCACCGTGTTGCTCGACCAGACCGTCGCAGCACGTGCCCCTTGGTCGGCCGTCGTCAGCCGCGGCGACGTCCTCACAATCGTCGATCTCGCCGGCAACCAGGCCGTCGACTGCCTGCTCTATTCGGCCGATGACACCGCCCTGCGTTACTCCGCTTCCGAGACCATCGGTCGGCAGGGCCGGATCGCCCTCACCACCGGATCAGTACTGCGCGCCGACACCGGGCTGGCACTGATGACGGTGATCGCCGACGAAGTCGGTGTCCACGACACGCTCGGCGGCGCGTGTTCGAAGGAGTCGAACACGCTGCGCTACGGGCAGCACACCCGGGCTCAGCACGGATGTATGGAGAACTTCCTCATCGAGGGGGTGAGACACGGGCTCGGTGTGCGCGATCTGGCCAGCAACATCAACTGGTTCATGAACGTGCCCGTCGACCCCGACGGCGCGCTCGGAATCGTCGACGGACTATCGGGGCCCGGCAAACGGGTCGCGTTGCACGCCGAGGTCGACACGCTGGTCCTGCTATCCAACTGTCCACAGATCAACAACCCGTGCAACGCTTTCGACCCGACGCCGGTCCGCGTTATCGTCAGCCGTCCCGACGAGGCCTCGTGACAGACACCGTCCTCGTCGCCAATCGCGGCGAGATCGCCGTTCGACTCGTGCGCGCTGCAAAGATTCTGGGGATACGCACCGTGGCCGTCTTCTCCGACGCCGACCGTGGCGCACCGCATGTGCACCTGGCCGACGAGGCCGTCAGGTTAGGGCCCGCCGCGCCGAGCGAGAGCTACCTGCGCATCGATAAGATCGTGGCCGCGGCAGTGGCGACGGGCGCGGGGATGATCCATCCCGGATACGGATTCCTCTCCGAGGACGCCGAATTCGCCGAGTCCATCGAGCGCGCCGGCATCACGTTCGTCGGCCCGACCCCGCATCAACTGCGCGTGTTCGGCACCAAGCACACGGCACGTGCCGCAGCAATGGCGGCCGGAGTACCGGTGTTCCCCGGGTCCGGCCTGCTGGACAGTGCCTCCGAGGCGGTGGCCGCGGCCGACGCGATCGGATATCCCGTGATGCTCAAGGCGACCGGTGGCGGCGGGGGAATCGGTATGCAGGTCTGCCGCGACGGTAACGAACTGCGGGTTGCTTTCGACCGCGTGGCGCGACTTGCCGAGCGCAGCTTCGGCTCCGCCGGGGTGTTCGTCGAGCGCTTCGTCGATCACGCCCGCCACGTGGAAGTTCAGATCTTCGGTGACGGCGCCGGCCGCGTCGTCTCCCTCGGGGACCGCGACTGTTCGCTGCAGCGCCGCAACCAGAAGGTGATGGAGGAGGCGCCCGCGCCCGCACTGCCGGAACACGTTCGGATGCAGTTGCACTCGTCGTCACGTGAGCTTGCCTCGTCGATCTCCTACCGCTCAGCGGGCACCGTGGAGTTCGTCTACGACCCGAGCCGGGAAGAAGCGTCGTTCCTCGAGGTCAATGCACGACTGCAGGTCGAGCATCCGGTGACCGAGGCCGTCACCGGGATCGACCTGGCCGGCTGGATGTTCCGACTCGCCCGTGGCGAGAACGATGTGCTGGGAGCGCATCTCGATGCCGGTATGCGCACCGGAGAGGTGCCGGTACGGGGTCACGCTGTCGAGGCGCGGATCTACGCGGAGGACCCGTCACGGGACTACCGCCCGAGTGCCGGCACGCTGACCGCCGTCAGATTCCCCGACGACGGTCATATCCGCGTCGACACCTGGATCGAGGAGGGCACCGAGGTCTCGGCGTCCTATGATCCGCTGCTCGCCAAGGTGATCACCGCCGGCACGGACCGCGACGAGGCGTTCGACCTGCTGGGCTCGGCGCTCGACGCAACGGTACTGCACGGTATCGAGGTCAACGTCGGCATGCTCCGCGCAGCGGTCGATCGTCCCGACGTACGCAGCGCCAGCCACAGCACCGCCACGCTCGCCGACATCGACGACCCGCGGCCACGGTTCACCGTCGAACGCGCGGGACTGATGACCACGGTCCAGGATCTGCCCGGCCGGGTGGGGCTGTGGGACGTCGGAGTCCCGCCGAGCGGACCCATGGACGACCTGTCGTTTCGGCTGGGCAACCGGGCACTGGGCAACCCCGAGGGGGCGCCGGGGCTCGAGTGCACCGCTTCTGGACCCGCACTGCGCACGAGCCACCCGATCACGGTGTGCGTCACAGGTGCGGAATGCCTTGTCACGGTGAATGATTCGCCCGTACCGATGTGGGAGCCGATCACCGTCCCCGCAGGCGCACTGCTCGACGTCGGGGCGGCCGAGACGACCGGCCTGCGGACCTATGTCCTTGTCGCCGGAGGGTTCGACGTGCCTGGGTATCTCGGCAGCGCATCGACATTCACGCTGGGCCGCTTCGGTGGCCACGGCGGTCGTCCGCTGGTGGTCGGTGACGTACTGCGGGCAGTGCCAACGACGGGCGCCGTGGGTGTGCCCAGCCCGGTCCCGTGGGATCAGCGCCCGGCGATGCCGTCGAACTGGGAGCTGGCGGTCACCGAAGGTCCGCACGGTGCACCGGAGTTTTTCACCCGCGCCGACATCGACACGCTGTACGGGGCGAGCTACCGCGTGCACTTCAACTCCGCACGCACGGGTGTGCGGCTCGAGGGGCCGAGGCCAGGATGGGCCCGTCCAGACGGTGGGGACGCCGGCCTGCATCCGTCGAACATCCATGACACCGCCTACTCCGTCGGCGCACTCGACTTCACCGGCGACACCCCGATCCTGCTCGGACCCGACGGGCCCAGTCTCGGCGGTTTCGTGTGCCCGGTGACCGTCGTCTCGGCCGACAGGTGGAAGCTCGGGCAACTGCGTCCGGGTGACACGGTCCGGTTCGTCGCTGTGCGCGCGGCAGAAGCGCCGTCGCGCAACCTTTTCGGCACCAGCCGCGGTGCGGCGAAACCCGTGCCGCGCACCGGAGGAGATCTCGACGACGGCGTCCTGGCCCGCCGCGACGGCATCCCCACCGTCACCTACCGGCGCAATGGCGACGACAACGTGCTGGTCGAGTACGGCGACATGGTGCTCGACCTGGCGCTGCGGGCGCGCGTGCACGCACTGCACCGAAGGCTGCAGGCTGACCAGCTCGACGGCATCCTCGACCTGACGCCGGGCATCCGGTCGCTGCAGGTCCATGTGGACCCTGACCGACTGCCGATCGACCGGCTGCTGGGCCTCCTGTTCGAACTGGAAGGCGACTTGCCCGCGATGTCCGACCTCCTCGTACCGAGCAGGTCGGTCCGGCTGCCGCTGTCGTGGGACGACCCCGCGACCAGAGAGGCCATTGCGCGCTACACCTCGGGTGTCCGCGACGACGCTCCGTGGTGTCCCTCCAACATCGAGTTCATCAGGCGAGTGAACGGTCTCGCGTCGCAGTCCGACGTGATGGACATAGTGTTCTCTGCGGAGTACCTCACGCTGGGTCTGGGCGACGTCTACCTCGGAGCGCCCGTCGCGACCCCCCTGGACCCGCGGCACCGGCTCGTCACGACGAAGTACAACCCCGCCCGCACGTGGACAGCCGAGAACTCTGTCGGCATCGGTGGCGCGTACCTGTGCATCTACGGGATGGAGGGTCCCGGCGGCTATCAGTTCGTGGGCCGCACGACTCAGGTGTGGAGCCGCTACCGGCACACGACTCCGTTCGAGCCGGGTAGTCCGTGGCTGCTGCGCTTCTTCGACCGGATCTCGTGGTACCCCGTGTCGGCCGACGAATTACTGGACCTGCGTGCGGATCTCGCCGCCGGGCGAGGGGCCGTCGACATCACCGAGGGCACCTTCTCGCTCGCCGAACACGAACGCTTCCTCGCGGACAACGCCGCATCGATTACGGACTTCCGCGCCCGTCAGACGGCGGCTTTCGATGCCGAGCGCACCGCATGGGAATCGGCGGGGGAGTTCGACCGCGCCGAGCGGGCGGAGTCCAGGGCCGCGACGGTGATCGCCGATCTCGTTCTCGACGAAGGAGATCAACGGGTGGACGCGCCGTTCGCATCCAGCGTATGGAAGGTCGAAGTCGAGGTGGGTGAGAGCGTGGTTGCCGGCCAGTCGTTGCTCGCGTTGGAGGCGATGAAGATGGAGACCGTGGTCACCGCACCGACCGATGGGATCGTCACCCAGGTGCTCGTCGAGGCGGGTAACCAGGTGGAGCCCGGCACGGCACTGGTCGTGGTGGGTCCGGCCGACGGCCGCGACGTGACTGGAATTCCGGCGTGACGGCCGTCGAGCGGGTCCGGGCCGCCTACGCCGCGATCGCCGAGGTGGATCGGCCCGAGATCTGGATCTTTCTGCGCCCCTTGGCCGATGCGCTCGCCGACGCCGAGAGCGTCGACGTCGCGGTCGCGGCGGGCGCCGACATGCCGCTGGCCGGACTCACAGCGGCGGTGAAGAACAACGTCGATGTCGCGGGTCTGCCCACCACCGCCGGATGTCCGTCCTATGCGTCGACTCCCGCGGTCACCGACGCACCGGTCGTCACACTTCTGCGGGCCGCGGGTGCGGTCGTGATCGGTGCCACCAATCTCGATCAGTTCGCCACCGGTCTGGTCGGGACGCGCAGCCCCCACGGTGCGGTACGCGATGCCCGGCGGCCCGACCGGATCTCGGGCGGATCGAGCGCCGGGTCGGCCGTGGCGGTGGCCCTCGGCCTGGTGGACGTCGCCATCGGTACCGACACCGCCGGATCGGGTCGCGTGCCCGCGGCATTGCAGGGCATCGTGGGAATCAAACCGACCTACGGTGTGGTGTCGACCGGCGGCGTCGTCCCCGCGTGCCGCTCCTATGACTGCGTCACGGTCTTCGCCCGCGACCTCGACACGGCCGATGCCGCGATGGGGGTGATGGCGGGCCCCGGTGCGCGACCGTTCCCGCCCGACGCGCCACTGGGTGCACCAGAGCGACCCGTGGTGGCGGTTCCGCGCGACCTGCCTGGTCTCTCGCAAGCGTGGCGGACGGGGTTTCTGAGGGCGTGCGACAGGCTCGCGGATCGCGATGTGACGCTCAGGGAGATCGATCTGACGCCGTTCCTCGAGGCAGCCCGGCTGCTGTACGACGGTGGTCTGGTGGCCGAGAGATATGACGCCGTAGGCGAGTTCATCGATGCCCACCGCGGTGAGGTCGACTCCACCGTGGGAGAGATCGTGTCGGCGGCCGGGACAGTGTCGGCGGCGACATTACTGCGTGACCGCAGGCGGCTCGATGAACTCACCGTGATGGCACTGGCGGCACTCGACGGGTGCGACGCCCTGCTCCTTCCGACGACGACCGAGCATCCGGGAATCGCCGACGTCGCAGGCGACCCGATCGCGGTGAACTCCCGGCTCGGCACATACACCAACTTCTGCAATCTGATGGATCTGTGTGCGGTGGCCGTGCCGTCGGGTATGGCGGGCGATGATCAGTTCGGGGTGTCGGTCATCGCACGTTCCGGCGCGGACGCGGTTGCGATGGACGTCGCGCGGCTCGTTACGGCACCGTCAGACCCGGTGGCCGCTGCGGGGGCCGTCACCTTGGCGGGACATTCCTGCGGAGTGCCGTGGCCGGCCCGCGCCGGCATCTCGACGACGGCACTGCTGGTGGTGGGTGCACACCTGAGGGGTCAGCCACTGGCCTGGCAGCTGACCGGCCGCGGCGCGCGGTGGGCCGGCCCAGCACTCACCGCACCGCTGTACCGCCTCACCCGCCTGGACACCACGCCGCCCAAGCCCGGGTTGATGCGCGTCGGGCCCGACGACGGTGTCGCGATCGGCGGCGAACTGTGGCTGGTGGGCACCGCGATGCTCGGCGATTTCCTTGCCGCCCTACCTGATCCGATGGCCCTGGGCCCGGTGACGCTGTCAGAAGGTACCCAGGTCGTCGGGTTCACCTGCGCGCTCGACGCGTGGCGCGACGGTGTGGACATATCCCGGCACGGAGACTGGCCGACTTACCTGCGCCACGCGGACTCTGCGGTGTCTGACACACCGTCGGCCGAGGCGCGAGCGTAACGGTCCACCTCCGTGCGACTGCGTGCGCGGACGGCCGGGATCTCGTCGCCTGCGATGCCGAGCACGCGCATACCGGCGTCGGCCACATGCACGGGCAGCGCGGACCGCTCGGAGCCCGGCGGCACAGACCACATGTTGACCAGCGACTCGACGAGGCGGAACGGCAGGTCGGCAGCGGCGTCGTCGACGCCGGTTTGAACAGTGACAGCTCGGCTCAACGCCAGATAGTGCAGTCGCAGCCGCTCGCGGTCCGACCAGAACGGCTCCAGCTTGGCGTCGCGCAGCTCGGGCATCAGATACAGCGCACCGAGATTCCAACGGCCGCTGAGTAACTGGTCACCGTCGAATGCCGCCAACGCGTGCAGGTGCTCGGCCGCGGTGAGGGCCGGTTGGGCGCCGAGCAGGCTCGGGATGAACGACAACGTCGGGGTCACCGTCTGGCTGAGGAGGGCGCAGAGGATGTCGTCTTTGGTCTTGAAGTAGTGGTACAGCGACGCCTGACGGATGCCGACTGCGTCCGCGATCATCCGGGTCGAAGTGCCCGTGCAGCCGAGTGTGGTGAACAATTCTCCTGCAGCATCCAGGATTTCGTCACGTGCACTGGTTCCCGGACGCCGTTGATCGTGCAGGCGCGGTCGTCCTGCTCTGGCGAGCGGCATGGTCCCATCGTGGACCATGGCGGGCTCCCAGCGGTAGCCATCCGGTTTCTGTCACACGATAGAAACGCGCGATACGAGTCGGTTACCTGCGCAGTCAATTGGTTACGCCGGCGACACCTGTCAGGCTCGCGGCCCGTGAAAACTGTCAACTGACAGGCCAGCGGGCACACCGACGTGCCGCGGTATCTCCAATCGGACCCTGGGAGCACATCGATGGGCATCGCCGTCTCCACAGTCGACGTTCCCACCGTGCATGCTGCGGTGCCGCCGATTCCAGATCCGGTCGCGGCCGTTGGCGACCTTCGAGTCACCTTCCGCCGCAACGGCCACGACGTGGCTGCCCTGCGCGGAGTATCGCTCACCATCGCACCGGGGGAGATCCTTGGGCTGGTCGGCGAATCCGGTTCCGGGAAGAGCGTGCTGGGGTTCACCCTTCTCGGGCTGCTGCCCAAACAGGCCAGGGTCGACGGGACCGTGCGCGTCACCGGTTCGGACATGGTCAACGGCGACGCCAAGTCACTGCGCAAGGTCCGCAGGCTCGACCTCGGCGCGGTGTTCCAGGATCCGATGACGTCACTGAACCCGACCATGCGGATCGGCCGTCAGGTCGCCGAGGCCGCAGGCAGCGAGGAGGAGGCGCTGCGTCTGCTCACCGCGGTCGGCATCCCGGACCCCAAGCGCCGCCTGCGGGCCTTTCCTCACGAATTGTCCGGCGGCCTGCGGCAACGCGTGATGATCGCCATCGCCATCGCGGGCGATCCGGAGCTGATCATCGCCGACGAGCCGACTACCGCGCTGGATGTGACGGTGCAGGCTCAGGTATTGCGGCTGTTGCGCCGACTGCGCGACGAACTTGGTTGCAGCATCGTGCTGATCACCCACGACCTCGGTGTGGCCGCTCAGATCTCCGACCGGATCGCTGTGCTCTACGCGGGTCGCATCGCCGAGACCGGCCCCACCGTCGACGTACTCGCCGCACCTGCTCACCCATACACCCACGGGCTGCTGCGCTCCCGCCTCACCCTTGGCACGGCCCGCGACCGCCACCTTGCCGCGCTCACCGGCTCGGTGCCCAGCCCGACGGCGCCACTGCCGGGATGCGCGTTCGCACCGCGGTGCGCACTGGCCACCGACGACTGCGCCAAGGCGCCGCCAGATCCGATCATGGTCGCGCTCGATCGGACGAGTGCCTGCATGATGCCGTTCGGCCAGGTCGCGGGCGCGCTCGGCGCCGCGTCGACCAATACGTCAGAGCCGTTTCCGACCGCCGTCGAGCGGACACCCCAACCGCCGTCGGTGCTGCTGAAAAACGTGTCCAAGAGTTTCACCGTTGCGCGACGGTGGCTGGACGGCTCAGCGGGCCAACGCGGCAAACTGCATGCGTTGCACAGGGTGTCGCTGAGCGTCGGCCACGGAGAGTCGGTCGCACTGGTGGGGGAGAGTGGGTCGGGCAAGTCCACGCTCCTGCGCATCATCGCCGGCCTGGAGACGCCGACCTCGGGAGCCGTCGAACTGACGGGCGGCGAACGCCCACAGATGGTGTTTCAGGACGCAGGCGCATCGCTGACACCGTGGCTGTCGGTCGGAGAGCTGATCGCCGAACGCCTCCGCGGCAACAAGTCGACCCGAACACAGCGCCGGGAAGCCGTCATCGAGGTACTGGAGCGCGTCGGCCTGCCCGCCGACATCGCGAAGTCCCGTGCCGGGGAGTTGTCGGGTGGTCAGCGGCAGCGGGTTTCGCTGGCCCGTGCCACGGTGGTGCCGCCTTCGGTGTTGTTGTGTGACGAGCCGACCAGCGCGCTGGATGTGTCGCTGGCCGCATCGGTGCTCAACCTCATCGGCGATCTGCGCCGCACCCTCGACATGTCGGTGGTGTTCGTCACCCACGATCTGTCGGTGGCGCGCGTGGTCGCCGACCGGATCGCGGTCATGTACCTGGGCCGCATCGTCGAGATCGGTCCCGCTGAACGGGTGATCGGCGACTCCGCCCACCCCTACACCCAGGCACTGGTCGACTCGGTTCCCGACCTGGGACGCGAATCCCGGGTACTGGCAGGTGAACCCGCGAGCCCGCTGTCACCCCCCACCGGCTGCACGTTTCACCCGCGATGTCCCGTCGCCATCGACACGTGTGGTGACGCGGAACTCGACGTCCGCTTGGAGGGTATCGCCGGCAACCCGCACCAAGTGGCGTGTATCGAGAGGCAGGCGGACTGATGGCGATTGCCGTACCTGCCACCGCCACAGCCCTGCCGCGCCGCCGGAAGGGCCGATTGGTGGCGCTCCCGCAGCCGAGTTCCACCGTCGTGAACTCGATCGGCGTCTCTCTGGTGATCGTCGTGACGCTGATCGTCATCGCGGTACCAGTGCTTGCGCCGCACGACCCCCTGCTGCCGGTCGGGATGCCGCTACAGGCCCCCGGTGAGAGCGGCTTCCTGCTCGGCAGTGACAGCGTCGGCCGCGATGTGTTGTCCCGCGTGCTCTACGGCGCGCGCTCCAGCTGGTTCGCGGCCCTGGTCGTGGTGGCGGTCGGTCTGCTCATCGGTGGCCTCATCGGTTTGATCGCCGGCGCGACGGGCGGCTGGGTGGACACGGTCCTGATGCGTATCACCGATGCGTTCCTGTCGCTGCCCGCACCGGTTCTCGCCATCGCGGTGGTCGCCGCCCTCGGCCCCAGCTTCGTGCACACGCTCATCGCGGTGTCGATCGTATGGTGGCCGTTCTACGGACGACTGGTCCGCGGTGAGGTGGCCAGGCTGGCCGCGCGTCCGCACGTGGAGGCCGCGAAACTCGCCGGGGTGAGCCGGTTCCGGCTCGCCGGACGGCACCTGATGCCGGGAGCGGTACCGAATGCGCTGGTGGCCGCAAGTCTCGATATCGGCACGCTCATCCTCACTCTCGCGGCGCTGTCGTTCCTGGGACTGGGGCAGGCCGCACCCGCGCCTGAACTGGGCGCCGACTCCGCGCGCAACCTCAGCTACTTCTTGCAGCAGTGGTGGATCCCCGTCATGCCGGGTCTCGGCGTGCTGGTGCTGGCCCTGATCGGAAACGTCGCGGGGGACTGTCTGCGCAACCTGATGAAGACGGGTGGCCGATGAGCACAAGCAAGGGGCAGCAGCGATGAAGACCTTCGTGGCGATCCGACTTGGCGCGATGGCGGCGATCCTGATCGCCCTGACCGGGGTGATGTTCGTCCTTCAGCACATCTCGCCGCTGGACCCTGTCAAGGCGCAGTTGGGGGCACAGGCCTCGGCTGATGCTGTGGCCGCGCGCCGGGACGCCCTCGGGTTGAACGAGCCGGTGCTGGTGCAGTTCTGGAACTACCTGACCGGCGCGGTGACCGGCGATCTCGGCACGTCCTATCGCACCCGACACCCGGTCCTGTCCGATCTCGGCGATTTCCTGCCCGCCACACTGGAACTCGCGCTGTACGGGCTGGCCATCGCGATCCTGCTGGCGGGTCTCCTGGCATTCAGCACGACTTTGCGGTGGCGTGGCGCAAACCTGTTGCGGGCGGTACTGTTCGCGGGTTCGTCGGCACCGATGTTCCTGCTCGGGATCCTCGGCCTGATCGTGTTCTACCAGATGTTGGGCTGGGTTCCGGCCAACGGGCGCACCGGAATACCGAATGCGACCGACGGGCCGACCGGGCTGCTGACCGTCGACGGACTGCTGCATGGCCGCCTCGATGTCGTCGGTGACGCGCTGCACCATCTGTTGCTGCCCGCGTTCGTCATCGCGATCGGGCCCGCCGTGGCGATCGGCAGAGTGCTGCGCAGCAGCCTGCTCGGTGACATCGACAGCGACTACGCCCGCACCGCCCGTGCCAAGGGGCTCTCCGAGGGCCGGATCCTGGCACGGCATGTACTGCGGAACTCCGTCGGCGCCGCACTCTCGATGACCGGTCTCCAGGTGGGCCTGATGTTCTCGGGTGTCCTGGTGATCGAGCAGGTCTTCGGCTGGCCGGGAATCGGCCAGTACATCGCGCAGAGTATCCCGGTCGCCGACTTCCCGGCGATCGCCGGCGTCACCCTGATGCTCGGCGCTCTCTACGTCTTCATCAACACCGCCGTGGACCTACTCCAGGCGGCCGCCGACCCACGCATCGCAGCAATAGGAGGATAGGTGCCCAAACAGCCACTCATCGTGGACAATCCCGTTCTGGTCGTCGTCGACATGCAGGAGTCAGGCGGTATGCCTGTCGACGAGGTGGGTATTCCTCACATGCCCGGCTACGACGAGCGGATCGAGCGCGCGCAACGGCTGATCGCCGCGGCTCGGGCTGCCGGGGTGCCGATCGTGTTCTTCCAGGAAGTGCACCGCGCCAGTGGAATCGACTTCGGTCGCGAACTGGACGGCACCGAGGGCGTGCATTGCATCGACGGCAGGCCCGGGACGGCACTTCATCCGGCGCTGCTCCCTGAACTGGACGGGCCGAACCAGGAGTTCCACATCGTCAAGCGCCGTTATTCGGGCTTCATCGGCACTGAGTTCGAGATCGTGCTATCTGGACTCAAGGCATCCACGCTGATCCTTGTCGGCGGACTGACGGACGTGTGTGTCCACTACACCTTCGCCGACGCCCACCAGCGCGACTTTTACGTCCGGGTGGTCTCCGACTGCGTGGGCGGCTCGTCTCAGTACCGCCACGACGCCGCACTCGATGCGATGGAGTACCTGCAGGCCGGCGCCCTGCGTACCACCGAAGAGATTCTTACCGCATTCCGCCAACTCAGCACCCCGATCCTCGAGGGAGTCGCACGATGACCAGGAGACTCCGCTCGCTGGCCGCGCTCAGCGCAGCTGCTGTACTTGCGTTGAGTGCGTGTGGAGGTTCTGATTCCGGCGGCGGCACACCGAACGCCGCGCCGACCGACAAGGTTCTGCACGTCTCGTTCCTGCAGGACCCCGGGCAGCCACCGGACCCCGACATCTTCTACGCCGGTCAGGGTCTGCTGCTGACCACCAACATTTACGAGGGTCTGCTGCAGTACAAGTCGGGCACTGACAAGCCGGAGATCGAACCGCTGCTCGCCACCGAGTGGACCGAGTCACCCGACCACCGCGTCTTCACGTTCAAACTGCGCGAGGGTGTCGTGTTCCACGACGGAACCCCGTTCACCTCGGCCGCGGTAAAGGCATCCTTCGACCGCCGGGCGGCAGTGAACCAGGGCCCCGCCTATATGGTCAAGGACGTCGAATCGGTGACTGCGCAGGGTGATTACGACGTCACGATCACGCTCAAGGCGCCCAACTCGGCGTTCCTCGACTACCTTGCGGCTCCATACGGGCCCAGGATGCTCAGCCCCGAGGGTTTGGCGAAGAACGCGGGTGGCGACAACACACAGACCTACCTGACCAACCACGATCTCGGGACCGGTCCGTACACACTGACCGCCGCGGAGATCGGATCCCGCTACGCGCTCGCGGCCTACCCCCAATACTGGGGTGAGAAGCCATACTTCGAGAAGGTAGAGATCCCGGTCATCACCGACGTCTCGGCACAACAGCTGCAGTTCAACAACGGTCAGATCGCCGCGATCATGCACGACCTTCCGTCCTCGGCGGTCGAGCAATATCTCAACGACGACAAGTTCGCCAATTACTCGTTGCCGACGATGATGTCGAACTACCTCTACCTCAACCCGCGCAAGGGCATGCTGACCGATGTCGCGAACCGAAACGCCGTCGTGGCGGCCATCGACGTCGACGCCCTGGTCAAGCAGACCTACTTCGGCCGCGGCAAGAAGGCCGAGCAGGTCTACCCGCCCAACATGATGGCACCGGAGTTCGCCAAACAGTCCGTCACACACGATCCGTCGGTGCTGACCAAGCTCGCCGCGAGCCTGCCCGCCGACCAGAAGTCGATCACCATCGGATACGACTCGTCCAACCCGGACAACCAGCTGATCAGTAATCTGATCCAGACCCAGCTCGCCGCGGCGGGGCTCACCGCCAAGGTGCAGAGCTATCCGACGTCGGAGATCTACGGCTGGATCGGCACCGACGGGCAGTCGGCGCCGGAGATCTACTCGGGGACCGGCTGGCCGGATGCCCCCTCGCCTTACACGTGGGGACACATCTCCTTCGACCCCGACGGCGGCCTGAACTATCTGGGCTGCTCTGCGCCGCCGATCACCACAGCTCTGGCCGAGGGATTGGCCACCGGTGAACCACAACCGTTCTCGACCGCGGCCGAGGAGGCAGTCAGGACGGGATGCTGGCTGAACATGGCCGACGTGGACGACTTCGTGGTCGCCCAGCCCTGGTTGAAGGGCGTCGAGCAGGCGCACGTGGTCACGAATCCGAACTCGCTCCGGCTGTTCAACCTCTCGGTCGGCTGATGTCGACCCTCATCCGCAAGGGCGGCGTGCGGCGGATCATCCTGCTGACACTGGGCTGGGAGGAACTGCCGAAGTCGGTGTCGGTGTACGGGGCGCCCGTCGAGGAACGCATGCGCGAACCGGTGCCCGGTGTACTGCTGCAGACCGACGGTGGTTGGGTGCTGCTCGACACCGGGTTCAACACCGCGCTGGTACGGGATCCCGCGCTGTACCGGCGGTTCTTCCCGACCGTCGAGTACCGGCCGGTGCTGCCCGGTCCTGGCGAGCCGATCGAGCAGCGGCTGGCCGAGGTCGGAGTTGACTTCGACGATATTCACACCGTCGCAGTGAGCCATTTACATCACGACCACGCGGGCGGACTGAAGCTGTTCGCGGGAAAGGTGCCGGTGCACGCCCAGCGTCGCGAGTTGGAGTACGGGCTGTCCAATCACCCCGAGCCGGAGCGCAACGCGATAGTCCGCGTCGACTTCGATGACCCCAACATCGAGTGGCGTCTCGCCGATGGCGAGGCCGAGATCGCACCGGGAATTACAGCGGTGCCGACGTACGGTCACACGCCGGGGCATCAGAGCTTCGTCGTTGAACTCGACCAGTCCGTTGGCGGTGACGGATTCGTGTTTGCGTTCGACGCCGCCGATCTGACCGAGAACATCGAACACGAACTGGCGATCGGCGGATTCATCGACGTCGAGCCCGAAGAGACGATCGAGCCCATCCGCAAGCTCAAGAAGCTGGCAGGCGACAAGGGTTATGAGTTGATCCCCGGCCACGATCCGCACGTCTGGCCGCAGCTGACGCAACACTTCCACGACCGGTTCGGAAACCCGTAGTGGATACCGTGACATCCGACCGCGCAGGGATGTGGCGGCGGACGCTTCTGGTCGACGCCGACGGCTCCCGGGACACGGGAACCGACGTCACCTGGTTGCAGGGCCCGACGGCCTACGTCGACTCCCGCGGATTCGCGGGCAGGCTGGGTGTGCGCGGCGACGTGTTCGAATGGCATCGCGACGTTGACCTGCAAGAGCCGGGTCCGTTTCCGGACGCGGGCAGGATGCATTGGGACGGTGAGACGTTGGTCGAGACGGGCATCCACGAGCAGTACGTGGAGCACTGGGTTCGCGAACCCGGGCCGACGACACCGTGCGGCGCCACGTTTGTGCGAGGGCCTGGCGGCGCATCCGGACTTCTGGTACGCGTCGGTGCGCGCTTCGGTTGGGGTGGTGGCGGAGTGGTCGTGATCGGCAATGTCGGCGGGTCGAGGTGGCGGGCGCTCGGGATCGGGTGCTCCGGAGGTCAGATCCAGACCAACGGCGTGCGCTGGACAGTCGAACATACCGAAGGGGAATTGAATCTATGAGTGGCACAACAGCATTCACATCGGTGCCGATCGTCGACATCAGTGGGCTGCGGTCTGCCGACCGGGTCGAGCGTGAGCGCGTCGCCGCCGAGATCGGACGCGCGGCAAGCGATGTCGGCTTCTTTTACATCAGCGGATCTGGTGTCGACGAGTCCGTGTTCGACCGGATGCTCGGGGCGACCAAGGCATTCTTCGCGCTACCGGCGGAGGAGAAGATGCGCACCTACATCGGCCTGTCGCGGTGCCACCGCGGCTACGTGCCGGTCGGCGAGGAGGGGATGGAGACCGGCCCGCCCGACCTGAAGGAAGCGTTCGACACGGCACTGGACCTGCCCGCCGACGACCCCGATCACCTGGCAGGCAATCCGATGCTCGGCCCGAACACATGGCCGGATCTGCCAGGTTTCGCAGCTGCGGTGACGGCCTACTACCAGGCTGTCCTCGGAGTGGGCCGGCAGCTGCTATGGGCGTTTGCGGTGGCACTCGGCGAGGACACCGACGTGTTCTCCAGGCACGCCACCAAGACGCCGAGCCAGTTGCGTTTGATCCACTACCCGTACAACCCCGACGCCGAGGACGCACTCGGCATCGGCGCCCACACCGATTACGAATGCTTCACGCTGCTCAAACCCACCGCACCCGGGCTCGAGGTCATGAACGGCGAGGGCGAGTGGATCGACGTGCCTCCGGTGCCAGGCACCTTCGTCGTCAACATCGGCGACCTGCTCGAACTGTGGACCAACGGCGCCTACGTCGCCACGAGTCACCGGGTCCGCAAGGTGCGTGAGGAGCGGTACTCCTTCCCGCTGTTCTTCAACGTCGACTACGACACCGAGGTGAAACCGCTGCCACAGTTCACCCCGGCCGACGGGGTGCAGCGGCCGTCGCTACGCGCGGGGGAACACCTGTTCGCGCAGACCGCGCAGACGTTCGCGTACCTGCGCAGGCGAATCGACAGCGGTGATCTGGTGCTGCCCGACGGCGCGCTGGCGGTGGGTCAGTTCGGCCGGCAGGCACTGCAGGAGGTCGGCTCCGCCGACCGGCTGTGATTCAGTTGATGGGCGCGTTGACCCAGCGCAGGTCCGCCAGGATGCCACGGGCCGCCACGATGTTCTGACCGGTCTGCCACACCTCGTTGTTGACCACGAACACCCGGTTGTCCTTCGTCGCAGACAGGGCCCGCCAGGCGTCGCTGTCAAGGATCTCGGTGGCATGGTCGCGGGCCGCCGGTGAAGCGAACGACACGTAGACGATGTCACCTTCAGCGATCGAGTAGTCGGCGTCGGCGGTGCCCAGCTCGATGTAGGGCTTGTCGGTGAACCGTTGTGCCGCAGGGCGGTCCAGCCCAACCGTGGCCAGCACGCTGGCCGGGAAGTTGTCGGCGCCGAAGACCCGCACGGTGTTCTCGGTCAGCTGCACCACCGAAGCCTGGAAGTGGGGTGCGTCGTTGTCGGCACCCGCCCGGCGGGCGTCCTGGTCGAACGTGTCGAGCAGTTCGGAGGCCGCATTATTGCGACCCGCCGCGGCGGCCACCGTGCGCAGCGTGTCCTGCCACCCGGCACCGGGAGCCCCGGTGAACACGGTCGGCGCGATCGCCGACAGCGCGCCGAAGGCCTCGGGCGTCAGCGCAGAGGAGCCCAGGATCAAGTCTGGTTGCGCGCGCTCGATCGCCGCCAGGTCCGGGGCGCTGCGACTTCCCGCAGGAGCCGCGTCATGGATGACCGTGCCCAGATATGACGGCTGGCCCGCGGCGCCGTCGGGCAGGGCGGCCGCGACGATGCGTGACTGCAGGCCCAATGCGCACAGGGCGTCGAGCTGATCGCCCGAGAGCACCACGATGCGCTGCGGGTCACCCCGAACCTCGGTGGTCTCCGGAACATCAGCGCCATCGACGCGCGCATTACGCACCTCGCGGGCCGCTTCATCGGCGGGGGCGGGGTCGGCCGCGCAGGATTCGTCGGGCCTGCGGTCATTGCCCAGGACACCCGCGTCGGCGATCTTGGTGACGCTCGTCGACATCGGCGGCGCCGTTGCAGGCGTCGCGCCGTCGGAACCGCACCCGGCGGCCAGCGTCGCGACCGCGACAATCAGCACTGCGCTCGCCAGCGGTCGGGTGATCAGCACGGGCCTGACGGTAACATTCGGCTGCTTCCTGGCTGGTCAGCGCGCCGCACGGCGAAGTTGCGCGCCATTTACGACACTTTGTAGGACCCAGGGGCGCCCAGGGTCCGGGGAGCGATAGGATTCAGTCCGATAAGCGGGAGTTTCCCGACGAATCTTTGGAGGATCTCTTGGTAGCCGAAGCGCCCCCAATCGGAGAACTCGAGGCACGTCGTCCGTTTCCGGAACGCATGGGCCCTAAAGGCAACCTGATCTACAACCTGATCACGACGACCGATCACAAGCTGATCGGCATCATGTACTGCGTCGCCTGCTTCGCGTTCTTCGGAATCGGCGGATTGATGGCGCTGTTCATGCGGACAGAGTTGGCGATGCCTGGTCTGCAGTTCTTGTCGAACGAGCAGTTCAACCAGCTGTTCACGATGCACGGCACAGTGATGCTGCTGTTCTACGCCACCCCGATCGTGTTCGGGTTCGCCAACCTGGTCCTGCCGCTGCAGATCGGCGCCCCCGACGTGGCGTTCCCGCGCCTCAACGCGTTCTCGTTCTGGCTGTTCCTGTTCGGCGCGCTGATCGCCCTGGCCGGCTTCATCACCCCCGGTGGTGCGGCCGACTTCGGCTGGACGGCCTACTCGCCGCTGACCGACGCCATCCACTCGCCCGGCGCGGGCGGTGACCTGTGGATCATGGGTCTGGCCGTCGGTGGTCTCGGCACCATCCTCGGTGGCGTCAACATGATCACCACCGTGGTCTGCATGCGGGCACCGGGTATGACGATGTTCCGGATGCCGGTGTTCACCTGGAACATCCTGGTGACCTCGATCCTGGTGCTGATCGCCTTCCCGCTGCTGACCGCGGCACTGTTCGGCCTGGCCGCCGACCGGCACCTGGGCGCCCACATATACGACCCATCCAATGGTGGCGTGTTGTTGTGGCAGCACTTGTTCTGGTTCTTCGGACACCCCGAGGTGTACATCATCGCGTTGCCGTTCTTCGGCATCGTCAGTGAGATCTTCCCGGTGTTCAGCCGTAAGCCGATCTTCGGTTACACGACGCTGATCTACGCCACCATCAGCATCGCGGCCCTGTCGATCGCGGTGTGGGCACACCACATGTACGCCACCGGCGCGGTGCTGCTGCCGTTCTTCTCGTTCATGACGTTCCTGATCGCCGTTCCGACGGGCATCAAGTTCTTCAACTGGATCGGCACCATGTGGAAGGGCCAGTTGACGTTCGAGACGCCGATGCTGTTCTCGGTCGGCTTCCTCATCACGTTCCTGCTCGGCGGCCTGTCGGGTGTGCTGCTGGCCAGCCCGCCCATCGACTTCCACGTCACCGACAGCTACTTCGTGATCGCGCACTTCCACTACGTGCTGTTCGGCACCATCGTGTTCGCCACCTACGCGGGCATCTACTTCTGGTTCCCCAAGATGACCGGACGGCTGCTCGACGAACGCCTGGGCAAGCTGCACTTCTGGCTGACGTTCATCGGGTTCCACACCACCTTCCTGGTGCAGCACTGGGTCGGTGACGAAGGCATGCCGCGCCGCTACGCCGACTACCTGCCGTCCGACGGGTTCACCACGCTCAACGTGATCTCGACCATCGGGGCGTTCATCCTGGGCATCTCCACGCTGCCGTTCGTCTGGAACATCTTCAAGAGCTGGCGCTATGGCGAGCCGGTCACCGTCGATGACCCGTGGGGCTACGGCAACTCCCTGGAGTGGGCCACGAGCTGCCCCCCGCCGCGGCACAACTTCACCGAACTGCCCCGGATCCGTTCCGAGCGACCGGCATTCGAGCTGCACTACCCGCACATGGTCGAACGCATGCGCGCTGAAGCCCACGTCGGCCGTGCGCACCATCCGGAGCTCGAGCCGGTGGACCAATCCAGTTGATGGTCGGCAACATTCGGGGAGTGCGTCGAAGGTGACTTGTTGATGAGCTCCTCGAACGAGCGCTCATCGCTCTTGATCACGGTCACCGGGGTCGACCAACCCGGCGTCACCTCAGCCCTGTTCGAGGTGTTGTCCCGGCACAAGGTTGATCTGCGCAACGTCGAACAGGTCGTCATCCGCGGCCGGCTGACGCTGGGCGTGCTGGTCGCGGCCTCGCGGGAGGCGATCGACGGCCCGTTGGGCGCCGACGTGGAGGCGGCGATCCATGGCGTGGGCCTGGACGTCACGATCGAGCGCAGTGATGACCTGCCGGTCATGCGGGAGCCGTCTACGCACACGATCGTGGTGCTGGGCCGGCCGATCACCGCGGAGTCGTTCGGTGTGGTGGCGCGCGCGGTCGCCGAGCTGGGCGTCAACATCGACTTCATCCGCGGCGTCTCCGACTATCCGGTGACCGGTTTGGAGTTGCGGGTTTCAGTCCCCGCCGGAGCGGCCTACGGCCAACTCCAGTCAGCATTGGCCCAGGTGGCGGTCAGCGAAGCGGTCGACATCGCGCTGGAGGACTACAGCCTGGCCCGACGTGCCAAGCGGCTGATCGTCTTTGACGTGGATTCCACGCTCATCCAGGGCGAGGTGATCGAGATGCTGGCGGCCCGGGTCGGCGCCGAGGCGGCCGTTGCCGAGGTGACCGAGGCCGCCATGCGCGGCGAACTGGACTTCGCCGAGTCACTGCACCGGCGGGTGGCGACGCTGGCCGGGCTGCCTGCCGAAGTGCTCGACGAGGTCGCCGAGCAATTGGAGCTGACGCCCGGCGCGCGCACCACCATTCGCACCCTGCGCCGTCTTGGCTTTCACTGCGGGGTGGTGTCCGGCGGCTTCCGCCAGGTGATCGAGCCGCTGGCGGCTGAGTTGATGCTCGACTACGTGGCGGCCAACCATCTGGAGATCGTCGACGGCAAGCTCACCGGCCGGGTGATCGGTCCCATCATCGACCGGCCGGGCAAGGCCAAGGCGCTGCGCGATTTCGCCAGCCAGGCCGGGGTTCCGATGGAACAGACCGTCGCGGTCGGCGACGGCGCCAATGACATCGACATGCTCGCCGCGGCGGGGCTCGGGGTGGCGTTCAACGCCAAGCCCGCATTGCGTGAAGTCGCGGATGCCTCGTTGAGCCATCCGTATCTGGATACCGTGCTGTTCATCCTCGGCATCACGCGCGGCGAGATCGAGGCCGCCGACGCGGTGGACGGTACCTTGCGCCGTGTCGACATCCCAGACGGCTGACCAGTTTCGCGCGCCGGGTGCCCTCACGTAGGGTGTGGGAATGGCTAAGGCGAGGCACGCAGTTCTGATCGGCGGCTTTGCGGTCGTTGCGGTTCTAGGGCAGCTGTCTGTCGCCGCGCCGGCCGAGGCGAAACGATGCCCGTCGGGCACGGTGCAGTCCAAGTTCGAAGGGGTCTGCGTCAAAGGCGCAGCCAGCGGTGTCGCGCCGCCGGTGCTGACACCCAATGCGGGTGGCAACGGCGCACAGATCGTCAATCAGCCGGGCCAGCTCCCGACGGTGAACGGCATCCCCTGCACCATCGAGCATTACGGCACCTGCCTGGCGATGAGCCAACAGCCCTAGCACCGGCTAGATGACGACTGCGTGCGCTTCGGGCGCCGTCGTCCCAGTGATCGAGTGCCACGCGCGCACCAGGAGCTCCACGGCCTCCTCCAGTTGAGGTTCGGGCAGCGCGTAGGGCAATCGGATGAAGCGCTCAAGGGTGCCGTCCACCCCGAACCGCGGGCCGGCGGGCAGATCCAGTCCGAGTCGTGACGCGGCCGCCGACAAAGCCGTGCTCATCGGCGCAGGCAGTTGCACCCACAGTGACATTCCGCCCCGGCCGGGCCCGGGCCGCCAGTCGGGTAGCTCGCGGGCCAGGAGCGAAACCAGAAACTCCCTGCGTGTTCGAATCAGCTCACGGCGCTCGGGAAGCACGGTGTCGCGTACCTCGAGAAGTCTTGCGGCGGCTAGTTGCTCGAGGATCGGGGTACCGAGATCCAGTGACGGACGGATGGCGGCGATCGCGGCCAAGGTGGCAGGCTCGGCCCGGATCCAGCCCACCCGCAGGCCACCCCAGAACGACTTCGACGTCGAGCCGATGGTCAGCACCAGGTCGCCACGTGGCACCGACGCGGCCAGTGGCGCGGGCGGCGCTTCATCCATCCACATGTCCATGATCGATTCGTCGACGATGGTGCGGGTGCGTGTCTCGGAGATGATCTGTCCCAACCGTTTCCGATCCGCGGTCGCCATCGTGAATCCCGTCGGGTTGTGACTGTCGGGCACCAGGTAGGCCAGGCTCGGCGCAAGTTGGCGCAGCGCGGCGTGGACGGCGTCGATCTCCCAGCCGTCTGTGGCGAGTGACACCGGCACCGCACGGGCGCCTGCGGTCGAGATCGCCGACAGCGCACCGTGGTACGTGGGCTGTTCGACGAGGACGCGGTCGCCGGGCTGAGTGTGGGTGGCCAGGATCAAACCGATGGCGTGTTGGGCTCCGCTGGTGATCATGACCTGGTTCGGACTGGTCGGCAGCCCTCGTCGGCAGTACCGTTCGGCGACCGCTGCACGCAGAGCGCCGACGCCCATCAGCTCGTGTCCGGGCTGCTGGAGATACGGGGCGATGTCGCGGGTGGCCTCGGCGAACGCCTCCAAGACGGCGGCACACGGCGCGGACAGGGCCGCGGCAGCCAGGCTGGCGCTCGGAGTGCGGCCCTCCACGATGGCCTCCGCGGGGCGTAAGGGCAGCGCGGCGATCCCGCGGGCGCCGCGGCGCGCGTTGAGGTAGCCGTCCTCGCGCAGCTGGGTGAACGCCGCGGTGACGGTGGTGCGGGACACGCGCAGTGCATCTGCCAGGGCCCGCTCACTGGGCAGTCGTGAGCCGACCGGTACGCGGCCGTCGACGATGAGAAGCCGAATCGCGTCGGCCAACCCGAGATAGGCGGGGCCGCTGAGACTGGATGTGCGCCAGTTGCCAAGTTCGCGGGCCAAAAGGTCCACATCGAGTGCGCGTGCCGCCATGTCGGTACTCATATTGATGCCAGTATCCGTCAACTGGCTATTGATGAGCAAGCCAGATGTCACGATTATCGAGTCATGCGGACAAATTGGATATCTCGCCTCGCTGATTCGCTCGCCGAAGCGTTCACCTGGAGAGCGCCTAGTAGCGGTTTCGACTACGTCGATCGGGACGAGGAACGCATACGTCGGGAACTCGAACTCATCCGGTTGCGCTTCCAGCACCATTCATGACCAGCGCGTTGCTTCGCGGCGCGATGCTGCTGGGCGGCTACGGCTCGTCCATGGCGATGATGGTGCGGGCCGGGCTGGGACTGGACCCCTGGGACGTGTTCCATCAGGGATTGACCCGGCACACTCCGATGACGATCGGCGCGGCCTCGGCCGTGGTCGGTGTGGTCGTTCTGCTGGCCTGGATCCCGCTGCGGAACCGGCCGGGTATCGGCACGGTCGCCAATGTGATCGTCATCGCCATCACCGTCGATGCCGTACTGGGAGTGCTGCCCGCGCCGTCGGCACTGCCGGTACGGATCGCGATGATGGTGGGTGCTGTGGTGCTCAATGCCATCAGCACGGTGCTCTATATCGGCGCCGGATTGGGGCCTGGCCCGCGCGACGGACTGATGACCGGCCTGGTGGCCCGCACGGGACTGTCGGTCCGACTGGTGCGCACCGGCATCGAAGCCGTCGTGCTCCTGGTCGGCTGGGTGCTCGGCGGAACGGTCGGCGTCGGGACCGTGCTCTACGCGTTCGGTATCGGTCCGCTCGTACAGCTGTTCCTTCGACTCACCCCGCGTTCCATGCTGTTCCACGATTTCGGGAACGGACGCGACCGAGCGCGCCAGGATCGCATCACTACGATGAGCGGGTGCCCGCAACCGGAGACGAAGCACCCGACCCCGACCTCCTGATCGACTTCGCCAGGGTCACCCTTCGACGTGGCGGCAACACCCTCGTCGGACCCGTCACCTGGGCCGTCGAACTCGACGAACGCTGGGTGGTCATCGGGCCCAACGGTGCAGGCAAGACCTCGCTGCTGCGGATCGCCGCGGCCACCGAACACCCGTCCTCCGGCACCGCCTATGTACTCGGCGAACGACTGGGCCGCACCGACATGTCCGAACTGCGGTCCAGAGTGGGGCTGAGCAGCTCAGCGCTGTCGCAGCGGATACCCGAGGACGAGGTGGTGCGCGATCTCGTGGTGTCGGCCGGATATGCGGTGCTGGGCCGGTGGCGGGAGAGCTACGAGGACGTCGACTACGCCCAAGCCGTCGACATGCTGGAAAGCGTCGGCGCCGAACACCTGGCCGAGCGCACCTACGGCACGCTGTCCGAAGGCGAACGCAAGAGGGTGCTGATCGCACGGTCGTTGATGACAGATCCGGAACTGCTGCTACTGGATGAGCCCGCCGCCGGACTCGATCTCGGCGGTCGTGAGGAGTTGGTGGCGCGGTTGTCCGACCTGGCCGCCGATCCGGACGCCCCGGCGATGGTGCTGGTCACCCATCACGTCGAGGAGATTCCGCTGGGCTTCAGCCACGGGTTGATCCTGTCCGAGGGGCACGTCGTCGCGGGAGGCCTCCTGGCCGACGTGCTGACCGCGGAGAATCTGTCGAAGGCCTTCGGGCAGGCGATCGCCTTGGACGTGATCGACGGGCGGTACTTCGCGCGGAGAATGAGAAGCCGTGCAGCGCACAGGAGGCGAGCATGACCGAGCCGAACGCCCCGGATCCGGTGGCGCCCTTGGCGCCCCGGCCTGCTGCGACGGTGATGTTGGTCCGTGACACTCCGGCAGGCATCAAGGTGTTCCTGATGCGCAGGCACGCGGCGATGGAGTTCGTCGCCGGTGTCATGGTGTTCCCGGGTGGCGGTGTCGACGATCGCGACCGCAACGCCGACATCGGCTGGTTCGGACCTGCCCCGTCCTGGTGGGCGGACCGGCTCGGCGTGGACACGGGCCTGGCCGAGGCCCTGGTGTGTGCCGCGGCACGCGAGACCTTCGAGGAGTCCGGGGTGCTGTTCGCCGGACCGGTCAATGATCCGGACGGCATCGTCAGCGACGCGTCGGTGTACGGCGATGCGCGTGCCGCGCTGGCCAGCAATTCACTGTCGTTCGCCGACTTCCTGCGGGATGAGAAGCTCGTGCTGCGAGCGGATCTGCTGCGGCCGTGGGCGAACTGGGTGACGCCCAAGGAGGAGCGCACCCGCCGCTACGACACCTACTTCTTCGTCGGTGCGCTGCCGGCCGGGCAACGGGCCGACGGTGAGAACACCGAGGCCGACCAGGCGTTCTGGAGCACGCCGCAGGAAGGGCTCGACGACTTCGCGGCAGGGCGGAGCTTTCTGCTCCCACCGACCTGGACTCAGCTGGAGTCGCTGAACGGGCGCACTGTCGCCGAGGTGCTGTCGGTTGAGCGCAAGATCGTCCCGATCGAGCCGAATCTCGCTGTCGGAGAAGGTAACTGGGATATCGAGTTCTTCGACAGTGAACGCTACAACGCGGCGCGCAATCATCGGGGACCATGATGATGACCGGTCACGAATTCGTCAGCGTCGTCACCAACGACGATGCGCCGGGCATCGCCACGTTGCTGTTGTCCCGGCCGCCGACCAACGCACTGACCCGGCAGGTGTACCGGGAGATCACCGCGGCCGCCGCGGAGCTTGCCGGCCGCCCCGACATCAAGGTCGTGATCCTGTTCGGTGGACACGAGATCTTCTGCGCGGGGGATGACGTGCCGGGCTTGCGCACGCTGAACGCCGAGGAGACCGCCGCGGCCGACCTGATGCTGCGGCAGTGCGTCGCGGCGCTGGCCGACATCCCCAAGCCCACCGTCGCGGCCATCACCGGCTATGCGCTGGGCAGCGGGCTGACCCTGGCGCTGGGCGCGGACTGGCGGGTCAGCGGTGACAACGTCAAGTTCGGATCGACCGAGATCCTTGCCGGTCTGGCACCGCGTGGGGGCGGCGGTTCCAGGCTGGCCGGCGCCATCGGGGCGAGCAAGGCCAAGGAGCTGGTGTTCAGCGGACGTTTCGTCGGGGCCGAAGAGGCGCTGACGCTGGGGCTGATCGATGAGATGGTGGCCCCTGACCACGTGTACGACGCCGCACTGGCTTGGGCCCGGCGTTTCGCCGATCAGCCGGTGGAGGTGCTGGCCGCCGCCAAGGCTGCTGTCGACCGGCCGTGACGAGCACCGGACGGCGGCCATTAGGCTGCCCTTCATGACGGATATCAAGGACGCCGAGCAGCCGGCTCCGAACCCGCACGCGACGGCCGAACAGGTCGAGGCTGCCCGCCACGACACCAAGCTGGCCCAGGTGCTCTACCACGACTGGGAGGCCGAGTCCTACGACGACAAGTGGTCGATCTCCTACGACCAGCGTTGTATCGACTATGCCCGCGGCCGGTTCGACGCCATCGTGCCTGACGAAGAGCAGCGGGACCTGCCCTACGACCGGGCCCTGGAGCTCGGCTGCGGTACCGGGTTCTTCCTGCTCAATCTGGTGCAGTCCGGGGTGGCGCGACGCGGATCGGTGACCGACCTCTCACCGGGCATGGTCAAGGTGGCCACGCGCAATGGGCAGTCGCTCGGCCTGGACATCGACGGGCGGGTTGCCGACGCCGAAGGCATTCCGTACGACGACAACACCTTCGACCTGGTCGTCGGCCATGCCGTGCTGCATCACATTCCCGACGTCGAGCTGTCGTTGCGTGAGGTGGTCCGGGTGCTGAAGCCGGGCGGCAGGTTCGTGTTCGCCGGTGAACCCACCAAGGTGGGTAACACCTATGCCCGCGCCCTGGCCGACCTGACCTGGAAAACGACCGTTCAGGCGATGAAGCTGCCCGGTCTGGGCAGCTGGCGGCGCCCCCAGGAGGAGCTGGACGAGAATTCGCGGGCGGCCGCGCTGGAGTGGATCGTCGACCTGCACACCTTCGAGCCCGCCGATCTGGAGAAGATGGCCGGCAACGCGGGCGCTGTCGAGGTACGCACCGCCAGCGAGGAGTTCACCGCCGCGATGCTGGGCTGGCCGGTGCGGACGTTCGAGTCGACCGTGCCTCCTGGGAAACTCGGCTGGGGCTGGGCGAAGTTCGCTTTCGGTAGCTGGACCACGCTGAGTTGGGTGGACGCCAACGTGTGGCGACGCGTGGTCCCGAAGGGCTGGTTCTACAACGTGATGGTCACCGGAGTGAAGCCGGCGGGAGAATAAGGCCCACGCTGTTCGATATTGGAGCCGTCGCCTATCTGCGTTCCGAGGCGGGGGCGCAGGCCCTGCGCGAGGTTGGCCGGTACCGGTTGGCCGGAGCCAGCCTGGTCAGTGACATCGCCTCGGTGCGAACGCAATTCGGGGACCGGGCCCCGGTGCTGGTGGAGACCGTGCAGCTGCGCCGTCGGGCCACCGCCAAGTTCGCCGACCCGTCGTCCTGGTTGTTCACCGACGAGGCGCTGCAACAGGCCACGGCCGCGCCGGTCGCCGCGCACCGTGCCCGCCGGCTGACCGGGGCAAGGGTTCACGACGCCACCTGCTCGATCGGCAGTGAGCTTGCCGCACTGCGTGCTTCGGCGGCCGATCTGGTGGGCAGCGATATCGATCCGGTGCGGTTGGCGATGGCGGCCAACAACCTCGACGGCGGCCGTGTGGTGCCGCTGTGCCGGGCGGACGCACTGCGCCCCATCACCGGTGACGCCGTGGTGATCCTGGACCCGGCGCGTCGCCAGGGCGGCAGGCGCCGGTTCGATCCGCGTGCGTTCACGCCGGCCCTTGACGCGCTGTTCGATGTCTACCGGGATCGGGACATCGTCGTGAAGTGCGCTCCCGGAATCGATTTCGATGCGTTGGCGCGGATGGGCTTCGACGGTGAAATCGAGGTGACATCACTTGCCGGGGGAGTGCGGGAGGCCTGCCTGTGGTCAGCGGGCCTCGCCGGTGCGGGGGTGCGCCGACGGGCCACCCTGCTCGACCGCGGCGAGCAGATCACCGACGCAGACCCCGACGACTGCCCGGTGGCGCCGGCAGGCCGGTGGATCGTCGACCCCGACGGTGCGGTGGTGCGGGCGGGGCTGGTGCGGCACTATGCGGCGCGGCACGGACTGTGGCAACTCGACCCCGACATCGCCTATCTGTCCGGCGACGAGTTGCCGGCCGGACTGCGCGGCTTCGAGGTATTGGAGCAACTCAGCTATCACGAGCGGCGGTTGCGCACCGCGCTGGCCGCCCGCGACGTGGGCGCGGTGGAAATCCTGATCCGTGGGGTCGACGTGGACCCCGATGTACTGCGGCCACGGCTGCGGTTGCGTGGATCACAGCAATTGACGGTGGTCATCACGCGGCTCGGATCCGGGGCACAAAGCCGTGCAACGGCATTCATTTGTCGGCCGTCCCGGTGACCGGCACGTACCCTGACAGTGATGCGCCGGCGTTCGAGCCGGCGCGAATTCATCGCCTGCGAGGACGACTGACGATGCGAATCTCCACAGTGACAGCGCTGCTGGCGGCCGGAGTGCTGGTCGCCTGGATGGGTACCACGGTCGCGACCGCGCAACCGGCATGTGCGGAGCTCGACGGCACCGTCGACGCCGACCAGACCTGCCAGGTCCACACCGCCAACGCGGCCTACACCCTGGACTACAACTTCCCGGTCGGTTATCCCGACCAGCAGGCCGTGGCCGGCTACCTCACCCAGACCCGCGACGGGTTCATCAACGTCTCGGAGATGCCGGGGTTGCGTGACCAGCCTTACGTGCTGGACGCCAAGGGCACCGAGTACACCTCCGGCACGCCTCCGCGCACCCAGAGCCTGGTGTTCGAGGTGTACCAGGATGTCGGCGGCGCCCACCCGCAGACCTGGTACAAGGCGTTCAACTACAACCTGGCCACCCGGGCACCGATCACCTATGACACCTACTTCAAACCGGGTGCCAAGCCGCTGGACGTCATCTTCCCGATCGTCGAACGTGAACTGCAGAAGCAGTCCGGAGTGGAGCAGGCGATCCCGGCAGGTGTCGGCCTCGATCCGAGGCACTATCAGAACTTCGCGATCACCGATGATGCGGTGATCTTCTTCTTCGGCCAGGGTGAATTGCTGGCTGAGGCCGCCGGCGCCATCCAGGCATCCGTACCGCGTTCGGCACTGGCGCCTCTGCTGGCGTAGCCGTGCCATTCACCCTGTGCGGTGGCGGTGTGCGTGACGTGCGACGCGTGCCCGATTTCCGCAGTGCGGCGAACACCACTGCCGGCGCATTTGGTCTTTGACGAAGAAATGCGCACAGCCCGGGGCAAGACATGGATGCAACTGACCCCATTGGGGACTGACGGCGAGATCGATCGTCTGCCGTGCGATGACCGTGATGAGCGCATCGAGGTACTCCCTGCCCGCCCATACGTCGCGTCGCTGCGCAGTCGGGCCTGCGCAATCCACTTCGGGCCAGACCAAACCGAGTGCGGAGCTGCTGTTGACGATGTCAGTTGCCGCGGCCGCGTCGGGAACGGGTGACTGACCGAGGGTTCGCGGGTCCTGCGTTTGGTCGGCGGCGAGCCGGCGGACGGCGTCGCGTAAGGAGACGAGGCGGTCAACATGGGCGCCGATGAGCGTGTCACTGCTGGGTGGCTGCGGCGTCAAGTTCAACTGCCCGCTGATCTTGCGCAGCCACTGCTCTGCATCGTTCTGCTCGGCGAGAGAGTCATGAACGCGACCACGGTCGATGGAGATCGTATTGGCCAGCACGATCGGCACCGGTTCCATGCCCTCGTTCCCTTCACCCAGCGCCCGCGCGAATGACGGCGAGCAACGGTCCGAAATAATGATAGACGTACTGACAACCATTAGCACGTGATGAGCGGTCACTGAGCTTTGCGGCCCATACTGAAGCACCCGAAAGTACTGATGCGCGATAGGGACCGGAGCCGGGGGCGCTGACGTTCGCCCCCTGGTGCGGCAGGTCCGCAACTCGATTCTGCCAGTGACCGGTCAATTGCTGCCAGCGGAATTAATGGTAAGAGTCTCTGGTTACCATTAGCAGATCGCTACGGGAGCTGGTCACCGCACCGATCCGATGGTCAACAGGACTTCTCCTGTGTGACCGCTGGAATTCGACATGCTCAAAGGAGCACCACTGTGAAGAACATCGGGATCGCCTCGTTGATTGCCGGAGCCCTGACTGCTGGGCTGGTTGGATTGGCCGCACCGGCGCAGGCCGATATCGGCCATCACATCTGGGTGAACGACATCACCCAGCCGCATGTCTACGTACCGCACGTGGACACCACAGTTCACCCCTGAGTGTTCACACCCAGACTGCGCTCAGGGACAAATCCGGCCCGGATTTTGTCCCTGAGCGCAGTTTCGGCAAATGGTCCGGGCCTGGCGGGATGAGCCCGGTGGAGCTCAGGCCGGGGCGAAGCCGTACACCTGGCCGTCACTGGTCGCGGCGACGATGCGGCCGTCGTGACCGATCGACACCCCGACGGGCCAACCGGTGGCTTCCGGCAGCGGGTAGCTGTTGACGGTGTGCCCGTCGCCGGCGTCGAACACCAGCAGTGCCTGACCATGCCCACCATCGCGGGCCACCGCGTAACCGACGTGTCCGGAGCGGCTGGACGTGGTCAGCGGTGCCACGTCGTCGCGGGTCCACACCACCTCGCCGTTGTCTCCGGCATCGCGCACCGCGATCAGCGTGGCGTCCGGTCCGCCGCCGGCGACGATCAAGCCGTCCGGCGACACCGACGGCGGTGTCTGGGGAAGGTAATTGAGCGGCACGGACCACTTGGCCGAGCCGTCAGCAGTGTTGATGGCCCACAGTTTCTGATCGCGGCCGTTGACGTAGGCCGTCGTCCCGTCCGCCGAAAGCACCGGGCTGGCCAGCGGCCCGCCCCCGACCGCGGTACTGGTCCACTCCCGGCTCATCAGAGGACTCTGGCCGGGCCGGTAGCGCAGTCCGACCAGTACGGGAGCTTCGGCACCGGGCTCCCACAATCCGAGCACCGCGGTGCCGGTGTCCGCGCTGAACCCCGGCGCCGCCGCCACCGGGCACCGGGAACGGCCCAGTCGGCAATCGGCGAGCCCGCGCTCGGAATCGGTGGGGTCGACCCCGGAGACCAGGTCGAGCGGTTCACCCTCCACGGTGCCGCGATGCCCGTCGAACACCAGGACCTGGCCCAGGTGGGTGACCACCAACAGTTGGCCGCCCGCGAGGATGCGCGGGGTGTTGGGCATGCCGATCACCGGCTGGCGCCAGCGGATCCACTGGGTCGGCGGAAACGACAAGATCGCGCCGGGCTGACCCACATAGAGATTGTCGAACCCGTCGAACAGTGGACTGGTCCAACCACCGCCCTGCACCAACCGGGTGCACCAGCGTTGCCGTGCGTTGTTGTCGCCTTCCCACACCATCAGTGAGCATCCGCCCGCCGACTGGGCATTGACACCCACATAGCCTGTTGACCCGAGTGCGACCTGAGCGCCCAGTTCGCCTTTGGCCGACCGGCTCCATTCCAGCCGCAGCGCCTCGGCCCCGTCGGCGCCGGTGTAGCTGCTGTTGGCCGCGTCGCCGTATTGCGCGGACCAGCCTTCGGCGGCATGCGCCTGGACCCAGGAATCGGTGTCCTCACAACCGGCGAGCAGGCCCGTGAGCAGCGCCGCTACCACCAGCGCAAGGTATCGCCGGAACACGGTGTCCTTTCGTCGTGGTGCACTCTGGAGTCCATCGGGACCGGTCGCAATGGCCCCACTGAGGGTATCCCGCCGGTACCCACCGGCTCGCGTAGGCTTTCCGGCCATGACGACCATGTGGGGTGCCCCGATTCACAAACGCTGGCGGGGTTCCCGCCTGCGTGATCCGCGGCAGGCCGACTTCCTCACTCTGGCATCGCTGAAATGGGTGATCGCCAACCGCGCCTTCACGCCGTGGTATCTGGTGCGCTATTTCCGGCTACTGAAGTTCAAGCTCGCCAACCCGCACATCATCACCAGAGGCATGGTGTTCCTGGGCAAGGGCGTGGAGATCCAGTGCACACCCGAACTCGCGCAGATGGAGATCGGGCGGTGGGTGCACATCGGCGATAAGAACACCCTTCGCTGCCATGAAGGCTCGCTGCGCATCGGCGACAAAGTGGTGCTCGGCCGTGACAACGTCGTCAACACCTACCTCGACATCGAGATCGGTGACTCGGCGCTGATGGCGGACTGGTGCTATGTCTGCGACTTCGACCACAAGATGGACGACATCAATGTGCCGATCAAGGACCAGGGCATCATCAAGGGCCCGGTCCGCATCGGCCCGGACACCTGGATCGCGGCCAAGGTGACGGTTCTGCGCGGCACCACGGTGGGCCGCGGTTGCGTGCTCGGCGCCCACGCGGTGGTCAAGGGCGACATTCCGGACTATTCGATCGCGGTCGGTGCTCCGGCCAAAGTGGTCAAGAACCGCAAGCTGTCCTGGGAGACGTCGGCTGCGCAGCGTGCGGAGCTGGCCGCGGCGCTGGCCGACATCGAACGCAAGAAGGCCTCGAGCAACTGACCGGCTCGGGGCGCAAGCCCGGTGAAGATGCAGGCTCCGGCTCTGATGAGCCGGAGCTCGACTACCGTTTCACTCTCGCCAACGAGCGGACGTTTCTGGCGTGGCAGCGCACTGCGTTGGGTCTGCTGGCGGCCGCCGTCGCCGTCATCCAGTTCGTGTCCGACATGGCCGTGCCGGGCGCGCGTCACTTCCTCGGGCTGTTCCTCGCATTTCTCGCGACCGTGACTGCCGCAGTGGGACTGTGGCGGTGGCGCCAGGTCGATCGCGCGATGCGGACGGGGACAGCGCTGCCGCGCCATCCCACCCCGGCGTACCTCGCCGTGGGGTTGTGTGCCATCGGGCTGCTGGCCCTGGTCACCGCGCTCCTCGGAGCGGGCACCGGTTGACGGCACCCGATCCGGGCCTGCAGGCCCAGCGCACATCGTTGTCGTGGACGCGCACCTCGTTCGCGGTACTCGGCAACGGGGCATTGTTGATGCTGCACGACATCCAGGACCACCGCGCCGGGTTCGGCCTGGCTGCTGCAGCTGTGGCGGTCGTCATCGCATTGCTGGTTTACCTGGTCGGGGTGCGTAGGCAACGCACCCTGGCTCGGCATCCGCTGCCGAGGAATGTCCGGCCCGTCAGGGAGGTCCATGTGGTGACGATCGGGGTGCTGGTGCTCATCGTCGTTTCGGTGTTTTCGTTGCCGCTGTAGGCCTCTCGCCTCGCATCAAGGGGTCCAGTCGATTCCGAAAACATCACCCATCGCGGTGCGGCCGGTATCGGTGACCGTCAACGCGCGGCCTCGGGGTGTCCGTTTCACCCAGCCCGCGGACAGCAACCGGTCGAACACGGCCCGGCCCAGGCCACCGGACAGATGGTGACGCTGCTCGGTCCAGTCCACGCAGTACCGGATGAGTGGCCTTCTGCCCGTAGGTAGTTCAACTCCGATGTGGCTGAGAAAGCGTTGTCCGTCGCGGGTCAGTTCGTAACGGATGTCGTGGCCGGGGCTGCTGAGGGCATCGTGGCCGTCGCGGCGCGGGTCATAACGGCCATCCCCGCCGGTCAGCACCTGCCGGTCGAGCAGGCTGCCCATGATCTGCACACCCAGGCGCCCGGCGACATGGTCGTAGCAGGTGCGTGCGGTCCGCAGCCGCGCCGCCCGGGTGCCCTCCCGCAGAGAGGTGACCGGACGTGTCGGTGCGAGCCGCCCGAGCTGCTCGAGCAGGGCGCCGACCTCGGGACCCGACAGCCGGTAATAGCGGTGCCGCCCATGGGTTTGGACCGTCAGCAGCCCCGCCTCGGTCAGCTTGTGCAGGTGACTGCTGGCCGTGGGGCGGCTGATGCCTGCCTCGGTGGCCAGCACGCTGGCCGGCAGCGCACGGCCGTCGTCCAGTGCCATCAATACCTTGCAGCGGGCCGAATCGGCCAGCAGCGCCGCGAGGGCTGCGATGTCGACGTCGGCCACCGCGGGTAGGTCCTGCGCGTCACGCATCGCTCATCGCCCTCCGAATCAGCGCCGGATCGGGTCGCGCCAGCCGCAGTGCCACGACCGCGCCCACCAACTGGCATACACCACCGAGCAGTAGCGCGCAGCGGACACCGCCGTCGCCGCCCACCGCCGCCAGCGCACTGCCCAGCACCGCCACCCCGATACTGATCCCCAGCAGCCGGGCCAGATTGACCATTCCCGCAGCCAGTCCGGCCTGCCGAACCGGGATGGCGGCCATCGCCAGCGCTACGGCCGGTCCGGTGTTGAGTGCCAGCCCCGCACCGGCGAGCATGAACGACGATTCGAGCAGCCAACTCGAACCGTGGGGACCGGCGGCGGCGTAGAGCAGCAGGCCGGCGGCCATCAGGCTCAGGCCCGCGGTCATCACCAAGCGTGGGCTGGTGCGTCGGGTCAGTGCGGTGGCCGCAGGGATCAGCACCAGATAGGTGATGGGCATGGGCAGGAACCAGACCGCGGTCGTCAACGCGCTCACGCCCCGTTGTTGTTGGAATGCAAAGCTGTTCACCAGCAGCAGCCCATAGATGCCGAACGTCATCGCGAACGTCGCGAACAGCGCCGCCACCAGGCGGCGGCTGCGGAACAGATCCAGCGGCAGCATCGGGTGCGCACCCCGGCGTTGGGTCCGGACGAAGACCGCCAGGACCACCGCTGCGAGAACCGCGACCGTGGTGACCCGGCCGGCAGGCCAGGCCGCCCCTTCGACGAGTGCGACGGTGAGCGCACCGAGGCCGACCACCGCCAGCATCTGGCCCGCCACGTCGATGCTGCTCGCGCCCGGGTTGTGGGACTCCGGCAGATAGCGGTAACTCAACAGCACTGCCAGCGCACCGATCGGGACGTTGAGCCCGAAGATCCAGCGCCAGCCGACGGAATCGACGAGTACGCCACCCAACAACGGCCCGATCGCGGTGCTGCCGGCGGCCGCCATTGCCCATGCCGCGGTCGACCGGGCCCGGTCGACCGGATCGGGGAACGCCGCCGTGGTGATGGCCAACCCCTGCGGCAACATCATGGCCGCACCGACTCCCTGGGTCGCGCGGGCGGCCAGGAGCACCGGCAGGGCCGGGGCGAGCGCGCATCCCACCGACGCGCCGATGAAGACGATCAACCCGATACGCAGCAGCCTGCGCCTGCCGAACCGGTCACCGAGGGAGCCCGCGGTGAGCAGGAACGCCGCGAACGTGACGTTGTAGGCGTCGATGGTCCACTGGGCTCCGGCGATACCGCCGCCGAGGTCGTCGCGGATGGCCGGCAGTGCAAGGTTGACCGCGTTCGCGTCCACGAGCCCGACGAACAGGCCCAGATACGCCGCGATGAGCGTGAGAACTGCGCTGCGGGTGAGTGCCATACCCGCAGGTTAGGGCGGAAACAGTTCGGTGCCGGTCGAACTATCGGTGTGCTCGGCTCAGCGGTCGGGCAGCGCGTGCTCGACGATGGGCCTGCGCCGGTGTGGTTCGCGTTCCCCACGTTTGGCGGCGAGGTAGACCTGCGAGGTTTCATTCGCGACGGTATGCCAGTCGAAATCCGCGGTGAGCCGTTCGCGGGCGGCCACCGCCCGACGCGCGGCCGCCGCCGGATCGTCGAGCACCGCGCGGACCGCGGCGGCCAACCCGGCGACATCGCGTGGGTCGAATGACATTCCGGTCTGCCCGTTGATCACCGCCTCGCCAAGTCCGCCGACGTTCGACGTCACCAGCGGGGTACCGGTGGCGGCAGCTTCCAGCGCCACGATCCCGAACGGTTCGTAATGACTGGGCAGCACGGCGGCGTCGGCGGCTTGCAGCGCACCCACCAGGTCTTGGTGGCCGAGTCGACCGACGAACCGGGTGGCCTTGAGCACCTTGTGTTTCCGCGCCTGCTCGACGAGCCATTGCTGTTGGGTCCCGTCACCGGCGATGGTCAGCGTGGTGCCGGGGTGGGCGCGTCGGATGCGGGGGAGTGCCGCGATCGCGTCGTGAATCCCCTTCTCATATTCCAGGCGTCCGACGTAGAGCAGTTGCGCAGGACCTTGGCGTGGCCGGCGCGGCGCGAACGGCCATAGGGCGGCATCGATTCCGTTGCGGATCACCCGGGTCTCGGCGAGTCCGGGACCGAACAGCTCGGTGATCTCCTCGCTCATCGACGTCGAACATGTGATCAGCGAGTCGGATTCGTGGACCAACCACGATTCGACGGCGTGCACCTGTCGGCTGATGGGACCCGACACCCAACCGGAGTGTCTGCCTGCCTCGGTGGCGTGGATGGTGGAAACCAGTGGCACATCGAAGAATTCCGCCAGGGCGACGGCGGGATGGGCGACCAGCCAGTCGTGGGCGTGCACCACATCGGGTACCCACCGCTGGCCCGAGGCGTCCTTGACCGTGAGCCCGGTACGGATCATCGCGTGGCCCATCGCCAGGGTCCACGCCATCATGTCGGTACCGAACTCGAACTCGTGCGGGTCCTGGGCGGCGGCCACGACGCGCACCCCTTCACTGACCTCGTCGCTCGACGGGTGCGTGCTCGGGTCGGTACCCGAGGGTCTGCGGCTGAGCACCACGACTTCGTGGCCTGCCGCGGCGAGTGCGGTCGCGAGGTGATGCACGTGCCTGCCGAGTCCGCCGACGACAACCGGCGGGTACTCCCACGACACCATCAGGATCTTCATGAATGCGTGCCTTCGTGCCGGTGCGAGCGTGCGGACAATGTCGTGGATTGACGGCGGGTCGAGCGGCAGACGCGCACCCTCGCGGTGGGGGTCATTTCGGCAGCCGTCGTGCGTCGAGGGCACCGAACAGGCCGTCGGCCTTGTGCCAGCCGTCGGCCAGACGCTCGGCATGTTCGCGGCGGCCCGCCGCGAGTGCGTCGCTGATCTCGCGGGTCGCGTGCGCGTGCAGGTGTGCCCGGTAACGCGCGTAGTCAGCAGCCGAATCCTTGCTGACCATGAACGGCCAGTCACTGGACACCGTGAGCAGTGTTTCGCGCAGGATCTGGTCGGCGACCCGGTCCCGCGGCGTCGGTGCGCTCAGCGATGCCTGCTGGGTCAGGGCCTTGTCCACGGTGCTCAGCGCGGCGTCGACAACCTCGTTGTTGAGGTGAACGAGGTCGCTGACCGCCTCCCCATTCCAGACCTGCCAGTTTTTGCCCGAACCCCATGAGCTGGGCGGTAATTCGACCGGGGCGCCGACGTACCCGTCGGTTCGGGCGTCCGAGAGCGTGCCGACCCGGATCCCGGCCTCGGGCAGTGCCCTCAGGACCCGCTCCAGCCACACCGGTCCCTCGTACCACCAGTGCCCGAACAGTTCGGTGTCGAACGCGGCGACCACGTGGGCGGGCCTGCCGATCCGGTCGCTCTCACTGAGCAGCCGCTGACGAACCACCTCGACGAAGTCGGCGACATGCTCGTCGACCGCACGGTCGGCGCGCTGTGGGTCGTAGGGCGCCTTGTCCTCGGAGGCCACGTTGCGTCCGGTGACGCGAGCCGGTTTGAGGCCTGTGGTGTGGTCGTAGGTGTGAAAGTCGCGGTATGCGGCGTGGCCTGGGTAGCCCGACTTCGGTGACCACACGCGGTAGCTGACCTGCAGGTCCCGGCCGAATGCGATCACATCGGAGTCGCCGACCGGACGTCCCAGCGCGGTGTCCCCGTGCAGGGACGGACCGTCGACCATGAAGTGGCCCACTCCTGCTGCGGCATAACCGTTTTCCATCCCCGGTGCATACGCGCACTCGGGCGCCCAGATGCCCTCGGGCGTATGGGCGAACCGTTGCTGCGCATCGGCGAGCCCCTCGCGGAGGGCGAATTCGCGCAACCGCGGGTTCAGTAGCGGCTGGAACGGGTGCGACAGCGGCCCGCCGAGCAGCTCGATGGTGTCGGCGTCGATCAGCTCGCGCAGCAGCGGGCTTCCGCCGTGCCGCCAGTGCGTGGTGAAATCCTCGATGGCTGCGCCGGCCTCGGCGTACTCGCGAATGCCGAACTCGCGCAACGCCTCCTGCTCACGCAGCGTGGTTGCCTCCAGTGCCCGCAGCTGCCAGTTCGCCAGCCAGTGATGCATACCGGTGAGGCAGTAGGGATCGTCGAGCTGGGCGGTGACCACCGGTGTCATGCCGAGGGTGATCAGATGCGTGCGATCCTCGGCAGCCAGGGTCCGCAGCACCCGCATCAACGGCAGGTAGGCCGCCGACCAGGACTGGTAGAGCCACTCTTCGCCGACGGGCCAACGGCCGTGATGTGCCAGCCACGGCAGATGGGTGTGCAGGACGAGGGTGAACAGGCCTGGCACGGGGTTCGGGTTCGGCGGGCAGGAGCGCAGCGACCCGGGGTTCGAATCAGTCATGGCCTGATCGCGATCGCCACGAGATCCAGGCTGTCATCAATGTTCCGGTTGTTGCGTCCGGCTTCTTCGAGGTCGAAGTCGTCGGTGCGCACTGCGGCGACGTCGGTGAGCAGCTGCTCGGGCCACGGGGCGTCGGCGACTGCACGCTGTACCTGGGCTTCGATGATGGATCCGCCGTGCCTGGCATCCAGGACGGCCAGGCCGGCGCCGTGAAAGACGCCGAGCATCGATTCGAGGGTGAACCCCGCGGATTCCAGCAGCTCGGTCAGCTCGGCGGCGTTGAGTTCCCTGGTGTGGAACGGGTTGAGCGGAGTGTCCCGGCCGGGGGAGAAGGTGATGCGGTTCGGGGTGGAAACCATGAACACACCGCCGGGCCGTAATACGCGGAAACACTCGGCAACGAATTGCGCCTGATCCCAGAGATGTTCGATGACCTGAAAATTGATGACGACGTCCACCGTGCCATTTGCCAGCGGCAACTCGGCGAGGTTTCCATGCCGAATGTCGACCCGCGGGTAGCGGGCCCGCACATGCGCGACGGTGGCCTCGTCGTAGTCGAGTCCGATCACCCCGCGAGCGACCCCGGCGACCAGGTCGGCGCCGTAACCTTCGCCACAACCGGCCTCCAGTACGTCGCGACCGCGGCAGCGGTCGGCGAGCCGCTGATAGACGACCTCGTGGCGGCGGAACCAGTAGTTCTCCTCGGCCAGACCCGGAATGGTCCTCTCGCCGGTCAGGGGTAGGGCGTCCTCCGGATCGCCAACGATTGTGCTCATTGGAAGGCAGGCTAACCCAGGCGAAGGGTTGGTGGACTATTCGCGAACGGTTCCCTTACGTCCGGACTGTGCTAGGGGAAAACCGGAATGCAGAGTTCGACCAGTTATGGTGTTCCTGCGAACCACCACAAGTTACCGGCGAGTAACATGGTGCTGGTTGCTCAGAACGTGATATTGCAGGCCGGTCCCCGGCCTCATCGAGGAGGACGAACCAGAGTCATGACGAACATCGTGGTCCTGATCAAACAGGTCCCAGACACTTGGTCGGAGCGCAAGCTCACCGACGGCGACTTCACCCTTGACCGTGAGGCCGCGGACGCGGTGCTCGACGAGATCAACGAGCGTGCCGTAGAAGAAGCACTGTTGATCCGCGAGAGGGAGGGCGCCGAAGGCACCGTCACCCTGCTGACCGCCGGCCCGGAGCGGGCCACCGAGGCGATCCGCAAGGCCCTGTCGATGGGCGCCGACAAGGCGGTGCACCTTAAAGACGACGGCCTGCACGGCTCCGACGTCATCCAGACCGGGTGGGCGCTCGCCCGTGCGCTCGGCACAATCGAGGGCACTGAGTTGGTCATCGCCGGTAACGAGGCCACCGACGGCGTCGGCGGCGCGGTCCCGGCCGTCATCGCCGAGTACCTGGGTCTGCCCCAGCTCACGCATGTGCGCAAGCTGACCGTCGAGGGCGGGAAGGTGACCGCCGAGCGCGAGACCGACGACGGCGTGTTCACCCTCGAGGCGGCGCTGCCTGCTGTGGTCAGCGTCAACGAGAAGATCAACGAACCCCGTTTCCCCTCCTTCAAGGGCATCATGGCCGCCAAGAAGAAGGAAGTCACCGTGCTCAGCCTCGCCGAGATCGGTGTCGAGGCCGACGAGGTCGGTGTCGCCAACGCCGGGTCGAAGGTGCTCTCGTCAACGCCCAAGCCGCCGAAGACGGCCGGCGAGAAGGTCACCGATGAAGGTGACGGCGGAACCAAGGTCGCCGAGTACCTGGTCGCCCAAAAACTCATCTAGACCCATCCACTTGACGCGAAAGACATAACGAGAACTCATGGCTGAAGTACTTGTGCTCGTTGAGCACTCCGAAGGCGCCTTGAAGAAGGTCAGCGCCGAACTGATAACCGCCGCCCGGGTGCTGGGTGAGCCTGCCGCCGTTGTGGTGGGCAAGCCCGGTACGGCCACGTCGCTGGTCGATGGACTGAAGGCCGCCGGTGCGGCCAAGATCTACGTCGCCGAGTCAGACGACGCAGAGAACTACCTGATCACCCCCGTGGTCGACGTGCTGGCCGGGCTGGCCGAGTCGGCCACGCCCGCAGGCGTCGTGATCGCCGCCTCCGCCGACGGCAAGGAGATCGCCGCCCGACTGGCCGCACGCATCGGTTCGGGCCTGCTGGTCGACGTGGTCGAGGTCCGCGATGGTGCAGTCGGGATCCACAGCATCTTCGGTGGCGCGTTCACCGTCGAGGCCCAGGTCACCAGCGACACCCCCGTGATCACGGTGCGTCCCGGCTCGATCGACGCCGCACCTGCCGACGGTGCCGGCGAGGTCGTCAACGTCGAGGTTCCGGCGCAGGCCGAGAACGCCACCAAGATCACCAAGCGTGAGCCTGCGGTGGCCGGCGACCGCCCGGAACTGACCGAGGCCACCGTTGTGGTCGCCGGTGGCCGCGGTGTCGGCAGCGCGGAGAACTTCTCCGTGGTCGAGGAGCTCGCCGACTCGCTCAGTGCTGCGGTCGGTGCGTCCCGCGCGGCGGTGGACTCGGGTTACTACCCGGGTCAGTTCCAGGTGGGCCAGACCGGTAAGACCGTGTCGCCCCAGCTGTACATCGCGCTGGGCATCTCCGGAGCGATCCAGCACCGCGCCGGCATGCAGACCTCGAAGACGATCATCGCGGTGAACAAGGATGAAGAGGCGCCGATCTTCGAGATCGCCGACCTCGGCATCGTCGGTGACCTGTTCAAGGTCACCCCGCAGCTCACCGAGGCCGTCAAGGCCCGCAAGGGCTGACCTCGCTGCGCGAGCAGACACAAAAGCACCCCAAAACCGCGGTTTTGGGGTGCTTTTGTGTCTGCTCGGCGCAATCTGGACGCGGGGACTACGGACTTTCAAGGGCTCGTCCGCGGCGGTGCACTGCCAGTGTGGTGTGGAGACATCAACACCAGTGAGAGAGGTTGTTCGCACAATGAGGATCACAGTTTTCGGCGCGACCGGTCTGATCGGATCCAAGGTGGGGGAGCTGCTCACCGAGGCGGGCTACGACGTGGTCGCCGCATCGCGGAAATCGGGCGCAGACGTGCTCAGCGGGGACGGACTGAAAGAGGCGCTCGCGGGCGCCGAAGTCCTTGTCGACGTGACGAATTCGCCGTCCTTCGCCGACGGCCCGGTGATGGACTTCTTCACCACCTCGACGCGGAATCTGGTTGACGCCGCCAAGGCCACCGGCGTCGGTCACTATGTGGCGCTGTCGATCGTCGGCTGCGACGGCCTGCCCGAGAGTGGTTACATGCGGGCCAAAGTGGCCCAGGAAAAGGCCATCCTGGCCTCCGGCCTGCCCTACACGATCGTGCGCGCCACCCAGTTCCACGAGTTCGCCGAGGCCATCACCGATTCGCTCGTGGTCGGTGACGAGGTCCGCGTGCCCGATGCCCGTATCCAGCTGATCGCCTCGGCCGAGGTGGCCGCTGAGGTGGCCAGGGCCGCGCAGACGGCACCGGTTACCAGCCCGGTGAACATCGGCGGGCCCGAGAAGCTTTCGTTCGCAGACATGGCCCGCGCCGTGCTGGCCAAGCGGGGCGAGGACAAGCCCGTGGTCCTCGACGCGCAGGCCACGTACTTCGGCACACCGGTCGACGACGACAGTCTGGTCACCGGCGATGACGGCAAGCTCGCCACGATCCGCTTCGCCGACTGGCTCGCCGAACAGTGACAACCTTCCGGCCCACCACGATTGGGGAGAAAACCAGTGTTCGACAACGCTGAACTGATGAAGGCCATCACGACGATCCAGACCATCACCCCGCCGTTCATACCGTCGGACGCCCACGTGATGACCTCGATCATCGAATGGCCGGCCGGAAGCGCGGGAGCACCGCCGCACCGCCATCCGGGTGGGCCGTCCTTCGGTTATGTCCTGGACGGGGAGATGCTCTTCGAGCTGGAAGGCGAAGCGCCGCGGGTCATCAAGGCCGGTGAGGCGTTCTGGGAGCCGGGTGGCGATGTCATCCATTACTCCGACGCCAACAACCGCACCGACGTGCCGCTGCGGTTCCTCGTCACGATGATCTGCGCACCCGGCCAGCCGATGCTCGTCGTCGTCGACGACGACGAACTCGCGCAGCGGCGGGACCGTCGGGTACCGCTGCCATGACGGAATTCGGCGCGCTCGTGCGGGAACGCCGGTCGGTCCGCATGTTCTTGCGGGACAAGCCGGTACCGCGGGAGTTGCTCGACGAAGCACTCGCGTTGGCGATGCGCGCGCCGTCGAATTCCAACATTCAGCCGTGGCGGGTGTTCATCACCTCCGGGGCGCGCCGCGACCGGCTGGTTGCGGCGCTCCTGGAGGCCGCGTCCGCCGGTTTTCCCGAGTCCACCGGTGTCCCGGAGTCCTTCCTGCCGCTGCGACGGGAGCTCGGTGCCCTGGTGTACGGCGCGATGGGCATCGCCCGCAGCGACACCGAGGCCCGTCGGCAGGCTCGGCTCCGCAACTGGGAGTTCTTCGGTGCCCCGGTGGGCGGCGTCGTCTGCATGCACCGTGACCTCGGCCTGGTCGACAGCCTGGGGGTGGGGATGTTTCTGCAGACCCTGGTGCTGGCCTTGACCGAGCGCGGCCTCGGCGCCTGCGTGCAGGTGTCGATCGCGGAATACCCGGAGGTGTTGCGGGCCCAGCTGGAGATCCCGGATGAGCTGACGATTCTGTGCGGGCTGTCGATCGGCTACCCGGATCCGGCGTTCCCGGCCAACGGCCTGGCCGTACCGCGTAACCCCGTCGAGGCGAACGTGGTGTTTCTGGAGCGCTGACGCGGCCCGGCGACAACTGGTCACCCATTCTCCACAGACATGTCACGCGCGCGATGCCGTCCGGCGACCCGGCTGGGCGACCGTGCAGACTATGAGCACTTCAGCTGTTCTCATCGCCGCAGATCGCCCAACGCCGTCGGCGGAGACGCCGCGTTACTCACTGGTGCTTTCCACCGACTCAGAGCTCATCGACGCCGCCCAGCGGCTCCGTCAGGACGTATTCACCGCCGAACCCGGTTTCGAGCTGTCCGGCACCGTGGACGGCCGCGACGCTGACCACTTCGACCAATACTGCGATCACCTGCTGGTCCGTGACGAGGATTCCGGTGAACTGGTCGGCTGCTACCGGATGCTGCCGCCGCCCGGTGCCATCGCCGCCGGAGGGCTCTACACGGCCACCGAGTTCGACGTCCGCGGCCTCGACCCGCTGCGTCCCTCGCTGGTCGAGATGGGTCGCGCGGTGGTACGTGCCGACCACCGCAACGGTGCCGTGGTCCTGCTGATGTGGGCGGGCATCCTGGCCTACCTGGACCGCTGTGGTTACGACTACGTCGCCGGTTGCGTATCGGTGCCGGTGGCAGGCGATGCCGACGGACCGCCGGGCACCCGGATCCGTGGGGTGCGCGACTTCGTGCGACGCAGGCACGCCGCGCCCGCTGAATACACCGTGCACCCGTACCGGCCGGTGGTGCTCGACGGGAAGAGCCTGGACAACATCGACCCGCCGTCGCGCACCACGGTGCCACCGTTGATGCGCGGTTATCTGAGGCTGGGGGCGCAGGTCTGCGGTGACCCGGCCCACGACCCGGATTTCGGCGTCGGCGACTTCCCGGCCCTGCTCGACAAGCGCCGGGCCGATACCCGCTACCTGAAACGCCTGCGGTCGGTGTCGGCGGCAACCGGCCTGGCTGACGGGATGTCGGCATGACCAGCCGGGGCTGCGACCACTCCTGGTTGCCGCGGGCCTCGTGTGACGCCGGCTGCGTCCAGGTCGGCAGCGCTGACACGGGCCGGCGGGCCGTGGTCTGGATCCGCACCACGGTGCGGGTGGCGATGGCGATTCTCCTGGCGCCCGGCGTACCGCTGCTCGCGGTGCCGCTTCCGGGCCGCACGCACATCCAGCGGTTCTACTGCCGGCTCATGTTGCGCTGCCTTGGCGTGCGGATCAGCGTGGCCGGTGGTCCGATCCGCAACCTGCAGGGTGTCCTGGTGGTCAGCGGCCACGTGTCCTGGCTGGACATCTTCTCCATCGGCGCGGTGCTGCCGGGCTCGTTCGTGGCCCGCGCCGACCTCGTCGAATGGCCCGCGCTCGGCAGGCTCGCCCGCATCATGAAGGTCATTCCGATCGACCGGGGCAGCCTGCGCCGGCTTCCGGCGGTGGTGGGCGCCGTGGCCGATCGGTTGAGTGCCGGGCACACCGTCGTCGCCTTCCCGGAGGGCACCACCTGGTGTGGCCTGGAGTACGGGCCGTTCCGGCCGGCGATGTTCCAGGCCGCCATCGATGCGGCCCGACCCGTACAGCCGCTGCGACTGGCCTATCGGCACCGCGACGGACGCCCGTCGACCGTTCCGGCGTTCGTCGGGGAGGACACGTTACTGCGGTCGGTACGGCGGGTGATCACCGCCCGACGCACCGTCTGCCACGTGCATGTCGGCTCGCTGCAACTGCCCGGCGATGACCGCCGTGATCTGGCGCTGCGCTGCGAAGCGGCCGTGCGGAGGCCACAGCCACAGCCGAGCGGAGCCGCGCACGTTCTGGTGGCCTGAGCGGGTGGTCGGGCCGGTGGCCGGACGGCGGCTATTCTGGATGAGCTATGACCGCCATCCCGACCGCGTCCTCAGGCGGGCAGGTCTACCTCGATCACGCCGCCACCACCCCGATGCATCCCGCCGCCATCGAGGCGATGACCGCCGCGCTGGCCAGCGTGGGTAATGCATCCTCGCTGCACGGTTCCGGGCGCCTGGCCCGCCGCCGGATGGAGGAGGCGCGCGAGTCGCTGGCCCAGTTGCTCGGAGCGCGGCCGTCGGAGGTCGTGTTCACTGCAGGCGGCACCGAGAGCGACAACCTCGCGGTTAAGGGCATCTACTGGGCCCGCCGTGACGCCGATCCGAAGCGGCGCCGGATCGTCACCACCGCGGTCGAACACCACGCGGTGCTCGACGCCGTGCAGTGGCTGGTCGATCACGAGCACGCCGAGGTGACCTGGCTGCCGGTCGATGCCGACGGTGCGGTCGCCCCCGATGCGCTGCGCGAGGTACTGGCCGCCCACCACGAGCTCGGTGACATCGCGCTGGTCACGATCATGTGGGCCAACAACGAGGTCGGCACGATCATGCCGATCGCCGATCTGGCCGCCGTCGCCGCCGAATTCGACGTTCCGATGCACAGCGACGCGATCCAGGCTGTCGGCCAGATCCCGGTCGATTTCACCGCCAGCGGACTGGCCGCGATGAGCGTGGCCGCACACAAGTTCGGCGGTCCGGCCGGTGTCGGTGCGCTGCTGCTTCGCCGCGACACCGCATGCGTCCCGTTGCTGCACGGGGGCGGACAGGAACGCGACGTCCGGTCCGGCACACCGGATGTGGCAGGCGTGGTCGCGATGGCCACGGCGGCGCGGGTGGCCATCGAAGGAATGACCGTCAACAGTGCCCGGGTGCAGGCCTTGCGGGACCGGCTGATCGACGGCGTGCTGGCGGCCATCGACGACGCCGACCTCAACGGCGCCCGTGGCAACGCCCGACTTCCCGGTAACACCCACTTCACTTTCCGTGGCTGCGAAGGTGATTCGTTGTTGATGCTGCTTGACGCCAAGGGTGTCGAGTGCTCGACGGGATCGGCCTGTACCGCAGGGGTGGCGCAGCCGTCCCACGTGCTGATCGCGATGGGCGCCGACCCGGCCAACGCACGTGGGTCATTGCGACTGTCGTTGGGCCACACCAGTACCGGTGCAGATGTTGACAGGGCGCTGGAGGTGCTGCCTGCCGCGGTAGACCGGGCCAGGCAGGCAGCGTTGGCGAGCGCGGGCACGGTGAAGTGATGCGGGTACTGGTCGCAATGAGCGGTGGGGTCGACTCCTCGGTGGCTGCCGCCCGGATGGTCGACGCCGGTCACGATGTCGTCGGAGTACACCTGGCGCTGTCCTCCGCGCCTGGGACGCTACGCACCGGATCACGGGGGTGCTGCTCCAAGGAAGACGCCGGGGATGCGCGCCGGGTCGCCGACATTCTCGACATCCCGTTCTACGTATGGGATTTCGCGGACCGATTCAAAGACGACGTGATCGACGACTTCGTCGAGTCCTACGCCCGCGGTGAAACCCCGAATCCCTGTGTCCGGTGCAACGAGCGCATCAAGTTCTCGGCCCTGGCGGCCAGGGCGCTGGCGCTGGGCTTCGATGCAGTCGCCACCGGCCACTACGCCCGGCTTTCGGACGGGCGGCTGCGCCGCGCTGTCGACGCGGACAAGGATCAGTCCTACGTCCTGGGTGTGCTGACCGCCGAACAGCTGCGCCACGCGATGTTCCCGATCGGCGATACGCCCAAGCCGCAGATCCGCGAAGAAGCTGCGCGTCGCGGTCTGGCGGTCGCGGAGAAGCCCGACAGTCACGACATCTGCTTCATTCCCTCCGGTGACACCCAGGCGTTCCTGGGGGCCCGCATCGGCGTGCGGCGCGGCGCCGTGGTCGATCCCAGCGGCGTGGTGCTCGCCGAGCACGAGGGCGTGCACGGCTTCACGATCGGTCAGCGCAAGGGCCTCGGCATCGCCGGGCCGGGCGCTGACGGTCGGCCCAGGTACGTCACGGCCATCGATGCGGACAGCGGCACCGTCCGGGTGGGCCCGGTGGAGGATCTCGAAATATGGGAATTGACCGGGGAGAAACCAGTTTTCACCAGCGGTTCGGCCCCCGAGGGTCCGGTGGAGTGCCAGGTGCAGGTGCGCGCCCACGGTGGTATCGCCGATGTGGTGGCCGAACTGCGTGACGGGCACCTTGCCGTGACGCTGCGCACCCCGCTGCGTGGGGTTGCGCCCGGCCAGACCCTGGTGTTGTACCGGCCCGATCCGGCCGGTGACGAGGTCATCGCCAGCGCCACCATCGCACGCGCGTGAGTGTTTTCGCCGGAGCCACCGGTGTCGGATCATGGCCGGGTACGGCGGCGCGCGAGGCGGCGGAAGTCGTCGTCGGCGAGCTGCACACGCTGACCCATCTCGTCGAGCTGCCGGCCCGGGGGATCGGTGCGGACATGATCGGACGCGCAGGTGCGCTGCTGGTCGACATCGGCATCGACACGGTGCCACGTGGGTACCGCATCGCGTCGGGGCGCAGTGCCGCGACGCGGCGTGCCGTGAGCCTGCTCGGCGAGGACATCGATGCACTCGAGGAAGCCTGGGAGCGGGCCGGGCTGCGAGGCAGCGGGCGCGTGGTGAAGGTACAGGCGCCCGGACCCGTCACCCTGGCCGCGCACCTGGAGATGACCGGCGGTCATCGCGCCATCACCGACCGCGGTGCGTTGCGTGACCTGTCGGCCTCACTGGCGGAGGGCCTGAAAGTGCACCGTGCGGAGCTGGCCCGCCGGCTCGACACTCCGGTGGTGCTCCAACTCGACGAACCGACTCTGCCCGCCGCGCTGGCCGGACGATTGACCGGCGTGACGGGCGTGACGCCGGTGCATCCGGTCGACGAACCGTTGGCGATGAGCCTGCTGGACCAGTGCACCGCGGCCGCGTCCGAGGTGGTGCTGCACAGCTGCGCGCCGGAGCTGCCGTGGAAGGGTCTGTTGCGCAGTGCGATTCAGGCGATTTCTGTGGACGTCTCGACATTGACGGTCGCGGATCTGGACGGGATCGGTGAGTTCGTCGAATCCGGCCGGACCGTGCTGCTCGGCGTCGTGCCGACGACGGCGCCTGCGCGTAGCCCCTCGGTCGAAGAGATCGCCAAGGCAGCGGTGTCGGTGACCGACCGGCTGGGTTTCGCCCGGTCGGTGCTGCGGGAGCGGATCGGCATCACGCCGGCCTGTGGCCTTGCCGGCGCCACACCGGAGTGGGCGCGCACCGCTGTCGAGCTGGCGCAGCGGGTCGCCGACGTGTTCGCCGAGGATCCGGACGCATTCTGAGAGAAGCAACCAAAAGGTTGCGCTTGAGCCGATTCAGTTCTAAGCTGAGGAGCAACTGAAAGGTTGCATATGAGTTCTGATCGGATTGAGAAGGAAGTTCTGCTGCGCGCACCGCTGGACCGGGTGTGGCGGGCAATAAGCAATGCCGAGGAGTTCGGGCGGTGGTTCGGAGTCCGCTTCGACGGACCGTTCGTGCCCGGCGCCTCGCTGTCCGGCGTGATGACGCCGACCGAGGTCGACGCCGAGGTGGCCGCGTCCCAGGAGCCGTACGCAGGCGAGGCCGACACGTGGCACATCGTCGCTGTCGAGGCGCCGCACCGATTGTCATTCCGCTGGCATCCGTACGCCGTGGAACCCGGCGTCGACTATTCGGCCGAACCCACGACGCTGGTCGAGTTCACGCTGATCGAGCAGGCCGACGGGGTGCTGCTGAAGATCGTCGAGTCCGGATTCGACGCCATCCCCGCGGATCGACGTGTCTCGGCCTTCGAATCCAACAGCGAGGGCTGGGCCGCCCAGACCGAACTGGTGCGCAAGTATCTCGCGCAGGACGCACCGGTGTGACCGTCACCGTCGACGAGCGTGCCCCACTGTTCGATGCGCTTGGAGATCCCAACCGGTTACGGATCGTCATCCGGCTCTGCGATGACGGACCTAGCTCGACTGCGCAACTGACGCAGGTCATTTCGGCTTCACGACAGGCGGCGACCAAGCACTTGCTGCTGATGGAGGCGGTGGGGCTGGTGAGCAGTCGACGACAGGGCCGGGAAAGGATCTGGCGCATCGAACCCGAGCCACTGGCCGAGGCCAGCGACTACCTGACCACGCTGTCGCGTCGTTGGGACCGGGCCATCGACCGCTTGCGTGCCTACGTCGAGGATTAGGCGCGTCCGCGTGCGTAACGCCAGGGCGCTGTCATCGCGACAGAATCGCCCTGGCGTTACGCACGCGGTAGCCCGCCGGTCAATTACCGGCTTCGTCGAGTTGCCTGATGAGCTTGCGTGGCGCGACCAACCGGAATGAGGCGTCGACGAGTTCGCGCACCTCGTCCCAGTCCACGTTCGCGGCAGTGAAATCCAGGCCCAGCCAGCCGAAGGGCCCCACGTAGGCCGGAAAGAAGAACCGGCTGTCCTGCTCGAGCGACCTGCGGTCACTGTCGTCGACTTTGATGAGCAGGGAATGCGGGTACGCGGTCATCTCCCCGCGCGTTTCGGTCTTGGCATTGCCGCCGTACATGGCGAACATCTTCGGCGCGCAGAACACCGGCCTGCCCCATGACACTTTCTCGAAGGCTTCGGGAAAGCCGAGTGTGATAGCGCGGAGCTCTGCCAGGCCCTGGTCGTCATCGCGGAACATGATCGGGTGAGGCATGGAGTCAAGGTTAGCGGCCGCACTGAACGCCTGATGAGGGGTCGAAGCGTGTCGGCCGCCTCGGCTAACCTGCCAGAGTGAGCGCAAAGTCGAGCGGAGATCCCGAAGCGGTGCTACCCGAGCAGCCCGACGCTGACCTGCGGCGACGTTGGCAGGAACTCGCTGACGACGTGCGGGCACATCAGTTCCGCTACTACGTCAAAGACGCGCCGGTCATCTCAGATGCCCAGTTCGACACGCTGCTGCGGGAACTGCAGGCACTCGAGGAATCCCATCCCGAACTCCGCACTCCCGATTCGCCCACCCAGCTCGTCGGCGGCGCGGGCTTTGCCACCGATTTCGCCCCGGCTGAGCATCTGGAACGAATGTTGTCGCTGGACAACGTGTTCGACTCCGACGAGTTGACGGCCTGGGCCGCGCGGATTCGCGGCGAGACCGGCGGCACCGCCCACTACCTGTGCGAGTTGAAGATCGACGGTGTCGCGCTGGCACTCGTCTACCGGAACGGCCGTCTGGTGCGGGCGGCCACCCGTGGTGACGGGCGCATGGGTGAGGACGTCACGCTCAATGCCCGCACCATCGAGGACATCCCGGAGCAACTGAGTGGATCCGACGAGTTCCCGGTGCCTGACGTGCTCGAAGTGCGCGGCGAGGTGTTCTTCCGGGTCGCCGATTTCGAGGACCTCAACGCCGGACTGGTTGCCGAAGGAAAACCGCCGTTCGCCAATCCGCGCAACAGCGCGGCCGGGTCGTTGCGGCAGAAGAACCCTGCCGTCACCGCACGCCGCAAATTGCGGATGATCTGTCACGGCCTGGGGCGGATGGAAGCTCCCGACGGGTTCGCGTTCAAAACGCTGCACGACGCATACCTGGCGCTGGGGGCGTGGGGGTTGCCGGTGTCGCAACACACCACCAGGGTTTCCGGTGTCGACGAGGTCGCCGAGCGGATTGCGTACTGGGGCGAACACCGACATGACGTCGAACACGAAATCGATGGTCTGGTGGTCAAAGTCGACGAGGTGGCACTGCAGCGGCGGCTGGGGTCGACGTCTCGCGCGCCGCGCTGGGCAGTGGCCTACAAATACCCGCCTGAGGAGGCCACCACCAAGCTGCTCGATATCCGGGTCAGCGTGGGACGGACCGGTCGGGTCACCCCGTTCGCGTACATGGAGCCGGTCAAGGTGGCGGGCTCGACCGTGGGGCTGGCCACGCTGCACAACGCCACCGAGGTCAAGCGCAAGGGCGTGTTGATCGGTGACACCGTGGTGATCCGGAAGGCCGGGGATGTCATCCCCGAAGTGCTGGGCCCGGTGGTCGATCTGCGCGACGGATCCGAGCGTGAATTCGTCATGCCCACAGCATGTCCCGAATGCGGCACCACGCTCGCACCGAGCAAGGAGGGCGACGCCGACATCCGCTGCCCCAACACCCGCAGTTGCCCGGCGCAGCTGCGGGAGCGGGTGTTTCACGTCGCCGGGCGCGGTGCGTTCGACATCGAGGGCCTGGGCTACGAGGCAGGGACGGCGCTGCTGCAGCACGGTGTCATCGCCGACGAGGGCGACCTGTTCACCCTCACCGCCGAGGACCTGCTGCGTACCGATCTGTTCACCACCAAGGCCGGCGAACTGTCGGCCAACGGGAAACGCCTGCTGGCCAACCTCGACAAGGCCAAGGCACAACCGTTGTGGCGCGTCCTGGTCGCGTTGTCCATCCGACACGTCGGGCCGACCGCTGCGCGTGCCCTGGCCACCGAGTTCGCCAGCCTGGACGCCATTGTCGCGGCCTCCGAGGAGCAGCTGGCCGCGGTGGAAGGCGTGGGCCCGACCATCGCTGCCGCGGTCGTCGAATGGTTCACCGTCGACTGGCACCGGGCCATCGTGGACAAGTGGCGCGCGGCCGGAGTGCGAATGGCCGACGAGCGGGACAGCAGCATCGAGCGCACCTTGGAGGGACTGTCGATCGTGGTCACCGGATCGCTGCCCCGGTTCTCCCGCGATGAGGCCAAAGAGGCCATCATCGCCCGCGGCGGCAAGGCCGCCAGTTCGGTGTCGAAGAAAACGGCCTACGTGGTGGCCGGAGATGCACCCGGATCCAAGTACGACAAAGCCGTGGAACTCGGTGTGCCGATCCTCGACGAGGACGGCTTCCGGCGGTTGTTGGCCGACGGCCCGCCCCCGCCTGCCGAAGAGTGAATCGTCAGCGGTAACCCAGCCGCATGTCTTCCACGATGAGCGGATGGGTCAGTGTCGAGGGTGTCATCGGGCGTGGTCCGATATCGGGGGAGAACACTGTCGCCGCGTCTAGCACCTGTTGATCGAGAAACCGCAGCGGGGGAGTGTCGGACGGCAGCGTCGGAGTCGGAGGCGTCGCCCCGCGGCGGGCCAGCGCGAAACCCCAGTCGCCGAACGTCGGCACATGCACGTGGTACGGAGTGACGGCGAATCCGGCGGATTCGATGGTGGAAACGTTGCGCCAGAACGCGTTCAGCGTGGAGAACGGGCTACCGGCCTGTACCACCATCAGTCCATCGGGGGCCAGTGCGCGCGTGACCAGCGCATAGAATTCGGTCGAATACAGCCGCCCGAGCACCGGGGTGTCGGGGTCGGGCAGATCGACGATGACCGCGTCGAAACCACCCGCAGGCACCGCCTCGGGCCGTCGCAACCATGTCATCGCGTCGTCGACCACAACCTGCACGCGTGGATCGTCGAGTGAGTCGTTGTTGATGTCGCGCAGCGTCGTGCGAGCCAGCTCAACGACTGCCGGGTCCAACTCGACCTGAACGATGTTGTCGATTGCGGGCTGCCGCAGCAGTTCCCGGGCGGCCAGGCCGTCACCGCCGCCGAGAATCAGCACAGAGTGTGCGCCCTCGCCCAGCGCCGGATACACCAGACTTTCTGTGTAGCGGAACTCGTCGCGGGTGGAGAACTGCAGTGCCCCATCGAGATACAGCCGGGTATCGGTGCCGCGGCGGGTCACCACGATCTCCTGGTAGGGCGACCGTTCATAAGCGACGATCGGATCGGCGTAGAGCCGTTGGCGGGTGGTCGTCTCGACGTCGTCGGCGACAATCAGGAGCGTGACCAGCAGCCCGAGCGCGCCGGCCAGCACGCACAGCGCCGTGGTCAGCTCCCGACCACTGACGATTTTGCGCAGCAGGAACAGCGAAACCACTGCAGCGGCAACGAGGTTGATGACACCGGTGGCCGCCGCGCCCCGGATCATGCCGAGCTGGGGCAGCAGCAGAAAGGGCCACAACAGGCCACCGACGAGTGCGCCCAGGTAGTCCGCGGCGTTGAGGTTGGCCAGCACACGGCCCGCATCGGCCGCACCGGCTGTGCGGCCCCGCTGTAGCAGCGTCATCAGCAACGGAACCTCGGCGCCCACCAGGGCGCCGATCAGGGCCGTCCCGATGACCAGCACCCACAGCGAACCACCGATGAAGGCAAACGTCACATACAGCGCCGCCGCTGACAGGCCGCCGATGATCCCCAGCACCGTCTCGACGGCGATGAAAGTGATGGCTGCCCGTCCCAGCAGCGGTTTGATCAGCAGGGCGCCGGCACCCAGGGCGGCGACGTATCCGGCCACGATCAATGAAGTGGCGACGATCCCGCCGCCGTGCAAGCTGGTCGAGAGGGTCAGCAGTGCCAGTTCGTAAACGATTCCGCAGGCCGCGCACGCAGCGACGGCGGCGAGTAGTAGGGCCCGCCAGCGTGTCGTGTACTCAGACGTGGTGTCGGCCGCCGTCATGACAGCGCGGCTGCGTTGACCCCTCCCACGGCCAGCAGTGCGACGGCGGTGGCGATCGCCGCGGGGTGCAGGGTCTCGGCGGTGATGAGGTCCCGGAATCGTCCCGGTACCACCATCTCCAGTATCACCAGCGCGATGCCCTGCAGCACGACACCGATGAGACCGTAGACCGCGGCATCGATCAGGCCCTGCCCCAACGAGTCCGAACTCGCGACGATCGCGGTGATCACCACCGCGGCCACTGCCGCATACATCGCGGACGCGACCGCGACGGCATTCGGGCGATGCTCGACGAACACCAGGCGACGCAGATCACCGGGGGTGAGCACATCGACCATCAGAAATCCCACGACCAGCACCGCGATACCGACCCCGAAATAGAGCACGGAGGCCACCACGTTCTGGGCGAGGTGGTCGGGGCTGATGTTGCCGAACTCGATTGCCAGGTATTGCGTTGTCTCGGTCATCTGAGTCGTCTCCTTTGACATGTCACTTTGCGTCGCCGCCCGGGCCGCCGGGACTGCCGCCAGAGCCACCGGCAGGTGATCCCGGGGTGAAGCCGGGCCCCAGGAAGATGTAGGAACCTCCGCTGTAGCCCGCGGCGAGGTCCTCGATCTTGATGCTGCAGGGCCGGGGGCTGTCCGCGCCCACGGTGACGATGTAGTCGTCATAGCGCAGATATTCGATGCCACGATCGGTGGCGCGCGCGTCGGGCGCCTTCTCGGCGACCAGTTTGTCGGCCACCGCCGACGGTGGTCCGTTGCAGACGTAGCGGGTGCCGCGCGCATCGGAGGAGTATTCCGTGTAGTTCTTGGCGACGTAAGAGCGCACGTTGGCCAGCTGGGATATCCCGATGAGCAGAAACAGGACTCCGCCGACGGCCAGCGCCCCTGCCAGCAGGAAGTATTGGTTGCGGGTCACGGCTGCCACCTGCTCGTCGTCCTGACCACCGTTCCACCACCGGTGTGGGGATACAGATGCCAAGTGCGCCAACGCCATCCGGAGCTGTACGGCCGGGCGGCAAGCACGGTCAGTGCGGCGTCGTCACCGGGGAACGCACCTCCGAACCAGTCCGGCTCGGTGGCGCAGCGTTCCCGCAGCTCTGCGGCCAGCGTCCGGAATTCGGCGTCATCGAGTCCGGTGGTCTGCGACCGCAGGCGGTATCCGGGGTGGTCGGCACGTTCGGGAAGGTCGGTGCCCCCGGGTTGCACGGTGCAGGAAATCTCTTCGGAGAAGCGGCCTTCCGCGTGATCGACGGTGATGACGTGTGAGGCGCCGAGAACCCCGAGGGTCAGCACGCCGCCGTGCGGGTGCTGGAGGCTGCAGCTGGCCAGCGGCGGCGGTGCCGGCGCATTGAGCGCCAGGCGCAGTGCCGCACCGGACACGTCGGCCGGCGATACGGCGAGTTCGAACAGGGGCACCGAATACCTACGCGGTCGCGGGCGGGGCGGGGTACACCGTGAGCTCACCCGGGAGCACCGTGCGACCGACCGACACCTCCCAGGCCATGTTGGGCCCCCACTGTTCGAACCCCAGGTACGCCGTCTCATCGGAATTGGCGTAGTCGACATAGGCCATGTCGCCGGCAGGCGGCAGCCCGGTGGTGCCTTCGGTGGTGTACGAGGCATGGCCGCGCTCGGTTTCGCGGTACAGCACGTCGTCGAGGGTGTGGTCGCCGCCCGGTTGCAGCGTCAATCCCTGACGGCGATTCCACATCGCCAGCTCGAGCCTGCCCTCGTCTTCCTCGACGCTGAACCAGACCGGGTCACCGGAACCACCTTCCAAAAGGTGCTCCCACCATACGAACGGTCCCTCACTCAGCGTGACCGATCCGCGCACCACATAATCGATTCCGCCGTGGCTGACGATGGCCCCCGGCCCCAATTGACGCGGACCGAAGGTCGGCATCTCGGCGAACCTGAGCGGATCTTGGCGCGCGGCGGGCGCATCGGTTTTGCGAGGCCGACGCAACGCGATGATGAAGACCACCACCGCCGCGATCAGCAGTATTACCGCGAGCACAATCAGCAGCGTTCCCACGCAAAGCCTTTCGTGTGGTGTTGGTGCGACCGGTCGATCTGTGGATCGCTGGACAGATGACTACACGGTAACAGCAGGTAGCGGTCGCGGACCCGGCGCTTTCTGGTGTCGGGCCTCGATGGGGCGCCATCGCGATGACGTTGCTGAGATGCGCCTCCCGCGATATCTCCGCCGATCCTCGGGTGTGACAAATTGGTGTCACCGCAAGGCGCAATCGCTGGTTAGAATGCCTCGAAGCGACGGAGCGTCCGAGGCTCTTCTGTGCGCTGAAATCGGGTGGCGAGAAGTGGGGGTTTGCCGGTGGGCCGCGAACCACGGTTGGGAGTTCTGCTGTGACGAATTGGCCAGGCGGCGAGGGCTACGGCGGTCCCAGCCCTATCGGCAACCCGGGCGGCCAGGGGGGTACCAATCCGCCCGGCGGCTGGGGCGCATCCCAGCCTGCGCCGCAACAACCGCCCACCTGGGGACCGCCCCACCAGCAACAACCTCCGGAATGGGGGCAGCAGGGCCAACCGGGCTGGCCGCAGCAGCCACCACCCCCATTCGGCCCGCAGTTCGGCGGCGGTGCCCCGCCTCCCGGCGGTCCGCGGCGTAATCGCAAGGCGCTGTTCGTCACCATCGGCGCCGGCGCGGCGGTGCTGCTGGTGATCGTGTTGATCGCGGTGTTCGCGTTGGCCGGTCGTGGCGAGGGCGGGGGATCCAGTGACTCCGCGGGCGCGACGGTGCAGGGCTACCTTGAGGCGCTCGCCAAGGGCGATGCGGAGGAGGCATTGAGTTTCGGCTCGGACCAGCCGGCGTCGAAGGAACTGCTCACCGACGAAATCCTCAAGTCGCAGATCGAAAAGATGCCGATCTCCAACATCCGAATTCTGGGCGACGATTCGTCCAACGGCATCGGTTACGCGCAGGTGCACGTGACCGCGAACTTCGGTGATCAGGTATCGGATACCACCTTCATGATGAAGAAGGCGGGCAACAAGTGGAAGCTCGATTCCGCTGCGGTGCGCCTGGATTTCTCGCGCCAGGGCACCAACAAGGCGGCCGGCACGATGACGGCCTTCGGAAAGCCGGTGGGAAAGTCGGTGGCCTACGTGTTTCCCGGCTACGTGGAATGGGGTTCGAACAACAAGAACCTGTCGGTGGACGGTAAGCCGATTCTGTTGGATTCGCTGACGGGATATTCGGGGCTTTCCACGACGCCCAAGTTCGACCTGAGCGATTCTGCGCACGCAGCGATCGTGGCGAGTGTCAAAGGCCGGTTGGACGAGTGCGCACGGTCGCGGGCGCTGTCACCTCCGGGGTGCCCGCAGCATCTCTTCGAGTACGGCGCGGTTGACGGCACGGTCGAGTGGCAGGCACCCAACGCCGACGACGCCCAGATCACGTTCTCGGACTATTCGATGTCGGCCCGCGTCACGATGTCAGGCAGCTTCGGCTATTCGGTGCAGGGCCGCGACGGCGCACGTGTCACCGGAAGCGATACGGCCACGATCTACGGAGACGCCGACCTCAACCAAACTCCTCCGACGATCGCGTGGAGTTGAGCCTCACCCCGCGCCGCACATACGGCGCGGTGACCCACGTACCGAGAGTGAGTGCATGACGACAGCCGCGCGTGTTCAGCCCAACCAGCACGAGATGGAGGGCGCCCATCGCATCGTCAACGCGATATCGCAGGTCTTCTCCAGCAAGGTTGTCGGACAGGAGAATCTCCGCGAGTCCCTGTTGATCGGTTTGCTCACCGGCGGCCACATCCTGCTGGAAAGTGTTCCCGGCCTCGCGAAGACGACGGCGGCGCGGGTGATCGCCGATTCGATTTCGGGTGGCTTCCAACGCATTCAGTGCACACCGGACCTGTTGCCCAGTGACATCATCGGCACGCAGATCTACGACTCGTCGTCAGGCCAGTTCGTCACCCAACTGGGCCCTGTGCACACCAACATCGTCCTCCTCGACGAAATCAACCGCTCCAGCGCAAAGACCCAGAGCGCAATGCTGGAAGCGATGGAGGAACGACAGACCACCATCGCAGGCAAGCTCTACCCGATTCCTGAGCCTTTCGTCGTCATCGCCACCCAGAACCCCGTCGACCAGGAGGGGACGTACCCGCTCTCGGAAGCACAGACCGACAGGTTCATGCTCAAGGAGGTGCTTCGGTACCCCACGCCGCAGGAGGAGGCCGAAGTCATCTTCCGGATCGACGCCGGCGTCTACGACCGCCAGGACAAGCCGAAACCGGTTGTTGCCCTGGAGGATATGCGGCGGCTACAGAACGTGGTCCGTAATGTCCACCTGGATCCGGTGCTGGTGCACTACGCCACCCAGTTGATTCATGTGACCCGCAACCCGCAACAGTTCCTACCGCCCCAACTGGCCAAGCTGGTGCAGTACGGCGCCAGCCCGCGGGCCACGATCGCGTTTTCCAAGGCAGCACGTGCCGTTGCCGTGCTGCAGGGACGCAACCATGTGCTCCCCGACGACATCAAGAAGTTGGCGCACCGGGTACTGCGGCACCGACTGATTCTGGGATTCGAAGCCGCCCGGCTCAATGTCACATCCGAAACCATCATTGACGCGGTGCTGCAGTCAGTTCGAGTGCCCTGAGCCGATATGGGCAAGTACCTCAACCGCGCCAAACAGTATTTCGGTACCGACGCCAGGGGTCTGCTGGAGGGTGGCAGATACTCGCTGCTGCACACCAGGACGCTCGAACTCGACGATCTGCGGCCCTATGTCCCCGGTGACGACGTCCGTGACATCGACTGGAAAGCCACCGCACGGGCCGGTTCCGTACTGATCAAGCGGTTCGTCTCCGAACGCCATCACAAGATCCTGCTGGTAGCCGATGCGGGGCGCAACATGACGGCGCTGACTCCGACCGGTGAGGTGAAACGGGAAGTCGCCACGAACGCCATGGGTGCGATCGGACTGATCGCGACGGGCCGCAGCGATGAGGTCGGCATGGTCTACGGGGACTCGAGGGGATCGGCCAATATCCGCAACCGGCGCGGAGAGACCCACATCGAGAGCATGCTTGAGCACTACTACGGGCATACCGCGGGCGATGTCGGCGCCTCCGACATCGTCGGTCAACTGGAGTATGTCGCGCGCGCCCACCGCCGGCGGCTGTTGCTGATCGTGGTGTCGGATGAGCCCGACGTCACTCCACGCCTCGACGAGGCGCTCAAACAGATTGTCGGGCAACATGAACTGATCTGGCTGATGGTCACAGACATGCCTGCGGTCGGCGCGGATGAGGGTGAGCACGACGGATTCGACGTGGCAACGGGCCGTTTCGTCCTCAACGGCGCCACCCTCGGGCCTCGGGTCGTGGCTGCCTACCGGGCCGCTGAGCAGGCCCGCGCCGCTCAACTGGACAGCTTCCTCACCTCGCACGAGGTCTGCTTCGCCCGGATCGCCAACAGTGCGGAGATCCGCGACCGCATCGTCGAGATCAGCGAGGTTTACAGCGATGCCCGTCGATGACCTGCTGCGGTTCATCGGCGGCCCGTTGCCCTTCTCACCCTGGTGGATCTGGACCGGGTTGCTGCTGATCGGACTGGTCATCGGTTGGTGTGCAGGCGTTTTCATCTGGACGATGTCACCGGCCCGGTTGCGAACCATTCCGGTGATCCGCAACCTGCACAGTTGGTTCGTGCGACACCGGTTCGCCAGGTCGGTGATGCGGACTAATCAGCAGTACCTGGCAGGCACGCTTTCGGCTGCACACGCCGGCGCCGGAATCAGTCGCGTCCTGCGCAGCTTCATCTTCGTGGCCACCGGGGTGCGGGCACAGTACCTGCATGTCGGCGATCTCGCCGAGGGCGAACTGGCCGGGGTCGGACCGTTGTTGAACGCGCTCAACGACGTTCAGTTCAACCGTGGCGGCCGAAACGACATGGTCGCACTCGGGCGGTCCGCAGAGGAGTTGATCCGGTCATGGCACTGAAGTGGTGGCCGATCATTCTCGGCGGCCTGATCGTCCTGGCGATCTGTGTCGCGGCGGCCTCGTTGCTGCCGATGGCCAAGGTGCAGCGCGTGCTTCGGCCCTTGGCGCACGTGGACCGGTTGACGCGGCTGCCCGAGTACGTGCGGGTATACCGGCTCTACTTTCTTGCCGTGATCATCACCGGCGTACTGCTGTTGACCACGTTCGCCGCTGCCCTCATCGCGAGCGCACGCCCCGTCGGAATGTCGACCACCACCAAGGAATTCGAAACCGAACATCCCGAGGACATCATGCTGTGTGTGGGCGAGCCGGTCACCGACCCGAGCACCGCGAACTTCCTGGACTATTACGCACAGCAGGCCAGGTCATTCGACACTCAGCGAATCGGGTTGACCTCCTCTAGCCTTCGGGTCGTTCCGTTGACCCGTGACCACGACTATGCCGCGGATCAGTTCGAGTACTTCGCAAAAATGGCCCGGATTCAACAGGATCTGGACACCAACCGGCCGGTGTCGGAGGCCGACCGCGCGGAACTGCAGGTGGGAATCGAGAAGTTCGCCCAGCCGATCACCTACGTGGACTATGCGCCGAGCGTCGAGGACATCCTGGCGCTGTGCCTGACCGGCTTTCCCTCGTTTGAAGGTAAGAGCACGCACCGGAGATCGTTGACTTACATCGGGTACAGCGCATTCCGGTCACCGACCGAGCAGCGCGCCGCGCTCTACACCGAGCAGGCGATCAAAGACCTGGCGATCGCCGCGGGTGTCCAGGTCAATGTCATCTCGCGATCCGACGTCGCCGAGAGCTCACCGGAGGCCAACAACAGGCTGCAGTCCATCGCCGAATCCACCGGTGGCAGATTCTCGTTGTACAACCCGGCGGGTACTGCGCAAACGGATGCCGGTGCCGACTCCACCTTGAACCGGATCCTCGACGAATTCCGGGACAACCCACCCGAGGTCGTGCTGCCGAGCGGACGATCGGTGACCAGTCAGTCCTGGGATGCACCGCAGTCCGCACTCATCGCCGCGGTCGCAGCGGCGATCCTGCTCTGCGTGTCCTTGGCGGTGCTGCGCCGATGACATTCGACCCGGTAACCGCCCCGGTGCTGTTGATCGTCGTGGCCATCGCATTGATCGCGATCCGCATGGTCGCGCTCTATCGCGTACTGGTCCGCACCGGCACCGGCCAATATCGCACGGTCGTCCTCCGTTGGGCCGGGCTTACGCTGGCCGTGTTGATGCTCGTGTTCGCCGCGACACGGCCCGGATTCGATCTGGACGACAACAGTCCGTCGGAACAGCCCAAGGGGGCGCTGGCGGTGGATCCCAACCTGAACGTTTTCTTCGTGGTCGACCGATCGGTCAATGCGCGGGTGGAGGACTTCGGCGACCGGGAATCACGGATGGCCGGAATCCGCGCTGACGTCGCCTCATTGATCAACGAGTATCCACGCGCCAGATTCGGCGTGATCTCGTTCGCATCCAGTGCCGCGACGGACTGGCCGCTTTCCGACGATGCGTGGAGCCTGGAATCGATGATGCACGGGCTGTCGCCGTACACGTTGGTGGCGCCGGACGCGATGTACCAGGCCGATCCGATCGCGGCGAAAAGTGTGCTGGCAAAACAACTCGAAGACGCCGCCGCACGCTTCCCGGGCTCCAAGAGCCTGGTCTTCTATCTGGGTACCGGCGACGGGGGGAGCCGCGCGGCATCGGGGTCCTTCGACCTTCCCGACGGCGCCGTGACCGGCGGGGCGGTGATGGGTTACGGCACCCCCGCCGGTGGACCGATCCCGCAGGGCTGGATGGGCGGCGCCAAGGTGTACCAGAGCGACCCGGCGACCGGGGCGCCGATGAACTCCACCCTCGACGAGGCGAAGCTGAAGCAGATCGCCACGGATCTCGATGTTCCCTACTTTCATCGGGAAGCCGGCCAGTCGATCACGGCAGCACTGCCTGCGGTGGATCTGAGCACCGAGGCGTCCGACGAAGCGGACGCGCTGAAGGCCTCGAAATTCGTCGAACGCCAGGAGCTGTACTGGGTGTTCACCCTGCTGGCTGCGATCCTCGTGCTCGTCGAGATCGCCCTGACGATTCGTGAATTCCGGCGGAACCGCATGTCGCGCAAGGACATGGCGTCATGATGCTGAGGAAGGCTCCCGGCGCGGCAGTCGGCGAGGTGGCGCGACGGGTGATGGCGTGGTACCGGTCGGGGCCATCGCGGCTGCGCTTGCGGCGGCGCCTGTACCTGTTCTCCGCGCCGCTGATCATCGTGTTGCTCGCGGCTGCGGTGAAGATGATCAGCGTCGTGGTGGCGGGGAACTGGGCGGCGACGGACTTCGATCGCCACGACATCGCCGCGCTACGCGACGACATCTCGATCCTGGAGACCTTCAACGTGATCGACCCGACCAAAACCTCGTTCGCCGGCGGTGATCTGATGGTTCTCGAAGGTCGGTTGACCGATGCCGAATCCCGCTTTCGAGAATCGCTGTCGCGCACAGATGCCGCCGCATCGTGTCCGGTCCGGGTGAACCTTGAGCTCGTGCAGGAAACCCTGGGTGACATCGCAACCCGAGGCAACGACAAGGAAGCGGCCGAAAAGTGGTACACCACCGCGATCGCGGTGGTGACCGAAGCACCCGGGCAGTGCTTCGAAGGCAACGACGACGCCAATGCCGACCGCTCGGCGATCCGCGCCGAGGCGTTGCCCCGCCTTGAGGAGAAGCTGCGGAATCTGCGTCGGCCGCCCGCGCCGTCGCCCCCTCCGCCGCCTCCGTTCACCCCGCCGCCTCCGCCGACCTCACTGACCCCGACATCGGGCCCACCGCTGCCCGGTTTGGGAGGAGGGGCCCCGTCGCCGTCCCCGGATGCCTCTCGGTCGGAGGGCGGTGAGTCCCCGGATGGTGCACCGTCGCAGGGTGAATCGCCAGGTGCGGCGCCGTCGCCCTCGCCGGGCGAGCCGGGTGAGGCCTCGGACGGTGCGGGTGCCGGACAGACCCCCGGCGCTGCTCCGCCTCCCGGCCCCGGGCCGAACATGCCATCGGCGCAAGCGCCGGAACCCACGATGACGCCCGGCCCGGGCCCGAACATGCCTGCGCCACCGACGTCCGCCGGCGGTGACAACCCGATCGTCGGCCCTGAGGGCGGCGGCCCCGATGTGCTCAATCCGATCAGCCCGGACCGGCTGCCCAGTGCAGGAGGCGGCCGTGCCCCGGGTCAGCAGCTGGGGGTCGGCAGGGGGGACCCGCTGGATCGGTTGAAGATTCTGTTGGACAACGCCAACGCGCACGGCGAGAACCGGGAGTGACGCGGGCTCAGCGCAGCAGGGTCGCCACGATCCCGGCCAAGTAGCCCAATCGTGCGACCTCCGAGGGCCGGAACAGTGGACCACCGGGTCGGCCGAGCATGACCGCCGTGTCGTGTGCACCCAACGGCGCCGCCGCCAGCGCGGTCCCCATATCGCGCCACACCGTGGGTACCCATTCCGCGGTGGCGTCTAGCGCCACAGCGGTTTCCAGCGGTAGCCACGGCGCCGACTCGGCCTGCGTTTCGGGCGCACCGTAACTGCCTGCCAGCCGTTGGGCGCCGGCATCGGTGGAACGGACCACGGTGCACCAGCCGACCCGCAGCACGCGCGGAGCTTCCTCGGCAAGCACCTGCAACCGGGCGGCCTTCGAACCGGCGGCGGCGATGTGGTCGACCAGCTCGAGTTCCCGGTGCGCTTCCAGCAGGCCGGTGTGCGGCCGGATGCTGTCGACGTAGACACCCGACAGGTTTTCGGCCGCGGTGATCAGGGTGTCCGGCATGGCTCCGGCGGGCAGGTCGACGACAAGATCGTCGATCGCGTAACCCGTACCGCGTTCCACGACGTCGAGGGAGAGGATGTCCGCGCCCACCGTGCCGAGCGCCACCGCGAGGGAGCCGAGGCTGCCCGGCCGATCCTCCAACTGGACGCGCAACAGATACGAAGGCACGCGCAACACTGTTGCACAGGATCGGTCCGTGGGCAGTGCGGGTGTACCGCCGTATCGATTCCCCGGTCGCTTCGCTCCTGCCCGCCGAGATCCCCGATTTGGTGCCTTGACTAGGCTGCTTTGTCGTGTCGCAAATCTCCCGAGATGAGGTTGCCCACCTGGCGCGTCTGGCCAGGTTGGCCCTGACAGATAACGAGCTGGACAGTTTCGCGGGCCAGCTGGACGCCATCCTTGGCCACGTCGGCCAGATTCAGTCTGTCGACGTGACCGGTGTCGAACCGACGGACAACCCACTGAAAGACGTCAATGTCAGCAGGCCTGACATCGTTGCGCCGTGCCTGAGCCAGGAGGAAGCGCTGGCCGCGGCGCCGAATTCGGTTGACGGGCGGTTCGCGGTGCCGCGGATCCTGGGAGAGGCCGAATGAGCGAGTTGATCCGCCGCGATGCGGCCACCCTCGGCGCCCAGATCGCAGCCAAGGAAGTGTCCTCGACCGAGGTCACCCAGGCACACCTGGATCAGATCGGTGCGACAGACGATCGCTTCCACGCGTTCTTGCACGTGGCGGGTGAGGCCGCGCTCGCCGAGGCCGCCCGGATCGACGCTGCCGTCGCCGCCGGTGAGCGACTGCCCTCACCGCTGGCCGGGGTGCCGCTGGCGCTCAAGGACGTGTTCACCACCACCGACATGCCGACCACCTGCGGATCGAAGATCCTGGAGGGCTGGCGCTCGCCGTACGACTCGACCGTCACCGCGAAGCTGCGGGCGGCCGGAATCCCGATCCTCGGCAAGACCAACATGGACGAATTCGCCATGGGCAGCTCGACGGAGAACTCGGCATACGGGCCGACCCGCAATCCGTGGAACACCGAACGGGTGCCCGGCGGATCAGGCGGTGGCAGTGCGGCCGCGCTGGCGGCCTACCAGGCGCCTCTGGCGATGGGCTCGGACACCGGGGGCTCGATCCGCCAGCCTGCCGCGCTGACCGCGACTGTCGGCGTCAAACCGACCTACGGCACGGTGAGCCGGTACGGGCTGATCGCGTGTGCATCGTCGCTCGATCAGGGCGGTCCGTGTGCGCGCACCGTGCTCGACACGGCCCTACTGCATCAGGTGATCGCCGGACACGACCCACGCGATTCCACCTCCGTGGACGCCGCGGTGCCCGATGTGGTGGGTGCGGCCCGCGCAGGTGCCGAGGGCGATCTCAAGGGTGTGCGGGTCGGTGTGGTCAAGCAGCTGCGCGGCGAGGGCTACCAGCCCGGGGTGTTGGACTCGTTCAACACGGCCGTCGAGCAGCTCACCGCACTCGGGGCCGATGTCACCGAGGTGGACTGCCCGAATTTCGACCACGCGATGGCGGCCTACTACCTGATCCTCCCGTCGGAGGTATCGAGCAACCTTGCGCGTTTCGACGCGATGCGTTTCGGTCTGCGCGTCGGGGACGACGGCACGCACAGCGCCGAGGAAGTGATGGCACTGACGCGCGCCGCCGGATTCGGCCCGGAAGTCAAGCGCCGCATCATGATCGGCACCTATGCGTTGTCCGCCGGATACTACGACGCTTACTACAACCAGGCGCAGAAGGTGCGTACCCTGATCGCCCGCGATCTGGATCGCGCCTATGAGAACGTCGACGTGCTGGTGTCGCCTGCCACGCCGACCACCGCGTTCGCACTGGGGGAGAAGGTCGACGACCCGCTGGCGATGTACCTGTTCGACCTGTGCACATTGCCGCTGAACCTGGCCGGTCACTGCGGTATGTCAGTGCCGTCGGGACTCTCGCCCGACGACGGGTTGCCGGTCGGCCTGCAGATCATGGCCCCGGCGTTGGCCGACGATCGCCTCTACCGGGTGGGTGCGGCATACGAAGCCGCACGCGGGCCGCTGCCGAGCGCGCTCTGACAGGGCGTCTAGCTCTGTCGAGCTAGTCCACAAATCGCCCCGTGGGGGGAGTGCTGCGCGAGGAATCCGCCTTAGCATTTGGTCTGTGGACAGGCCAAAGGGATTCAAAAATTGGTTGCGGCACGGGCGCTGGACGGCCTGGCTGGTGATGGTCGTCAGCGGGATCCTGTACGCGGTGGCCTGGCCGACGCTGTTCCTGACACACCAGGTGCCGGCGCCGCTGGCGCCCATCGTCGCGGCCCTCGCGGCGTTCCCGCTGCTACTTCTGTTGGTCAATCCGCTTCTGGGATGGTCGATCTCGGCCGCGTCGGCGGTGGCGATCCCGCTCATCTTCGATCGGCTCCCAACGTGGAGCTACCCGTGGCAGGTCGTGCACCTCATCGAACTGCTGGTGCTGACCGTCGCGGTGGCGTGGACCCGTTCGCTGCCGACTGTGCTCAAGGTGTGGCTGGCATCGACGGTGTTGTTCCTCATCGCAATGCCTGCGGATGCCGATGCGGGGTGGGCGTTCGGCATCACGGCGATCATGTTCGCGGTTCTGCTGGTGCGCTGGTTGGTGCTGTCGCGGCGGCAGGTCGCCGAGCTGGAGGAGGTCAGCGAGCTGGAGCGGGCCCGGCGCACGGTGCTGCAGGAACGCACCAAGATTGCGCGCGACCTGCACGACGTCGTTGCCCATCACATGTCGATGGTCGTGGTGTCGGCCCAGACCGCGCCGTACCGGCACACGGAGGTCCCGTCCAGCCTGCAGGCGGAGTTCGAGACGATCGCCGCCACCGGCCGCCAGGCACTCAACGAGATCCGCGGCCTGCTCGGGGTGCTGCGCAGCGACGGGGATCTGGCGTTGCTGGCACCCGCGCCGACGATCGCCGACCTGCCCGAGCTGTTCGCCTCGACGCAACGGGCCGGTGTTCCCTTGACGTGGCAGATCGACGGCTCGACGGCGCTGGTGGGCGAGCTGATCGGGGCGGCGGCGTACCGGATCGTGCAGGAGTGCCTGGCGAATGCCTCACGGCACGCGCCGGGATCACCGGTGGCCGCCGATGTGAGCATCACCGTCGACGGCGTGGGTATCGAGATCCGCAACAGGCGCCTGCCGGAGTCCTCGGAGCCTGCCGTGCCCGGGCTCGGTATCGCAGGCATGCGTGAACGAGCCATGGCGGTCGGCGGCATGGTCGCCGTCCACGATGGCTTTGACGACGGCGAATTCGTAGTGTGGTCGTATCTGCCGTTCGTCCCGGCTAGCGTGACGGAGTGCCCGGCCTGACCGACTCCATTCGACCGACGTCCTGATGATCACCACCTTTATCGCCGATGACCAGGCGATGGTCCGTCAGGGGTTCGGCGCGCTGCTGAGCGCGCAATCCGACATCTGCGTGCTCGGTGATGCGGCCAATGGGCGCGACGCGGTGACCGGCGTGCGGGCACTGGTGCCCGACGTGGTGCTGATGGACGTGCGGATGCCCGAACTGAACGGGTTGGATGCCGCGCGTGAGATTCTCACGCACACCACATCCAAGGTGCTCATGCTGACCACCTTCGACATCGACGACTACGTGTACTCGGCGTTGCGGGCCGGTGCCAGCGGCTTCCTGCTCAAGGACGCACCCTCCGAGGATCTGATCCGCGCCGTGCGGGTCATTCACGCCGGGGATGCGCTGCTGGCGCCGTCGGTCACCCGGCGCGTGATCGCCGACCTCATGGGTCGCAACGGTGTGCCTCGCCGCTCGGCCGAGGAGCTCGCCCGGCTGACCCCACGGGAGACCGAGGTGCTGGAACTGCTGGCCCGCGGACTGTCCAACGGCGAGATCGCCGCCCAGTTGTTCATTTCCGAGGAAACCGTGAAAACCCATGTCGGCAAGGTGTTCTCGAAGCTCGGTCTGCGTGACAGGGCGCAGGCGGTGGTGATCGCCTACGAATCCGGCCTGGTGTCCCCGTTTGCGCGTTGACCACGTGGCGCGCCGCAACTGGACGAAGCTGGCAAGATCGGGGTTCATGCGCACGCGAGGAGCGATATAGATCATGCGGATCGGAGTACTCACCGGTGGCGGTGACTGTCCTGGCCTGAACGCGGTGATCCGGGCGGTGGTTCGGACCAGCGACGCGCGGTACGGGTCGTCTGTCGTCGGGTTCCAGGACGGCTGGCGCGGGCTGCTGGAGGATCGTCGCGTCCAGCTCAAGAATGACGACCGCAACGACCGGTTGCTTGCCAAGGGCGGCACGATGCTGGGCACCGCACGGGTCAACCCGGACAAACTGCGGGCGGGCCTCGATCAGATCAAGCGGACGCTGGAGGACAACGGGATCGATGTGCTGATCCCGATCGGTGGAGAGGGCACGCTGACCGCAGCGCACTGGCTGTCCGAGGAGAACGTCCCGGTGGTCGGGGTGCCCAAGACCATCGACAACGACATCGACTGTACTGACGTCACATTCGGCCACGACACCGCTCTGCAGGTCGCAACGGAGGCCATCGACCGCTTGCACAGCACCGCGGAGTCGCATCAGCGGGTGATGCTGGTCGAGGTGATGGGGCGGCACGCGGGTTGGATCGCACTCAACGCGGGCCTGGCCTCCGGTGCGCACATGACGTTGATCCCCGAGCAGCCGTTCGACGTCGAGGAAGTGTGCCGACTGATCAAACAGCGGTTCGTCCGTGGCGACTCGCATTTCATCTGCGTGGTGGCCGAGGGCGCCAAACCGGCCGAGGGTTCAATGCAGTTGCGCGACGGCGGCATCGACGAGTTCGGTCATATCCGGTTCACCGGGGTCGCACAGCAACTCGGCATCGAGATCGAGAAGCGCATCAAGAAGGAAGTGCGCACCACGGTGCTCGGCCATGTACAGCGCGGCGGCACACCGACGGCCTACGACCGCGTCTTGGCCACCCGGTTCGGGGTCAACGCCGCCGATGCGGCCCACGCCGGTGAGTACGGGATGATGGTGTCGCTGCGCGGCCAGGACATCGGCCGGGTATCCCTGGCCGACGCCACGCGGCAACTCAAGCTGGTGCCGCAGAGCCGCTACGACGACGCGGCGGAGTTCTTCGGCTGATTTCCCCCGCGAGCAGACACTTCGGTACCCCTGTGGTGCCCTTTTCGGGGGCCTAACTGTCTGCTCGCCGGGGGAAATCAGGCGCTCTTGAACGCTTCGCGACGGATCATCTGCCACATGGTCGGAGTGTCGGCGACCGTCGAAATGGTCACGGTCTCGTGACCGCCGGGGACCGCGGCCAACGTCAGCAGATAGTGCGCCAGGTCGGTGCGTGAGGTGAAGGCGCCGACCGGATCAACCTGTCCGGCAACATAATCGGTGACATACGGCAGATCGAAGAGTCCCGATGGCCGGACGATGGTCCAGTCGAGGTCGCTGCCCCGGACGATCTCTTCCATCCGGCGTTGGTCGTCGTAGGTGGTCTTGCCTACGGTGCGCTTGATCACGGGTTCGAAGAGCTGGAGCGCGAACGGGGCGCCCGTGCGGCCGGGATACCGGCCGACGGCGGTCGAGCTGACCACTGCCAGGCGGCGTACCCCCGCCTCGTCCATGGCCGCGACGACGTTGGTCACGCCGGTTGAGTAGGTGTCGATCGGCGCCCTGCCGAACGGCACACCCAGCACCGACAACACGACGTCGGAACCGTCGAGCACCCCGCGCAGGGACGCGGCGTCGCGCACGTCGGCCCCGGCGACTGTCAGCCGCGGGTGCGACACCGGGAAATCGCCCGGCTTGCGGGTGACGGCGACGGTGTGGTGACCCGCGTCGACCGCTTGCCTGGTCAGCAGCCGGCCGGTCTGCCCGTTCGCGCCGAAGATGACGATGTTCACCTGTGCCTCCTAATTAATCACTTGAAGTGATTATCATAGTAGGTGACTATCATGAGAAGGGCTAGTGTCAACCCATGGCCGACGCGACATCAGGTATCGCCGAACTGCATCAGCGCGTTCCGTTTCTGCTGTCCCAGCTGGGCGTTTACCTCGCCGACGACTTTGTGCAGCGCCTGCGGCCGCACGGAGTCGGGCCCCGGACGTATGCCGTACTGATGGCGCTGCACGCCGAGGACGGGCAGTCTCAACGGCAGCTTTCGGAGCGGCTGGGCATCCACCGCAACGCGATGGTCACCGTCGTGGACAAGCTGGAGGGACAGGGCCTGGTGGTCCGCAAGCCGAACCCGAGCGACCGGCGGGCGTTCGCGGTGACACTGACGCCGCAGGCGCGTGAACTTCTGCCCGCTCTCGACGCGCATGGCCGGGCCCAGGACGAGCAGATCACCGCGGTGTTGACGGTCGCCGAGCGTGCGTCACTTCTCGACCTGCTCCAGCGGGTGTCGGCGGGCCTGGGGATGAGCCCGGGTGTGCATCCGAAGCTCGCGGAGGGGTAACACTAAAATCGCAGGCATGACCGTTGCCCCCGCCGCAGAACTCGTTGACTACGACGACGTCATCGCCACGTTCGATCCCGTGATGGGCATGGAGGTCCACGTCGAGCTCTCCACGGCCACCAAGATGTTCTGCGGCTGCGCCAACAAGTTCGGTGCCGACCCCAACACCCTGGTATGCCCGGTGTGCCTGGGCCTGCCCGGTTCTCTGCCGGTGCTCAACGCGGCCGCGGTCGAATCGGCGATCCGCATCGGGTTGGCGCTGAACTGCCAGATCGCCCCGTGGGGCCGCTTCGCGCGGAAGAACTACTTCTATCCGGACCAGCCGAAGAACTACCAGATCAGCCAGTATGACGAGCCGATCGCGGTCAACGGTTACCTGGACGTACCGCTCGACGACGGCACCACCTGGCGCGTGGAGATCGAGCGTGCGCACATGGAGGAGGACACCGGGAAGCTGACCCACCTGGGCAGCGACACCGGCCGGATCTCCGGTGCGACGACATCACTGGCGGACTACAACCGGGCCGGCGTGCCGCTCGTCGAGATTGTCACCAAACCCATCGAGGGGGCCGGCGAGCGTGCGCCCGAGATCGCCCGCGCGTATGTGACCGCGTTGCGTGATTTGCTGCGTGCGCTGGGGGTCTCCGATGTGCGGATGGATCAGGGCTCGATGCGCTGTGACTCGAACCTGTCGCTGAAACCGAAGGGCGCCAGCGAGTTCGGCACCCGCACCGAGACCAAGAACGTGAACTCGCTCAAGAGTGTCGAGGTGGCCGTGCGCTACGAGATGCGCCGTCAGGCCGCGGTGCTGCAGGCCGGCGGCACCGTGACCCAGGAGACGCGGCACTTCCACGAGGATGGTCACACCACGTCGGGGCGCAGCAAGGAAACAGCAGAGGACTACCGGTATTTCCCCGAACCGGACCTGGAGCCGGTGGCGCCCAGCACCGAGCTCGTCGAGCGGCTGCGCGAGACGATCCCCGAGCTGCCGTGGTTGTCGCGCAAGCGTATTCAGGATGATTGGGGCATCTCCGACGAGGTGATGCGGGACCTCGTCAACAACGGCGCGATCGATCTGGTGGCGGCCACGGTCGCCCAGGGCGCCTCCAGCGAGCAGGCCAGGGCCTGGTGGGGCAACTTCCTCGTCCAGAAAGCCAACGAGATCGGCGTCGAGCTCGATGCGCTTGCGATCACCCCCACTCAGGTTGCGACCGTGGTGAAGCTCGTCGACGAGGGCAAGCTGTCCAACAAGCTTGCCCGTCAAGTGGTCGAGGGGGTGCTGGCCGGAGAAGGTGACCCCGAGCAGGTGATGACCGATCGCGGGCTGGCGCTCGTTCGCGACGATTCGGTGATCCAGGCTGCGGTCGACGAGGCGTTGGCGGCCAATCCTGATGTGGCGGAGAAGATCCGGGGCGGCAAGGTGCAGGCCGCCGGCGCGATCGTCGGCGCGGTCATGAAGGCGACCAAGGGGTCGGCCGATGCGGCCCGCGTGCGGGAACTGGTGCTGGCCGCTTGCGGCCAGCAGGCGTAGCGAGGCTCAGTCGGGTAAGCCGGTGAACATTGTCATCGCCGTGTTCGCGTACTGCTCAAGGCGTTCACGCGGATAGCTTTCCGGATCGTTGACGGCGAGCCGGCCGAGCATCTCTGCGAACGACAGCATCGTGTGGCCCACGAGTATCGGATCCAGCCGGGTCAGCCGTGGATCCAGGGCGAGCCCCGCCTTCGCCAGACCTTCGACCTGATTGATGATGACCGAGCGGGCATTGCGCAGAGCCGAGCGGTAATCGCGGGGCGCGCTGTCGGGCACGGTCAGAACGAGGCGCCATCGGGTGGGGTTGTCCAGCACGGAATTCAGGAATGCCGACACCGTCGCGGTGTACGCGCGAGTAGGTCCGGCAACGGACAGGTCGTGGGGTATGGCGGCGCGCACCTGTTCCATCGCCTGCTGATGCTCACGCGTCAACAATGTCGTGACAAGCTCGGCACGCGTATGAAAGACGGTGTAGAGCAACGGCTTTCCCACTCCGGCGGCCTCGGCGACCGCTTCCATGCTCAGCTCGTGCAACTGACAGTTGGACAGCACCCGCAGTGCTGCGTCCAGCAATTGTTCGCGCCGTTGCTCGCGCGGTAGCCGCGGCGCGTACCTGCGGCGTTGGCGTTCGGGCATTCGGACAATGGTACTTCATGTTAGGTTCGTCACAACTTTTGTCTCCACCCGACCGAGGCCGGTCCGGCCGGGTGTGAACGGTACGCCCCAGGGGCTGTACCGGGGCGGTATGACCCTCAAAGATGTTGTGGCTCAGGTGTTGTCAGCGTTGCTACGCGGGAATCCGCCACCCTGCGGGAAGAGTGGGAACACGACGTCGTCGAGTTTCTCGGCGTCGCCGGCGGTACGGTTCACCGTTGCGCCCCACACGTTGCCGTCGGGGGAGAGCTGCAGTGCCCACGCATGACCGCGGACGTTCTCCCGAATGACCTCGGGATCGCCGGTGACAGCGCCGGTGTCCGGAGCCTGTCGCACCGCGACAGTCATCTTCGTGTTGACCAGATTGACCAGAACGGTGCCGTCGAGCGCGGCGCAGCCGGCCACACCGGGCCGGTCGGGCCACGTCCACACCGTGGAGGTCTTCGAATCTCTGGTGATCCGTTGCAGACGGTCGGCGGTCGGGGTCCGGTCGGTGATGTACAGCGAGCCGTCGGAGGGATCGATGCACATGCCGCCGCCCGCGCCCATCCCGCTCAACGCGGTGGTGGTCGGTGCTTGGTTGACCGTCGTGGGCTGTTCGATGCGCAGTACCTTGCCTGCCAGCGAGCCGGGATCTGAGGCCTGAGCCGGATTGCCCGCGTCGCCGGTCTGCACTGTCAGCGTGGTGGGACTGGTGAAGATCAGCGAGCCGGTGTTGCCGGTCGCCCCCTTGGGGATCCCGGTGAGGATCGGCTTGGGCACATCGCCGTCGGCGATCCGGATCACCCGATTGTCGGACGGGGTGGTGACGTAGGCGTACATCAACCGGTCCTGTGAGTAGGTCGGCGAGAGCACGATGTCCATCAGCCCGCCGTCGCCGGACGGATCGACCGGGATGACCGTCTTCACCTTCGGCTCGGCACGCACGGACACCTCTTTGACCGCGCCCGTCATCCGTTCGGCGACCAGCGCGGACTGGCTGTCCGGTCCCATGATCAACCCGCTGGTGCTGTCCAGGCAGCCCTGCATCACCCCGGGCGCCGGACATTCCTTGGGGAACGGTTTGGCAGGCAGCGGTGGCGGGGGAGGTGGCGTGGTGGTCGGCGGCGGCTGCATCTGAGGTTCGGTGGTGAACGGCTCGGACTGCGCCGCATCGAATCGGGCGCAGCCCGAGCCGACCAGCATCGCGGCGCACAGAAGGGCGACCACCCCTGTCATCCTCCGGCGCGATTTCATGTCGCCAGATTACGGATCGTCTCGAGGTGCGCGCCACGCCGGGACACGACGGCACGCGAGCCCACGACGCGGTGGCACGCCAATACCAGGCGGAAGCGCCGCGGTAAATACCCGGCTCGAGACTGACTTGCACTTACCCTGGGCTCTGTGACCAGTCACTCGCAGGACCCACACGCCTGGCAAAGACCCGATTATTCGGGGCCTGGCGACTCCTCCAGGCCGGGTGCGGCAAGCCTGGTCGATCCGGAGGATGACCTGCCATCCTCCACCTACGGCGGTGACTTCGAAACGACCGCCATACCACGCTATGACTCCGCCAAGCCTGCCGATCAGCAGGCATTCGGCATGCTCGGGGAGCCTGAGCCGCTGCCCTATGTGCATTCGGAGGCGCGGCAGCCACTCGGGCCGTTCTCGGCCGAGCCTGCCGAAATCGAGCGCGACGAACTTGTGGACGACCGGGTCAGGGCCGCAGGCAGACGGGGAACCCAGGACCTGGGCCTACTGATTCTGCGTCTCGCGGTCGGCGGATTGCTGATCCTGCACGGCCTGCAGAAGGCTTTCGGCTGGTGGGGCGGCCCCGGGCTGAACGGGTTCGAGACATCACTGGGCGAGATGGGGTACCAGCACGCCGGGATCCTGACCTACGTGGCGACCGGAGGGCAGATCGCGGCCGGTGTCCTGCTCGTCCTCGGGCTGTTCACGCCGATAGCCGCCGCCGGCGCGCTGGCCTACCTGATCAACGGTGTGCTCGCCGAGGCGGTGATCGCCCACAACGAGGCCAGACTCTCGGACTTCCTCACCGACGGCCACGAGTATCGGGTGATCGTGGTGATCGCTGCTGCCGCGATCGTCCTGACCGGTCCCGGCCGCTACGGATTCGACGCCGGACGTGGATGGGCCCGCCGTCCATTCGTCGGTTCGTTCGTCGCGCTGCTGCTCGGTGTCGCTGCGGGTGTGGGCGTCTGGATTCTGCTCAACGGTGCGAATCCGCTGGCGTGACGACTAGGCGTACGGGTTCGGTACCCGTCCGCCACTGACCTCTGTCAGCAGCGGCAGGGTGGCGAATGTCACCGCGGGCAGCCGCAACTCGGATCCGTCCGTGCGGTGTGCGATGGCCCAGGAGGCCCGGTCGAACCGCAGGCCTTCAATATCCGACCATGCCGCGGTCTCACTGCTCACCAGGGACCGCGCGGTCACCGAGTCCTCGTCGGCAACTGTCCGGTATCGGAAGATCGCGAACGATGCGACGATCGGGATGATCAGCAGCGGGGCGAACCACGCCGGATTGGTGAACACCAGTGCCAGCAGGCCGAGGGCGAAGAATCCGACCGCGAAATGCGCCATCGGGGACATCTGGATGACGACCGGTTTCGTTGCGGCGGATCGGGGACTCACACCTCCTATCCTTGCACTGACCCGTGGCCGGTCTGGCGTCATGTCCTTGCATATGGACTGGAATTTGACCATTGACCAGTACGGCAGCTACCGTCTTTGGTTATGCAGACCCCGGGATTGCTCGTAGTAATTGGTTGGCGCGTTGATGCCGCGCTGGCCCCATGCCGGGCATAGCCAACAGCATCGACGCGCCACCCTCGTTCAGCAGCCTGCTGACGGGGGTTTTTTGTTGCCCCAAGGCGCCTTGCCATCACCACCAGAGATAACAACCAGATTTCCGTAAAGAGGACGTGAAGAGGAAACCGTGAGCGCACCGACAACACGACCGCCGGAACAGGCTGGGACACCCCCGGCCAACGGCGCCTCGTCTGCAGCGAACAACGACCAGTCCCAGCCCAATCGGGTTTCGCCGCATCAGCTCACCGGAGCGCAGGCGGTCATCCGTTCGCTGGAGGAACTCGGCGTCGACGTGATCTTCGGCATCCCCGGCGGTGCCGTGCTTCCGGTCTATGACCCACTGTTCGACTCGCAGCGGCTGCGTCACGTGTTGGTGCGTCACGAGCAGGGTGCCGGGCACGCCGCCAGTGGCTACGCCCACGCCACCGGCAAGGTCGGCGTAATGATGGCGACGTCCGGCCCGGGCGCGACCAACCTGGTCACGCCGCTGGCCGACGCCCAGATGGACTCGATCCCGGTGGTCGCCATCACCGGCCAGGTCGGCCGCGGCCTGATCGGCACCGACGCCTTCCAGGAAGCCGACATCTCCGGCATCACGATGCCGGTCACCAAGCACAACTTCCTGGTCCGCAACGGTGACGACATCGCACGGGTGATCGCCGAAGCGTTCCACATCGCCCGCTCGGGTCGACCGGGCGCGGTGCTCGTCGACATCCCGAAGGACGTCCTGCAGGGCCAGTGCACATTCAGCTGGCCGCCCCGGATCGACCTGCCGGGCTACAAGCCGACGACCAAGCCGCACAACCGCCAGATCCGTGAGGCCGCCAAGCTGATCGCGGAGTCCCGCAAGCCGGTTCTCTACGTCGGTGGCGGCGTGATCCGCGCAGATGCCAGTGCCGAACTGCTGGAGCTGGCCGAGTTGACCGGCATCCCGGTGGTGACCACGTTGATGGCACGCGGCGCGTTCCCCGACAGCCACGAGCAGAACATGGGCATGCCGGGTATGCACGGCACCGTCGCGGCGGTCGCGGCGCTGCAGCGCAGCGATCTGCTGATCGCGCTGGGCACCAGGTTCGACGACCGGGTGACCGGCAAGCTCGATTCGTTCGCGCCGAACGCCAAGGTGATTCACGCCGACATCGACCCCGCCGAGATCGGCAAGAACCGTCACGCGGATGTGCCGATCGTCGGCGACGTCAAGGCCGTCATCACGGACCTGACCGAGTCGCTGCGCAAGACCGGAGCCAGTGCCGAGACCCTGAAACTGGACAGTTGGCACGAGTACCTGTCGGGCGTGAAGGCGACCTACCCGCTCAGTTACGGGCCGCAGAGCGATGGCAGCCTGTCACCGGAGTACGTCATCGAGACACTCGGCAAGTTGGCCGGACCCGACGCGGTGTATGTCGCGGGGGTGGGACAGCACCAGATGTGGGCCGCGCAGTTCGTCTCGTACGAGAACCCGCGGACCTGGCTGAACTCGGGCGGCCTGGGCACCATGGGCTTCGCAGTGCCTGCCGCCATGGGCGCCAAGTTCGCCCGGCCCGAGGCCGAGGTGTGGGCCATCGACGGTGACGGCTGCTTCCAGATGACCAACCAGGAACTGGCCACCTGTGCCGTCGAGGGCGCACCGATCAAGGTGGCGCTGATCAACAACGGCAACCTGGGCATGGTGCGGCAGTGGCAGACCTTGTTCTACGACGAGCGCTACAGCCAGACCAATCTGTCCACCCATTCCCGGCGCATCCCGGACTTCGTCAAGCTGGCCGAGGCATTGGGCTGTGTCGGACTTCGATGCGAGCGAGCCGAAGACGTCGAGGACGTGATCAACCAGGCCCGCGCGATCAACGACCGCCCGGTGGTCATCGACTTCGTCGTGGGAGCCGATGCGCAGGTGTGGCCGATGGTGGCCGCGGGCACCAGCAATGACGAGATCATGGCTGCCCGCGACATCAGGCCGTTGTTCGATGATGACGAAGAGGGGCATGCCTGATGAGCAGCGGAACTCCCACGCACACGTTGTCGGTGCTCGTCGAGGACAAGCCCGGTGTTCTGGCCAGGGTGGCGTCGCTGTTCTCCCGCCGCGGCTACAACATCGCGTCGCTGGCCGTCGGTGCCACCGAACAGAAAGACATGTCGCGGATGACCATCGTGGTCAACGTGGAGGAATCCCCGCTCGAGCAGATCACCAAGCAGCTCAACAAGCTGATCAACGTGATCAAGATCGTCGAGCAGGACGAGGGCAACGCGGTGGCCCGCGAGCTCGCGTTGATCAAGGTGCGGGCCGACGCCAACACCCGGAGCCAGGTCATCGAAGCGGTGAACCTTTTCCGCGCCAAGGTCGTTGATGTCTCGAACGAGTCGTTGACGGTGGAGGCCACCGGTACACCGGAGAAGTTGGAAGCCCTACTGCGGGTGCTGGAGCCGTACGGTATCCGGGAACTCGCGCAGTCCGGTGTGGTGTCGGTGTCCCGCGGTCCACGCGGCATCGGCACCACCAAGTAGCGTCAAACAGGTTGTAAAGCTGAGAAGAGAAGGATATTCACGCATGGCAGTTGAGATGTTCTACGACAATGACGCCGACCTGTCGATCATTCAGGGCCGCAAGGTCGCGGTGATCGGCTACGGCAGCCAGGGACACGCGCATTCGCTTTCGTTGCGCGACTCGGGCGTGCAGGTCAAGGTCGGTCTGAAAGAGGGCTCGAAGTCCCGCGAGAAGGTCACCGAGCAGGGCTTGGAGGTCGACACCCCGGCTGAGGTCGCCAAGTGGGCCGACGTTGTCATGCTGCTCGCGCCCGATACCGCGCAGGCCGAGATCTTCAAGAACGACATCGAGCCGAACCTGGAGGCCGGCAATGCGCTGTTCTTCGGCCATGGCCTCAACATCCACTTCGATCTGATCGAGCCCGCCGACAACATCACCGTCGGCATGGTCGCGCCGAAGGGTCCGGGTCACCTGGTGCGTCGTCAGTTCGTCGACGGCAAGGGTGTGCCCTGCCTGATCGCGATCGACCAGGATCCGACCGGTGAGGGCCAGGCGCTCGCGCTGTCGTATGCCGCCGCGATCGGTGGTGCCCGCGCCGGTGTCATCAAGACCACCTTCAAGGAGGAGACCGAGACCGATCTGTTCGGTGAGCAGGCCGTGTTGTGCGGTGGCACCGAAGAACTCATCAAGGTCGGCTTCGAGGTGATGGTCGAGGCGGGTTACGCCCCCGAGATGGCCTACTTCGAGGTGCTGCACGAGCTCAAGCTCATCGTCGACCTGATCTACGAGGGTGGCATCGCCCGGATGAACTACTCGGTGAGTGACACCGCGGAGTTCGGCGGTTACCTGTCCGGCCCGCGGGTCATCGACGCCGACACCAAGAAGCGTATGCAGGACATCCTCAAGGACATCCAGGACGGTTCGTACGTCAAGCGACTGGTCGCCAATGTCGAGGGCGGCAACAAGGAACTCGAGGCCCTGCGCAAGAAGAACGCCGAGCACCCGATCGAGGTCACCGGCAAGAAGCTGCGCGACCTGATGAGCTGGGTCGACCGGCCAATCACCGAAACCGCCTAGATCTTTCACCCAGAACAACGCAATGGCTGCCGTCGGACGCTGATGGCAGCCATTGCGTTGTTTTCGCGTTTACCGGGTGATGCGATCCGCCACGCTGACCACGCGTCGGGCCAGATGGTCGAGCGCATCGTTCGTCGCCTGATCGAATTCGGCGATGTTCTCCCGGTTGGCGATCAGGCCCACGCCGTAGGGATTACCGTCGGTGAACTTCACCTGGTCGGTGTAGCCGGGCGGCACGATGATCCCGCCGAAATGCATCAGCGTGGTGTACAGGTTGAGCAGCGTCGATTCCTGGCCGCCGTGGGTGGTCTGGGTCGAGGTGAAGCCGGCATAGACCTTGTCGGCCAGCTTGCCTTCCGCCCAGAACCCGCCGAGCGAATCGATGAACGCGCGGAACTGTGCGGTGGGCGAACCGAATCGGGTGGGGGAGCCGAAGATCACCGCATCCGCCCAGACGATGTCGTCGCCGGTCGCGGCCGGTTGGTCCTTGGTGGCCTCGTAATTGGCGGTCCAGGCCGGATTGTGGGCGAACGACTCCGGAGCAAGCGTTTCGGCGATGGGGCGCAGCCGCACATCGGCGCCCGCCGATTCCGCGGTGGTCGCCACACGCTGCGCCATGGTGGTGCCGTGCCCGGTGGCCGAGTAGTAGATCACTGCGAGTTTGGTCATGTCGTCAGCCTAAGACGGTCCCACAGTGGGTAATCGGAGATGGTGACGGTGTCTGCTGACGATGAGTTCGTGGTCCTGCTCGACGAGGCCGGTGGGGTTGTCGGCCACGCCGAGAAGGCCACGGTCCATCACCGGGAAACCCCGTTGCACCTCGGTTTCTCGTGTTATCTGTTCGATGACGACGGGCGCATCCTGCTGACGCGCCGCGCCCTGGGCAAGCGCACCTGGCCGGGGGTGTGGACCAACTCGTTCTGCGGACATCCGGCACCCGGAGAAGAATTCGGCGCCGCGGTGACCCGCCGTGCCCGCCAGGAACTCGGCGTGTCGATCGATGCGGCGAGATGCGTGCTGCCGGACTTCCGGTACCGCGCCGTCGCGCCGGACGGCACGGTGGAGAACGAGATCTGTCCGGTGTTCTGGGCCCGGGTCGACGGAGTGGTGGTACCCGCGGCGGAAGAGACCATGGACGCACGGTGGGTGCGCTGGCGTGACCTGCGTGCGGCGGCCGCCCTGGTCTGGGCGATCAGCCCGTGGGCGGCCGAACAGATTCCGCTGCTCGAGCGTGCCGGGCTTCCGGAGCAGGTGCGCTGACCGAGAGTTCGGTTCGGCGCCGACGCAGCTCGAACAAGCGCTCGGCGTACGCGAGGTCGTCGCGCCACAGGCGGCCTGCGAGGTACCGCATGAACGGCGTGAGCACTGCCGCCGCGCGCGTGGCGTGGCCGAAGCCGTCACGGTCGGAATGCGCGATGACGGCTTCGATGACGGCGGTGCGCGGCAGGCCGTCGGGTCCGGTGCCCAGCGGTGTGGCGTGTGTTTCGACCACACTGCCGCTGCCCTCACCGTCCACGATGCGCATGAGGATCGTCCGTGGTTCGGGACTGAAGAACTCGGTCGTCACCGGTACACCGAGTCTGCCCATTCGGAAGGTGACGGCCACCGTCAGATAATCCCGCTCGTCGGGCAGGTCCGGGGTGGCCGGTGGTGCGCGCAGCACGTCGAGTCTGGCGAACGAGTATGGGTGGAACCATGATCCGTGCCACGGATCGAGCCGGTTGGCGATGATGTCGGCGGGCTCGCATATGCCTTCCAGATGCGCGACGGCGGCGATGACGGGCGAGGGCGGCCGGTGCACGATCACCGGCCGGTCCGTCGGCGTCTCACCGCCGACGTCGTCCAACCGGACCCAGACCAGCACACCGTCGTCATATCCGGGGTGCGGCCGCCAGCCGGCCTGGCGGTCGCCGGTCAGGCGCAACCCGTGCCACGGGCAGATCAGCGCACCGCACTCCGTTCGCCCGGTCGACAGGTCGGCGCCGAGGTGTGGGCACTCCCCGGGACCGACGCGCAGTGCGCCCCTGCTGTCCCGCCACGCGACCAGCTCCTTGCCGGCGACCCTGCCGGCGAACGGTTTTCGCGCGGTCACGGCCCGGCTGGCGCCGAGCACGTACCAGTTGCCGCTCGGCCTGCGCGCCGAACGCTGCAGCGCGGACCGGATGACGGCAGGCGACGCGTCGGCATGGGTCGGACGCTGGCCCGCCCAGTGCAGGGGTGGAAGCGTCTGGAACGGCCAGGCTTTGGCCAGTTTTGCGCGCAGATCGTCGAGAGTGGTCACGCTGAGAGACTCCTCTGCTGTCCGGCCAGTCGACGCAGCAGCGGAATGCGGCCCTCGACGGGCACGGTGTGCAACGGGTGCCCCTGCACACCCCACCGGGTCAGGATCGCGTTCGCTGCCGCCCATCCGGTGGTGGCGGCTCGTTCCATGAGTGCGACGGGAAGGTCGATGCGGATGCCGTCACCGGCCAGCATCACGTTCGCGTGCGGGGTGGTCACCGTCGGCCGCGTCCCGAAGTCGCCAGGGGCGAATCGCGGGCAGTCCTGCCGGTACAACATCCGCTCGTCGACGATGGTGGCCGTGGCGGTCTCGGGATAAATCTCGTACAGGCGGTCCAGGAGATGTTCGCGCAGACCCTCGTCGGGGCCCGGCGCGGCGTACGCGTGCAGTTCGACCACGGATCCGCCCGTGCGGCGGGACCATTCGGCGGCCTGGCGCTCGTAGCGCTCCAGGACACTGACATTGTCCAGCGGTGGCCGCCCACCGGTGCCGAGAAAGGCGGGCCGGTCGGCTCGAACGGCGCGATCCAGCCACAAGCGGTGCACGACGAAGGGTGGTGCCGTTCCCAGGTCGCCGACCGAAGTTCGCCATGCGGCGTTTCCCAACGCTGGTGACGCTGCCACGATGCGCTTCAGCGCGGCGACGTCGGTGGCGAGAACGATGGCGTCGGCAGTCAGCTCGCTGCCGGTGTCCCCGGTTTCCACGCAGATCCGACCGGCCGGGTCGACCGTGGTCACCGTCGCCGCGGTGTGAAACTGCACCCCGAGCGACTCCAGATAAGACCGCAGCGGATCCCACAGGGCCACATCGAAATTGGCGTCGGTGACGTCGAAGACCAGACCCTCACTGGATCCTAGGAAGTAGATGTGGAACATCGTGGCCAGTTCGGCGGCCGAGAGTTGGTCCGGCTTGGCGAAGAAGCTGCGGGAGAACACCTCGAAGGCGAGGTGGCGCGCCGCATCCGGAAAGTTGATGTCGCGCAGGAACTCCTCGGCGGTGCGGTGATCGAGGCGGGTGTAGGTCTCCGGAACCGACACGGCCGCCAGCGGTGCCGCGGCCCTGGCGTTGAGACGGACGAGGTCACGCAGCCGAAAGGTGGGGCTGCGCAGCGCGAACAGCAGCGCGTTGAACGGCGGTACGGTGGGCAGCCCACGGAAGGTGTCCTGCCTGCCGTGCGCGTCGAGCAGCGGATAGTCCTCGACGGGAACGAGCATCGACAGGTCGTCGTCGACCCGTCGGAGCAGGGCGCGCAGATTGTAATACTGCCGGAAGAAGGCGTGGAAGCCGCGGTTCATCGCGGCCTCGGAACCGTCGCGGAGCACCTCGGGCCAGCCCGCGACCCGCCCACCGAGATACGGTTCGCGTTCTACCACAACGACATCGACTCCACGTTCGGCGAGCCCGGTGGCAGCGGCCAGCCCGGCGACACCGGCCCCGACCACGACGACGCGGGGTCGTTCCGCCAGGGCGGCGGTGTCCGGCGCTCCGGATGGCGCGCGGTGGGTCACCCGTCGGGAGTCGGTCATTGCGGTGCCTGCGCGAGGAAGGTGTGTACCACGCCGCGCTGCCAGCCCGACATCGTCGCGCTGCGGACATCGACGAAGCCGTTGTCACGCAGGCGGTTCAGGAACGTCGAGGCGCCGTCGAAGTCGTTGACGCTGTCCCGGAGGTAGCGGTACAGCGACGCGTCGCCGGTGCGGATCCGTCCCATCGGGATGATGATGGTGGTGCTGACGAGGTTCCACATCGCCCTGGCCGTCCAGGAGTCGCGCACCGAATACTCGTGCACGGCCAGCGTTGCACCGGGCCGCAGCAGTTCCCGGAACGTGTGCAGCGTGGTGTCCGGATCGGCGAGGTTGCGCACGAGGTAGGCCGCGAAGATACCGTCGAACGGTCCCTGAACGCCGGATTCGGCCAACTGCTCGACGTAGGACTGCACGAAGTGCACCGACGCGGGCCAGTTCTTGGTGCCGGCCTGCGCCAGCATGCCCGCTGATCCGTCCACGGCGATGATCTCGGCGTGCGGCGCGGCGGCGAGCAGGGCCGACGTCGAAGCACCGGTGCCGCAACCGGCGTCCAGCAGGCGCATCCCGTCGCCACCGGCCGGCAGGCCCATCCGCCGCGCCGAGAGACGCAGATGGTCGTGGTAGCCGGGGTTGGCGCCCACCAACCCGTCGTAGGCGGCGGCGCCCGCATCGAAGGCCAGCGGTACATCACGACGAACGTTCACGGTCCACCTCCTCGGTGTCCCGCTTCCGTTGGTGCTGCCAGAGGATGAGCACGGCGGTCACCATCGCCCAGCCGAACAGGAAGTCCTCGACCGGAATGTCCCACGGGAAGCGGATACCCGTGGTGTGGTGGTCGTCGTACAGCACGATCGGAGCGCTGAGTTTCGTCAGCCAGCCGTCCACGGGAATCTGGAAGCCGAGCACGATCACCATCGAAATCCAGTAGGTCGCCGTACGAAAGATGCCGGTTCGGAACACCATCGACTCCAGCGCAACGACCACGACCACCGCGAGCAGCACGGGAATCGTGTAGCCGAGCCCGGTCATGCGCGCACCTCCCTGTGCTGCGCGCGTAGCCGCTGTCCCTTGCGCAGCAGATTCCCCACCGCGGTGAAGGTGAGCAGGCCGCACAGCGGGATCACGACGAAGAACAGGAGTTCCTCCAACGGCAGCACGCCGAAGAGCCGGATGCCGCTGAGGTAACGCGGGTTGTAGGTCCAGATGTCGCCGTTGATCGCCAACACATCCCAGATCACGAAAACCACGGTCACCGGCAGCACGGCGCGGATCGTACGGGCCGGGCGTCGGTAGACGCCGGTGCCGAGGAACTCCAGGGGTGCGGTGATCAGCAGGCAGGCCCCGAGCACGAACAGATAGTGCCAGCGGTCCACCGTCACGACCCCCGCACGGCTCGCCGCGCCAGCCAGGCCCGGGTCAGCCCGTTCGCGGCCACGGCCAGGCGGCGCCGGGTGCTGACGGTGGCGCGCTGGCTGAAGACCGCGAACTCGATGGATTCGATGCGATCGAGAATTTCGGAGTACAGCGTCAGTGCGGCGGTGATACACGGCCGCGACCGTGGTTCGAGCATGTCGATGCCGCGCTGGGCGTACGTGTACACCCGGCGCGTGATGGCATGTTGTTCGACGAGCGCGCGCCGGACCCGCTGATCGGTGCGCCGATTGGTGTGGCACCACTGGAGCACGTCGCGGTCTACGTCGTAGGCCGACAGTTCGTCGGCAGGCAGGTAGACCCGGCCGAGCTGCAGGTCCTCGTCGATGTCGCGCAGGAAGTTGGTGAGCTGGAACGCCGTTCCGAGGTGGGCCGCGTACGGCGCCGCCTCTTCCGGTGGACCGACGGTGCCGAGCACCGGCAGCATCTGAAGGCCGATCACCTCTGCCGATCCGTACATGTAGCGGTTGAGAGCGGCGCGGTCGGCGTAGTCGGTCACCGTGAGATCCATTCGCATGGAACGCAGGAAGTCGTCGAACAGCTGCCAGTCGATCCCGTAGATCCGTGCCGTGTGGGTCACCGCGGCAAGGGTGGGGTCGTCACCGGAGCATTCATTTTTCACCAGCCGCTTGAACAGGTCTCCGGCCAGGGTCTCGAGTCTGCCCGCGCGGTCCTGGGTGCTCGTCCCGTCCGGGTCGTCCAGGATGTCGTCGGCGTGCCTGGCGAAGCCGTACAGCGCGTGCACGGCGGGTCGCTGATCCGGCGCCAGCAGCCTGGTGGCCAGATAGAAGGTCCGCCCGTGCCGGGCGTTGATCGCCCGGCAGCGCCCATAGGCTTCGCGCAACTCGGGCGCGCGTACGCCTGCTGCTTTCAGTTCTGCCGAGATCATGTCAGCACCGTTCGAGTTTGATTCTCCGACAAAGGGATACCGGTGATCCTGTCGGCTGCCAGGCGTCCGGAGATGACCGCGGTGGGCACCCCTACACCGGGGATCGTCGATGATCCGGCCAGCACGATGTTGTCGATGCCACGCACAGTGTTGGCGGGCCGGAAAGGGCCGGTCTGACCGAATGTGTGTGCCAGGGCGAAGGGGGTGCCTGCGGCCATTCCCTGACGCTCCCAGTCCGCCGGGTCGACGACATGCAGCACCTCGGGTTCTTCCCCGACGCCCGGGAGGCGCTCGTGGACCGTCTCCATCATGTGTTGGACGTAGTCGGTCCGCGCCGTCGCCCAATCGATCGTGCCCACTGCGGTGTTGGGAGCAGGCGCCAGCACGTAGAGCAGATCCCGCCCGGCCGGCGCCAGGGTCGGATCGCTCGCGCTCGGCCGGGTCACCAGGAGTGAGGGATCGGTCATCACCCGGCCCTCGTCGATGATGTCGGCGAAGGTCTCCTGCCACGCGGCACCGAACAGGAGGTTGTGGTGTCCTGCCTCTTTTTCGGTGACGGCCCGGCATCCGACGTGTGCGACCACCGCCGACGGTGCCGGGCGCAGTCGCAGCAGTCGCCGTGGGGCCCGCCCCAGCAGGCGGTAGGTGTCGGGCAATTCGGTGGTCAGCACCACGGCGTCGGCCGCGAACCGCTCACCCGTGTCGGTGACGACCGCGCGAACCCGGTGATCGGACCGCTCGAGTGCCGTCACTGTTGCGTCGTACCGAAATTCGACGCCGGCGCGGGCGGCCGCTGCAGCCATCGCATCCGGGAGCGCCCGCACGCCGCCGACCGGGAAGTGCACACCGGCGACCGTGTCCATGTAGGCGATGACGGCGTACACCGCGAGTGCGCGCTGCGGCGGCACGCCGACATACAGCGCCTGGAAGGTGAACAGACGCTTGAGGCGTTCATCGGTGATGAACCGGCTGACCATGCTGTCCCAGTGGCGGAACGCGCCGAGGGCGGTCAGCCGGGCAAGCTGCGGGGTGAGCAGCGACAGGGGAGAGTTGAAGTTCGCGGAGATGAACCCGTCGAACTCGGCCTGGTAGAGCCGGGACAGCCAGCGGCGCAACTCCAGATAACCCTGCGCCTGGCCACGCCCGGCGAACCCCTCGATCTCGGCGGCCATCAGATCAGGGTTGCTGTGTACGTCGATTCGACTGCTGTCGGCGAAGGCCGCGCGATAGGCCGGGTCCAGCGGCAGCAGGTCCAATCGTGCGGACAACGATTCGCCTACCGCGGCGAAAGCCTCGTCGATGACATCGGGCATGGTCAGCACGGTGGGTCCGGTGTCGATCCGGTACCCGGCCACGTCGGCGCGGCCCACCCGGCCGCCCGGATGGTGACCACGCTCGATGACCGTCACCTGACGGCCGCGCCCGGCCAGCTGCATGGCGGCCGACAGCCCGGACAGGCCGGCGCCGACCACCACCACGTGCGCGGCGAGTCCCGCGACAGCGCGCATCACGTCCGGCATCCGAGCGCCATCGCGGTCTTCACACAGGCGATGTACCCGTGTGTGCGTGAAGACAATCATTTGCGACCGGATTGGCGGCTCCGGCGGTCTGAATCTCCGGTTCGACGACTCTTACGGTGCGAGTCGGGGCATGCGGCGGATGCCGAACTCGTGCTTGAGGACGGTGCGTGCGGCGTAGAAGCCGGCCATCCCGTGTACGCCTCCGCCGGGCGGGGTCGCCGACGAACACAGGTAGGCCTTCGGGATCGGAGTCGTCCACGGGTTGAGTCGCGGTGTCGGCCCGGTCAGCGCGCTGACCATGTTGTTGCCGCCCACGCCGATGTCGCCGCCCACCAGGTTGGCGTTGTGCTCGGCCAGTCGGGCTGCAGGCACGCTGCGCGTGGCGACCACGATGTCGCGGAAACCCGGGGCGAAGCGTTCGAAGATGTCGATGACGGATCCGGCCATGTCCACCGGTGAATCGGCAGGCACATGCGCATAGGTCCACAGTGGCCGCCGGCCCTGAGCGTCGATGCGGGCCGGATCGGCGATATGGGGTGATGCGGCGAGCACCATCGGCCACGACGCATGCCTGCCCGCGGCGACCTCTGATTCCGCCAACGCCATCTGGGCCCGGCTGCCGCCGAGGTGCAGGGTCGGGGCGTGGGTCAAACGTTCATCGCGCCAGGGAATCTCACCGGACAACACGAAGTCGACCTTGGCTACTCCGGGTCCGTAGGAGTAGCGGCGCAGCGCTTTCGCGTAGCGCGGCGGCAGGGAATCGCGGTAAATCGAGAGCAGCGCGGTGGGGGCGGTGTCGTAGAGCACCACACCACCCGGGGGCCGGGTCACTTCCTCGTCGAGCACCAATTCGCCGCCGTGTGCCCTCAGATCGGCGATCAGTGCGTCGGGAATCGACTGCGATCCGCCGACCGGGATCGGCCAGCCAACCGCATGTCCGAGCGTGGCCAGCATCAGCCCGGCGCCTGAGGAGACAAGCGAAGGCATCTGCGAGATCGTATGTGCGGCAACACCACTGAACAGGGCGCGGGCATCTTCGCCCTTCAGGGACCGCCACAGCGCAGTGCCCTGGGCGAGCAGTCGGGGTGCCACCTGAAGCGCTGCGGGCAGCGAGGGCGGGATGGAGCGTTTGTCACCGAGCAGCAGTCCGACGACGCCGTCGCAGTCGCGGGCCAGCGGGCCGAGCAGCCGTTTCCACGAGTCGCCGGATTCAAGTTCGGCACAGGTGCGGTCGATATCGCGGTAGCCGATGGCCGCAGGCCGGTCCGTGAGAGGGTTGCCGTAGGAGATGTCGGGGACCGCTAGTCGCACTCCGCGGGCCGGTAGGTCATAGGCGGCGAAGAACGGCGAAGCCAGCGCCAGCGGATGCACCGCCGAGCAGATGTCGTGGCTGATTCCGGAGAACTCGGGGTCGGGCAGTGTCCGTGCGCCGCCGCCCGGGGTCGATTGCGCTTCGATGACGCGCACCGAAAGCCCAGCTCTGGCGCAGATGACGGCGGCGGTCAGGCCGTTCGGGCCGCTCCCTACGATGGTGACGTCCACGCCGCCATCCTAGGGACGCGCGCTGGACAAGGCGGCCGCCTTCGTGGGCGCTCGACAGAGCCCATTACGCTAGCCGGGTGAGCCTCCCAGTTGTTTTGATTGCCGACAAACTCGCGGAATCGACGGTTGCCGCCCTCGGTGACCAGGTAGAAGTCCGCTGGGTAGACGGTCCCGACCGCGAGAAACTGCTCGCCGCCGTGCCGGAAGCCGATGCGCTCCTGGTGCGTTCGGCCACCACCGTCGACGCCGAGGTATTGGCTGCCGCGCCGAGACTCAAGATCGTCGCGCGGGCCGGCGTGGGCCTGGACAACGTCGACGTCGACGCGGCCACCGCGCGCGGTGTGCTGGTGGTGAACGCGCCGACGTCGAACATCCACAGTGCGGCCGAGCACGCGCTCGCGCTGCTGCTGTCCACTGCCCGCCAGATACCGGCCGCCGACGCGACGCTGCGCGAACGTACCTGGAAGCGCTCGTCGTTCTCCGGTACCGAGATCTACGGCAAGACCGTCGGCGTCGTCGGCTTGGGCCGGATCGGTCAACTGGTGGCTGCCCGCCTTGCGGCCTTCGGTGCGCACGTCGTGGCCTATGACCCCTATGTCTCCCAAGCCCGCGCCGCACAGCTCGGCATCGAGTTGCTCACCCTCGACGAGCTGCTGGGCCGCGCCGACTTCATCTCGGTGCACCTGCCGAAGACCAAGGAGACCGCGGGGCTGATCGGCAAGGACGCCCTCGCCAAGACCAAGCCGGGCGTGATCATCGTCAATGCCGCACGCGGCGGCCTGATCGACGAACAGGCCCTGGCTGACGCGATCACCAGCGGTCATGTGCGTGGCGCCGGGCTCGACGTGTTCTCCACCGAGCCGTGCACCGACAGCCCGCTGTTCGAGCTGCCCCAGGTCGTCGTCACCCCGCACCTCGGAGCCTCGACCGCCGAAGCCCAGGACCGGGCCGGGACCGACGTCGCCGCCAGTGTGAAGTTGGCCCTGGCCGGCGAGTTCGTGCCGGATGCGGTCAACGTCGGCGGCGGTGTGGTCGGCGAGGAAGTGGCGCCGTGGCTGGAACTGGTCCGCAAGCTGGGGGTGCTCGTCGGCGCACTGTCCGACGCCCCGCCGGTGTCGCTGGCCGTGCAGGTCCGCGGTGAGCTGGCGTCTGAAGATGTTGAGATCCTGCGGCTTTCGGCGCTACGCGGTTTGTTCTCCGCGGTGGTCGACGAACAGGTGACATTCGTCAACGCCCCGGCGCTGGCCGCCGATCGCGGCGTGACCGCTGAAATCAGCACGGCCACCGAGAGCCCCAACCACCGCAGCGTCGTCGACGTGCGCGCGGTGCACGCCGACGGATCGGCGCTGAATGTGGCGGGCACGCTGTCCGGGCCGCAGCTCGTTCAGAAGATCGTCCAGATCAACGGCCGTAACTTCGATTTGCGCGCGGAGGGGCACAACCTGATCGTCAACTACAGCGATCAGCCCGGCGCGCTCGGCAAGATCGGCACCCTGCTCGGTGGGGCGAACGTCAACATCCTGGCCGCCCAACTCAGCCAGGACGCCAGCGGTGAGAGCGCCACGGTCATGTTGCGTCTCGATACCGATGTACCCGACGACGTGCGCGCCGCGATCGCCTCGGCGGTCGGCGCCACCACACTGGAAGTGGTCGACCTGTCATGAAACTCGCTGTAATCGCCGGCGACGGCATCGGGCCCGAGGTCATCGGCGAAGCGCTCAAGGTGCTCGAGGCCGTGCACCCCGGTGTGGAGACGACCGAATACGATCTCGGCGCCCGGCGCTACCACGCCACCGGGGAACTGTTGACGGACAGCACAATCGAAGAGCTGCGCGGGCATGACGCGATCCTGCTCGGCGCGATCGGCGATCCGACGGTGCCCAGCGGAGTGCTGGAGCGCGGTCTGCTGCTGAAACTGCGGTTCGCGCTGGATCACCATGTGAATCTGCGGCCGGGTCGGTTGTTCGCGGGCGTCAGCAGCCCGCTGGCCGGGGTGTCGGACATCGACTTCGTCGTGGTGCGCGAGGGCACTGAGGGGCCCTACACCGGCAACGGCGGTGCGCTGCGGGTGGGCACGCCGCACGAGGTGGCCACCGAGGTCAGCGTCAACACCGCGTTCGGCGTCGAGCGCGTGGTACGCGACGCGTTCGCCCGGGCCCAGGGGCGCCGCAAGCATCTGACGCTGGTGCACAAGACCAATGTGCTGACATTCGCTGGCAGCCTGTGGTCGCGGGTTGTCGCGGCGGTGGGCGTGGAGTTCCCCGAAGTCGAGGTGGCCTACCAGCACATCGACGCCGCGACAATCCACATGGTCACCGATCCCGGCCGCTTCGACGTGATCGTCACCGACAACCTGTTCGGCGACATCATCACCGACCTGGCCGCCGCGGTGTGTGGCGGTATCGGGCTGGCCGCCAGCGGCAATATCGATGCCACGCGGACCAATCCGTCGATGTTCGAGCCCGTGCACGGCAGTGCGCCCGATATCGCGGGGCAGGGGATTGCCGATCCGACCGCCGCGGTGATGAGCGTCGCACTGCTGCTGGGCCATCTCGGGGAAACTGATGCGGCGGCCCGGGTCGACAAGGCCGTGGCCGAGCACCTGGCCACCCGCGGGGAGAGCCCGCTGTCGACCGGCGAGGTCGGCGAGCGGATCCTGTCGCTGCTCTAGTCGACCGCTCAGCGTTCGTCGCGCACGCGCTCGTCGGTCGGAACGAGCGGGATCGCCAACAACGGCAATACTGCACATGCCGCGAACGCGGCCGAATACCCCGCCACGCTGATCAGTGCGCCGAACACCGGCGCCGAGCTGGCGGTCGCCAGATGCTGGGCGGTGTTCTGGGTGCCCAGGGCCCGACCGCTCCAGAACGGGCCTGCGATCTCGGCGATCGCCGTGAACGCCAACCCGTTGTCCGAGACGGTGATCACCGAGGCGATCACGATCAACGCGACGCTGATCGGCGAGTCCAGCCAATCGGTCAGGGCCAGCAGTGCCATCGTCGCCCCGGCGGCCAGCGCGATCGTCCGGATGGGGCGCAATCGCTGCCCGATGATGTCGGACCAGCGGCCGGCGGCGATCCGTCCGGCGGCGCCCAGCAGTTGGGAGGCGGTGACCAGTGCGCCCGCGGAGGCGGCCGACCATCCGCGGTCGCTCATCAGCCACACCAGTGTGAATGTCCACACCATGCCCTGAGGCACCACCAAAAGCACTGATACCGCGTGTATGCGCCACAGGACCGATGAGCCCCGGTACGGGTTGGCCAGGTGTTCTGTCGGCGCTTCGTGACGCGGCGGCCGAGGCGGGTCGAGCACGCCCACCGCGCAGATCACCGCGGCGATCACGCAGACCACCGCCGGGAACAGCAGTGCCACGGCGGTTCCATGACTCTCCGCCAGACGCGGAATGACCAGGGCGCCCAAGCCGACTCCCAGTGGAGTCGCCGTCTGCCGGATGCCCATCGCCAGTCCGCGCTGTTCGGGCGGGAACCAGCCGACCACCACGCGGCCGCTGGCGGCATTGCTGCTCGCCGCGGCCATGCCGCCCAGCAGCAGGAACGCGCCGACCGCCAGCAGTGAATCCGCTGAGGCGGCGGCGAAAGCGGCTGCGGCGGTCAGCGCCGAGCCCACCGTCAGCACGATCCGTTCGCCGACGCGGTCCACCAGATAACCCCATGCGATGAGCGTGATCACCAGGCCGAAGCTCGGCATCGAGGACAGCAGTCCGGCTTTCGCGAGATCCAGGCCGCGCTCAGTGTGCAGCGTGGGAATCAGGAACGCCGCGCCGTTGATGAACACATTGGCACAGGTGGTCGCGGTCAGTGCGATGGCCAGCATGGACCAGCGGCGAAAGTTGCTGATCGACGAAACCGGCATGACCGCATGGTTTCACATTTGATCCCAATATCTGAATTGTGATCTCAGTAATTGAGATCCGGTCTGGTGCAGGGCGTCTGGAATGCGACGTGCCCTAGCCTGACACCGTGAAGGCATGGATGGCGGCGATCGGTTTGCTCGTATTCGCACTCGTGGCAGGCCCCGTCCCGACGGCGGCCGCGGCCGAGCCGAGCTGGTCAGGGCTGGATGCGCGGCACTATGCAGGCCCCATTCCTGCCGCAGGCACGCTGATCGAAGAGGTGCCGTTGGACCCCGCGCTGTCGGTCGCGGGCGCGGACCGGGCCTATCGCATCCTGTACTCGACCGTGGATCAACACGATTCGCCTGCGGTCAGCACCGCAGCGGTATTCGTGCCGCACGGTGAGGCGCCATCGGGCGGATGGCCGACCATCGCGTGGGCCCACGGCACCGTGGGGCTCGGTGACGACTGCGCGCCGTCGGCCCAGCCCCGCAGCGAGCGCGACAACGAATACCTGTCGCACTGGCTCGACCAGGGCTATGCGGTCGTGGGCTCCGACTATGCGGGCTTGGGAACACCAGGCTTGATGAGCTACCTCAACAGCATCGCGACCGCGCACGGCGTCGTGGACTCGGTCGTCGCGATGCACCAGATGGACCTGCCGCTTTCGCCGAAGTGGGCGATTGTCGGCCAATCGCAAGGTGGCGGGGCCGCGGTCAACAGTGCCCGGTGGGCAACCGAATTCAGCCGGGGCGCCGGACTGGACTACCGCGGGGTGGTGGCGACCGGGACTCCGTTCAACGTCCAGAGCATCGTCAAGCAAGCCGGCCCGGATATGGCACTGCCGGCGACTCTGGGGCCCGCCGCCAACAGCTACACCGGCTACATCCTTGCCGGGTTCCGCGAAGCCCGGCCCGACATCGACGTCAACAGCGTGCTGACGCCCGCTGGACTCGACGCGGTCAACAAGGCCGAGACGTTGTGCAAGCCGCAACTGGACCAAGCGCTCGCCGGTATGACACCCACCAGCTTCTTCCGTGCGCCGCTGGCGGACCTTCCCGGCGTCGGCGAAGCGCTCGACCGCTACCTGGGCACCCCGACGAACGGCTATGACCGGCCCATCTTCCTGGGCGTCGGGTTGCTCGACCGCGATGTTCCGCCGAACATGTCACAGCAGCTCAACGACGAGCTCGTGGCCAACGGGCAGAACGTCACACTCAAGATCTATCCCGACGAGGATCACTCCGGCACGGTGCTCGCGTCGACGGCGGACTCCACCCCGTTCCTGCGGGGCCTGTTCGACGGGACCTGACCGGAGGCGTCCGGCGCATCGTCGCGCCTGCGCACTACGCTGGCAAAAATGCGCCTAGGTCGAATCGCCAGCCCCGACGGGGTCGCCTTCGTGAGTATCGAAGGTGACGGGTCGGACACCATCTGCAAAGAGATCGCCGAGCATCCGTTCGGTTCGCCGAACTTCACCGGACGCACCTGGCCGCTCGCCGATGTGCGGGTGCTCGCGCCGATCCTGGCCAGCAAGGTGATCTGCATGGGCAAGAACTACGCCGCGCACGCCGAGGAGATGGGCGCCGTGGCACCGGAGGATCCGGTGATCTTCCTCAAGCCCAACACCGCGATCATCGGTCCCGGTGTTCCGATTCAACTGCCCGCAGATGCCTTTCCGGTCCACCACGAGGGTGAGCTGGCAATCGTGATCGGCCGCCCGTGCAAGGACGTGCCTGCTGCACGCGCGGCAGAGAACATCCTCGGATACACCATCGCCAACGACGTGTCGGCGCGCGATCAGCAGAAACAGGACGGCCAGTGGATGCGGGCCAAGGGGCACGACACGTTCTGTCCGGTGGGCCCGTGGATTGCCACCGACCTGGACCCCTCGGATCTGGAACTGCGCACGGAAGTCAACGGCCAAGTGCGGCAGCGCAGCCGGACATCGTTGATGATTCATGACGTGGGCGCCATCGTGGAGTGGGTCTCAGCGGTGATGACCCTGCTGCCGGGCGATCTCATCCTGACCGGTACGCCGGAAGGCGTCGGCCCCATCGAACACGGCGACACCGTCAGCATCACCGTCGAGGGTATCGGTACCCTCTCGAACCCTGTTGTGCGCAAAGGAAAATAATGACTACTCGGGTACGTTTCTGTCCCTCGCCGACGGGCACCCCGCATGTCGGCCTGATCCGAACCGCCCTGTTCAACTGGGCCTACGCCCGGCACACCGGCGGCGCGTTCGTGTTCCGGATCGAGGACACCGACGCCGCGCGGGACAGCGACGAAAGCTACGCCGCGATCCTCGACGCGCTGCGCTGGCTCGGGCTGGACTGGGACGAGGGCCCCGAAGTCGGAGGGCCGTATGAACCGTACCGGCAGTCGCAGCGCGGGGAGATCTACCGTGACGTCGTTGCGCGCCTGCTGGAGGCCGGCGAAGCCTATGAGGCCTACTCGACACCCGAGGAGGTCGAGGCCCGCCACCTCGCGGCGGGCCGGAATCCCAAGCTGGGTTACGACAATTACGACCGCGACCTGACCGACACGCAGCGCAAGGCCTTCGCTGACGAAGGCCGCAAACCGGTGTTGCGGCTGCGGATGCCCGATGAGGATCTGACCTGGAATGACCTGGTGCGTGGTCCGACCACGTTCGCCGCAGGCGTCGTGCCCGACTTCGCGATCACCCGCGCCAACGGGGATCCGTTGTACACCTTGGTCAATCCGGTCGACGACGCGTTGATGAAGATCACCCACGTGCTTCGCGGTGAAGATCTGCTGCCTTCCACACCGCGTCAGCTGGCGCTGTACCGGGCGCTCATCCGGATCGGGGTCGCCGATGCGATCCCCGAATTCGCCCACTTGCCAAGCGTGCTGGGCGACGGCAGCAAGAAGTTGTCCAAGCGGGACCCGCAGTCCAACCTGTTTCTGCACCGGGACCGCGGGTTCATTCCCGAGGGCCTGTTGAACTACCTGGCCCTACTGGGCTGGGGTATCGCGGACGACCACGACATATTCAGCCTCGAGGAGATGGTGGCTGCGTTCGACGTCGTCAACGTCAACTCCAATCCGGCCCGGTTCGATCAGAAAAAGGCCGACGCCATCAACGCCGAGCACATCAGGATGCTCGACGCGGAGGACTTCACGGCCCGGCTACGGGCACATTTCGTTGCCCACGGCCACGACACCGGGCTGGACGACGCCGGGTTCGCCGAGGCCGCCGCGCTGGTACAGACACGGATCGTGGTGCTCGGCGATGCATGGGAGCTGTTGAAGTTCTTCGACGACGACGCCTACGTGCTCGACGAGAAGGCGGCCGGCAAGGAGCTGAAGCCCGAGTCGTTGCCCGTGCTCGACGCCGCGCTGAGCGCCCTGGAAGCGGTCGGGGAGTGGACCACCGCCAACATCGAAGCTGCGCTCAAGGCGGCGCTCCTGGAGGGCCTTGAGCTCAAACCACGTAAGGCTTTCGGGCCGATCCGCGTCGCGGTCACGGGTGCATCGGTGAGCCCACCGCTGTTCGAGTCGATGGAACTGCTCGGCCGTGAGCGCAGCATGTCGCGGCTGCGTGCCGTCAGGGACCGCGTGTGAAAGTGGCCGGAGAATCTTTGGTAGTCTGCACGTCGGCCCGATAAGCACAGCGGAGACGTCGCCACCGTGTGGTTCGGTTCGAAGAATGTCCGTGACCAGCGGTGATGGACAGCCATGGGGTATGGTGTAATTGGCAACACAGCGGTTTCTGGTACCGCCATTCTAGGTTCGAGTCCTGGTACCCCAGCCATTGCGGGAAGGCACAGCCGATTAGGTCCGTTTGAACACCTGAGCTATGCTTTCTCACCGGATTATGTTCTAGCCCCCGTCGTCTAGCGGCCTAGGACGCCGCCCTCTCACGGCGGTAGCGTGGGTTCGAATCCCATCGGGGGTACAAGTCGGTTTCGCGCCTCGTCGCGAGACAAAAAAGGCGCCCAGTTCTCGACGAACTGGGCGCCTTTTGCGTTATGAGATGTCTCTCACAGCCGACGGGTGAGTGCCTCGGACGCCGCAAGCAGGTCCGCCGCCCAGCGTGCCCCCGGTCGCCGCCCCATCCGGTCGATCGGCCCCGAGACAGACACTGCGGCGATCACCGCTCCACGGCCGTCGCGCACGGGCGCGGAAACGCTCGCGACGCCGGGCTCGCGCTCGGCAGCACTCTGCGCCCACCCACGACGGCGCACGTCGGCCAGTGTGCGATCGGTGAACTTGGCGGTCGGCAGCACTGCCTGCTGGGTGGCAGCGTCGGCGTGGGCCAGTAGGACTTTGGCGCCGGAGCCTGCCGTCATCGGAAGTTGGGTACCCACCGGCACGGTGTCGCGGAGGCCGGCGGGAGGTTCCAGTGCGACCACACACACGCGCGACAAACCTTCACGCCGATACAGCTGAACGCTCTCGCCGGTAATTTCACGCAGTCGGGGCAGCACCGCCGCTCCGGCCGTCACCAGCGGATCGTTGACGTGAGCGGCCAATTCGCTCAGCGCGGGCCCCAGCCGCCAGCGGCCGTCGCCGTCGCGGGCCAGTAGCCGGTGGGTCTCCAGTCCAGCGGCCAGACGGTGTGCGGTCGCGCGCGGGAGTCCGGTCCGCGCACAGAGTTCGGCCAACCCGCAGGGTGACTCGGCCACCGTATGCAGCACACCCACCGCTTTGTCGAGCACGCCGATGCCGCTATCATTTCTCACAGAGAGATACTAACGTCTCGCATTATGAGATGGCGAATGTAACTCCCAGCCCTTGACTGCAGCCCACGCAGTGCCCTGAATCGAATCGAGTAGTTGTGATGGACCAATCGACACAGAAAACTCCCAAGCCGCGCACGCTGGCCGAAAAGGTGTGGGACGACCATGTCGTCGCACTCGGCAGTGGGGAAGGCGCGTCGAAGGAACCCGACCTGATCTACATAGACCTGCATCTCGTGCACGAGGTCACCAGCCCGCAGGCGTTCGACGGGCTGCGGTTGGCGGGGCGAGGGGTGCGCAGGCCGGATCTCACCATCGCCACCGAGGATCACAACGTGCCGACGGTCGACATCGACAAGCCGATCGCGGACCCCGTATCCCGCACCCAGGTCGAGACGTTGCGGCGCAACTGTGAGGAATTCGGCATTCGGCTGCATCGGATGGGCGACGCCGAACAGGGCATCGTGCACATCATCGGGCCGCAGCTCGGACTCACGCAGCCGGGCATGACGGTGGTGTGTGGAGACAGTCACACCTCCACCCACGGTGCGTTCGGCGCCATAGCAATGGGTATCGGCACATCCGAGGTCGAGCATGTGATGGCGACGCAGACGCTGCCGCTCAAGCCGTTCAAGACCATGGCCGTCAACGTCGACGGTGACCTGCCGCCGGGTGTGAGCGCCAAGGACATCATTCTGGCGGTGATCGCCAAGATCGGGACCGGCGGCGGACAGGGCCACGTCATCGAATACCGCGGCAGCGCCATCAGAGCGCTGTCGATGGAGGGCCGGATGACGATCTGCAACATGAGCATCGAGGCAGGTGCCCGTGCCGGCATGGTCGCACCCGACGAGACCACCTACGAGTTCCTCAAGGGCCGCCCCCACGCCCCGCAGGGTGCGGACTGGGATGCTGCGATTGCCGCGTGGAGCCTGCTGCGTACCGACGAGGGAGCCGAATTCGACACCGAGGTCTACCTCGACGCCGCCACACTCAGTCCCTTCGTGACCTGGGGGACCAATCCTGGTCAGGGGGTGCCACTGTCGGCCGCGGTGCCCGATCCGGAGCTGATCGTCGACGAGGGCGCGCGACAGTCAGCTGAAAAAGCATTGGCATATATGGACCTTCGAGCGGGTATGGCCATGCGAGATATCGCCGTGGACACCGTGTTCGTGGGCTCGTGCACGAACGGTCGTATCGAGGATCTGCGCGTGGTGGCCGACGTGCTGCGCGACCGCAGGGTCGCCGACGGGGTGCGGATGCTCGTCGTGCCCGGATCGATGCGGGTCCGCGCCCAAGCCGAATCGGAGGGCCTTGACCGGGTATTCACCGCCGCGGGAGCCGAGTGGCGCCAGGCCGGATGCTCGATGTGCCTCGGAATGAATCCAGATCAGCTCTCGCCGGGACAGCGCTGCGCCTCGACGTCGAACCGGAACTTCGAGGGCAGGCAGGGCAAGGGCGGCCGAACACATCTGGTGTCGCCTGCCGTCGCGGCGGCCACCGCTGTGCGCGGCACGTTGTCGTCGCCCGCCGATCTGCCCGCCGCCAGAAACCGTTAGAGGAGTTAACAATGGAAGCTTTTCAGACCCACACCGGCATCGGCGTCCCGCTGCGGCGGTCCAATGTCGACACCGACCAGATCATTCCTGCGGTCTATTTGAAGCGCGTCACCCGAACGGGTTTCGAGGACGGCCTGTTCGCCGCCTGGCGCAATGATCCGTCTTTCGTATTGAATCTGGCGCCATTCGACAAAGGCTCCGTGTTGGTCGCCGGGCCGGATTTCGGCACCGGTTCCTCACGCGAGCATGCCGTCTGGGCACTGATGGACTACGGATTCAGGGTGGTCATCTCATCGCGATTCGCCGATATTTTTCGGGGAAACGCGGGCAAAGCCGGGCTATTGGCCGCCGAGGTGGCTCAGGATGACGTAGAACTTCTGTGGAAGCTCATTGAGCAGAATCCGGGCTTGGAAATCACTGTGAATCTTCAAGATCGAAACGTGACCGCCGGAACGGTTGTGGTGCCGTTCAGGATTGACGATTACACCGCATGGCGCCTGCTCGAGGGACTCGACGATATAGGCCTTACGCTGCGGAAACTGTCGTCGATCGAGTCCTATGAGCAGCGCAGGCCGGACTGGAAGCCGCGTACCTTACCGGCCTGATTTCGGGCCCCTGGCGACCCGAATTCACCGCCTATCAAACCGGTTCTGGACCCTCCCGGTAGGAGCCCAAGGGGGGCAACCAGATTGCCCGAATGTTCGCTAGCTACGCCTGAAATTGCGCGTGGCTCTTGGAAATCAGTGGTCATAGGGTTTACCGTGTCCTCTAGTCGGTCCAAAGAGGACCACTGGTTTCGGAGGTTTTGCATGAACAAAGCGGAGCTCATCGACGTACTCACAACCAAACTGGGCACCGATCGTCGGCAGGCTACCGCCGCGGTGGAGAACGTTGTCGACACCATCGTGCGCGCGGTGCACAAGGGTGACAGTGTCACGATCACCGGGTTCGGCGTTTTCGAGCAGCGCCGCCGCGCTGCTCGGGTCGCCCGCAACCCGCGCACCGGTGAAACGGTGAAGGTCAAGCCCACCTCGGTGCCTGCGTTCCGGCCCGGTGCACAGTTCAAGGCGGTTGTTTCTGGGGCGCAGCGCCTCCCGTCTGACGGCCCGGCCGTCAAGCGTGGCGTTACCGCAGGCCCGGCCAAGCGGACTGCCGCGAAGAAGGCTCCGGCCAAGAAGGCCGCCGCCGCCAAGAAGGCCGCTGTCAAGAAGGCTCCGGCCAAGAAGGCAGCGACCAAGGCTCCTGCCAAGAAGGCCGCTGTCAAGAAGGCTCCGGCCAAGAAGGCCGCGACCAAGGCTCCTGCCAAGAAGGCCGCTGTCAAGAAGGCTCCGGCCAAGAAGGCAGCGACCAAGGCTCCCGCCAAGAAGGCAGCGACCAAGGCTCCCGCCAAGAAGGCTGCCACCAAGGCTCCTGCCAAGAAGGCCGCCAAGAAGGCACCGGCCAAGAAGGGCCGCAAGTAGATTCCAGTCAGGCACGCCGTGAGCCGTATGGACTCACGGCGTGCCTTTCTGTGCGGCGGCTATTTCTCCTTGGCCAAGGGACTGCAGATGTGATCGGCCGAGATCAGGCGGCCCTGCGACAGTGACAGCACCCAGGTGCTGCCCTTGCGGTTGCCCGTCGTCTCCGGGCGCACGTGTGCCCGGTCGCACCACCATGCGATGAGATCGGGTATCACCTTGCCCTGCGTGCAAATCACCGGGATGCCGGGATGCGCGGCAATATCGAGCACCCGGTTGCGGGCGGCCTTGTGGTCGGAGGTGTAGCCCTCCTCGGTGAGCAGAGGCTCGTTGCGGATGTCGACTCCGAGTTCTTCGGCCAAAGGTATGAGCGTCTGGTGGCAGCGCACGCGATCGGCGGCATGCAGTGTGGTGGCACCGAAGGCAAGCAGTTGTCCGACGAGTGATTCCGCCTGTGCCCGGCCGTGCTTGTCCAGCGGGCGCAAGCTGTCATCGCCCTTGTAGTGCGAGCGGCTGCCTGCGGACCCGTGCCGGACGATCAGCACGGTCTTGGTATCAGGCGGTTGTTTTGCAAAGCGGTGCAACACTTTTCGATCGTGTGGATACTGCAGCTGATCCATGGCGGCCTCGACGGGCAGCCAGATGAGCTTGTCCACTTCCGAGTTCGGGCTGAAGTCCCCTGCGGTTGCCTGCGCCGCCCAGTACCAGACTTGCTTGGTTCCCTGGGGCAGGTCGTAGGTGACCGAGCCCAGCCGGCGCCCGAGTCGGGCGGTGTAGCCCGTTTCCTCGTGCACCTCGCGGGCCGCGGTGACCGGCTCGGTCTCACCAGGGTCGACCTTGCCCTTGGGCAGCGACCAGTCGTCGTAGCGCGGCCGGTGAACGATGGCCACCTCGATGGCGGCCGGATCACCGATCAGGTCACCGCTGCTGCGCCACAAGACCGCACCGGCGGCCGGCACCACCGGATTCGCCGGATTCGCGGCCGGTTTGTTGCTGTTCGACACCTCTACTCCTGCAGGTCATTCGCCGGTTTGGGCCGCCAGCCGGTACTCGACCCGGTTCAGGGATGCCGGTGGAGTTCCATGAGCGATACCTGGTGGTCGCGTACCGTCTGGCCTTCCTGGGGTAACGCCGTCCAATGACCGTCGTGTTGGAGTTCCCAACAGCGGGTGGCCGGGTCCATCGCTGACTCGAACACATCATTGAGTTGTGCGGTCAGCCGTGGATCCTTCACCTGAGCCATCACTTCGACACGTCTGTCCAGATTACGATGCATCATGTCGGCGCTTCCGATCCAGAACTCGTCGATGGCGCGGAAGTGAATAATTCGTGAGTGCTCGAGGAATCGCCCGAGGATCGAGCGCACGGTGATGTTCTCGGAATAGCCGGCCACCCCCGGGCGCAGCGCACAGATCCCGCGGACCACGACCTCGACGGGCACCCCGGCCTGTGCCGCCCGATACAGCGCGTCGATGACCTGTTCGTCGACCAGAGCGTTGGCCTTCAACCGGATCCGCGCCTCGGCGCCACCCCGGTGTGCGGCGATCTCGCGCTCGATGCGTTCGACGATGCCCCTGCGCACGCTGTGCGGCGCCACCAACAAATTGCGGTAGGACACCTTGCGGGAGTAACCGGTCAGCGAATTGAACAGATCGGTCAGGTCGGCGCCGATATCGGGTGAGGCAGTAAGCAGACCCACATCCTCATACAGGCGGGCCGTTTTCGGGTTGTAGTTGCCGGTGCCGATATGGCAGTAGCGGCGGATCGTCGAACCCTCACGCCGGACGACCAGACACGTCTTGCAGTGGGTCTTCAACCCGATCAGCCCGTACACCACGTGCACGCCTGCCTTTTCCAGCGCACGAGCCCATTTGATGTTGGCCTGCTCGTCGAAGCGGGCCTTGATCTCCACCAGGGCAACCACCTGCTTGCCTGCCTCGGCGGCATCGATGAGGGCATTGACGATAGGGGAGTCGCCCGAGGTGCGGTACAACGTCTGTTTGATTGCCAGCACATTCGGGTCGGCGGCGGCCTGTTCGATGAAGCGCTGCACCGTCGTCGAGAACGAGTCGTACGGGTGGTGCACCAGGACATCCCCGTCACGCAGCGTCGAGAAAATGCTCTTGGGCGTTTCGCGTTCGCCGAAGGCCGGTGGCGTCGCAGGCACGAACGGCCGGTCCTTCAGCGCAGGCCGGTCCACGCTGTAGATCTGCCACAAGGCCGAGAGATCGAGCAGGCCGGGCACCTCGATGACATCGCCAGGTGCCACGTCGAGTTCGCGCAGCAGCAGCTCAAGCATGCTCTCGGTCATGTCGTCGGAAACTTCCAACCGGACCGGAGAACCGAAGCGGCGGCGGGCGAGTTCGCGTTCCAGTGCCTGCAGCAGATCTTCGTCGCGGTCCTCCTCGACCTCGAAATCCGCGTTGCGGGTGATGCGGAACGCATGGTGCTCGACGACCTCCAGACCCGGGAACAACACGGGGAGGAAAGCCGCGATGAATTCCTCCATCGGGAGGAACCGCACGGCATCGGATCCGTCGGCAGGTGCACCGAGTTCGACAAACCGGTCCACGTTGTCAGGCACCTTGATACGGGCAAAATGCTGTCCGCCGTCGTCGGGTGCCTTGACGGTGATCGCCAGATTCAGGCTCAATCCACTCACAAACGGGAACGGATGGGCCGGATCCACCGCCAGCGGGGTGAGCACCGGGAAGACCTGCTCGTGGAAGTAGGCCGAGAGCTTCTCACGTTCGGCGGCATCGAGTTCGCCCCACGTGACGATGACCACGCCCTCCGCGGCCAGTGCCGGGCGCACCGAATTCAGGAACACGCTGGCATGGCGGTTGGCGATCTGTTGGCTGCGCTCATTGATCCGACGCAACTGCTCGCGCGGGGACAATCCGTCCGCGGACCGCACGGAAAGTCCCATCTCGTCGCGACGTTTGAGCCCCGCGACACGGACCATGTAGAACTCGTCGAGATTTGAAGCGAAGATCGCGAGGAATTTCAACCGCTCCAGCAAGGGCAGTGACTGGTCGGCGGCCAGGGCCAGTACCCGGGCATTGAAGTCCAGCCAGCTCAGTTCTCTGTTGAGGTAGCGATCCTCGGGCAACGCGTCCTCGATCGCCGGCGCGGTGGCAGCCGGCGGGGCTTCCGGTGTGGAGTCGGAACCGGCCGCTGCCGCCCGCCTGGCCGAGGTGCCGTCACGGTGGGTGTCGTCGGGCCTGATCACAGGCTCGGCTTCGGTGGCTTCGCTCACCTGACCGATCATCCCCTATCTGGGCGCACTCCTGCCACCCGCTAACGGTGCTGGGCAATCACCCGGGACGTGGCGGGCCCGACACCGAGACGCCGGGCCGTCAGTAGATCGTCGGGTGTGTCGATATCGCAGCGCAGGCCTGGCCAGGCCCCGGTCAGCTCGATCGCACCGGAGTTTCGGTGCCGCGCAGCCGAATCTGCCCCGAATTCCGGTTGCAACGGAACTGCGAACGAGAACAGCGCGGAGGTGCCGGTGCCGTGCCGGTCCCCGACGAAGCTGCGTTGGTAGCCCTGGGCTGCGGCCAGCGCCTCGGCCAGCTCCTGGGATTGCAGAGCGGGCAGGTCACCTTGCAGAACAACGATATTCGGTGTGGAGGTGCGCAGTTCGGTCTCGGCTGTGCCGATCGCGTTGTTCAACGGGTTCCGGTGCCCGGCCGGAGTCGGGTCGGCGATGACGCGCGCGCCGAGTTGCCGTGCGGTGTCCGCGGCGACATCGTCGGGGGTGACGACGGTCACCGGGGCAACCGCGGACGCCGAGGTGATCGTGTCGACGAGCATCGCCAAAACGACCGACTCCCGGGTGGCCGCCGAGAAGATCGGCGCCAAGCGGGTCTTGGCTGCAGTCAGCCGTTTGACGGCGATGACCAGTGCAACGTCAGCACCCGACATCGACGCTGCCTGTTCTCGTGCCACGCATACAGCCATCCTGCCAGCCGGTGGAGTCGAGCGGCCGAGCGCCCGCGTTAGGGTGATGCCGTGGTGGAAGCTGCGGTCATGGGAGCCGGTGCGTGGGGAACGGCGCTGGCCAAGGTTCTGGCGGACGCGGGTAACCCGGTGACGATGTGGGCCCGCCGCGTCGAGGTTGCCGACGAGATCAACGCCGACCACCGCAACCGTGCCTATCTCGGCGACATTGCGCTGCCGTCGACGATCCGAGCGACGAGCGACCCGGCCCAGGCACTGGCCGGTGCCTGCACCGTATTGCTGGCCGTGCCGGCCCAGCAGCTGCGGTCCAATCTCGATGGCTGGAAACACCTGATCGGCGACGACGTCACCCTCGTCAGCCTGGCCAAGGGGATCGAACTGGAGTCATTGATGCGGATGAGTCAGGTCATCGTCCAGGTCACCGGCGCCGACCCCGGCCGCATCGGTGTGGTGACAGGCCCGAACCTGGCCAGCGAGATCGCCGATCAGCAACCCGCCGCCACCGTCGTGGCCTGCAGCGATTCGGGGCGGGCGGTAGCGCTGCAACGCGCGCTGTCCACCGGATACTTCCGCCCGTACACCAACTCCGATGTGATCGGAGCCGAAGTGGGCGGCGCCTGCAAGAACGTCATCGCGCTGGCCTGCGGGATGGCGGTCGGTGTCGGGCTGGGGGAGAACACGATCGCCGCCATCATCACCCGTGGACTGGCCGAGATCATGCGGTTGGGCATCGCCTTGGGTGCGAAACCCGCCACACTCGCCGGACTCGCCGGAGTGGGCGATCTCGTCGCGACCTGTACCTCACCGCACTCGCGGAATCGCAGCTTCGGCGAGCGGCTCGGCAAGGGCGGCACCATGGAGTCGGCCCGCAGTGCCGCCGGTGGTCACGTCGCGGAGGGAGTGTCGTCGTGTGAATCGGTGCTGGCGCTGGCCTCCAGCTACGACGTCGAGATGCCGCTGACCGATGCGGTGCACCGGGTCTGCCACAAGAGCCTGTCGGTCGACGAGGCGGTCGCAGGGTTGTTGGGCCGCAGTACCAAACCGGAGTAGGCGCTCGCCCCGGACGCGAAGAGGAGAATCGAATATGGACGGCACATATGGTGATTCCACCCGCAGCGTCAAAGCCGTTGGTTCGGAATCGATCCCGGGTCAGCCCGTGGCGCCTGTGCCAATTCCCGCGTCGACGTTTCATCTCTCACCCGACGAGGCCGAAGGGCTGGACAGTTACGGTCGCAGCTCCAACCCGTCCTGGCGGCAGTTGGAAGCGGCGCTGGCCGAGTTGGAGGGGGCCGCAACGGCCCTGACCTTCGGTTCCGGGATGGCGGCGATCACCTCGGTGTTGCGCGTGCTGGCCAAACCGGGTACGACACTGGTCGTCCCGGCCGACGGTTACTATCAAGTCCGTCGGTACGCCGCGGAATACCTTGCTGCGCAGGGGGTAACGGTCATCGAAGCCGGCACTGCCGAAATCTGCGAGGCGGCGCAGGGCGCCGATGTGGTGTTGGCCGAAACCCCGGCCAATCCCGGCCTGGATGTGGTCGACCTGCACCGGCTCGCGATGACGTGCCGAGGCCGGCGGGCCACCCTCGTCGTCGACAACACCACCGCCACCCCGCTAGGGCAGCAACCGCTGTCGCTGGGTGCCGACATCGTGGTCGCCAGCGCCACCAAATCTCTTGCCGGACATAGTGATCTGGTTGCCGGCTATGTGGCGGGCAGTCAGCTTGAACTGATGGCGGCCGTCGAGTCGGACCGGCTGCTGTCGGGGCCGATCCTGGGCGCGTTCGAGGCGTGGCTGGTGCTGCGCAGTCTGGGCAGCGCCGGCCTGCGATTCGAACGGCAGTGCCAGAACGCACACGCGCTCGCGGTGATGCTGCGCGGTCACCCGGCGGTGGTGTCGGTGCGCTATCCCGGCCTGCCGGAGGATCCGGCGCACGAAGTGGCCTCCGCTCAGATGAAACGGTTCGGCGGTCTGGTGGCGGTCGAGCTGGCCGACGCGGATGCCGTGCACGGTCTGGTCGAACGCAGTGAGTTGCTGATCGCCTCGACGAGCTTCGGTGGCATACACACCTCGGTCGACCGGCGGGCGCGCTGGGGTGATCCCGTCCCCGCGGGGTTCGCCCGAATCTCGGCCGGCATCGAGGACACCGATGACCTGCTCTTCGACGTGGAGCAGGCGCTGACGTAGAAAGCGCAGCTCATGATGCGCCGAAGTGTCGGGACGGGACCAGACTGTAACCTCTCTAGGTTGTGACCGCCCGCAATCAGACCGGAGCCCGTATCCGCGTCGCCGTCGTCTACGGCGGACGTAGCTCCGAACACGCGATTTCCTGTGTGTCGGCGGGCAGCATCCTGCGCAACCTCGACCCGGAGCGATTCGAGGTGGTGGCAGTCGGAATCACCCCGGACGGATCCTGGATGTTGACCGACGGCCGGCCGGAGACGTTGGCGATCACCGACGGGCAGCTGCCGGAGGTCACCGAGGCATCCGGCGAGGAGTTGGCCCTCTCCGCCGACCCGGGCCGCAGCGGTCAGCTGCTGTCGCTGGGCAGCGGTCCTGCCGAGGTCCTTGCCGCCGTCGACGTGGTGTTCCCCGTGTTGCACGGGCCGTACGGCGAGGACGGCACCATCCAGGGTCTGCTGGAACTGGCCGGGGTGCCTTACGTGGGGTCGGGCGTCTTGTCCAGCGCGGCAGGCATGGACAAGGAATTCACCAAGAAGCTGCTGGCCGCCGAAGGGCTGCCGATCGGCGACCAGGTGGTGCTGCGCCCGAAAGACGCCACCGTCACCCTGGACGATCGTGAACGGCTCGGCCTGCCGGTGTTCGTGAAACCCGCCCGTGGTGGGTCTTCGATCGGAGTCAGCCGGGTCACTGCCTGGGATGAGCTTGCCGCAGCGATCGAGCTGGCCCGCCGACATGACCCGAAGGTCATCGTCGAGGCCGCCGTGCCCGGTCGTGAGCTGGAATGCGGTGTGCTCGAAATGCCCAACGGGACAATCGAGGCCAGCACCGTAGGCGAGATCCGGGTGGCCGGAGTACGCGGCCGGGAAGACGGCTTCTACGACTTCGCCACGAAGTATCTTGTCGATGCCGCGGAGCTGGACGTGCCCGCCAAGATCGACGACGACATCGCCAACGAGGTACGTCGACTCGCCGTGGCTGCCTTCACTGCGATCGATGGCCAGGGTCTGGCCCGCGTGGACTTCTTCCTGACCGACGATGGGCCCGTGATCAACGAGATCAACACCATGCCCGGGTTCACCACGATCTCGATGTTCCCGCGGATGTGGGCGGCCAGCGGTATTGACTATGCGACCCTGCTGGCAACCATGGTCGACACCGCGTTGGCCCGCGGTACCGGGTTGCGCTGAGCGCAACGGGTTCAGCGCACGCGAGGAGCGAAACAGCTTCAGCGCGCGGGCGCCGGGTCCAGTGGCCGTGCCGGCATGACGCGGGCGATCTGGGTGGAAAGCTGTTGAATCGGTGTCGGTCCTGATCCGGCGGGCAGGGTGAGTGCGACATATACCGGTCGGTCCACCGCGTACCAGGTGCTACGGCCCTGCGCTTCGCCCACAGGGTTTTCACCCGCCCCCGCTTCGCCCACAGGGTTTTCCCCCGCCCCTGCTTCGCCCACCCGGAACCACTGAACCGCATCCACCAACTGCAACGGTGCACCGACGACGAAGTCGCCCGGTCGTTCCAGGCCGCAGCGCAGAATGACGGGCTCGCTGTCCGCCTCGGCCTGCCACGCCGCTGTGCCCGTCGGATTGGGCTCGACGGTCTGCGCGCGGCGGAAATCGCCGAGTTGCTCCGGCAGGGCACCGATCAGGGCGTGGCATTCCGGGCTGTCGGCCCGGGGGGCGGGGACCGACGAGATCGCCACCGGTTCTTTCTGCGGCGACTGCTGGCGCACCGCGGCGATACCCAGCACGGTGATCAACGCGCAGACCGCAACCACGACTGCTGCGATCAGCAGTGTGCGTGGAGGTCCGTCGTTGCTCTGCGGGTCGGTCACGCCCTCAACTCTAGGGCCCGTCGAAAAAACCAGGTTCAGTGCTGCCCCCAGGTGCTGTTGACCGCGCACAACAAATCGGCCCGGGCGATCGGGTCCTTCGCGTCCGCTCAGAACATAAAGTCAGATCCGTTGGGCACGTTGATATTTGAATCGGCAATCACTGTGGGGACGCCGCACCGCTCCATGCTTTCCGGATCTCGGTGAGAACGACCCCGGTGGCGGGGCCGAGATGGCGACGCGGGTGGGTGAGGGCGAACACCTCGCAGGCGGGTAGGTGCGGCCCGGCGATCACCTGCAGGGTGCCGTCGCGGAGCTCGGCATCGGTGGCCAGGGCGGGCAGAGTGGTCCAGCCGAGACCGGCGGCCACGCAGCGTTTGATCGCCTCGATGCTGCCGAAACGTGAGCACCGGCCCGTCGCCGATCCGGTGGCTGCGAGTCGGTCCGAGACCACATCGCTGTAGCCACAGCCTTCCTCGACGAGCAGCACGTCACGGCGGGCCAGATCGCTCCAGGTCGCCTCGGCGGTGCCTATCGTCGGCTGCTCCAGGAATACCAGCGGTTCGGCGCCGAGTCGCTCGACGGTGAGGTTCGTGGGTGGCAGACGAGGCTCCATCGTCAGAGCGATATCGACCGTGGCGCGACTGACGGCGTCCAGGGACATTCCGATGCCCCCGGGGCTGACCCACACCTGCACCAGCGGCTCGACCGCGCGGACGGCGCTGACGATCGCCGGGAGACGGTATGTGCACAGGGATTCCGGCGCCATGACGCGGACAGTCCCCGCGGGGCGTTGGGTCCGCTCGACCGGAAGGGCGCGGATGCGGTCCTCTGTGGCGAGCATGGCTTCTGCCAATGGGACCAACCGTGAGCCGAGGTCGGTGGTTTGCACGCCGTGCGGCAGACGATCCAGCACGCGACGGCCCATCTGGCGTTCCAGCTTCTGAACGTGGCTGGTGACCGTGGACTGGGTGAAGCCGAGTTCCAGTGCGGCCTCGGTGAAGCTCCCCGCGTGCGCGACGCTCAGGAAACTGCGCAACAGCCTCGTGTCCACTGGTGTCTCGTCCTCGCCGCTATTGCAATCCTCGATATGGCTGATCGAACTTCATTGTTAGACACGATAGCCCTCGTGGCTGACAGTGGAAATCATGGGCGACGGATGCGATACGACCGACCGCGAGCAGGCCGGCCGGACGGCAGTCGCGCTGGTCGCGTTGTTGGGCGTCACGTTTCTGGCGTTCGTCAACTACGCCGCGTTGCTGCCCGTGGTGCCGATGTGGGCCGTTCTGGGCGGTGCAACCGACGTCGCAGTCGGTGTCACCACCGGTGCGATGATGGCCGCCACCGTCCTTACTCAGATGGCAATGCTCCGGCTGTCGAGAACAGTCCGGCTGCGGAGCCTGATGCTGGCCGGTCTGCTCCTCCTGGGCGCACCGACTCCGCTGTACCTGCTGTCGACTGACTTCGCGCCGATCATGGCGATCACGATCCTGCGCGGTATCGGATTCGCGTTCATGGTCACCGCCGGCGCCACCCTCGTCGGCACTCTCGCCGGTACAGGCCGACTTGCGTCCTCCGCGTCGTGGTACGGGGTGGCGGCGGCGTTGCCGAACATCGGGGCGCTGGCAGGTGGTGTGTGGGCTACCGAAGCACTGGGGTACGCACTGGTCTTCTGGGCCTCTGGAGCTGCGTGCATTGCGGCCGCGTTCATCGCCTGGTCGCTGCCGAACCATCGAAGCACGTTCCGGCTCGGGAACGTCGCACTCACGCGCCGAATAGCCCTGCCACTCATTCTGTTCGCCTTGACCGCTGGGGCGTTCGGTGCGGTCACGACATTCCTGGCATTGTCCGGTCCGACCGCGAGCGTGTCGGCAACGGCGTTGCTCGCTGCATCCACTGCACTCGTCGCGGGCCGGTTGCTCGCCGGCTACGTCGGAGACCGCCGCAAGGCCGCACCCCTGCTGTTCATCGCTGTCATCGTCGCCGCGTGCGGCGTGGGCCAGATCGGGTTGTCGTTGGACGGGCATCCGGTATGGCTGATCGCCGGGGCGTCGTTGCTCGGTGCGGGCTTCGGGGCCAGCCAGAACGATTCCTTCGTCGCCACCGTTGAGCGACTCGGGCGCGACAACAGCGGCACCGCCAGCACGATCTGGAACGCGACCTACGACGGAGGGCTTGGCGCCGGCGCCGTTGCCCTAGGTGGGGCAATCGGTTACTTGGGGTATGACCGCGCGTTCTTGGCCATGGCAGCCGCGATGATCGCCACCATCGTCGTGGCACCCCGTTCGATCTGGAAACAGGGCTAAGGCTGTGCCCCGCCGGCGATCGGGCAAGTGAGGGTACGGGTGATCCCGGCGATCTGCTGCACCGTCGGAACCACATCGGCCCGCAGCGCGTCCAGTGTTTCGGCGGCGATGCGCAGGACGACATCGTAGGGACCGGTCACGTACTCGGCCGACCGCACGCCGGGCAGGGTGGCCAACTGTTTGGCGACGACCTCGGCGCGACCCACCTCGGTCTGGATCAGCACGTAAGCCTCAACCACCTGCTGTCTCCTCCGTGTCGCTGCATAGACTCCTCGCCGCAGGGCATAAACGTACCGCAGGGCTTTCCAGTGTTCACGGCGCCGCGGGAACCGGCAGGAGGCATATGGCCGACGAGAAATCCGCCGACACAGGCCGCGACACCCTCGCTACGGCGGGCGAGTTCGACGTCATCGACCGGCTGATGGCCGGGCGTGTGCAACCGGACGCGGTCGCCCTGGGTCCGGGTGATGACGCCGCAGTGGTGCTGGCCGGTGACGGCCGGACAGCGGTGTCCACCGACATGTTGGTACAGGGGCGGCATTTCCGGCTCGACTGGTCGACACCACACGATGTCGGGCGAAAAGCGATCGCGCAGAACGCGGCTGACATCGAGGCGATGGGGGGCCGGGCCACCGCATTCGTCGTGGCACTGGGCGCACCTGCGGAAACCGCCACCGCCGCAGCGGTTGAGCTCGCCGACGGACTGTGGGAAGAGGCGGCACGGCTGGGTGCGGGCATTGTCGGCGGTGACCTGGTGCATGCGCCGGTATGGGTGGTATCGGTCACCGTGCTGGGGGATCTCGATGGCCGCGCGCCGGTGCGACGCGATGGAGCTCGCGCCGGTGACACCGTGGCGGTGGTAGGCGATTTGGGTCGGTCTGCGGCGGGGTATTCCTTGTGGAACAAAGGAATTGACCAATATGCCGACCTTCGGCGTCGGCACCTGGTTCCTGAACCGCCGTACGGCCAGGGGGCTGTTGCCGCTGAAGCGGGCGCGACCGCGATGACCGACGTTTCCGACGGCCTGCTGGCCGACCTCGGCCACATCGCCACGGCGTCGGGTGTCACGATCGACCTGTCCAGTGATGCGCTGGGCGGCGATTGCGCGGCGGTCGCCCAGGCGGCTGCGGCGGTGGGCGTCGACACCCTTGACTGGGTGCTGGGCGGTGGCGAGGACCATGCGCTGGTCGCGACCTTCCCGGAGGGGCCACCGCCCGGCTGGCGGGTGATCGGCCGGGTCGTGGCGGGCCCGGCACAGGTGTTGGTCGACGGCGCCCGGTGGACGGGAAACCCGGGATGGCAGTCGTTCGACTAAACGGCTCAGACTAAGTTGGCATTTCGTGACTGCACGTCCGCTGAACGAACTCGTTGACGATGGCTGGGCCCGCGCGCTGGAACCGGTGGCTCCTCAGGTGGCCCAGATGGGCGAATTCCTGCGCGAAGAACTGGCCGCCGGCAGGCGTTATCTACCTGCTGGAGAAAACATTCTGCGCGCCTTCAGCTTTCCGTTCGATCAGGTGCGGGTGCTGATCGTCGGACAAGACCCGTATCCGACACCGGGGCACGCGGTCGGGTTGAGCTTTTCGGTCGCCCCCGACGTGCGTCCGCTCCCACGCAGTCTGTCCAACATCTTCAGCGAGTACAGCCAGGATCTCGGTCATCCACAGCCCGGTACCGGCGACCTGACGCCCTGGGCGGAACGGGGCGTGCTGCTCCTCAACAGGGTCCTCACGGTGGCGCCGGGCACCCCGGCGTCGCATCGTGGAAAGGGCTGGGAGGCGGTCACCGAGTGTGCGATACGGGCATTGGTGGCCCGCAAGCAGCCGATGGTGGCGGTGCTGTGGGGGCGGGACGCATCCACCCTCAAGCCGATGCTGGCCGAAGGAGAATGCGCGATGATCGAATCACCGCACCCCTCGCCGCTTTCCGCGTCGCGCGGGTTCTTCGGATCCCGACCGTTCAGCCGCGCAAACGAACTGCTCGGGCAGTTGGGCGCCGACCCGATCGACTGGCAGTTGCCCTGACGAATCGTCCCGGCTCAGGAGCCTGGGATCGCCGGTGGTGCCGGGATGGCGGGCGGTGCCGGGATGGCCGGGGGCGCGGGGATGGCGGGCGGTGACGGGATCGCCGGCGGCGACGGAATTTCGATCGTCGCGTCCCCGCCGCCATCGGTCGCCGGCGGGGATTCAGCCGGCGGTGAGGCGGGTGCGGGGGAGGGCACGGTGGTTTCGATGACCGTGGTCTCGGTGGTGACCGAGGTGGTCGTGTCCGACGTCGTCGACGTGGACTCGTCTCCGGAGTTGCCGCCGCCACAGGCGGTCAACAATGAACCGGCCGCTAGGCAGGCCGCGAAGCCGTACAGGGGTAAACGGGTGATGCGACGAGGGCTCATGCCGACAGGACGTACCCCGCCGTGCCGTCAGTCAAACAACAGCGCAAGCGCTCAGCCGTGCCGGTCTTCGTCTTCGCGCAAGCGCTCAGCCGCGCGAGACCTTGCCGGCCTTGATGCACGACGTGCACGCATTGACGCGCTGCTTGTTGCCGCCCGGGCGGGACACGGCGCGCACCGGCTGGATGTTCGGATTCCAGCGCCGACTCGTCCGCCGATGCGAATGGGACACCGACTTGCCAAAGCCGGGGCCTTTCCCGCAGATATCGCACACGGCAGCCATATCAACAACTCCTTGAATCAGTACTTGGGGGTCTGGGCCTGTTCACCGCAAACCGACACGGCTCGACCCGACAACCTGACCAGGATACCGGCAGGCCAGGCTATCGCCAAAACCGCCCGTGAACTCCCCATCAGGTTATGCACAGGCGGCGATGGTCTGATCGGGATCTGTCGTCGTCACTGGCTAGGCTGACGCCCACGGCAGCCACGCCGCGCAACCGGAGGATATGGGGAGGGTTCGATGTCGGCTCGGCGGCTTGATGCGTCCGCCCTGCGGGACTGGGCCCACGCTGCCGTGGACGACCTGATCGCCCACACCGACGAGATCAACCGGCTCAATGTGTTCCCGGTGGCCGACGCCGATACCGGAACAAACATGCTGTTCACCATGCGTGCGGCCTGGGCGCAGGCTGACAACGACGCCGCGGGTGCCGATGTCGCCCGGGTGGCAGGCGCGCTCGCGGCGGGCGCACTGCAGGGCGCTCGCGGCAATTCCGGCGTGATTCTGTCCCAGATCCTGACCGGACTGGCCGAGGTGATCGCCGCCGCCGCGGCCGAGCGCGACGGCGATCTCACCGACGTCGACGGCGTGTTGCTCGGCGCCGCGCTACGGCACGCCGTTGCCCTCGTCGTCACCTCGATGGGTGAACCGGTGCCGGGAACCATCGTGTCGGTGCTACAGGCCGCCGCGGGTGCCGCCGAACACAGTGCGGTCGGCGGGGCTGAGCTGCCCGAGGTGCTGGCGGTCACTGCCGAGGCCGCCGCAGTCGCGCTGGATCGGACCCCTCGGCAACTCGACGTGCTCGCCGAGGCCGGCGTCGTCGATTCCGGTGGCCGCGGCCTACTCGTGCTGCTCGACGCCCTGACCTCGACGCTCGGTGGACAGCCGCCCGCCCGCCAGGTCTACAAGCCGTCGCCGCCACAGGCGGTGTCCGCAGCCGAGCCCGTCGCGGCGCCGCCGCAATTCGAGGTCATGTACGTGTTGAGCGGCTGTGGGGCGGCAGGCGTCGAAGGTTTGCGGGCTGAGCTTGAGAACCTGGGGGAGTCGGTGGCGATCGCGACCGCAGGCGGCGGTCAGTACTCGGTCCATGTGCACGTCGACGATGCCGGCGCCGCGGTCGAGGCCGGACTGGCGGTGGGCTCTCTTCGCCGCATTCAGATCACCGCGCTGATCGGTGCTGCCGGAGCCCGGCCGGTCGGCGGCTGGGCCCGCAAGCGTGCGGTGCTGGCCGTCGTCGACGGTGACGGAGGCGCCGCACTGTTCGCAGGTGAGGGCGCCTGTGTACTACGTCCCGAGGCCGACGAGCCGGTTACCGCCAAGCAACTGCTGCGGGCCCTGGTCGACGCGGGCGCCGCGCAGGTCATGGTGTTGCCGAACGGGTACGTGGCCGCCGAGGAACTCGTCGCCGGCTGCACGGCCGCGGTCGGCTGGGGCATCGACGTGGTTCCGGTGCCCGCGGGTTCGATGGTGCAGGGTCTGGCCGCGCTCGCCGTGCACGACGCGGCCAGGCACGCCGTCGACGACGGGTACACGATGGCCCGTGCGGCAGCGGGTGCGCGTCATGGCACGGTCCGGGTGGCCACCGAAGAGGCGCTGACCTGGGCAGGCAGCTGCCGGCCCGGTGACGGCCTCGGTATCGCTGGAGATGAGGTGCTGATCGTGGGGCCCGACATCACCGCTGCGGCCGCCGGACTGATCGACCTGTTTCTGGTGGCCGGCGGTGAGTTGATCACGGTCTTGACCGGTGACGGGGTGGACCCGGCCGTCGGCGCGGCGTTGCAGGAACATGTTCATCGCGAGCACCTCGGCGCCGAGTTGGTGACTTACCACACCGGCCACCGCGGCGACGCACTGTTGATCGGGGTGGAGTAGTGGCCACGCTCACCGACCGTCTGGACTTCGTCATCGGGGCGAAGGCGGCCCGCCCGCTCGAAGAACACTTCGGCATCCGTACGGTCAACGACCTGCTTCGGCACTTCCCGCGCAAGTACAGCGACGGTATGACGGTGCGCGGCGAGGGTGAGGCCCTCGACCTCGAAGAGGGTGAACACGTCACCTTCATCGACGTCGTCACCGAGACCAAGCACGGCGACATGAAGCCGGTGTTCGACAAGAAGACCAACAGGACGAAATCCCGCAAGTATCTGCGGGTCACGCTGGGCAAGCATCGACCGGCGGTGACCGCGACGTTCTTCAACGCAGGCTGGATGAAGGACAAGGTGGAGGTGGACACCCGCCTCATGCTCTCCGGTGAGGTCAAGTACTTCCGGAACACCCTGCAGCTCAACCATCCTGCGTTCCTGGTCCTGAATCCACCGCCCGGCAAGCAGATCGGGACAAAGTCGCTCAAGACCATTGCGACCACGTCGGGCGCCACCGGTGAGGACATGCTGGCCGAGTTCGAGCGAGAGTTCTTCCCGATCTATCCGGCCAGCGCGAAGGTGCAGAGCTGGGACATCTATGCCTGTGTGCGCCAGGTACTCGACGTGCTCGATCCCGTCCCGGACCCACTGCCGGAATCGTTTGTCCGCCAACGCAATCTGATGTCCGAGGATGAGGCGCTGCGGGCCATCCACCTGGCAGAGAATTCGGTGCAGCGGGAGCGGGCCACCGAGCGGCTGACCTACGACGAGGCCCTCGGCCTGCAGTGGGGACTGGTGGCACGACGGTACGGCGAGCTCAGCGAATCCGGGCCGTCCGCGCCGCGCACCGACGGCGGGCTTGCCGCAGCCATGGAAGACCGGCTGCCGTTCGAGTTGACGGCCGGTCAGCGTGAGGTGCTCGAGGTGATCTCCGGCGAGCTGTGCTCGACGCGGCCGATGAACCGCATGTTGCAGGGCGAGGTGGGTTCCGGCAAGACCATTGTGTCGGTGTTGGCGATGCTGCAGATGGTCGATGCGGGTTATCAGTGCGCATTGCTGGCGCCGACGGAAGTACTTGCCGCGCAGCACGCGCGTTCCGTGCGCGACACTCTGGGACCGTTGGCGATGGCCGGCCAGCTGGGTGGCGCCGACCATGGCACACGGGTGGCGCTGTTGACCGGATCCATGTCACCGCAGCAGAAACGAGAGGCCCGTGCCGAGATCGCCTGCGGTGAGGCCGGCATCGTGATCGGTACCCATGCCCTGCTGCAGGAGACCGTCGAGTTCCACAACCTCGGCATGGTGGTGGTCGACGAGCAGCACCGCTTCGGCGTAGAGCAGCGAGACACCTTGCGGGCCAAGGCACGTGAGGGCCTGACGCCACATCTGTTGGTGATGACGGCGACGCCGATACCGCGCACCGTTGCGCTGACCGTTTACGGAGACCTGGAGACTTCGACGCTGCGCGAGCTGCCTCGCGGACGTCAGCCCATCGCGAGCAACACGATCTTCATCTCGCAGAAGCCCGCCTGGCTCAATCGGGCCTGGGAACGGATCCGGGAGGAGGTGGCCGCGGGCCGCCAGGCGTATGTGGTGGCTTCGCGGATCGATGAATCCGACACCAAGGGCGGCAATGAAGGCGGTCCGCCGCCCGTCACGGTTCTTGAGCTGCTCGACCGATTGCGCGGCGGGCCCTTGGCCGGCCTGCGCCTGGGACTGATGCACGGGCGCCTGTCGGGCGAGGAGAAGGACGCCGCGATGTCCGCGTTCCGGGCCGGTGAAATCGATGTCCTGGTATGCACCACAGTCATCGAGGTGGGCGTCGACGTGCCCAACGCCACGGTGATGGTGGTGATGGACGCAGACCGGTTCGGCGTCAGCCAGCTCCATCAGCTGCGTGGCCGGATCGGTCGTGGGCAGCATCCGAGCCTGTGTCTGCTGGCCACCCGGCTGCCGGAGACCTCCAAAGCCGGTGAACGGATCAAGGCCGTTGCGGCCACCCTCGACGGCTTCGCCCTCGCCGACCTCGACCTGGACGAGCGTCGCGAGGGAGATGTACTGGGGCTCAACCAGTCCGGTCGCACCATCAACCTGCGTTTCCTGTCACTGCGGGAACACCTGGAGGTGATCACCGACGCGCGGCAGTACAGCGAAGAAACCTACCAACGAAACCCGAACGATCCCGGGATGGACCTGCTGGCAGCGCAATTCGTGGAGACCGACCGCGTCGAGTACCTGGAAAAGTCGTGAGCCGCCGTCGGGTGTGGTGGCTGGTGATGGCCGTCGCGCTGGCGGTCGTGGTCGCCGTGCAGGTCACCGCGGGCGCGCGGTCCGAACGATTCGTCGCCCGGGCCGACACGCCCACTCTGGCGCCGGGTGTTGACCTGCTGGCCGGGGTGATGGAGATACCGGCTCGGGTGCACGGTCACGACTACCGGCGGGTCGCGTTCGGCGAGGCGTGGGACGACGACAACGGTGCTCCCGGCGGGCACAACGGTTGCGATACCCGTAACGACATTCTCGAGCGCGACCTCGTCGACAAGACGTACGTGTCGATCAAGCGGTGTCCCACCGCAGTTGCCACCGGCACGTTGCACGATCCCTACACCGATGCCGTCGTGGCATTCGTCCGCGGCAACAAGGTGGGCGCCTCGGTGCAGATCGATCACATCGTGCCGTTGGCGTACGCCTGGGATCAGGGTGCGCGGGGTTGGCCGGACGATCTGCGGCTGCGGTTCGCCAACGATCCGGCCAATCTGCTCGCGGTCGCGGGCGGCGCCAACCAGGACAAGAGCGACAGTGAACCGGTCGACTGGATGCCACCCAACCGGGCGTTCTGGTGTCAGTACGCCGTGCAGTTCGTCGCCGTGCTGCGTGGGTACGGCCTTGCGATTGACGCGCCGTCGGCGGTGGTGCTGCGCGAGGCGGCGGCCACCTGCCCGACGGGCTGAGGGGAGTGCGCGCAGGCCGATCCTCACCGGCTGGTGCGCCGGGGCCTTGGTTCCTTCATGGGTGCAACTGACAGCGCAGGCGGGCGGTCTCGTTGCGGTGTTGGCGTTCTCCGATAAGACGGTAGGCCAGTTGGACGGGTCTGGGTATGGCGGCGAGGAATTCGCTTTTCTCCTGCGCAGTGGCACCTTCGAGGAGATAGCCCAGCGTGATGAGGCGGCGGGTCAGGGGTATCGATGTGAGCCCCCGTTGGCCGACCTCCCGGTATTCGGCGGCGGTGATCACGCGTTCGACGATCGGCAGGACCGCGGCTTCCTCCTCGTCGAAGTGCTCGTCGAGTCCTCTCGAGAGCTGTTCCAGGAGTGCGGTGAGTGCCCTGCCGGTGGTCGCGGTGGGGGCCTCCTGCCACGCCGCGAACGCTGTCGCGGTGTGCTCGAGCAGTACCGCGAGGCCCTGATGCTGACTGTCCATGCGGGCGAGCAGCTCGCTGTTGAACTGGGTCCGCTCCGACAGTCTCGGCCAGAGCAGTTCGTCCTCACCCACGTGGTGGTGATGCAGCATGTCGAGTACTTCGCGGGCATGCCGAGCCACGGTGCGGGCCTGGGTGACGTCGCCGCGATCTACTGCGGCGACGAGTCGAGGAAGCAGGGCGCATTCCCGACGGAACATGCGATGCACTATCACCATACCGCTTGTGTCGCAGAGCGTTTGCGCGGCCTCAGGGGCGGTCATCGCGGCCCAGGCTGCCGCGTCGATGTGCCGCTCGGTGCCCCGATCGCGGATCTCGGCGAGGATGCGTTCACGGGACAGTTCGGTGTTTTCGTATGCGCGGGCGTGGGCCTGCACGTTGTTCACCAGTTCCTCTTCGGTCTCCCCGGTGATGACAGCGCCGGATGGACCACAGGTCAGGCTGATACTCATGGCGATGCTCCTTCTGGTGGGTGGTGTGCGATGCCGGACCCGCGACGGCCGCTGTGCACGCCCGCGTCGGGGGCGGCGCGACAGGCCCACTGACGAAACTAGTCAATAATCCTGACTAATGTCAAGAAGGGGGCGAACCCCGCCGGCGCGGACCGATTCGAGTGGCTCGCAGGGCTAGTGGATGCGGCCTGGCTACGGCTTTTGTGCGTACGGGTCGGTGATCTCGCGGAGTTGATCCAGGATCTCGTGCAACAACGTAAAGTTGCGGGTGCCCAGGTAGGCCGTCCACTCTGACATGATCTCGCCGGATGTCGCTGCGGCTACCTTGGCTGCCTGACGGCCGCGTTCCTCCATCGTGATCAACCGGGCGCGGCCATCGCTCGGGTCGGGGACCCGGCGGACATAACCCAGGCGTTCCAGCTGATCGACGAGCACCCCAGCGCTCTGTTTGCTCACCTGCGCCTGATCGGCGAGATCGGTGAGGCGTGAACCGGCAGGGGCGATGCGTTGAAACACCCGGACCTGAGCCAGCGTCCAGTCATCGAACCCGGCTTTCTGGACCGCCCGGAAAATCCGGTCCTCCATGTACCGGTACGGGATGAACAATGCCACCCCTAGGTCCACCCGTTGTGCCTCGTCCATACCGCTCCGGCTCCATCGCCATTCTGTGATTACGGTAGTCAGAATATATGACTAACACGCCTATCTCGAAGTTCATGTATCGAGGCAGGGCCGAAGGCTCCGCGGCAACGGGGGACGGGCCGGCCACGAGAAGCATTGCGGTCCAACGAACCTAGAGATCGAGTATCCAGTTCTGGCCGTTGAGATCCCGGCCGAAACTGTGATGCCGGTCTTCGTCGACAAGTCGAAATCCGAACCCCTGGTAGATCTTTCTGGCGGCCACCAGCACGTCGTTGGTCCACAGGGTGATCCGGCGATAGCCGGCGTCGCGGGCGAACTGAATGCACTGCTCTACCAGGCGCGTACCCAGCCCGAGACCGCGGGCGCGCGGCGTGACGAGCAGGATCCGCAACTGCGCGACGCCCGGTTCGCCACCGGCCACGCAGAAGATGCACCCCGCGCGTTCACCGTCGACTTCGGCGATCCATCCCGTCTCCCGGTCCGGATCGTGGTCGGCAGCGTAGTCGGCCACGATCCGGGCGACCAGGGCCTCGAAATCGGTGTTCCAGCCGAACTGCTCGTCATAGATCTCGCCGTGGGCCATCACCACCCAGCCGAGATCGCCGGGACGATCGGCTCGGCGCACAACAATCCGCGATTGCTCTACCTGCAGCGACACGCCGTACCTCCGTCCCGCGCGCTGGACTGACACACTTGTTTCAGTAGCGGTAGGCTACCAACGTGTCCGCGCAGACGACAACCCCTTCGGCCCGGCAGATCGAACTCCTGGAACGCGCCTACCGGTACGCGCTCACGCATGGTCTGGGCGACCTGTCGTTGCGCCCCTTGGCCGCGGCCATCGGGTCGAGCCCGAGGGTGTTGCTGTTCCTGTTCGGAAGCAAGGACGGGTTGGTGCGAGCGCTGCTGGCGCGGGCGCGCGCCGAGGAACTGGAGCTGCTTGGCCGCTTTAGACACCCCGCAGGCGCCGGGCTGGCCGCCGCTGTCGAGGAAGTCTGGAATTGGCTTGCCGCGGAGGAACATCGACCGCTGCTCACGCTGTGGTCGGAGGCCTATGTCCGCTCACTCGTCGAGTCCGAAGGTCCGTGGACGGGTTTCGCCCAGGCGACCGTCGAGGACTGGCTCGCTCTGCTGGAGGATCAGCAACCCGCGCACGAGAAGGACAGCGCCGAGGGCGTCGCAGATCGCACACTGGCACTGGCGGTGCTCCGCGGTGCTCTGCTCGACCTGTTGGCCACTGGCGACCGAGAGCGCGTCGACAACGCAGTTCGCCGGCATTGTTCAGATAAGCGCAGGCACTAGCGCGTGCGCGCCGGGTCTCAGGAACCTGTGTAGGTCTCTGGGTCGGGCCGGAACCTGGTTCCGTTGTCGAGGCCGCTCAGGGTGGTCATCTGGTCCTCGGTCAGTTCGAAACCGAATACGTCGAGGTTGGCGGCGATGCGCTCCGGGTTGCCCGACCGTGGGATCACGATGTTGCCCAGCTGAATGCTCCACCTGATCAGCACTTGGGCCGGGGTCTTGCCGTGTGCTTCGGCGACCGCGCCGATCACGGGATTATCCAGCAGGTTGCCGACGCCGAGCGGGCTGTAGGCCTGGGTGGCGATGTTGTTCTCGGCGTTGGCGGCGCGCAATGCGGCCTGGTTGAGCAGCGGATGCAGCTCGATCTGATTGATGGCGGGGGTGACGAAGGTCAGGCTGATGACGTTCGACAGATCGTCGGCGCTGAAATTGGCCACACCGATCGAGCGGGAGAGGCCGTCCTCCTTGAGCTTGCTCAGCCCCGCGAAGCTGTCGACGTACTTGCCGGTGTCACCGCCCGGCCAGTGGATCAGGTAGAGATCGAGGTAGTCGAGCCCGAGACGTTCCAGGCTCGCACGGGCCGCCTCCTGCGAGGATTTGAACCCTTGATCACCGGTGGCGAGCTTGGTGGTGACGAAGACCTCTTCGCGGGGGATACCCGAGGCCGCGACCGCGCGGCCGACCCCCGCCTCGTTGCCGTAGGCGGCGGCGGTGTCGATCAGCCGGTAGCCGGCTTCCAAAGCCACTGAAACCGCGCGTTCAGCGTCGGAGTCCGACAGTTCTCCGACTCCGAGACCGACGACCGGAATCGTGTGGTCGTCGTTGAGTGTGACGGTGGGAATCGCCGCCGACGTCATGGCACCTACCCTGTGAAATTGAAGGTTCGGGGATCGGGACCCAAGCGTGTGCCCTGCTCGAGCGACGCGATGGACGTCAAGTCCTGCTCGCTGAGCTCGAAATCGAACACGTCGAAATTGCTCACAATCCGTTGAGGGTTCACCGACTTGGGAATGACGATATTACCCAGCTGCATATGCCACCTAATCAGTACCTGCGCGGGCGTTTTGCCGAGGTTGCCCGCGATCTCGGTGATCACCGGGTCGGCCAACAGCGATCCCTGCCCCAGCGGGCTCCATGCCTCGGTGGCGATCCCCAGCTGTGCGTGTACTTCGCGGAGTTCGTGCTGCGGCAGCAGCGGATGCAGTTCGATCTGGTTCACCGCGGGAACGATGCCGGTGGAGTCGATCAGAATCTTCAGATGTTCAGGCTCGAAATTGCTGACGCCGATGGACCGGATACGGCCCTGATCGCGCAGATGCGCGAACGCCTTGAACGTGTCGACATAGGCATTGTTGGCCGGGACCGGCCAGTGGATCAGGTAAAGGTCGAGGTAGTCGACCCCAAGGCGGCCGATACTCGCGTCGAACGCCGCCAGCGCGGCGTCGTATCCCTGGTCGCTGTTCCACAATTTGGTCACCAGGAAGACGTCCTCGCGGGCCAGACCAGAGTCCGCCAGCGCACGCCCGGTCTCGACCTCATTGCCGTATGCGGCGGCGGTGTCGATGTGCCGATAACCGACCTGCAGGGCGGCGGCGACGGCGCGTGTGGTGTCCTCTGGAGGCGTCTGCCAGACGCCCAACCCGACCTGAGGTATCGCATGGCCGTCGTTGAGCGTGACGCGCGGATCAACTGAGGGAGCTGTCATGACTGAAAGTCTGCCAGGCCACCGCGCCGAATGCGGAACTGCCGCGGGTCGCCGGGAAACGGCTAAAGACCTGCTGTTGAACCGAGCCACCGGGCTCACACTGAGCGCGATATCCCGCATGCCGGATTCGCGTAAACGCCTGCTGTTGGGTGGGCGGTCGGTGACGGTGGACGGCAATACGCTGGACACCACACTGCAGTTGATGCTCGCGGCGCAGCGCGCGGCTCGAATGGGCGGCCTGGTGGCCGACTTCAGCCCCGTCGGCGGTGTCGCCGTCTCCCGTGCGGATCTGCGGACGAAGGCGGCGATGATGCGTGCACAGATCGATGTGGATGTCAGCAACGTGTCGATACCGGGACCGGCGGGGGCAATGGCGGCCCGGCGCTATGTGCCTGACGAGACCGGCCCCGGGCCGTCCGCAATCCCTGCGTTACTACTGTTCTTCCACGGGGGCGGGTTCGTGCTCGGCGACCTCGACACGCACGACGCGCTGTGTCGATTGATCTGCCGTGACGGCGGAATGCAGGTGTTGTCGGTGGATTACCGGCTGGCACCCGAACACAAGGCCCCGGCTGCGGCCGACGACGCGTATGCCGCCTACCAGTGGGCTCTCGATCACGCCGCGGGTCTCGGCGCGACCCGCATCGTCGTCGGTGGGGACAGTGCGGGCGCCAACCTGGCCGCGGTGGTGGCACAACAGGCGCGCAACGACGACCTGCCACCGCCTGCACTGCAGCTCCTGCTGTATCCGGTCACCGACAGTGTCGGGCAGACCCGGTCGCGGACGCTGTTCGCCGACGGCTACTTCCTGAGCAAACGCGACATCGATTGGTGCATGGCGCACTATCTCGATGACGCCGACGTCGAACCCGACGACCCGATGGTCTCGCCCCTGCTCGCCGAGGATCTTTCCGGGTTGCCGCCGGCCCTGGTGGTCACCGCCGGGTTCGATTCGCTGCGCGACGAAGGGAACCGGTACGCCCACGCCATGCAGGAGGCCGGGGTGTTGGTGGACCTGCGCGAGGAGCGGTCGCTGATCCATGGGTTCGCCAGTTTCTTCTCGCTGGGTGGCGGTAGTGCCAGGGCGGTCAGCGCGACGATCTCGGCGATGCGCGCCCATCTCAGCCACTCCTGAAGGCAGCACGAAGCCGCCGGTACGCTTGTCCCGTGGCCAAACCCAAGAAGACCGCCAAATACGACCTGAAGGCAGCCGATCGCAGACGGAATCTGACGATCCAGATCGGGCTGACGGCCGTGGTGGTCGTGTTCGCCGCCGCCTTGGTGTTCTACATCGTGATGACCGGCAGCAAGAAGCCCGACGGTGGCGAAGGCAAGGCTGTGCGGGTCGCTTCCAGCAACGTCGTCACCAATGAAGGCACCGCGGATCCCAAGGTGGTGCTCGGCCTCTACGAAGACTTCCTGTGCCCGGCGTGCGGCCAGTTCGAACGGCAGTTCGGCCCCACCATCTCCAAGCTCATCGATGCCGGCGCGATCGCTGCGGACTACCACATGGTTGCCATCCTCGACAAGCAGGGCGGCGGCTACTCCTCGCGCGCGGGCAACGCGGCGTACTGCGTGGCCGACGAATCCAACGAGGCGTTCCGGCGCTTCCACACCGCGCTCTTCAGCCCCGAGCTGCAGCCCGCCGAGGGCGGGAGCATCTACCCGGACAATGCCCGGCTCATCGAGCTGGCCCGGCAGGCTGGTGCCGCCGGTGGAGTCCCCGATTGCATCAACAACAACCGTTACGTCGAGATGGTTCAGGGCATGGCCGCCGCGACCGGCATCAACTCGACGCCAACCATCCGTATCAACGGTGAGGACTACAACCCGACCACACCGGACGCCCTGGTCGACAAGGTCAAGGAGATCGTCGGCGACATGCCGGACCTGAACGCGGTCGCCCCTGCCGCACCGGCGGCGCCCCGCGCTCCGGGCGCTCCCGGCGCGCCCGCGGTGGCTCCTCTTGCGCCGCCCGCCGCACCGGCTCCGGCGGCGCCGGCCGCACCGGCTCCGACTGCGCCATGACCGTGAGCGCGGCGGCCGAGGCCGAGGGGAGGCCGGCCGAACAGTCGGATCGCCCGGCCGTCGGCAGGCTGAGCGCCGTGTGGGTGTTGATCGCCGGACTGGTCGGATTGACGGCGGCGTTGACGCTGACCTACGAGAAGATCGAACTGCTGATCAACCCCGACTATGTGCCGTCGTGCAGCATCAACCCGGTGCTGTCCTGCGGGTCGGTGATGTCCACGCCGCAGGCCTCGCTGTTCGGCTTCCCCAACCCGCTCATCGGCATCGTGGCCTTCACGGTCGTCGTGGTGACCGGGGTGCTGGCGCTCGCGGGGGTGTCGCTGCCGCGGTGGTACTGGATCCTGCTGGCGGCAGGCACGCTGCTGGGCGCGGTGTTCGTGCACTGGTTGATCTTCCAGAGCCTGTACCGCATCGGCGCCCTGTGCCCATACTGCATGGGTGTCTGGGCGGTCACGATCCCGCTGCTCGTGGTGGTGAGCGCGGTCGCGCTGCGCCCGCTGCATGCCAACCCCGTAGCCCGCGCCGTGTACCAATGGCGCTGGTCGCTTGTGACATTGTGGTTCACGGCGTTGGTGCTACTGATCCTGGTCCGATTCTGGGACTACTGGTCGACGCTGGTGTAACAATCCGGAAACAACCTGACCGTTAGGGTTACGCGTGATCTCCAAAGTCCTGGTGGCCAACCGTGGCGAAATCGCTATCCGTGCGTTTCGTGCCGCATATGAGATGGGGATCGCGACTGTCGCGGTCTATCCGTATGAAGACCGAAACTCACTGCACCGGCTCAAAGCCGACGAGTCGTATCAGATCGGTGATGTCGGCCATCCCGTGCGCGCATATCTGTCCGTCGACGAGATCATACGCGTGGCCCGCCACGCCGGTGCGGACGCCGTGTACCCCGGATACGGGTTCTTGTCGGAGAACCCCGAATTGGCGGCGGCGTGCGCTGAGGCAGGTATCACGTTCGTCGGTCCGTCGGCGGATGTGCTCGAGCTGACCGGCAACAAGTCGCGGGCGATCGCAGCCGCCCGTGGCGCGGGCCTTCCGGTGCTGGATTCCTCGGAGCCGTCCTCGTCGGTCGAGGAACTGGTGGCGACCGCGGCCGGCATGCAGTTCCCGTTGTTCGTCAAGGCGGTTTCCGGCGGCGGTGGGCGCGGCATGCGCCGGGTCACCGATCCCGACGCGCTCCCCGAGGCCATCGAAGCGGCTTCACGGGAGGCGGAATCGGCGTTCGGGGACGCTGCGGTGTACCTGGAGCAGGCGGTGATCAACCCGCGTCACATCGAGGTGCAGATCCTGGCTGACGGGCAGGGCAATGTGATGCATCTGTTCGAACGCGATTGCAGCGTGCAGCGGCGTCACCAGAAGGTCATCGAGTTGGCGCCGGCGCCGAACCTGGATCCGCAACTGCGGGAACGCATCTGCTCGGATGCGGTAGCGTTCGCTCGTCAGATCGGCTACTCGTGTGCGGGCACGGTGGAGTTCCTGCTCGACGAGCGTGGTCACCACGTGTTCATCGAGTGCAATCCGCGCATCCAGGTGGAGCACACGGTGACCGAAGAGATCACCGATGTGGACCTGGTCGCCAGCCAGTTGCGCATCGCGGCGGGGGAGACGCTCTCGGATCTCGGCTTGAGTCAGGACACCTTGGTGTTGCGCGGTGCTGCCATGCAGTGCCGCATCACCACCGAGGACCCGGCCAACGGCTTCCGCCCGGACACCGGGCGGATCACTGCATACCGGTCACCGGGTGGTGCGGGTATCCGGCTGGACGGCGGCTCGAACCTGGGCGCGGAGATCTCCGCCCACTTCGATTCGATGCTGGTGAAGCTGACCTGTCGGGGGCGTGATTTCTCCGCGGCGGTGACGCGGGCCCGTCGTGCGCTGGCGGAGTTCCGGATCCGTGGCGTGTCGACGAATATCCCGTTCCTGCAGGCGGTCATCGAAGATCCGGACTTCCGGGCCGGTCGGGTCAACACCTCGTTTATCGACGACCGCCCGCACCTGCTCACGGCGCGCTCCCCAGCGGACCGTGGCACCAAGATCCTGAACTACCTCGCGGACGTGACGGTCAACAAGCCGCACGGTGAACGGCCGTCGACGGTGTATCCGCAGGACAAGTTGCCGCAGCTGGACATGTCGGTGCCGCCTGCGGCGGGGTCCAAGCAGCGCTTGGTGGAGCTGGGACCGGAGGGATTCGCGCGGTGGATGCGCGATTCCAAGGCCGTCGGGGTGACCGATACGACGTTCCGCGATGCCCATCAGTCGTTGTTGGCGACGCGGTTGCGGTCCACCGGACTGATGAAGGTGGCGCCGCATGTCGCCCGGATGATGCCGGAGTTGCTCTCGATCGAGTGCTGGGGCGGCGCGACTTACGATGTGGCGCTGCGATTCTTGAAGGAAGATCCGTGGGAGCGGCTGGCCGCGCTGCGCGAGGCGGTGCCCAACATCTGCCTGCAGATGCTGCTGCGCGGTCGGAATACGGTGGGCTACACCCCGTATCCGGAGATCGTCACCTCGGCGTTCGTCGAGGAGGCCGCGGCGACGGGCATCGACATCTTCCGAATTTTCGATGCGCTCAACAATGTGGAGTCGATGCGCCCGGCGGTCGATGCGGTGCGCGAAACCGGTTCTGCGATCGCTGAAGTCGCGATGTCCTATACCGGTGACCTGAGTGATCCGGGCGAGAACCTCTACACATTGGATTACTACCTGAAGCTGGCCGACCAGATCGTGGACGCGGGTGCGCACGTCCTGGCGATCAAGGACATGGCGGGCCTGTTGCGGCCCGCCTCGGCGCACACCCTGGTGAGTGCGTTGCGGTCCCGGTTCGACCTGCCGGTGCATGTGCACACCCATGACACCCCGGGTGGACAGTTGGCGACCTACCTGGCGGCGTGGACGGCCGGCGCCAGCGCGGTCGACGGGGCGGCGGCACCGTTGGCGGGCACGACGAGTCAGCCGGCGTTGTCCTCGATTGTGGCTGCGGCCGCCCACACCGAGCATGACACCGGATTGTCGTTGCGCGCGGTCTGTGACCTGGAGCCGTATTGGGAGGCGCTGAGGAAGGTGTACGCGCCCTTCGATGTTGCGGCGTCGGGTCCTCCTACCCCGACGGGACGGGTGTACACCCACGAGATCCCGGGCGGTCAGTTGTCGAACCTGCGGCAGCAGGCCATCGCGCTGGGCCTGGGTGACCGGTTCGAAGAGATCGAGGCCAGCTATGCCGCAGCGGATCGGGTGCTGGGCCGGTTGGTGAAGGTGACCCCGTCGAGCAAGGTGGTCGGGGATCTGGCGTTGGCGCTGGTGGGTGCGGGCGTCAGTGCTGATGAGTTCGCCCAGGATCCGGCGCGGTTCGATATCCCCGACAGCGTGATCGGGTTTCTGCGCGGCGAGTTGGGGGATCCTCCCGGTGGCTGGCCAGAGCCGTTGCGCACCAAGGCTCTCGCCGGGCGCGCGCCGGCCAAGCCCACCGAAGAGCTCTCGGCTGCCGACGAGGCGGTGTTGGCGGCTCCCGGTGTCAAGCGGCAGGCGGCGCTGAACCGGCTGTTGTTCCCCGGACCGACGAGAGAGTTCGAAGATCATCGCGAAACCTACGGTGACACTTCGGGTTTGAGTGCCAACCAGTTCTTCTACGGGCTGCGTCACGGCGACGAGCACCGCGTGCAGTTGGAACGCGGTGTGGAGTTGTTGATCGGGCTGGAAGCGATTTCGGATCCCGACGAGCGCGGGATGCGCACGGTGATGTGCATCATCAACGGGCAGTTGCGCCCGGTGCTGGTGCGTGATCGCAGCGTGGCCAGTGAGGTACCGGCCGCGGAGAAGGCCGACCGCAACAACCCCGACCACGTCGCGGCCCCGTTCGCCGGGGTGGTCACGGTGGGCGTGGCTGCCGGGGATGCGGTCGAGGCCGGTGCGACGATCGCCACCATCGAGGCGATGAAGATGGAGGCTGCGATCACGGCACCCAAGGCAGGCACCGTGGACCGCGTGGCGGTCGCGCCCACCGCGCAGGTCGAAGGTGGCGACCTCCTGGTGGTGGTCGGCTCGGCGGGCAGGAGCGAAGCGACCGGGGGATCAGCCTGACCCGGATCATCGCCGGGACGCTGGGCGGTCGACGGATCACGGTGCCCCGTAGCGGCACCCGGCCTACCTCGGACCGGGTGCGCGAGGCCATCTTCAACGCGCTCGACGCCCGGTTGGACTTCGACGGCCTGGCCGTGCTGGATCTGTACGCCGGCTCGGGTGCCCTTGGGCTGGAGGCCCTTTCGCGAGGTGCGGCATCGGCGGTACTGGTCGAGTCCGATCCGCGTGCGGCCGCCGTGATCACCGCGAACATCGCCGCGCTGGAGGTCGGGAACGCTGCCACGGTGCGCCGCGGCAGTGTCGAATCGGTCCTGGAGGCGGGCTCCGACTCACCCGTGGATCTGGTGCTCGCTGATCCGCCGTACGACGTGTCCGCAGCCGATGTCGACGCGGTGCTGAACACGCTGGTCGACGGCGGATGGGTCGGGGCGGGAACGGTGGTCCTGGTCGAACGCCGGGCCTCCAGCGCGCCGGTGACCTGGCCGGCGGGCTGGTCGGCACTGCGCGCGCGCCGGTACGGCGACACCAGGGTGGAGCTCGCCGAAGTATCTACCGCGAGTTGATGCTTCGTTCCGATCCGGCCAACCACGCGTCGAGCCGCTGGGTGTAGTCGGGGGCCACGCGCAGGCCACGGCCCGCGGTCGGCGCCAGCCAGCCGAGTTGAATAAGCCGGCTCGTGAGGGCCGCGGGGAGCGCACCGGCCAGATGTGGCTGACGCTGCGTCCAGTCCACACAAACCCGGGCGAGCACCCGCCGGGTCTTGTCCAGCGATGTCGGATCAATTCCCAACTCGCTCAGGCGTTGTCGCCCGACCGGAGTAAGGAGATGGTCTCGAGCCCCTACCGTGCGCAGGGCTCCTGCGGCCAGCAGGCGCTCACGTAGTTCCACACCCCGTCGGCCGGCGAGATGGTCGTAACAGGTTCTCGCCTCGGCGAGGGCCTTGGCTGCACGGTCGGTCCGCAGGGAACGAACCGGTTTGGCCGGAGCCAGCTGCGCCAGGGCTTCGATCACGGCCGCCACCTGCGGCCCCGCCAGTTGGTGGTATCGATGCCTGCCCTGCACATGCACGATCACCAGGCCGCCCTCGACAAGTCGGCGCAGATGAGCGGTGGCAGTGGCGGGATGTACACCGGCCCGACGCGCCAACTCACCCGCCGGGAGCAGGCGCTGCTCGGTCAGCGCGGCGAGGATGGCGACTCGCGTCGGGTCGCCGATCAGTGACGCAATGGGGGCCAGATCGCGGTCGAGCGCCCGCGGCTCGTCTCGTTCCTTTGGCACGCCCAACCGTGCCACAACCACGATTTGGTCCGCACCAAAACGTTGTCCGCCTACCGTTGGAAGCACCGACACAGGAAGGCAGGAACTGATATGGCTCGGCCGGTTTCATCGACAAGCGACGAGCAGATCGCGCACATTTTCACCGCCTGGGATGAGGCGTTGGGCGCCAAGGACATCGATGCCGCGATGGCGTTGTATCGAGCCGATGCGACGCTGGAGAGTCCGTTGGTCTGCCACCTGCTCGGCACGGACGAGGGTGTGATCCGGGGTCGGGAGGAGCTCAGGAGTTTCGTCGCCAAAGTGTTCGCCCACCAACCCGCCAAGCGGCGTCGGCATCGAGCCGGGTTCTTGACCGATGGGGCTCACCTTGTGTGGGAATACCCGCGCGAGACACCGGACGGCGAACAGATGGACATCGTGGAGGTGATGGAGATCAAAGACGGGCTCATCGCCCGGCACCGCGTGTACTGGGGTTGGGTGAGCGTGGGAATGCTCACCAGCGGCGAGCATTCGAGCTAGGGCGGCGTCGCGCGTCCCCGTGCGGGCGGGCATGTAGCCTCTTCAGCCATGAGCGGCGCCGTCTGCCCGGGATCGTTCGATCCGGTCACCCTTGGACATCTCGATGTCTTCAACCGTGCCGCTGCGCAATTCGACGAGGTCGTCGTGGCCGTGCTGGTCAACCCCAACAAGAAGGGCATGTTCACCGTTGACGAGCGCATCGAGATGATCGACGAGTCGACGCGCCATCTGCCCAACCTCAGGGTTGAATCCGGTCAGGGCCTGGTCGTCGACTTCGCCAGATCCCGCGGGCTGACGGCGATCGTCAAGGGACTGCGCACCGGCACCGATTTCGAGTACGAGCTGCAGATGGCCCAGATGAACAGGCACGTCGCAGGGGTGGATACGTTCTTTGTGGCGACCACGCCGCAGTATTCATTCGTGTCGTCGTCGCTGGCCAAGGAAGTCGCCACGTTCGGCGGTGACGTGTCCGAGCTACTGCCCGAACCGGTGAACCGTCGGCTCCTGGAGAAGCTCGGCCGTTAACCGGGGCCGAATCTGCGATTGTTTGCGCGTTTGCGCCGGAAATTCGACCGCGGGCCCACGTTGAGTAGCGTGACTGTGATGGATGCCAGGTGGCGACACACCGGCTGCGCTCCGTAGTCACAGGCGTAACACCAGGCACACTAGTAACGACCGACTACGCCTGGAGGGTATTGCCGTGTACCGAGTTTTTGAAGCGCTCGATGAGCTGGGTGCCATTGTCGAAGAAGCACGCGGCGTGCCGATGACTGCCGGATGCGTGGTGCCCCGCGGCGACGTGCTCGAGCTGATCGACGATATCAAGGACGCCATCCCCGGCGAACTTGATGACGCCCAGGATGTGCTCGACGCCAGGGATTCGCTGCTACGTGAAGCCAAAGAACATTCCGAGTCGGTGATGTCGTCGGTCAACGCCGATGCCGACGGCATGCTCAACCACGCCAGGAGCGAAGCTGACCGGTTGCTGGCTGACGCCAAGGCGCAGGCCGACCGGATGGTTGCCGAGGCCCGCCAGCACACCGAACGCATGGTCGGAGAAGCGCGCGAAGAGGCCGCGCGCGTGTCGACCGCGGCCAAGCGTGAGTACGAGGCCAGCACGGGCAGGGCCAAGGCGGAAGCCGACCGGCTCATCGAGAACGGCAACCTGTCGTATGAAAAGGCCGTGCAGGAAGGCATCAAGGAGCAGCGGCGTCTGGTGTCGCAGACGGAGATCGTCTCGACCGCGAACGCTGAGTCGACCCGGCTCATCGACGCCGCACATGCCGAGGCGGACCGACTGCGCGGTGAATGCGACATCTACGTCGACAGCAAACTCGCCGAGTTCGAGGATTTCCTCAACGGGACCCTGCGCTCGATCGGCAGGGGCCGCCATCAGCTGCGCACCGCCGCAGGAACGCACGACTACGCCACCCGCTGACGGCATCGGCGGCGCACGCGTCAGAATTTTGCTGAGCCACCGGTCGTAGGATTGCTGCATGGCGACGCATACGAGCGCGGGCAGGCACCGCCGGTCACAATCGCCGTTGGTGATCAATATTTCCGGGCTGGGCCGGCGGCCCGGCACGATGATGACCCATCATGAGACGGTTCCCAGTCCGGCGCGAATCGGTCTGGACCTGATCGCCATCGAGCAGGGCGCACCGCTGGAGCTGGAGCTGCGCCTGGAATCGGTATCCGAAGGTGTCCTGGTCACCGGGACGGTGGCAGGGCCGACCGTCGGCGAATGCGCCCGGTGCCTGACCGCCATCACCGGCGACGTGGAGATCGACCTGACCGAACTGTTCGCCTATCCCGACAGCACCACCGACGAGACCAGTGAATCCGACGAGATCGGCCGGGTCGACACCAGCGGGCAGGCCGATACCGTCGATCTGGAACAGCCCATCGTCGACGCCGTCGGGATGGCGCTGCCATTCGCACCGCTCTGCCGTCCGGACTGCGCCGGCTTGTGCCCGGAATGCGGGGTCCCGCTGGCCACTGCCGAGCCGGACCACCACCACGACCAGATCGACCCGCGCTGGGCGAAACTGGCGCAGATGCTGCCCACCGACGAGGACAAGGCCGGGGGCGGTTCATGACCGACTCGCACACCGAACTGCTCAAGGCGTTGGGCGTGGTGCTCTCCGAGGAACTGCTGACGATCGCACTGACCCACCGCAGCTACTCCTACGAGAACGGCGGGCTACCCACCAACGAGCGCCTGGAGTTTCTCGGTGACGCGGTGCTGGGGCTGACCATCACCGAGGAGCTCTATCACCGTCACCCCGACCGGTCCGAAGGTGACCTGGCCAAGCTGCGGGCCAGCATCGTCAACACCCAGGCGCTGGCAGACGTCGGCCGTGGGCTCACCGACGGCGGTCTGGGCGCTCACCTCCTGCTGGGGAAGGGGGAGGAGAGCTCGGGTGGCGCCGACAAGTCCAGCATCCTCGCCGACGGCGTCGAATCCTTGCTCGGGGCAATCTATGTGGAGCACGGACTGGTTGGCTCGAGGGAGGTGATCCTGCGCCTGTTCGCCGACCTGCTCGACACTGCGCCGACGCTGGGCGCCGGTCTGGACTGGAAGAGCAGCCTGCAGGAACTGACCGCAGCCCGAAACCTCGGGGCGCCGTCGTATGTGGTGACCTCCACCGGACCAGACCATGACAAGGAATTCACCGCCACCGTGGTGGTCGGAGAGGTCGAATACGGCCGCGGGGTCGGCAGGACCAAGAAAGAGGCCGAGCTCAAAGCCGCCGCGGCGGCGTGGAATGCGCTCGACGATGCGTGAACGCCGATGCCCGAACTACCCGAGGTAGAGGTCGTCCGCCGGGGGCTCCAGGAACATGTGGCGGGCAGATCCATCACCGCGGTACGCGTGCATCATCTGCGGGCGGTGCGGCGGCACGAGGAAGGGCCCGCGGACCTGACCGCCCGGTTGCTGGGTGCGCAGATCACCGGCACCGGGCGACGCGGCAAATACCTGTGGCTGACCCTTGACGGCGGTGAAGCCCTGGTCGTGCATCTCGGGATGAGCGGCCAGATGCTGCTCGGGTCTGTCCCGAATGAGAACCATCTACGCATTGCGGCCATGCTCGACAACGGCACCACACTCAGCTTCGTCGACCAGCGCACGTTCGGCGGCTGGCAACTGGCTGAGATGGTCGCGGCCGACGGCACCGATGTTCCGCAGCCGGTCGCGCACCTGGCGCGCGACCCGCTCGACCCGCACTTCGATCAGGACAGTGTGGTTACGGTGTTGCGCCACAAGCATTCCGAGATCAAGCGCCAGCTGCTGGATCAGACCGTGGTGTCGGGGATCGGCAACATCTACGCCGACGAAGCCCTGTGGCGGGCACGGGTGAACGGGGCGCGGCAGGCGGCGTCCTTGCCCCGACGGCGGCTGGCCGAGTTGCTCGACTCCGCCGCCGCGGTGATGACCGAAGCGCTCAACCAGGGCGGCACGTCATTCGATTCGCTCTATGTCAACGTCAACGGTGAATCCGGTTACTTCGAGCGGTCATTGGATGCCTACGGCAGGGAGGGCGAGCCCTGCCGTAGGTGCGGTGCGCCGATGCGCCGCGAGAAATTCATGAACCGATCGTCCTACTACTGCCCGAAATGCCAGCCGCGGCCCCGAACTCAGCGCTGATCAGGGCATCGAGGGGAATCCCGGCATATCGCTCATGCAGAACTTCCATTCCCCACTCTCCTTGCGGAAATACATCTTCCCGGCGCCGGCGCGGTTGTCGATCCGCGCGGTGGCCTTGTCACCGTTGACGTCGATATCGCCGATCGTCGTCGAGGTGTCCTGTTCCTGCATCGGAATGTCGATCGAACCGAGATCTCCCACGGAGTCGAGCAGTTTCCGGTCTGCCGTGCAGAAATAGGGCAGCGCGTCGGAAAGGTCAGCGCTGGCGTTGGAGGAAGCCTCCTCGAACAACTGCCGGATCGCATCCTCGTCACTCGACGAGCCGGCCTGGTCCGAGACCGACCCGGAGAACGCGAACACCACAGCGCCCATCACGACGACCAGAACCACCACGATCGCGCCGATGATCCACAGCCACTTACCGTTTCCACCGCTCGGCGGTACCGGTTGTGGGTAGGGGTAATAACCCTGCTGCGGTGCGCCATACCCGTACTGCTGCTGCGGGGCTCCGTATTGCTGCCCGTAGGGCTGCCCGTACTGCTGCTGCGGTGGGCCGTACGGCTGTTGCGGGTCCGGGTACTGCTGCGGGGCGCCGTACTGGGGCGGATACTGCTGCGGCGGAGGTGGCTGCTGTGGCTGCCACGGACCGTCGGGCCCGGGTGGCGGATAGTTCGGCGGGTAGGTCACTGTGCTCCTCGGCAAATTGCGGTAAGCAATTCTATCGCCCACAGGGGATGTGGCGTCGGTGCGAAACCCGATGTCCGCCCGGATCGGTGCGGGATTGCCGGCGAGCGGCGACGTGTAGAAATACACCCATGACCGAACTCTGGGTTGAGCGCACCGGCGTGCGCCGCTACACCGGGCGCAGTTCCCGCGGAGCGCAGGTGCTGGTCGGCAGTGAAGACGTCGAAGGCGTGTTCACCCCCGGTGAGCTGATGAAGATCGCGCTGGCCGCCTGCAGCGGGATGTCCAGCGACCAGCCACTGAGCCGGCGTCTCGGTGACGACTACCCGGCGACGATCCGGGTCGCCGGTCCGGCCGATCGGGAGCAGGAGCGCTATCCGCTGTTGGAGGAGAAACTCGAGGTTGACCTCTCCGGGCTGTCCGAAGCCGAGGTGGCCAGGCTGTTGACCGTTGTCGAGCGCGCCATCGACCAGGTCTGCACGGTGGGCCGCACGCTCAAGTCGGGCACGGAGGTGAAGTTCGAGGTCACCCCGACATGACCGGGCCGGACCCTCATGTTCGCCTGAGCGCCTGGGTGCACGGTCGGGTGCAGGGCGTGGGGTTCCGGTGGTGGACCAGGGCGCGGGCGTTGGAGCTGGGGCTGACGGGGTTTGCCTCGAACCGGCCCGACGGCCGCGTGCACGTCGTGGCCCAGGGCCCGCGCGAGGCGTGTCAGCGATTGCTTGACCTGCTGCAGAGCGGGGAAACCCCAGGTGCGGTGGACAACGTCGTCGCAGATTGGGTCGAACCCGACGCCCCGATGACGGGGTTTCACGAACGGTAGCCGACTCGGCGGTAGGGTTTGACGTCGTGCACCTCAAGAGTCTGACGCTGAAGGGATTCAAGTCCTTCGCCTCGCCGACGACTCTGCGCTTCGAACCGGGCATCACCTGCGTCGTCGGGCCCAACGGGTCGGGCAAATCCAATGTCGTCGACGCGCTGACCTGGGTGATGGGTGAGCAGGGCGCCAAGACGTTGCGCGGCGGCAAGATGGAGGACGTCATCTTCGCCGGCACCTCGTCGCGGGCGCCGCTGGGGCGTGCCGAGGTCACGCTGACCATCGACAACTCCGACAACGCGCTGCCCATCGAGTACTCCGAGGTGTCGATCACGCGGCGCATGTTCCGCGACGGCGCCGGCGAGTACGAGATCAACGGCAGCAGCTGCCGGCTGATGGATGTACAGGAATTGCTGAGCGACTCGGGCATCGGTCGCGAGATGCACGTCATCGTCGGACAGGGCAAGCTCGCCGAGATCCTGGAATCGCGACCCGAGGATCGCCGTGCGTTCATCGAGGAAGCCGCCGGGGTGCTCAAGCACCGCAAGCGCAAGGAAAAGGCGGTCCGCAAGCTCGACTCGATGCAGGCCAACCTGGCCCGATTGACGGACCTCACTACTGAGCTTCGGCGTCAGCTCAAGCCGCTGGGCCGGCAGGCCGAGATGGCCCGGCGCGCGCAGACCATCCAGGCCGATCTGCGCGACGCGCGGCTGCGGCTGGCCGCCGACGACCTGGTCACCCGCCGGACCGAGTTCGAGAACACCAACAAGGCCGAGACCATGCTGCGCCGTGAGCACGACGAGGTGTCCGCCCGGTTGCAGAGCGCCACGGTGGAACTCGATGCACACGAGGCGGCGGTGACCGAGCTGACCGAACGCGCCGAGGCTGCCCAGCAGACCTGGTTCCGGTCCTCGGCCCTGGCCGAACGCGTGAGCGCCACCGTGCGGATCGCCACCGATCGGGCGCAGTCTTTCGAGGCCGAACCTGAAGTGTCCTCCGGGCGCGATCCCGAGGAACTGGAGGCCGAGGCCGAGCAGATCGCCGAGTTGGAACAGCAACTACTCGACGAACTGGCCGAATCGCGAACCCACCAGGAAGCGGCCCGCGCCGAACTGGCCGAACTGGAGCGGGTGGCCGCCGAGGCGGAACGCGCACACCTGGCCGCGGCCCGTGCCGAGGCCGACCGGCGGGAAGGGCTGGCCCGGCTGTCCGGTCAGGTCGACACCATGCGCACCCGCGTGGAGTCGATCGACGAAGGCGCGGCCCGGTTGACCGTCAGCATCGAAGAGGCCGCCGCCAAAGCCCAACAGTCGCAAGCAGAATTCGAGACCGTGCAGCGCCGGGTCAGCGAACTCGATGCCGGCGAGGTGGGCCTGGACGACCACCACGACCGCACTGTGACGGCGCTGCGGCTCGCCGATGAGCGCGTCGCCGAACTGCAGGCCGCCGAACGCGCCGCCGAACGTCAGGTCTCCTCCCTACGCGCGCGCATCGAGGCCCTTGCGATGGGGCTCGACCGGCGGGACGGCTCCGCATGGCTGGAGAAGAACCGAAGCGACTCAGGGCTTTTCGGTTCGGTCGCCAAAATGCTCAAGGTGCGGCCCGATTACGAGGTGGCCATCGCAACTGTGCTCGGGGCCGCCGCCGACGCGGTGGCCGCCGAGAACTTCACCGCGGCCGCCTCCGCGGTCGCGGCCCTCAAGGAATCCGACGGCGGCAGGGCAGCGATCCTGCTCAGCGACTGGCCTGCCGACTCGCCGCCGCCCGCGACGGCACTGCCGGGCGGTGCGATCTGGGCGATCGACCTGGTCACCGTTCCGGATCGGCTGCGTGGCGCGATCACCGCGATGCTCTCCGATGTCGCCGTGGTGTCCGATATGCCTGCCGGCCTGCAGTTGGTGTCTGCGCGGGCGGGTTTGCGCGCGGTCACCACCGAAGGAGATCTGATCGGTGCGGGCTGGATCAGCGGTGGCTCCGACCGTAAGCCCAGCACGCTGGAGATCACCTCGGAGATCGACAAGGCCCGCGCCGAACTGGAAGCCGCGGAACGGCAGACCAGTGAGCTGGGAGCGGCCCTGTCCGGCGCGTTGAGCGAGCAGTCGGCCCGCCAGGAGTCCGCCGAAGAAGCCCTGGCCGCGCTCAACGAATCCGACGCCGCAATCTCGGCGATCTACGAGCAGTTGGGCCGCCTCGGCCAGGACGCCCGCGCCGCGGAAGACGAGTGGCAGCGGTTGATCAGACAGCGTGATGAACTCGAAGCCGGGCACACCAAGACCATGGAGGAACTGCTCGAACTCGAGACCCGGCTGCACAACGCCGAGGAAACACCGACATTCGAGGCCGAACCTGTCGACCGGCAGGCATCGGTCGCCGCGGTTGAGGAGGCCCGCTCGGTCGAGGTGGAGGCCCGCCTCACCGTGCGCACCGCCGAGGAACGTGCGAATGCCGTTCGCGGCCGGGCTGATTCACTGCGCCGGGCCGCTGCCGCCGAGCGCGAGGCGCGGCTGCGCGCCCAACGCGCCCGGGCAGCCCGCGAGCACGCCGCGCGGATGGCTGCCGCCGTTGCCGAATCGGGGCGTCTGGTGGCCCAACGCCTGAGTGCTGTGGTGGCCGTGGCCTCGCGTACCCGCGACGAACTGAGCGTCGAACGCCAGCAGCGTGGGGCAGGCTTGGCCAAGGCGCGCGAAGAGGTGACCGCGCTCAGCGCGAAGATCACCGCCCTGACCGATTCGCTGCACCGCGACGAGATGGCCAAAGCTCAGGCGTCGCTACGCATCGAGCAGCTCGAGGCGCAGGTGCTGGAGCAGTTCGGGATGCCCACCGAAGATCTGATCGCCGAATACGGACCGCAGGTGGCGCTGCCACCGACCGAGCTGGAGATGGCTGAGTACGAACAGGCCCGTGAGCGTGGCGAGCAGGTCACCGCACCGGCGCCGCTGCCGTTCGACCGGCCCACCCAGGAACGCCGCGCCAAACGTGCCGAACGCCAACTGTCCGAGCTGGGACGGGTGAATCCGTTGGCACTGGAGGAGTTTGCGGCGCTGGAAGAACGCTACAACTTTCTGTCGACGCAACTGGAAGACGTCAAAGGCGCGCGCAAAGACCTGCTCGACGTCATCGCCGACGTGGACGCCCGCATCCTGCAGGTGTTCGCCGAGGCCTACGCCGATGTGGAGCGCGAGTTCGAGCAGGTGTTCTCCACGCTGTTCCCGGGCGGCGAGGGCCGGCTGCTGCTGACCAATCCCGCTGACATGCTCACCACCGGTATCGAGGTGGAGGCCCGCCCGCCGGGCAAGAAGATCAAGCGGCTCTCGTTGCTGTCCGGTGGTGAGAAATCACTGACCGCGGTCGCGATGCTGGTCGCCATCTTCCGTGCCCGCCCGTCACCGTTCTATGTGATGGACGAGGTCGAGGCCGCCCTCGACGACGTCAACCTCCGCAGGTTGATCAGCCTGTTCGAGCAACTGCGCGAACGGTCGCAGCTGATCGTCATCACCCACCAGAAGCCGACCATGGAGGTCGCCGACGCGCTGTACGGCGTCACCATGCGCGGTGACGGCATCACTACGGTGATCTCGCAGCGGATGCGCGGCCAGGAGCTGGTTTCCAACTCGGGCTAGCGCATCGCGGCCGGTATCCGGCAAAGCGAAGAATCGCGGATGTCTGTGGTGAATGCGATGTTCGTCGACTGCGCGGAGGAATTCCGGGGTCCTCTTCAGCTACCTGTCGTCGGGTGAGGGGACAGTTGGGCGACGGGGCTGGTCGGCGGGCGGCGATACCCCTGAGACAATGGGCGTCGTGACAGATGGTGCGTTGATAGGTTTGTGGATCGCAATCGCGGTCGTGGCCGTTCTCCTGGTGACTGCGGTTGTGGTCGGTCTGGTGCGATACCGCCGCCGGCGGATCAGTCTGTCGGAGGCGGACACCCCGACGGGAATCGACCGCTCTGGTGGGTATACGGCATCCTCGGGCATCACGTTCAGCCAGTCGACTGCCCCGTCCGCCGAGCGCATCGACACCGGCGGGCTGCCTGCGGTCGGTGATGACGCCACGATCCCGCGTGATGCGCCCAAGCGCCCCATCGCCGATGTGCAGCTGCCCGACCTGTCCGAGACCGTGGCCGAGCCGCAGGTCCCGCCGGCCCCTCCGGAACCGGAAGTGCCTGCGCCGCCGGCCGAGCCTGTTGCCCCGCCCAGCGCCCCCGCCGTCGAGGAGATCGCGCCGAGCGAGGGCCGGCTGGACCGGCTCCGCGGTCGGCTGTCCAAGTCCCAGAACGCACTGGGCCGCAGCATGCTCGGATTGCTCGGTGGTGGCGACCTCGACGAGGATTCGTGGGAGGCGGTGGAGGACACGCTGTTGATCGCCGACCTTGGGCCCGTCGTCACCGAATCCGTTGTCACCGCGCTGCGCTCGCAGATGGCCAGCAAGGGTGTGCGCAACGAGTCCGACGCTCGCGCGGTGTTGCGCGAGGTGTTGGTGTCTGAGCTGCGGCCCGAACTGGACCGCTCCGTCAAAGCGCTACCGCATGCCGACAAGCCGTCGGTGATGCTGGTCGTCGGGGTCAACGGCACGGGGAAGACCACCACCGTCGGGAAGCTGGCCCGGGTGCTGGTTGCCGACGGCCGCCGCGTGGTGCTGGGCGCTGCCGACACCTTCCGTGCCGCTGCGGCCGATCAGCTGCAAACCTGGGCGTCGCGCGTCGGTGCCGAGGTGGTGCGTGGCGCCGAGGGCGCGGATCCGGCGTCGGTCGCGTTCGACGCGGTCGATGCGGGTGTCGCAGCCGGTGCCGACGTCGTCGTCATCGACACCGCGGGGCGCCTGCACACCAAGACCGGACTGATGGACGAGCTGGGCAAGGTCAAACGGGTGGTGGAAAAGCGCGCCACGGTCGACGAGGTGCTGCTGGTGCTCGATGCGACGATCGGCCAGAACAGCCTGCCGCAGGCCAAGGTGTTCGCCGAAGTCGTCGACATCACCGGGGTGGTGCTGACCAAACTCGACGGCACCGCCAAGGGTGGCATCGTGTTCCGGGTCCAGCAGGAACTGGGGGTGCCGGTGAAGCTCGTCGGCCTCGGTGAGGGCCCGGACGACCTGGCCCCGTTCGAGCCGGGCGCGTTCGTCGACGCGCTGCTCGGATAGCGCCCCGATAACCGGGTTCGACAGCCGTTTACGACCCGTTTCGGCGTCGTGGGCAAGCGGGAAACACAGGTGTAACAGCGATCCGGATTGCGTTCACTTCGACGAAACGTAACCGCATCACCCACGAAACGCCCGCAATCGAATCTCAACGGGAGGCCGATCCGTCGGCACACTTCCCAAGGAGGTTCACTCAAAGTGGTCTTAGCCCTACCTGACGAATCGTTCGCCGTGTTCGACAGCGGCGATACGGCGTGGGTGCTTGCGAGCGCCGCGCTGGTGTTGTTGATGACGCCCGGCCTCGCGTTCTTCTACGGCGGTCTTTCTCGGCAAAAATCTGTGTTGAACATGATGATGATGTCCTTCGGCGCGCTGGGCATCGTCAGCGTCATCTACGTGCTGTGGGGCTACTCGATGTCCTTCTCCTCAGCGCACACCGGCCAGTCGGACATCGCAGGCATCTTCGACAACCCGTTCTCGTTGTTCGGGCTGAGCCAACTGCTGGAAACCCGGGAGATCGGCGGTGCCGAGCTGCACGTGATCGGCGGATTCGGCTCTGTCCCGGCCATCGTGTGGGTCGCGTTCCAGCTGACATTCGCGGTGATCACTGTGGCGCTGATCAGCGGTGCGCTGGCCGAGCGGGTCAAGTTCGGCACCTGGCTGGTCTTCGCGGGCGTGTGGGTCACCCTCGTCTATTTCCCACTGTCGCACATGGTTTGGGGTGGCGGTCTGTTGTCGGCCAACGCGCGCGGATTTGCGGCATGGCTGTTCGGGACCACCACCGGTGACGACGGCACTGCGACCGCCACCGTGGCGCCGATCGACTTCGCGGGCGGCACCGTGGTGCACATCAACGCCGGTATGGCTGCATTGGTGTTGGTGCTGCTGATCGGCAAGCGGGCGGGGTTCGGCAAGATGGCATTCCGCCCGCACAACATTCCGTGGGTGATGCTCGGCGCCGCGCTGCTGTGGTTCGGCTGGTTCGGATTCAACGTCGGTTCCGAAGGCGCCGCGGATGCCACCGCCGGTCTGGTGTGGGTGAACACCACCGCCGCCACCGCGGCCGCCATGCTGGGATGGTTGGTGGTGGAACGCATTCGTGACGGCCATCCGACGAGCGTCGGAGCTGCCTCGGGCATCGTCGCCGGCCTGGTGGCCATCACCCCGGCGTGTGGTGCGCTCAGCCCGATCGGATCGTTGTTCCTCGGCGCCATCGCCGGGGCGCTCTCAGCGCTTGCCATCGGACTGAAGTACAAGTTCGGCTACGACGATTCGCTCGATGTCGTTGGCGTGCACCTTGTTGCCGGCCTGTGGGGAACCATCGGCATCGGCTTCTTCGCCACCGAGACGGGGCTGTTCTACGGCGGCGGTATCAAGCAGTTGGTTGTGCAGTTTGTGATTGCCGCCGTGGCAACCGCGTTCACCGCGGTCATGACTGCAATCATTGCGTTGGCCCTCAAACCGCTGGGCTGGCGTGTCACCGAGGAAGATGAGGCCACCGGCATCGATGAGACCGAGCATGCGGAAACGGCTTATGAGCTCGCCTGATCGGGAACAATTGTCCTGGAAGGGATGGAATCTATGAAGCTGATCACTGCGATCGTCAAGCCGTTCACACTGGAGGATGTCAAGACGGGACTGGAGCAGACGGGCATCCTCGGTATGACCGTCAGCGAGGTTCAGGGTTACGGCCGCCAGAAGGGCCACACGGAGGTCTACCGGGGCGCTGAGTACTCGGTCGACTTCGTGCCCAAGGTCCGGGTGGAGGTCGTCGTCGACGATTCTGCGGTCGACAAGGTCGTGGACGTCATCGTGCAGGCGGCGCGGACCGGAAAGATCGGTGACGGCAAGGTGTGGGTGAGCCCGGTCGAGACCGTGGTACGGGTGCGCACCGGCGAGCGGGGGACCGACGCGCTCTAGCCGCACGCCGACGGAGGACACCGACGACAGTCCTCCGGCCAAGCACCGTATGAACGCTCAAGGTCAATGGCCGGGGGAGGAGTCGAAATGACGGACGAGCACACAGATTCCACCGACGAGCGCTTGCGCGAGGAGCCGACAAGCACCGACGAGCGCTTGCGCGAGGAGCCGACAAGCACCAAGGAGCAGGCGGGCACCGGAGCCTCCGAAAAGGGGGTTCCGGTGGTCTCGTCGCGTCCCGCAACGGATCTCGCGGCGGCCACTGGACAACTGTTGTCCGGTGGGGCACACCAACTCGATTCCACCGCCTTGCGGGACGCGCTGCTCGATCTGTATGAATTCTGGCTCACCACAAAGGCGGCCGAGATCGGCATCACCGCCACCAGCGGGTTCGCCATCGTGGCCACCGGTGGGCTCGGACGCGGGGAGATGTTGCCTTACTCCGACCTGGATCTGATGCTGTTGCACGACAACATGCCGGCCGAGGCGGTCGGTGAGGTCGCCGAGAAATTGTGGTACCCGTTGTGGGACGCCAACATCCGCATCGATCACAGCGTGCGTACCGTGCCCGAGGCGTTGCAGGTCGCCGGCAGCGACATCGCGGTGGGCCTGGCGATGCTCGATGCGCGTCATATCGCCGGGGACGCGGAGCTGTCGGCGCTGTTGGTCGGCGGGGCACGCAGGCAGTGGCGAATCGGAATCGCTTCGCGGTTCGGCGAACTCGTCGAACACGCGCGGGCGCGCTGGCAACGCAGCGGTGAGATCGCGCACCGCGCCGAACCCGACCTGAAGTCCGGTCGCGGCGGCCTGCGCGATGTGCAACTGCTCAATGCCCTGGCAATCGCGCAACTGGCCGATGTCTATCCGAGTCGGGCGTTGGCGTCGCCGACCGGCACCCTCGGCGGCGCCCATCTGGCGCTGCTCAACGTCCGCACCGAACTGCACCGGGCGTCCGGGCGCGGCCGCGAACTGCTGCTGGCCCAGCATGCCGACGAGATCGGGGCGGCGTTGCGAATCGGAGACCGCTTCGATCTGGCCCGGATGCTGTCCGACGCTGCGCGGACCGTCAGCTATTACGTCGACTCGGGAATTCGCACGGCCTCCAACGCATTACCCCGTCGCGGGTTCGCCGCCCTGCGCCGGCCCGTGCGCCGACCGCTCGACGAAGGTGTCATCGAATTCGCCGGTGAGGTGATCCTGGCGCGCGACGCCCGCCCGGCCCGTGATCCGGGTCTGATCCTGCGGGTGGCGGCTGCCTCGGCGAGCACCGGTCTGCCGATGGCGGTGTCCACCCTGAGCCGCCTGGCCGAGACAGCGCCTGAGCTGCGTACGCCCTGGCCGCGCCCGGCGCTCAAGGATCTGCTGGTGTTGTTGGCGTCGGGTCCGGCGGCAGTGGCCACCATCGAGGCGCTCGATCGAACCGGACTGTGGGGCAGGCTTTTTCCGGAATGGGGCGCGGTGCGCGACCTTCCGCCCCGCGATGTGGTGCACATCTGGACCGTCGACCGTCACCTGGTCGAAACGGTCTCGCGGGCGAGTGCTTTCACCACCCGCGTATCCCGGCCCGACCTGCTGTTGCTCGGCGCGCTGTGTCATGACATCGGCAAGGGCCGCGGCGGTGACCACAGCGTGATCGGTGCCGAGTTGGCCGAACAGATCGGCACCCGGCTCGGTTTGTGGCCGTCGGACATCGCTGTGCTGTCCAAGATGGTGCGCTACCACCTGCTGCTGCCAGACACCGCGACCCGCCGCGACCTGCAGGACCCGAAGACCATCGAGGCCGTCGCCGAGGCGCTCGGCGGGGACCCGGTGCTACTGGAGCTGCTCGATGTACTCGCCGAAGCTGACTCGTTGGCCACCGGGCCCGGGGTGTGGGGTGACTGGAAAGCCTCGCTGATCGGCGACCTGGTGCGACGCTGCCGACTGGTGATGGCCGGTGAGCCGCTGCCCCAACCGGATCCGATCGAAGACCGCCACCTTGCCCTGGCGGCCCAGTTGGGGGTGCACGTGGAGATGAGTCGAGGTGACAGCCCACACATCTACCACGTCACGATGATCGCTGCCGACCGTCGCGGGCTGTTGTCCAAGGCAGCCGGGGTGCTTGCGCTGAATTCGCTGCGGGTGCACTCGGCATCGGTGAACAGTCATCAGGGTTCGGCAATCAACACGTTTGTGGTGTCCCCCCATTTCGGGTCGCCGCCGGCCGCCGAATTGTTGCGTCAGCAGTTCGTCCTCGCGCTCGACGGAGAGCTCGATGTGATCGCGGCACTGGAACGTCGCGACCTCGACGCCGCGCAGCAGCCCGCCACCCGCGCCGGGGAGATTCTCGCGTCGGTCCCCGTCAACCAGGTTCCGGCGCCGCCGCGCATTCTGTGGTCGGACGGCAGCGCGCCGGGGGAGTCGATCGTGCAGATCCGCACCATCGACCGGCCCGGTCTGTTGGCGCGGTTGACCGCCGTGTTCGAACGTGACGGCGTCGACATCGCCTGGGCGAAGGTCACCACGCTGGGGTCCTCAGTGCTCGACGCGTTCGGGATCACCAGTAGCCCGAGCGCGGTGCGCGAGGACCTCCAGCGCGACCTGCTCGCCGTCCTGCCTGCGCCGCCGCAGCCCAAACCGGTGGAACAAGCGGGCTGACCACGCCACCATTCCCGGGCCGTTAGGCTTACCACGTGTTTGAAAGCCTGTCTGACCGGTTGACCGGTGCCCTGCAGGGGCTCCGTGGCAAGGGGCGCTTGACCGACGCCGATATCGATGCCACCGCGCGCGAGATCCGGTTGGCCCTCCTGGAGGCCGACGTCTCGCTGCCGGTGGTGCGTGCGTTCGTCGCACGCATCAAGGAGCGCGCGAAGGGCGCCGAGGTCTCCGCCGCGCTCAACCCGGCCCAGCAGGTCGTCAAGATCGTCAATGAGGAGCTGGTCGGCATCCTCGGCGGGGAGACCCGCCAGCTCGCGTTCGCCAAGACCCCGCCGACGGTGATCATGCTCGCCGGTCTGCAGGGCGCGGGCAAGACCACGCTGGCCGGAAAGCTCGCGATATGGCTCAAGGGGCAGGGACACACGCCGCTGCTGGTGGCCTGTGACCTGCAACGCCCCGGCGCCGTCAACCAGCTGCAGATCGTCGGCGAGCGGGCGGGCGTCGCGGTCTTCGCCCCGCATCCGGGCACTGCACCCAGCGCCCCGGAGAACGAGGGCGCGGGCCCGGGCGATCCGGTGCACGTCGCCGCGGCTGGTCTGGCCGAAGCGAAAGCCAAGCACTATGACGTCGTCATCGTCGATACGGCCGGCCGCCTCGGTATCGATGACGTACTGATGGCGCAGGCGGCAGGCATCCGTGACGCCGTCAATCCCGACGAGACACTGTTCGTGCTCGACGCGATGATCGGTCAGGACGCCGTGGCCACCGCCGAGGCGTTCCGCGAGGGCGTCGGTTTCACCGGTGTGGTGCTGACCAAGCTCGATGGTGACGCCCGCGGCGGCGCCGCCCTGTCGGTGCGCGAGGTCACCGGCGTGCCGATCCTGTTCGCCTCCGCGGGGGAGAAGCTCGAAGACTTCGACGTCTTCCACCCCGACCGGATGGCCAGCCGGATCCTCGGCATGGGTGACGTGCTCACCCTGATCGAGCAGGCCGAACAGGTCTTTGATCAGCAGAAGGCCGAGGATGCCGCGGCCAAGATCGGATCGGGCGAGCTGACGCTGGAGGACTTCCTCGAGCAGATGCTGGCGATCCGCAAGATGGGACCGATCGGCAACCTGCTCGGGATGCTGCCCGGCGCCGGCCAGATGAAAGACGCACTGGCCGCCGTCGACGACCGGCAACTGGACCGGGTGCAGGCCATCATCCGCGGTATGACGCCGGCCGAGCGGGCCGACCCGAAGATCATCAACGCCTCGCGGCGGCTGCGCATCGCCAACGGATCCGGGGTTGCCGTATCCGAGGTCAACCAGCTGGTCGACCGGTTCTTCGAAGCCCGCAAGATGATGTCGTCGATGGCCGGACAGATGGGCATGGGATTCGGGCGCAAGAGCGCCACCCGCAAGGCGGCCAAAGGTAAGGGCAAAGGCAAGGGTAAGAAGGGCGGACGCGGGCCGACGCCGCCAAAGGTGCGCAACCCGTTGGGTGCGCCCGGGATGCCCGCCGGGTTCCCAGACCTGTCCAACATGCCGAAGGGACTGGACGAACTCCCGCCAGGGCTGGCCGATTTCGACTTGTCGAAGCTGAAGTTCCCGGGCCAGAACTAACCGGCGGTGGGCGGCTTGCGCGAAGAGCAGACAACGATGCACGCACTGCACGTCCGGGGCCGTGGTTTGCCCGACGGTGAACCGACGCAGTGGTGGATCGTGAACGGGAAGCTGTCGGCCGAGCCGGTCGCCGGCGCCGAAACCGTCTTTGACGGGGGCTGGATCATTCCCGGTCTGGTGGACGCACATTGCCACGTCGGGCTGGGCCCCGCAGGTGCGGTCACCGTGGAGGAGGCCGTCGGGCAGGCGGAGACCGAACGTGACGCCGGTGCGTTGCTGCTGCGGGATGCCGGATCGCCGGTGGACACCCGCAGCTTCGACGAGCGTGAGGATCTGCCGCGCATCATCCGTGCGGGTCGACACCTGGCCCGGCCCAAGCGCTACACGCCTGGTCTGCCGATCGATATCGAAGACGAGTCGCAGCTGCCCGACGCCGTCGCGGAGCAGGCCCGCTGGGGCGACGGCTGGGTGAAGCTGGTCGGGGACTGGATCGACCGGGGAATCGGTGATCTCGCCCCGCTGTGGTCCGATGACGTCCTCAAGGCCGCGATCGATGCGGCGCACGCCAACGGCGCGCGGGTCACCGCTCACGTGTTCGGCGAGGATGCGCTGCCCGGCCTGATCAACGCCGGCATCGACTGCATCGAACACGGCACGGGCATCACCGACGACACCATCGAACTGATGCTGGAGCACGGCACCGCGCTGGTGCCGACGCTGATCAACATCGACAACTTCCCGGGCATCGCCGACTCGGCAGGCAAGTACCCGGTCTACGCCAAGCACATGCGTGAGCTGTACGCGTCGTGCCGGCAGCGGGTGGGCGCCGCGCACGACGCCGGGGTGCCGATCTATGCGGGCACCGATGCCGGCGGCATGGTCGCCCATGGCCGGATCGCCGACGAGATCGCAGCGCTCGCGGGCGTCGGGATGAGTCCGACCGAGGCGCTCGGCGCCGCCAGTTGGGATGCCCGCGCCTGGCTCGGCCGGCCGACGCTCGCCCACGGCGCGTCAGCCGATCTGCTGTGCTTCACCGAGGATCCCCGTGAGGTCGGTGTCAGTCACCCGGACCTGGTGTTCCTGCGGGGCCGGGTGTTCTGAACACCTCGAAATCAGCGCAATGGTGGCAGAGCCCAAGCAATTTCAGCCATTTCGTTGATCTGGGTGTCTGGGTCAGTACACGTCGCGCACGTAGCGGTGCGTCTTGACGAGTTCGTTGACGTACGCGTGTGCCGCGTCGGCGTCCACCCCGCCGCAGCGCGCCACGATGTCGTGCAACGTCGTATCGACATCCTTGGCCATCCGGTCTGCGTCCCCGCACACATACAGGTATGCGCCGTCCTGCAGCCAGCTGTAGAGCTCTGAAGCGTTCTCCTGCATGCGGTGTTGCACATACAGTTTGGCCTGCTGGTCGCGGGAGAACGCCAGGTCCAATCTCGTCAGGGCGCCCGATGCGACGAAGCCGGCGAGCTCGTCGCCGTAGAGGAAGTCGGTGGCGTGCCGCCGATCCCCGAAGAACAGCCACGACCTCCCACCGGCCGCGCGAGCCTGCCGTTCCTGCAGGAAGGCCCGGAAGGGCGCGATGCCGGTGCCCGGTCCGATCATGATGATCGGGACATCAGCCGCGGGCAGCCTGAAATGGGTGTTCGGGCGCAGGTGTACCCGCACCTTCGCGCAGCGATCAGCCAGATATGTCGAAGCGACGCCACCGTGCCTGCGGTTCCCGTCGGTGTAGCGCACGCTGGCCACCGTGAGATGCACGCTGTCGGGGTGGGCAAGCGGGCTGGAGGCGATCGAGTAGTCGCGGAACTGCAACGGGCGCAGGGTATCGATGACCTCGTCGGCACTCAGATCGGCCAACCGCACCACATCGATGACGTCCTTGCCGGGCAACCACGACGCGTCGAGGGCGGCGCCGCGGTCGGCGACCAGGGTCAACAGGGCCCGCGACGGCGTGCGGATCTCCAGGTGTTCGGTGAGCAGCACACCGAGCGGTTGATCGTGGTCGGCGACGGCGAAGTCGGCATCCACACCGAGCTCCGCCAGGAGCTCCTCGACGAGTGCCGGATCGTTGGTGGCGTGCACAGCGATTGAATCGCCTGCCTGATAAGAGATTTCGGTGCCGGTGAGGTCAAGCTCGTAGTGGCGGACCTCCTTGTCGGACTCCGGTGCGTTGAGTAACCGGTTGACCGCCAGCCGGGCTTCGACGGGAACGTGGCGCTCGACCCGTTGCGGTGGGGCGGTGGCAGCCACGGCGGGAGCCGGGGTGGAAAGCTCGGCGGCCAGCAGTTTGAGGACGTCGGAGGTCCACGCCTTGGCCGGCTGCTCGTAGTGGCCGTCGATGTCGACACGGTCGACCAGCCGGGTCGCACCGAGGGCTTCCAGGCGTTCGTCGAGGAGCTTTCCGGCGTTGCAGAAGAGGTCGTAGGAAATGTCACCCAGCGCAAGCACCGCGAAGTTCAGGTGCTCCAGACGTTCGGTGTCGCCGCTGATTGCCTCCCAGAAAAGGGTTGCGGTGTCGGGAAACTCGCCGTCGCCGAACGTCGATACCACCACGACGAAATGTGTGGCTGTTTGCAGGTCGGCGAGGTTGAGCTGGTTGAGCTCGACTGCACCCGCTTCGATGCCGAGGGGCGCAGCGGCCTCGGCGAACGTCATGGCGGCATCCTCGGAATTGCCCATGTCGGTGCCGAAGGCGACGATCAGCGAAAGCTCGCGTTGGGCGGTCACGATGGCGGCTCCCCTCTTGAGCGCGGGACCCATCCGGCGCTTACTTAGGGTGACCTTAGTTGGAAGGATTCTGTTGTGGGGGCGTCCCTTTTCGGGCCGAAGTACTTCAGGCGTATTGGCCGAAGCCCCAGTCGAACAGGTTGATCGCCTGGCCGTAGAGGTCGCCGGTCCCGTACATCTGGACGACGACCAGGCGGTGGTTGCCCCGCTGGGCGGCGCCCACGTAGGTCTTGCGGGCCAGATCGGTGTAACCGGTCTTGCCGGCAAGGTCGCCGGGGTAGCGGGTCAGCAGCTCGTTCTGGTTGGTGATGGTCTTGCCGGGGAACTGCGCAGAGGGCTGACGCATGATGTGTGCGATCAGTGGATACCGTAGCGCGGCACGGTATATCACTGCGAGGTCGTGGGGCGTGGTGACCGATTCCCAGCCTGGCCCGTCGAGGCCGGACGGAGAGTTCGCGCGTGTGGCGCGGGCGCCGACACTGGCGGCCTTGCGGTTCATCGCCGCCACCGCCACACGCTGTCCACCGAGCATGTCGGCCAACATGTTCGCCGCATCGTTGCCCGACACCATGAGCAGCGCTTCGAGCAGTTGGCGGGTGGTGTACGGCTGGCCCGGCTTGAGGCCCACACACGAGCATTCGACCCTGGTGTGGGACTGATTGGCCCGCGCGAAGTTGTCCGGGCGCAGGTGGTCGAGGACGACCATCGCGAGCAGTGGCTTGATGGTGCTGGCCGGTGCATACGAGCCGTTGGGGTCCTTCGATGCCAGCACCTGGCCGGTGTCGAGGTCGGCGACGAGCCAGGCCTTGGCTGGCCCGTCGGCGATAGCCTGCGCGCCTGCGGGTTCCACGTTGGGCTGCGCCGCCACCACGGGTACGCCGACCGACGCCGACACGATCGCGCTGAGGGCGAGCGCGGTCGCCGCGAACAGTCTTCGCACGCGCGTCGACGCTACGGCGCCCAGGACTCGTTCAGCGCGCGATCAGGTGTCTGTCAGGTATCGACTGCCGGACCTAGAGGGCGCCGACGCCTGCGGATCGGTCCTGGGCGAAGCCCCAATCCAGGAGGGCGGTGGCCTGATCCCAGTACGTCGGCCCGCCCTCCTTCACCAGTCCGTACATCATCGCGATCACCAGGCGACGGCCGTCGCGCTGCGCGGCGCCGACGAATGTCTTGCGCGCCGGATCGGTGAAGCCGGTCTTGCCGCCGAGCATGCCCGGATAGCGGCCGAGCATTTCGTCCTGGTTGATGAGGGTGACCGGGCCCGCGGCGCCGGGGAACGGAGCGGAGGGTGAGGCGGTGATCGCGGCGAACACGGGGTTGGCCAGCGCGGCGCGGAAGATCACCGCGAGATCCCGCGGCGTGGTGGCGCCGTCGATCCCCGGGCCGTTGAGTCCGGACGGCGACCCGGCGTGCGTCGCGTTCGCGCCGAGCGCGGCCGCCTTCGCGTTCATCTTGGCCACCGCGGCGTCGGTGCCGCCCAGCATGTGTGCGAGTGTGTTGGCGGCATCGTTGCCGGAGACCAGCAGCAATCCGTCGAGCAGTTCCTGCGTCGTGTAGGTGCGGCCGGCTTTGATCCCGGCACAGTTGCACTCCACCGACGCATCGGCTTCGTCGGCGACGACCGTGGCGTTCAATGGCAGCTCATCGAGCGCCACGAGAGCCAGCAGCGTCTTGATCGTGCTGGCCGGAGGGTGCGCAACGTACTGGTCACGGCCGGCCAGAATCTGACCGGTGTCCATGTCGGCGACGATCCATGCCGGCGCGGGACCGTCCGGGATGGGCGCGGTACCGATCGGCTGCACACCCGCGTCGGCCGAGGCGGCGGGCGCGCCGACGGCGACGCCGACTACAAAGGTGGGAAGAAGCGCTGCGAGAAAGAGTGCGATTGCGCTGACGAGCCTGACCATGTGCACTGACCCTAGCGGCACACCAGCGCGTCGGTGCCTAGTAATTTCGACGACTTCGAAGGGAACGACCGTGGCCGGACCTGCCACCATGCCGGAGGCAGAACGCAGTTGGATGATCGACACCCTGCTCGCGTTGCTACAAACCCCGAGCCCTTCGGGGCGCACCGACGCCGTGATGCAGTTGATCGGCGACATCCTCGATGACCTCTGCGTGCCGTTCACGCTGACCCGTCGAGGCGCCTTGACCGCTGAATTCCCCGGTGAGTCACCGACCATCGACCGGGCACTGGTGGTGCACTCGGACACCATCGGCTGCATGGTCCGCGACCTCAAGGACAACGGCCGTCTCCAGTTGGTCCCGGTCGGCACCTTCTCGCCGCGGTTCGCCGCGGGTGCGCGGGTGCGGATCTTCTCCGACGATCCCGACGAGTTCTTTACCGGCACCATCATGCCGCTCAAGGCCAGCGGACATGCCTTCGGCGACGAGATCGACACCCAGCCGACCGACTGGGAGCATGTCGAGGTCCGTGTCGACCGCAACGTGTCGACCCGGGCGGATCTGGAGAAGCTCGGTCTGAACGTGGGGGATTTCGTCGCGTTGATCGCCAGCCCCGAACTCACCGAGGACGGCTTCATCGTGTCCCGCCACCTGGACGGCAAGGCCGGCGTCGCCGTCGCGCTCGCGTTGGCCAAGACCATCGCCGAGCAGAAGATCGTGCTGCCGCACCGCACCACGCTCATGGTGACCATCACCGAAGAGGTGGGCCACGGCGCCAGTCACGGCCTGCCGCCGGATGTCGCCGAACTGGTGTCGGTGGACAACGCGGTGTGTGCGCCGGGGCAGCGGTCCATCGAGCACGGCGTCACGATCCCGATGGCCGATCTGCACGGTCCGTTCGACTACCACCTGACCCGCAAACTGTGTCGGCTCGCCGAAGGGCAGGGCATCCCGCACGCACGGGACGTGTTCCGTTACTACCGTTCGGACGCGGCGGCCGCGATCGAAGCAGGCGCGAACACCCGTGCGGCACTGGTCGGTTTCGGCCTCGACGGCAGCCATGGCTGGGAGCGGACCCATCTGGACTCGCTGGAGGCCACCTATCTGCTGCTGAACGCCTGGCTGCAGACACCGTTGACGTTCGAGGCGTGGGACGCCAAACCGACCGGGGAACTTCGCGACTTCCCGTCGTCGAAGCAGCCGGCGCCCAGCGAGCAGTGGGTGCCGCTGTCGCGGGGCGATTTCACCGAACCCGGCGATGCGTCGGCGGGGGAGCACTGGCCGCCTTCGGAGGGACCGCAGGCCTGACTTGCTCAGGTCGTGTTGAATCGACTCGTGCTGAGTTTGGAAGAGATTTCCGACCGTCTCGAAATACAGCAGCTGTTGGTGGATTACTCCACCGCGATCGACCGGCGCCGCTTCGATGACCTTGATGCGGTGTTCACCGCTGATGCCTACATCGACTACCGCGCGATGGGCGGTATCGACGGGCACTATCCCGAGGTCAAGGCATGGTTGGCGGAGGTGTTGCCGAACTTCCCGGCCTACGCCCACATGCTCGGCAACTTCGATGTCAGCATCGCCGGCGACACCGCCTCGTCGCGCACCATCTGCTTCAACCCGATGGTTCTGCCCGGCGAGCAGCCGCAGGTGTTGTTCTGCGGGCTCTGGTACGAGGACGAGTTCGTCCGCACCACCGACGGCTGGCGGATGAGCCGGCGCGTCGAGACGAAATGCTTCGACAAGGTGGTGTGAAAACACCGCGGAACTGCATTCCCGGTCGTCAACCGTGCGTGTTGACGACCGGGAACGCAGTTCCGGTGCGATTTTGGGTGCACGACGGGCTCTGGCAGAATAGGCGGCTGTCCGCCGCGCGACTACGGCTGCGCGCCGGTCACACACGCAGGCAAAACCGGATCGGGCAATTCCGCCCGCATCGCTGAATTGCAGCGTGACACCCTAGGAGAATTTTCTTAACCATGGCTGTCAAGATCAAGCTCACCCGGCTTGGCAAGATCCGCAACCCCCAGTACCGCATCTCTGTCGCGGACGCGCGCACCCGTCGCGAAGGCCGCGCCATCGAGGTCATCGGCCGGTACCACCCGAAGGAAGAGCCCAGCCTGATCGAAATCGACTCGGAGCGCGCACAGTACTGGCTCGGAGTCGGTGCCCAGCCCACCGAGCCGGTGCTGGCCCTGCTGAAGATCACCGGTGACTGGCAGAAGTTCAAGGGCCTGCCCGGCGCTGAGGGCACGCTGAAGGTCAAGGAGCCCAAGGCTTCCAAGCTGGATCTGTTCAACGCCGCGCTGGCCGAGGCGGAGAGCGGCTCCACCGCCGCGGCCGTCACGCCGAAGAAGAAGAAGCCGGCCAAGAAGGACGAAGAAGCCGCCGCTGCCCCGGCTGAGACCCCGGCCGCCGACGCTGCCGGCGAGAGCTGAGCGTCGCAGTGAGTTCCGTCGTGGTCGACGCCGTCGAGCACCTGGTGCGCGGCATCGTGGACAACCCGGACGACGTGCGTGTCGACATGGTGACCAACCGTCGGGGACGCACGGTCGAGGTGCACGTGCACCCCGAGGACCTCGGCAAGGTCATCGGTCGTGGCGGTCGCACCGCCACCGCGCTGCGCACCCTTGTCGCGGGTATCGGTGGGCGCGGAATCCGCGTCGACGTGGTGGACACCGACCAGTAAAGCGCTGACATGGACCTGGTAATCGGGCGGGTCGTCAAAGCGCACGGCGTCACCGGCGAGATCGCCGTGGACGTGCGCACCGATGACCCGGACGCCCGGTTCGTACCCGGCCTCGCATTGCGGGGCCGGGCCAAGGGCGGCGCCGAGCGGCCTTTCACCATCGAATCAGTGCGTGAGCATGGCGGTCGCCTGCTGATGCGGCTGGTCGGAGTGGCTGACCGCAACGCCGCCGACGCGCTGCGGGGCACCCTGTTCGTGGTGGATACCGCGGAACTACCCGCGATCGATGACCCTGACGAGTTCTACGATCACGAACTCGAAGGGCTGCGCGTGGTGACCGGCGACGGCGCAGCGGTGGGCACCGTCGCCGAGGTACTGCACACTGCCGCGGGCGAGCTGCTCGCGGTGAACGCCGAGGGGGACGGCCGCGAGCTGCTCATCCCGTTCGTCAGTGCGATCGTCACCTCGGTTTCCCGGGCCGACGCGACGATCGTGATCGATCCTCCCGACGGTCTGCTGGAACTGAGCTGACCGTGCGGATTGACGTCATCACCATCTTCCCGGCGTATCTCGATCCGATCCGCCAGGCGTTGCCGGGCAAGGCCATCGACAGCGGCATCATCACATTGGCGGTGCACGACCTGCGGTCGTGGACCCACGATGTGCATCGCTCGGTCGACGATTCCCCGTACGGCGGCGGCCCCGGCATGGTGATGAAGGCTCCGGTGTGGGGCGAGGCCCTTGACGAAGTATGTTCTGAAGAAACACTTCTCGTGGTACCCACACCTGCGGGGCGGCCCTTCACCCAAGCCGTTGCGCAGCGGTGGAGTGCCGAGCAGCACCTGGTGTTCGCGTGTGGCCGTTATGAAGGCATCGATCAGCGGGTCGTCGAGGACGCGGCGCGGCGCATGCGGGTGGAAGAGGTTTCCATCGGTGATTACGTGCTGGCCGGCGGGGAGTCGGCCGCGCTGGTGATGATCGAGGCGGTGGTCCGCCTGCTGCCGGATGTACTCGGCAACCCCCAGTCGCACCAACAGGATTCGCACTCCGATGGACTGCTGGAAGGGCCCAGCTACACCCGGCCGCAGAGCTGGCGTGACCTGGATGTGCCGGAGGTCTTGTTGTCAGGCGATCACGCCCGCCTCGCGGCGTGGCGCCGCGAGCAGTCGCTGCTGCGAACCCGTGAGCGTCGCCCCGACTTGCTGCCTTAGCTCAGTTGGCCCGTTGGCCCGTTGGCTCGGCCCCGTCCGCCGGCGAGTCAACCCGGCGAGCAGACGCGTAGGTACCCCGAAATGGCACTTTGCGGGGACATAGCTGTCTGCTCGGCGAAGGAAGTGGGCCTAAATGCGGCCGTTGGGGAACATCGCCTTGACGGCGTCGGTGATGGTATCGCGTGCGGTGTCGGAGTCGGTGGGTTGCAGTGACCCGATCACCATGATGAAGCGACGGTTCGGTCCGACCACCCCGGTCGACAGGTGCATCCAGTCCGAGCCGATGCAACACATCCAGCCTTGTTTGACCGCCACCGGTTCGGCGTACAGCCCATCGGGAATCCCGAAGCGCTGTGGGTAGGTGCCGCCCGGTTGGGTGCCGTCGATGGCATTCGGGGTGGACTGCGCGAGGTTGGACAGGATGACGTTGGCCTGCTCCTGAGGAAGGCCGCCACTGCCGTTCATCAGCATGTCGTAATAGCGCACGAGATCGGCCGCCGTGCTGATGGTGTTCCACCAACGGCCGTCGTTGGGCGGCTGGGTCGACGCCAGGCCGTACCGGGCCGCGACCCTGGTGACGATTTCGCTCCCACCACTGCGGTTCCAGAAAACCTCGGCCGCGCTGTCGTCGGAGGACCGCAACATGACATCGAGTTGTTCGCGGTCCTCGGGCGTGATGACCGTCTCGCCCTTGGCCTCCTGCAGCAGCAGGTCGTCGGCGATGAACAGCTTCACGACCGACGCGATCGCGATCGTGGTGGTGTTCCCGTTGGAGATCTGTTGCCCGCTGTTGCGGTCGAGCACCAGCACGGTGATGTCGGCCCCGGCGTCCGACGCGGCCGCGGTGGCGGCATCGGTGCGTTCCTGCAGGCCCTCGAACGCCGGGGAGAACTCGCCCGGCGATGCCTCGGGAAGCGGCGCCATGCTGCCCTGCGGCACCACCACCGTCAGTCGCGGCGCGTCCGGTGCTACCGGTGGCGTGCCATACACCCGCGCTTCACAACCTGCGACAGTGACGATCGCGATCACACCCACTGCGGTCGCGGTCATGAGCCTCGACGGCCGCCGTCGCATGGGCACTCCTCGAAACCGGTCGGTGGGGTCCGGATGGCGACGTCTTGCAGCGGCACACCCGGTTGGTGCAGCCTAACCGTTGGCGGGCCGCCGTGCGCACCTAGGCGGCTATGGTGTTTCCGGTGGTCACTCTGGTGATCCGGTTTGCGAATGGCACCGCGAATGTCACCGGATTTCCCTGGACTGGGGCCCATCTGGCACAATTGAGCAGTTGTCTGTGCAGGACGGTGCTGGTTACCGCCCGCCCGCTGCGAGATACACCCCGATACGCCCGAAAAAATTGCTTCGGCTGCGCGACTGCGCGGACCCCCGAAGCTGCTAACAACAAGGAAGTGTCACCGATGAACACGCTGGACTTCGTCGATCAGACGTCGCTGCGCGACGACATCCCGACCTTCAGCCCCGGCGACACCGTCAACGTGCACGTCAAGGTGATCGAGGGCGCCAAGGAGCGCATCCAGGTCTTCAAGGGTGTCGTGATTCGTCGTCAGGGCGGTGGAATCCGCGAGACCTTCACCGTGCGGAAGGAGAGCTACGGCGTCGGCGTCGAGCGGACCTTCCCGGTGCACTCGCCCAACATCGACCACCTCGACGTCGTCACCCGTGGTGACGTGCGCCGGGCCAAGCTCTACTACCTGCGCGAGCTCCGCGGCAAGAAGGCGAAGATCAAGGAAAAGCGCTGACTGCGCGGCCGCGCCCGGCGCGGCTGCGGTCACCGCTCTGGTCACGTCGCTCGCTACTGTGGATGCCGTGACCGGAACCACCGAATCCGCCGATTCGTCGTCGGAGGACTCGCTCGACGTCCAAACTGAGCAGTCCCAGCCGGGGGCCGAAACGGACGAGCCCGCAAAGCGCAAGCATTCGGCTTTGCGCGAGGGCGCGATCCTGGTAACCATCGCCATCGTTCTGTACTACGTGATGCTCACGTTCGTGGCGCGGCCGTATCTCATTCCGTCGGAGTCCATGGAGCCGACGCTGCACGGCTGCAACGGATGTGTGGGTGACCGCATCATGGTGGACAAGGTCACCTACCGTTTCTCCGAACCCGAGCCGGGCGACGTGGTGGTGTTCAAAGGTCCGCCGTCGTGGAACATCGGTTACAAGTCGATCCGCTCTGACAACGCCGCGTTGCGGTGGGTGCAGAACGCATTGTCGTTCGTGGGATTTGTACCGCCCGACGAGAACGATCTGGTGAAGCGGGTGATCGCGGTCGGCGGTCAGACAGTCCAGTGCCGTGCCGATACCGGGCTCACCGTGGACGGCAAACCGCTCGATCAACCATTCCTGGACCCGACCACGATGATGGCCGATCCGAACATCTACCCGTGCCTTGGCCCCGAGTTCGGCCCGGTCACCGTGCCGAAGGAACGGGTCTGGGTGATGGGCGACAACCGCACGCATTCTGCGGATTCCCGCGCGCACTGCGGCAATGTCCCGGCTGACGCGCAACGCGGTCTGGTGTGCACGGGCGATCCGATGCCCGGCACCGTTCCCGTCGAGAATGTGATCGGAAAGGCGAGGTTCATCGCGTGGCCGCCGTCCCGGTGGGGCGGCATCGACAGCGAGAATCCGCAGACCAACTAGGAGCTGCTCCGTGCCGGCATCGTGGCCGCCTCGAACGGTGATCCGGAAGGCATCCGGATTGCGCACCCTGGAATCCGCGCTGTACCGCAACGGTCTTGGGCCGGTCGCGGGTGTCGACGAGGTGGGGCGGGGTGCCTGCGCGGGACCGCTGGTGGTCGCGGCCTGTGTGCTCGGCCCCAACCGGATGGAGAGCCTGGCGGCCCTCGACGATTCCAAGAAGCTCAACGAGAAGGAACGTGAGCGGCTGTTTCCGTTGATCCGCCGCTTCGCACTGGCCTACCACGTGGTGTTCATCCCGTCGGTGGAAGTGGACCGCCGCGGCGTGCACGTGGCCAACATCGAGGGCATGCGGCGTGCGGTGGCGGGGTTGTCGGTGCGGCCTGGTTACGTGTTGTCCGATGGATTTCGGGTGCCGGGCCTCGCGGTGCCGTCCCTGCCGGTGATCGGTGGCGACGCGGCGGCGGCCTGTATCGCGGCGGCGAGCGTGCTGGCCAAGGTCAGCCGCGACCGGTTGATGGTCGCGATGGAACAGGAGCATCCGGGATACGGGTTCGACGAGCACAAGGGCTACAGCACGCCGGCTCACACCGCTGCACTGGCGATGTTGGGGCCGTGTCCGCAGCACCGCCACTCGTATGTGAACGTGCGGCGGGCGGCAGAGACGGCTGACGTGCGGCGGGCCGCAGAGACGGCTGACGTGCGGCGGGCCGCAGAGACGACGCGTGTTGCGGGATCGGTGCGACGGGACGCGGCCGCGTGGGGAATGATGGAACGCAACCTAGACGAAGGACAGCTGAGCAGATGAGTGCCGAGGATCTCGAGAAGTACGAAACCGAGATGGAGCTCTCGCTGTACCGCGAATACAAGGACATCGTCGGTCAGTTCAGTTATGTGGTGGAGACCGAGCGCCGGTTCTACCTCGCGAACAGCGTGGAGTTGGTTCCGCGCAATTCCGAGGGCGAGGTGTATTTCGAGTTGCGGCTGGCCGACGCCTGGGTGTGGGACATGTACCGGCCGGCCCGCTTCGTCAAACAGGTACGTGTCATCACGTTCAAAGACGTCAACATCGAAGAAGTGGAAAAACCCGAGCTGCGGTTGCCGGAGTAGCCCGAGCGGGACGCGTTGCTTACCGCGGTTGCCTCGAAAGCGACGCGTTCTTCGTCAAGGCTCTGAGGTAGAAGTAGTCGCCGTACGGGAGGGCGCCGTCAACACCCCAGCCGTGTGGTGCTGAGTAGGTGGATCTGCCGATGATGCCTGCGGGGCTGCTGAACAGTGCGTCCCTAGCGAGTGTTGTGAGCACCTGGTCGAGGCGCTCGCGGGCGTCCAGTTGTTCGGCCAGCACCGGATCCGCGGCGGCATCTGCCAGGCCGGACGCGAGAATCGCCGAAGCGCTCGCGTCGAACAACCCGGTGGTGGCCAGGAGGTCGTAGGGGGGCAGTTCGCCGAACGGTGCATGGTCGGCCCAGAACTGCAGGCATCGGGCGGCGACGTCGACAAACTGGATCTCGCCGGTGGCGAGGTAGGCGTCGATGAAACCGTGGATGGCCCAGGCTTGTCCCCGCGTCCAGCAACTCTGGTCGCCGGCCCCCTGGAAGGTGCCGCGAGACCGAAGGCTGCCATCAAGATTGTGGTGGACGAGATGAAAGCTCGCCCCGTCGTCGCGGATGAGATCCCGACTGGTGGTCAGCGCATGTTGGTGGGCGATGTGTTGCAGGTCGTCACGGTCGAATCTGCGCGCACACCACCACAGCAGCGGCAGATTCATCATCGTGTCGATCGTCGACGTCGCCTGGCCGCGGACGTCGTTCAGCGCCCCGAACGCCTGCAGGTAGCCACCCGCAGGCCGGAACCGTTTGGCGAGTGTCTCCGCGGCGGTGAGCGCCACCTGTCCCCATCGTTTCGCGGATGCGGTGTCGCCGTGGGCTTCGCGTTCCTCGGAGAGCAGTACCGCCGACGGCCAGAACATGAATCCGACGTCGTGGGTTGTCTCGTCGAGGGCACGCACTGCGGTGGCTCCGGCCAGCGCCGCGGCCAACTCTGCCTCCGCCGGCGCCCCGAGTTGATGCAAATGCAGGAGGCAGCCGACCCAGAATCCGCTGGTCCAGTTCCCGTGGTCGTAACTGTCGTCGGTCCAGAAGCTGCCCTCGGCGACCGAAACCTGCTTCCAGCGGCCATTTTCGACGTAGTGGCCGCTGCGGACCGGCGCGTGCGACACCGCGTCCAGAACGCGGGCGTGGGCCGTGGTCAAGAAGTCGCTCTCGGTGGGCAACACACTCGCGTCGGTCGAAGTCATCTGGTTTTTCCTTCCTGCACAACGCCTTTGCTGATCAGCGCCTCGAGTTCATCGTCATCGAGGCCGGACTCGCGAAGGATCTCGCGAGTGTGCTGGCCGCAATGCGGGGGAGGGGTGCGGACGGCGGGCAGAGCGCCGTCGTACATGACCGGGTGGTGGATGACCGAGGCCCGCCAATCGTCGTCGCCGACAGCGCCGATGATGCCGTTTGTCTCAACCTGCTCGCTGGCGAGCACCTCGTCGTAGTCGAGAACCGGTGCGTGCCAGACACCTGCAGCGCGCAGACGGGCTTGGGCCTCGTCGGAGGACAGCACGGTCAACGCGGAAGTGACTCTGCGAGTCACCTCGTCGCGGTCTCGCATCGGGTCCAGACCGGTGAGATCACCCACTTCGGGCAAGGCTGCGCACAGGGTCTCCAACGGTCCCATGCTGACCGTCAGCCAGCCGTCAAGGGTTTCGTAGACGCCGTACGGGGCCTGGTGGTACCAGGTCGCCAGGTTCTCATGGCGCTTACCGACACTGGACCATTTGGCGTCGGAGTTCATGAAGAACGTGAGTGCCTCCATCTGGAGATCCAGTGCGGCATTCAGCAGACTCGCCTCGATCTTGGTGCCCTCCCCGGTGTGTGACCGCCGGACCACCGCGGCCAGTACCGACAGTGCGAGCAACGTCGCGCCGTGCTGGTCGACGACTGCGGCACCGACCGGTGTCGGTCGTGCGCCTGAGGCGGCGGTCAGTCCGGACACCGATTGGGCCAGCAGGTCCTGTCCCGGCATCGAGGCCAGTGGCCCGCGTGGACCATAGCCGGTGGCGGAGGCGAAGATGAGTGACTCGTTCTCGAGCTTGAGCTGTTCGTATCCCAAGCCGAGTTTGTCCAGGACACCTGGGCGGTAGTTCTCGATCACGACATCGTGGGTCCGCACGAGGCGGTGTACGAGCTGTGCGCCGTGCTTACTCTTGAGATCGATGCAGAGGCTGCGCGTGTTGCGGTTGCCTGCGACAAACAACGAACTCGCGTCCGCGGGCCCGGGGCCCGGGCCCATCACCGCTCGCTCGGCGGAACCGCTCAACGGTTCGACCTTGATCACGTCGGCGCCGAGGTCGGCCAGGTACTGGCAGGCTGCCGGCCCCTGCAGCCAGTGGGTGAATGCCAGCACTCTGACACCGGCGAGCAGGGAGGCTTCCCGTGTGGGCACCCGATTGGCGGTCATCAGGACACCACCTTTTGCGGATCGGCCGCCGCGGCCTGCGCAGCGGGTAGGTGATCCAGCGTCACATCACGACCGACCTTGACATAGGCCGTTTCCTTGCTGACGAACGCACTGGCGAAGGTGACGGCTCCCATGACGATGACCAGTCCGGACACCAGTGCGATGCCGGCGTACTCGGGGCCGGCCAGCGCGGTGGCGATGAGGGGTGCGCACCCACCGAAGATCGCGGCGAGTTGGGGGCCCAGCGATGCGCCGCTGTAGCGCAGGTGCGGCGGGAACATCTCGGTGAAGTATGCGGCTTGCGGCGCGTAGCAGGCATCGCGACCGAGGTTGATGCCCAGCACCAGCAGCAGCGCCACCAGCCACATCGCTCCGGCGTTGACCGCCCAGAGAAACGGGAAAGCCAGAAGCGCCATGACGACAGCACCGAACATGATGGTCGGCCGCCGCCCGATCTTGTCCGAGACCGCGCCCCACATCGGGATCGTGGCTATGGCGATCGCAGAGGCGACCAGGGTCGGAGTCAGCACGGTCGATTTGTCGAAGCCGAGCCCGACGGCATAGGCGAGGAAGAAGCTGGTCCATACGTAGTAGATGCCGACGTCGGCGACGCGGATGCCGCCGGCCCGCAGAATCGCCAACGGGTACTGCCGGATGACCTCCAACACCGGTCGGCGTTGAATGTTGCCGGCATCTTTGACGGCTGTGAACGCCGGTGACTCGGCCATGCTGAGCCGGATATACAGGCCGACGGCGATGAGGACCGCCGAAGCGAGGAAGGGGATACGCCAACCCCACGAGGTGAATTGGTCGCCCGGAATGAGCGCACTGGTCAACACGAAAGCGCCGTTGGCGGTCAGCGCACCGAAGGCCACGCCGAGTTGAGGCAGGCTGCCCCAGAACCCCCGGCGCTGCGGTGGGGTCTGCTCGGTGACCATCAAGGTGGCCCCGGCCCATTCGCCGCCGACTCCGATTCCCTGCAGGAATCGCATGAGGGTCAAGATCAACGGCGCCGCGATCCCGATCGAGCCGTAGGTTGGGAGCAGTCCGACCACCACGGTGGCGATGCCCATCATGAGCAGTGAGAAGACCAGTGCCTTCTTCCGGCCGATCCGGTCACCGAAGTGTCCGAAGATGATCGCACCGAGCGGCCGTGCAAGGAAGCCGACGGCGTAGGTGCTGAACGCGAGGAGCGTGCCCACGTAGACGCTGGTTCCCTCGGGAAAGAACTGACGGTTGAAGATCGTGGCAGCTGCGACGCCGTACAGGTAGAAGTCGTACCACTCGATGCTGGAGCCCAGTGTGCCGGAGACGATTGCGCGGCGGCGCTGTGTGTCCTTGACGGCTACCGGGTTTGGCGTGGGATGTGACATGAAGTGACTCCATTGGCGGGAAACGGTGGACGGGTTGTGAGTGCGCCCGGGGCGCGGGCGGGGGTTGGGCGCCGAATGAGGTTGGTGGTTAGATGCTTTCGGACAAATCGTGAGTAGCTGCGCGGGTAGCAGGCCCGATGGTGCTTTCCCGGATGACGAGTTCGTATGCAAAGGGTGTGGCCGGGACCGGATCTCCGTCGCATAGCACCCGTACTGCGGTCTCGCCGAGGCGTGCCGTCGGAAAGCGGATCGTGGTCAACGGGACTCGTGCGTACGCAGCGATATCGGTGTCGTCGCAGCCGACAATCGCCACATCGCCTGGGATCGCCCGGCCGGATCCGGCGAGCACGGACATCGCTCCGACGGCCGCGTAGTCGTTGAAGGCCAGCACGGCGTCGAAATCGAGTTTCTCGGCCAGGGCCGCGTTGGCCGCAGCCGCACCAGCTTCGGCGGTGAACCCCGTATAGCGCACCAAATCGGGATCGGTGTCCATACCGAGGGAGTGCGCGGCGTCGTTGGCGGCCTCCAACCGGGCTTGGGTGATCAGCCACTCGCGTTCGCCGGCGATGCACAGGACGCGGGTGCGGCCCAGTGTCGCAAGGTGACTGATCGCGGCGTGCATCGCCGAGTGGTTGTCGACCGCAAGGTTCGGCACCGGGAGTTGGTGTGGGCCGATGGAGATGATCGTGAGATTGTCGAAGTCGGCGAGATGCTTCTCGTCTTGCAGCCCTCCGCCGCAGAGGACGACGCCGTCGACGCGCTTGTCAGAGAGAAATTCCAGCGCAGCGAGTTCACGATCGGGGTCGCGGTCGGTGTTGCAGAACACGATTCCGTACCCGCGTTCCCGCGCGGCCGTCTCGGCGCCGCGGGCGATGTACTGAAAGTACTGGTCGCCGATGTCGGGGACGACGAGGCCCAGTGTGCGGCTGGATCCGCTGCGCAGGGAGCGTCCCAACGGGTCCGGCTTGTACTGCAGTCGTTCGGCCGCGGCGATCACCCGCTCGCGGGTCTCGACACTGATCCGGCCCGGCTTGCCGTTGAGGACGCGCGAGACCGTCGCGATCGAGACACCGGCGGCCTCGGCGACATCTTTGGCAACAACCGGCCGATGTGGTGTCACTGCCAGCCCCTTCCCTTGAGCCCCGATGGGAAAACGTTTGTGCAAGTTGGATAAACGTTTGCGCAATCATGTCGGTTCGGGTTGACTGTGTCAAGGGTCATAACCGATCACTGACCCTGAGCAATCAAGGAGGCCGAATGGCAGAGCAAGGAATCGCTGCGGCGACGGTTGGTCGTGAAGTCGCATTCACAAAAACCGTCGGTGAGTCCGACGTCTACCTGTTCGCAGGGATCACCGGAGATCTGAGCCCGAACCACGTCGATGAGTCGGCCATGTCGAAGACCAGGTACGGCCGTCGGATTGCGCACGGTGCCTTGCTCGTGGGGTTCATGTCGAACACGTCGACGCAGATGATTTCCGCGCTGGGCGGTGCGGCGGTCTCCTATGGGTACAACCGGGTGCGGTTCATCGCGCCGGTGTTCATCGGCGACACGATAACCGTCACGTACACCATCCGTGAGGTAGATCGCGACGCGGCGAAGACCTACGCGGACGTCAACGTGCGGAATGTCGACGGCGCGGTCGTCGCTGCTGCAGAGCACATCCTGTACTTCCTCGCGGAGGCGCTGTGAGCGGGTCGAGCGCGCTGCCCGGGGTGAGGCAGGTATTGCCGGCAGACGGCCGGGCGCGCCTGGTGGGTCGGCTCGGAATCGACGGCGTGGCACCGGTTCCCGTGCTTGTGCTGGGAGGCGATGTGTGGGACCTACGGCCGGTGGCCGCCACGGTTTCGCAGCTGCTGGAAGTCGGCGACCTGGTTGCCACACTCGATGACATCGCATCCGGTAGGCCGCTGTGCGGCGTGGACGATGTCGCAGGTGAGGCTGACCTGACGAGTTCGACGAGTGCACCCGTGTTGTTGTCGCCTGTCGACTTGCAGGTGCTCAAGGCCTGCGGCGTCACCTTTGCCGGCAGCATGCTGGAGCGACTCATCGAAGAACGAAGCGCGGGCGATCCCGCCCGCGCGAATGTCCTTCGCGCAGAGCTTGAATCCGGTGGTCTCGGCGACGAGCCACTCGACCTGTCCACCGTCGTTCCCGGCTCCCGCAAAGCAGCTGAGGTCAAGGCGAGGCTGGTGGCCAACAATCTATGGTCGGCGTACCTTGAGGTCGGCTTGGGGCCGGACCCGGAGGTCTTCACCAAAGCGCCCGTCCTGTCCTCGGTCGGATCGCTCAGTCACATTGGTATCCCTGAATTCTCGCAATGGAACAATCCGGAACCCGAACTGGTGCTCGCCGTCAACTCACGCGGCGTGCCCGTCGGAGCCGCCCTGGGCAATGACGTGAACCTGCGCGATGTCGAGGGCCGCAGCGCTCTGCTGCTGGGAATGGCAAAGGACAACAATCGTTCAGCCGCACTCGGGCCGTTCATCCGGATCTTCGACGAGCACTTCACCCTCGACCACGCCCGATCCCTCCAGATCAGCCTCCGTGTGGACGGACTGGATGGTTTCGTCCTGCACGGCACCAACGTCGTCGCGGCGTTGAGTCGATCCTTCGAGGACCTCATCGCGGCCACTTACGGACGTCACCATCAATACCCTGACGGATTCGCCCTTTTCACCGGAACGTTGTTCGCTCCGACCGAGGACCGCGACACCCCCGGGCTCGGATTCACCCACCACCTGGGCGACGTTGTCACGATCTCAAGCCCGGAACTGGGCAGCCTCGTCGACGTGGTCGGCCGATCCGAAGAGCTGCCCCCGTGGCAATACGGCGTCGGCGCTCTCCTGGCCGACCACCGAAACCGCACCGACCACATGACGACACGGAGGAACCTTCCATGACTCTTACCGGACAGATGTTCATCGCCGGCGATCGCGTCGATGGGGCGGCCGACGCGCTGTACCCGATTGCGGCTGTCGACGGCCGCAGATTGACCCCCGCCTACGGCGCCGCGCGCGACGCCGACATCGACGTGGCGGCCTGCGCCGCGCGTGAGGCGTTCGACCCCTACCGTGCTCAGCCGCTCGAGGTCAGGGCCCGGCTGCTCGAACGCATCGCCGACGGTCTCGAGCGACTCGGCGACGAACTCCTGGAACGCGCACACCAGGAGACGGCCTTGCCGATGGGCCGTCTGGTGTCCGAACGTGGCCGTACCGCCGGGCAACTGCGGATGTTCGCCGACCATGTACGCGAAGGCGACTGGCTCGGGGTGCGCATCGCCCCCGCCGACACCGACCGCCAGCCATTACCGCGACCTGACCTTCGCCTCCAACACATTCCGGTCGGGCCCGTCGCAGTGTTCGGTGCGAGCAACTTCCCGTTCGCGTTCTCGGTCGCCGGGGGAGACACCGCCTCCGCGCTCGCCGCGGGATGCCCGGTGATCGCCAAGGGACACGAAGCCCACCTGGGCACCAGCGAACTCGTCGGTGGAGTGATCACCGAGGCGGTTCGCGCCGAGGGGCTGCCCGCCGGAGTCTTCTCGCTGCTGTTCGGCGCTGGTCCCGATGTCGGACAGGCCCTGGTGCGTCATCCGGCCGTCGCCGCGGTCGGATTCACCGGTTCGCGCCGCGCCGGCCTGGCCCTCACCGCCACGGCGGCGCAGCGGCCGGTGCCGATCCCGGTCTATGCGGAAATGTCCAGCGTCAACCCGGTTGTGTTGGCCGGCGGTGCCCTCGCCGAGAATGCCGACCAACTGGCGGCCGGATTCACTGCCTCGCTCACCCTCGGTGCGGGCCAGTTCTGTACGAATCCGGGGCTCGTCTTCGTGGTGGGATCACCGGACGCCGACCGATTCGTCCGCACCGCGGTGACGCTGCTTGAGGCCACCGACCCGCAAACCATGCTGACACCGGCGATCGCGGATGGGTATCGTCGCGGCCTGGACCGGTTGCGGGCACAGCCGGGCGTACGTGAACGGACCGCCGGCGCGGCGGCGGGAAACCATCAGGCAGTCGCGGCGTTGTTCAGCGTCGCGGCCGAGGACTTTCTGCGCAATCCGGTTCTGCACGAGGAAATATTCGGCCCCGCCGGACTGGTCGTAGAGCTCGAGTCGCCACACCTGCTGACGGCTGCCCTGAGGGCCCTACCCGGTCAGCTGACGGTCACGGTCCACGCCACTGAAGACGACGATGAGTTCGTCGGCGATCTGTTGCCGCAGCTGGAGCAGCTGGCAGGACGAATAGTGTTCGGGGGCTGGCCGACTGGTGTGGAGGTCGGCGATGCAATGGTCCATGGCGGCCCGTTCCCGGCCACGTCCGATGCCAGAAGCACCTCGGTTGGGACATTGGCCATTGAGCGGTTTCTCCGGCCGGTCGCCTACCAGGACATGCCCGCGGCCCTCCAGCCACCGGCGGTGCGTGACGAAAACCCGCTCAACCTGGTCCGTCGAATCGACGGCACGCCGGCGTTGCCGCCTCGCTGAGGTGATTCAGGCCCGTGGGCGTAGATGTTCGCCGAAGAATGCGAACACGCGGGACCAGGCGTCGGTGGTGGCCGCCTCGTTGTAACCGAATCCGGTGATGCGGAGCAGCGGCTGGGCGGGCAACTGGTTGGCGAAGCTGTGCCCGGTTTGGGGATAGACCTTGATATCGGCGGGGATCTTCTTGTCCGCGACGATCTTGCGCAGCCGGGCCGGCGCTCCGATACCCATCGGGTCGCGGGTGCCGAAGCTGGCCACGATCGGGCAGGACGCGTCCAGGGTCTCGTTGAGCCGACGTGGCAGCGGCGTCCCATAGAACGGTGCGGACGCGGCGAAACCTTTGGGGCCCATGAGAAGTGCGAACTGACCGCCCATGCAGAACCCGACGATGCCGATGGTGCCGCTGCACTGTGGTTCCGCGATCAGGTGATCGCGGGCGGCAAGGATGTCATCGAGCGCGCGGCCGCGCTGGCTGAGAAGTTCGCGGAACACCCGGGTGATGCAACGCGCCCGGCCACCGCGGGCGTACAGGTTCGGCGTGAGGGACAGGTAGCCGGCTGCGGCGATCCGCTCGTTGATCGCCTCGATGTCGGACCCGTATCCCACCGCATCGTGGACGACCACCACGCCGGGCCACGGCCCGTCACCCTCGGGAACGTCCAGGAGGGCATCGATGGAACCGTCGCCGGTCTCCAGAGCAATCGTCGTCACGTCAGCCAATCTAAAGTCTGCGAGCCGTCACGTCCCGCAGAAAGTTCGGTAGACACCGAAGTCCGCGGGCGCGGGGGCGGCGTAGCGCTCGAGACCCGGCCGCTCGTCATACGGTGCGGCGAGGACGGTGAGGAGTTGTTCGAACGGACCCTGATCTCCGGCGGTCGCGGCGGCGAGCGCCTCCTCCACCAGGTGATTGCGCGGGATGTAGACGGGGTTGACCCGATCCATCGCGGCGGCATCCGGTCCGAGTGCCTGCCAGCGCGCCAGCCAATCGTCGAATGCGGCGGCATCGGTGGTGAACAACGCCCGCGTTCCATCCGCATCGCCGCGCGCGGCATGACCGAGGCTCCGGAAGAACGAGGTGTAATCGACGCTGCTCTGCTGCAGGAGCACCAGGAGTTCGTCGACGACATCGGCGGTTTCGACGTCGGTGGGCAGTCCGAGTTTGGCGCGCATGCCGGCCGACCACGCGGTCTGGAACTGATCGCGAAAACCGTCGAGCGACTCCGTCGCCTGTGCCACGGCCGTCTCCGGATCGTCGGCGAGCAGCGGCAGGAGGGTTTCGCCGAACCGGGCCAGGTTCCAGTGGGCGACGGCGGGCTGGTTGGCGTAGGCGTACCGCCCGCCGTGGTCGATCGAACTGAAGACGATCGCCGGATCGAAACTGTCCATGAAGGCGCAGGGGCCGTAGTCGATGGTCTCGCCCGAGATGGTCATGTTGTCGGTGTTCATCACGCCGTGCACGAAGCCGACGAGAAGCCACTGGGCCACCAGCGACGCCTGGGCGGTGATGACCGCCTCGAACAGGGCGAGGTAGGGCTGCTCGGCGTCGGCAGCTGCGGGATGGTGGCGTGCGATCGCATGATCGGCGAGGCGTTTCAGCAGATCGACATCGCCTGCGGCCCGACACTGCTGGAGCGCGTACTGGAAGCTGCCGACCCGCAGGTGGCTGGCGGCGATCCGCGCCAGCACCGCGCCGGGCAGGCGGGTCTCGCGCAGCACGTCGCGCCCGGTGGCGGTGACGGCAAGGGAGCGGGTGGTCGGGATGCCGAGGGCATGCATCGCCTCGCTGACCAGGTATTCACGCAGCATCGGGCCGACGGCGGCCAGACCGTCGCCGCCGCGCGCGAACGGTGTGCGTCCGGATCCCTTGAGGTGCAGGTCCCGGATGCGGCCCGTCGTGTCGACGAGTTCGCCGAGCAGCAACGCGCGACCATCCCCGAGGCGCGGGACGAAGCCGCCGAACTGGTCACCGGCGTAGGCCTGCGCCACCGGGGTCGCGCCGGCGGGCACCTCGGTGCCCACGAGCAGGCCCAGCCCGTCCCGACTGCGCAGCCAGTCCGGCGCCAGGCCCAGCTCGGCGGCGAGCTGTTCGTTGAGCACGAGCAACCGTGGCTGCGGCGCGGCCTGAGCCTGCCATTGGACGCTCAGCTCCGGCAGCTCCCGGGCGAAGCGGTTGTCCAGGACGACGGCCGTATCGGGTGCGACACTCACACCTCGAGCCTACGGAGCTTCAGAGGCTGCCCAGGTCGTCGGGCACATCGACCGCGTATTGCTCCAGTACCTCGATGGGCACGACATCCAACGTGCGTTCGTGGGTCGCGGCCAACACGACCGGGGCCGCACAGCCGTCATGGTGGGCCCGCAGCCAGTTCGCCGCGGTCACGCACCAGCGGTCACCGGGGGACAGGCCAGGGAATCGGAAATGCGGTGCCGGAGTCGAGAGGTCATTGCCGATGGAACGCTGGTGCTCAAGGAATTCGGTGGTGACCACAGCACAGATCGTGTGTCTGCCACGGTCCTCGTCGCCGGTGGAGCAGCAGCCGTCGCGGTAGAAGCCGGTGAGTGGGTCGGTGCCACACGCATCCAGTGGGCCACCCAACACATTGCGCTCAGCCATGGCACCAGTATTGCGCTCAGCCGGTGGGACTCCGGGTTGCGCCGTGGTGGGTGTCGAGAATCAGCAGTGCCACGTGCAGGGAAGTCATCGACTCACCGTCGTCCAGGTCGACACCGAGTCGGCGCTGAATCGAGGCCAGCCGGCTGTAGAGCGCGGGCCTGCTCATGTGCAGCCGTTTGGACAACGCGGACTTGTTGCCTGCCAGTTCCAGATATCCGCGCAGCACCGCCATGTCGTTCTCCCCGTGATCGGCGTCGTGGATCAGCAGGGTCTTGAGTTCGGTCTCGGCGAAGGTGAGCACCCGGGGATCATCGTGCAGCAGCGCCAGCAGTCCGCGCAGGCGGACGTCGGACGCGCGCACGAAGGGGCGGGCTGCTCCTGACATCGACATCGCCACGTCGGCGACGTGCGCGGCTTCCCGGAGGCCGTGCACCGCGTCGGCGAACGCGCCCGCGCTGGTGCCGATCGCGACCACGACCTTGTCGGTGTCGCCCCCGCGGCCGATGGCTTCGCGAAGGCCCTCGGCGATGCGGGTCAGATTGGCCTCGGCGGTGACACCACGGCGGGTTGAGACGGCCAGCACCAGGCCCACCTCGCCATCGCGTCGGATGGAGCATATTGCACTGTGCCCCAACGATTTGACGCTGTGCACGACCGCGTCGAGAATTCGGAGGTTGCGGCGTTGCACGGCGACCGGGTCGAGCCGGTCCAGCGGTGCGCTCACGCGGACCGTCACCGGAAGATAGGGCCCGCTGGTGCGCAGGCCGAGCGCGAACGCACGGGCATCGGCCTCACGATCGTCGGCGATACGGTCACCGAGCACATCGTCGATCAATCCACTCTGGGCCTGGTGTTCCAGCCCGGTACGTCCCCGTTCGGCCATCCGGTGCAGGGCCAACGCCTGGGCCGCGCGTTCGAGCACCATCTTGGCCTTGGCCGGCGCCGCAGGCGCGTGCGGAATGATGAGCCGGCCCCACTCCTCGGACCGCGGCCCGACCGCGGTGGTGGCCCACGGTTCTGCCATCGCCCTTGACCGGTGCTGCCAGTCGGTCAGTACGGCCGCGGTCGGCTCGCCTTGCGGTGACACCGCCAGCACCTGATGTGAAAGGTCCTCCAGCACCACCGATTCGGTGACCAGATCCGCGGCAGCGCGGACGATGTCGGCGAGCGATGCGCGCCTCATGCTCAGGTCGGTGAACGTCTGGTGGGCCCGGTGGGCGAATGCCAGTTCCTCGTACTGGTCGGCGACGATCAACCGGTGCACCGCCTCGGTGACTTCGACGAACTTGGTCTCCCGGTGCAACAGCACGAGGGGGATCCCGAGGGACTGCGCGAGCGGACCGACCGTGTCGGGCAGTGAGTCGACGCGGGTGCCCAGCTCGACCACCACCCCGACGGCGCCTGCCCGCCCCATCCGATCGAGGTACTCCCGCGGCGCGTCGCGCAGCGCCGAGCCGGTGGTGAGCACCAGCTCACCGCCCTGCAGCAGGCCGGACAGGTCGGGCATGTCGCTGACATGCACCCAGCGCACCGGGCGGTCGAGGTGTTCGGCACTGACGACCTCGGGTGCCCCGGCTTGCATCACCGGCAGGTCGATGACGTCACGGACAGTCGGGATCATTTACAGAGTGTAATAAAGAGCCGATCCATCAAGACACAGTGACGGCCGTCGGCGGGCTGGTGGTGTCGCACAGTGATAGCACCAGATCATTCCGTCGATGGAGGTTCCCGCACATGAGCAATGTCATCCAACACTGGCGCGACGGCAAGTCGTTTGCCGGTGCTTCCAGCGCAACTTCTCCGGTGACCAATCCGGCGACGGGCGCGGTGACCGGTGAACTGGCGTTGGCCAATGTCGAGGATGCGCGTGCGGTGATCGATTCTGCGGCCGCGGCGTTCCCGGCATGGCGCGACACCTCGCTGACCAAGCGCACGCAGGTGCTGTTCGCCTACCGCGAATTGCTCAACGCCCGTAAGGAAGAGCTGGCCGCGATCATCACCTCCGAGCACGGCAAGGTGCTCTCCGATGCGCTCGGCGAGGTGAGCCGCGGCCTGGAGGTCGTCGAGTTCGCCTGCGGCATCCCGAATCTGCTCAAGGGTGGGTTCACCGAAAACGCATCGACCAACGTGGATGTGCACTCCGTGCTGCAGCCCCTGGGCCCGGTCGGGATCATCTCGCCGTTCAACTTCCCGGCCATGGTGCCGATGTGGTTCTTCCCGATCGCGATCGCCGCGGGCAACACCGTGGTGCTCAAGCCGTCCGAGAAAGATCCGTCCTCCTCGATCTGGATGGCCAAGCTGTGGGAGGAGGCCGGCCTGCCTGCCGGTGTCTTCAACGTGCTGCAGGGTGACAAGACCGCGGTCGACGAGCTCTTGACCAACCCCAAGATCAAGGCGGTGTCTTTCGTCGGCTCGACCCCGATCGCCCAGTACGTCTACGCCACCGCCACCGCGGCAGGCAAGCGGGTGCAGGCCCTGGGCGGAGCCAAGAACCACGCGGTGATCCTGCCCGATGCCGATCTGGACCTGGCTGCCGATGCGATGGTCAACGCCGGCTTCGGCTCGGCCGGGGAGCGTTGCATGGCCATCTCGGCCGCGGTCGCGGTTGGTCCGATCGCCGATGAGCTGATCGCCAAGATCGCCGAACGCGCCACCGGACTCAAGACAGGTGACGGCACCAAGGATTCGGATATGGGTCCGCTGGTCACCAAGGTGCACCGCGACAAGGTCGCCGGCTACATCGACGCCGGAGAGGCCGATGGTGCGAAGGTCGTGGTCGACGGGCGCACCGTGATCGCCAACGGTGGTGAGGACGGCTTCTGGCTGGGCCCCACCCTGCTCGACAACGTCACGCCGCAGATGAGCGTCTACACCGACGAGATCTTCGGCCCGGTGCTCTCGGTGCTGCGCGTCGACACCTATGACGAGGCTCTGGAGTTGATCAACAACAACCCCTACGGCAACGGCACCGCGATCTTCACCAACGACGGTGGCGCCGCGCGGCGCTTCCAGAACGAGGTCGAGGTCGGCATGGTCGGCATCAACGTGCCGATCCCGGTTCCCATGTCCTACTACAGCTTCGGTGGCTGGAAGGCATCGCTGTTCGGCGACAGTCACGCGCACGGCGCCGAAGGCGTTCACTTCTTCACCCGCACCAAGGCCATCACCACCCGCTGGCTGGACCCCTCCCACGGTGGCATCAACCTCGGCTTCCCCGAGAACAAGTGAGAGACTGCAGACATGACTGTGACTGAAGAGTCCTCGACCGTGCTGCCCAACGGGCTGACGGTCGAGGCGGCCAAAGCCGAGGCCGCGCGTGCCTACGAACTCGACCGCGCGCACGTGTTCCACTCGTGGTCGGCGCAGGCCGAGATCTCCCCGATGACGATCACCGCCGCGCAGGGTTCCTACGTATGGGATGGCGACGGTAACCGGCTGCTGGATTTCTCCTGCCAGCTGGTCAACACCAACATCGGACATCAGCATCCGAAGGTGGTCGACGCCATCGCCGCCCAGGCGGCCAAGCTGTGCACGGTGGCACCGCAGCACGCCAACTCGGCACGCTCGGAGGCGGCTCGCCTGATCGCCGAACGCACTCCTGGTGAATTGAACAGGATCTTCTTCACCAACGCCGGTGCGGATGCCGTCGAGCATGCGGTGCGGATGGCGCGGCTGCACACCGGGCGCTACAAGGTGCTGTCGCGCTACCGCGCCTATCACGGTGGCACCGAGACGGCGGTCAACCTGACCGGTGACCCCCGCCGTTGGCCGAACGATCACGGTAATGCCGGGGTGGTGCACTTCTTCGGGCCATTCCTGTACCGCTCGCAGTTCCATGCGACCACCGAAGCCGAGGAATCCGAGCGGGCGCTGGCCTATCTCGACGAGTTGATCCGGCTCGAAGGTCCGTCGACGATCGCCGCGATCATCCTGGAGTCGATCCCCGGCACCGCGGGCATCATGGTGCCCCCGCCCGGCTACATCGCGGGTGTCCGGGAGATCTGCGACCGTTACGGCATCGTCTTCATCGCCGACGAGGTGATGGCCGGATTCGGCCGTAGCGGAAAATGGTTCTCCATCGACCATTTCGACGTGGTTCCCGACCTGTTGACCTTCGCCAAGGGTGTCAACTCGGGTTACGTCCCGCTCGGCGGCGTGGCGATCAGCCCTGCCATCTACGAGACGTTCGCCCATCGCACCTATCCGGGCGGGCTGACCTACTCCGGGCATCCGTTGGCGACCGCGTCGGCCGTGGCCACCATCAACGCGATGGAGGACGAAGGCATGGTCGACAACGCCGCGAAGATCGGCGCCGAGATCATCGGACCCGCTCTTGCCGAAATGGCCGCCAAACACCGCAGTGTCGGCGAGGTGCGCGGTGCCGGAGTGTTCTGGGCCGTCGAACTCGTCGCGAACCAGGAAACCCGGGAACCGTTGGCGCCCTATGGTGGTTCGAGCCCGGCGATGGCCGCGGTGATCGGCGCGTGCAAGGCCAACGGCCTGCTGCCGTTCGCCAACTACAACCGCATCCACGTCGTGCCGCCGTGCAACGTCTCGGCCGACGAGGCGCGCGAAGGACTGTCGATCCTGGACAAGGCACTCGACGTCGCCGACGAGCACGCCGTCTGAGTCAGATAGCGCGAAAAACCCGGCTGTGCATGGCGCAGCCGGGTTTTCGGCTATAACGGCTGTTGCCGATGATGAGGTCGTTGATCTCGGCCAGGTGTTGATCCCGCAGGGCAGAGTCGGGCGCGCGTTATTGGCGGAAATCGGCGAATCTCCGGCTCAGGTGCGAAGGTGACTGCGGACTACGTCCGGAGTGAGCCGCGGAGCGATCCGCTCGATGAAGCTCAGGAGGTACCGTCGCGGATAGGCCGACGGACGCAATTTGACGTAGGTCGTGCTCGACTCGAACAGATGGCTGACCGGGATTGCCGTAAGGCCGACGTCGCGTTCGGGAACAACGGTGATCTCAGCAAGAATTGCTATGCCGAGACCCATTTCGACGTAGGTCTTGCATACGCCCGCGTCGATGGCGCTCAGGACGATGCGCGGAGTCAGGTTCACCGACTGGAATGCCTTCATCACCTTCCAGTAGCCGCTGAAGTGATGGTCGTACGTCAGGATGGGATAACGGGCGATGTCTTCGATTTGTAGCTGCTTGACCTTGGTCAAAGGGTGGTCATTCGGCGTGACGAGAACGCGTGGCAGCGCAAAGCACGGAAGCTTGACGAGATCAGGAAAGTCCTTCTGAGACTCGGAACTCACGGCAAGATCGGCCTCACCATCCTGGACCAGCTTGCTGACCTCGTCCGGATCGCCTTGCCGCATGATGACCTGCACGTCAGGGTAGGCGCGAATGAACGAGGCGATCACCTTCGGCAGCACATAGCTGGCATGCGTGTGCGTAGTGGCAATCGTGAGGGTGCCCTTGTCGGCCGCGAGTATGTGGTCCTCGAGGTTCTTGAGCGTCTCGAGGTCACCGGTGACCCGCCGCGCGATGTCCGCGACGATCTCGCCTGCCTCGGTCAGCCCGTCAATGTGATTGCGAGTGCGGGCGAAGACTGGGAAACCCAGCTCGGACTCGAGCATCTGGAGCTGACGGCTGACGCCGGGCTGTGAGGTGTGCAGTGCCCTGGCGGCCGCCGATATGTGGAAGCCGTTCTTGACGATCTCCAAGACAATCTCGAGTTGCTGAAGCTTCATCGGCCCCATCTCTCTTCCGTCGGGGCTATACAGGCCCAGTATGCCGGTATGACATATCAATCTGCTCAAGTATGCGTTATTGCCTTATCGTCGTGTGAGTTGCAACACGCGGAAAACGCCCGCACAACAGCCAATCGCACGAAAACGGAGACCCCACATGCCTCGACCGACAGTCGAGCCCACCTACGACGTGATCGTGGTCGGTGGCGGCAACGCCGCGCTCTGCGCCGCCCTCAGTGCCCGCCAGGCCGGAGCCCGCGTCCTGGTCCTCGAACGCGCGCCGAGTGAGGAACGCGGGGGCAACAGTGCCTTCACCGACGGACTGATGAGATTCGTTTACGACGGCGCCGGCGACATCCGTGCGCTCTGCCCGGATCTGACGGACCGGGACGTGAGCACCGCCGACTTCGGGTCGTACTCAGAGGCCGACTTTTACGACGACATGGGACGCATCACGCAGTACCGCACCGACCCTGAATTGTGTGAAATCCTGGTCACCCGCAGCCGCGAAACGCTCTTCTGGATGCGGGACCAGGGCATCCGCTTCATGCCTGACTTTGGCCGTCAGGCATACAACGTCGAGGGCAAGTTCAGTTTTTGGGGCGGTGCGACCGTCGCGGTGACTGCTGGTGGACCCGGCCTCGTCGAAAGTCTGTACAAGGCCGCAGCCAAGCGCGGCGTCGACGTCCTCTACAACGTCTGGGTCCGTGACCTCATCCGGGACGACGACGGCGTCCACGGGGTAGTGGCGACGATCGAAGGCGTCACGCGCGAGCTCCGCGCGGAATCGGTGGTTCTTGCCTGCGGCGGCTTCGAAGCGAACGCGGAGATGCGCAGCCGCTACCTCGGGCCGGGCTGGGACCTCGCAAAAGTCCGGGGTTCGCGGTACAACACCGGAGACGGACTGCGCATGGCCCTGGAGGTCGGCGCCCAACCGTGTGGGCACTGGTCGGGCTGCCACGCCGTCGCATGGGAACGCAATGCCAGTGATTTCGGCGACCTGGCCCTGACCCCGCAGTTCCAGCGCCACAACTACCCGTTCGCGGTGGTGGTCAACAGTGAGGGGCACCGATTCATCGACGAAGGCGCAGACTTCCGGAACTATACGTACGCGAAGTATGGGCGCGCAGTGCTCAATCAGCCCGGACAGGTCGCCTGGCAGCTCTTCGACAGCAAGACAGAGCACCTGCTGCGCGACGAGTACCGCACGAAGATGGTCACGAAGGTCAGGGCCAACACGCTCGAGGAGCTTGCCGCCAGGCTGGAAGAGGTCGACGGCCAGCAGATGCTGCGCACGGTGCGGGATTTCAACGATGCCGTCCGCGACGACCGGCCCTTCAACCCGAACGTCAAGGACGGTCGCAGCGCGGAAGGACTGCCGATTCCCCGTAGCAATTGGGCCGTCAAGCTCGACACTCCGCCCTATACCGCCTATGAGGTCACCTGCGGTATCACCTTCACCTACGGCGGCGTGCGGATCAACGGCCACGGTCAGGTCGTCGACGTCCGTGAGCAGTTGATCCCTGGTCTGTTCGCCGCGGGGGAAATGGTCGGCGGCATCTTCTATCACAACTATCCGGGGGCAACCGGTCTCACCAGCGGCGCTGTCTTCGGCCGACTCGCAGGCGAGAGCGCGGCCGGCCACGCGATTGCGGCCGGTTCCACGACTGAGCTGACCGAAGGGATCGCAACGGCATGACCACCAGTATCGACAATGGCATCAGTACCCGACCGGTGACGAGGATCCTCGCCGACTTCGTTGCGAATCTTCGCTATGAGGATCTGCCGGCAGAGGTCACACAGATGGCCAGGCAGTCCGTACTCGACAGCCTCGGTTGTGGCATCTACGGGTCGGGGACCCAATGGGTCGACGCCGTGGTGCGAACGGTCGCCCAGTTCAACGATGCCGACACTGCGTCGGTGTGGGGTCGGCCCATCAAGGCCGACGTCCTCGGGGCCGCGCTGATCAACGGCACCGCAGCCCAGGGCTACGAGCTCGACGACTGCCATGACCAGTCGATGTCCCACTACGGGGCCGGGGTGATACCGGCGGTTCTCGCAGTGGCCGAGGCGATGGGGCCGTTCGACGGGCGTCAAATCATCACTGCGGTGGTTGCGGGTTATGAAGTCGGTACCCGGGTCGGGAACACCGTGAGCCCCAGTGCCTTTCACCGCGGGTTTCACCCATGCGGTCTCACAAGCACCTTCGGAGCAGCGGCCGCGATCGCCAAACTTCTTGAGCTCGACGTCGATCGGTACGTCAACGCCCTTGGGCTCGCCGGCTCCCAGGCCGCGGGGCTGATGGCGGCACAGTTCGGCGCGATGGCCAAGCGCTTCCACTCCGGCAAGGCGGCGATGAATGGGATCATCGCCGCTCTGGCAGCCCGGGAAGGGTTGACCGGGGTGCGTAACGTCCTCGAGGCGCCGTACGGCGGATTCTGCTCGACCTACTCGGCAGAGTACGACTTGAGCTACGCCACCGACGGTCTCGGTGAGCACTGGGAGACGCTACGCAACGGCTTCAAGCAGTACTCGTCGTTGGCCAGTAGTCAGACGACAGTGGACGCACTGCGGGCGATAGTGGCACGCACCGGCCTCCGGCCCGAGGAGGTTGCCGACATCCGGGTGGAGACGACCGAGATGGTCTATGTCCACTGCGGCTGGCCGTACGAATACAACGGCGAGACCATAGCCGCGCAGATGAACCTTCCATTCACCGCGGCTGTCACCCTCATCGACGGAACCGCGTTCATCGACGGTTACACAGACGACCGTCTGAACGACCCGCAGATCCTCGCGCTCGCCGAGAAGGTCAACGTGGAAGTCGCCACGGATCTCGACGCGTCAGGGAAGCAGGAAATGCGCGCGGTCCGGGTCACCGTGACGACAACCTCGGGTGCGAAACACACCGAGAACGTCACCTACCGCAGTGGTCACTGGAAGGCACCCCTTTCTCAGGAGGACCTCACCGCGAAGTTCCACAATCTCGCTGAGCGGGTCATCACCGCCGAGGCCGCCCGCGAGATCGCGCGCATCGTGGCCGATCTGGATCAGCGCACCGACCCCGTCAAGGAACTTGCACGGCACCTGCAAGTGACCAAGTCCTGAAAGAGGGGAGTCACCATGAATTCGGGGCCCCAACCTTCTCTCGCGCGCACCTATGCACACTTCGTTTCACAGCTGCGCCACGACCAGATCCCGCAGAACGTTCGGCGGGTTGCCCAGTGGCACATCGCGGATTCGATCGGAGTCGCGATCGCCGCAGCCGATCCCGAGGAACCGACCGGGCAGGCGCTGCGGGCGGCCGCCGAGCGGTGGCCCGCGGACGGCGGATCCACGGTGTACGGTACCGGCCGGCGTCTGCGCCCAGACACCGCCGCACTGGTCAACGGAGCGTTCGGTCAGGCACTGGAGATGGACGACAAGCACGGGTCTTCGCTGGCCCGGCCGGGGTCTACGGTCATCCCTGCGGCCTTGGCTGCCGCCGAGGATGCCGGCTCCACGATCGCCGACCTGCTGACCTCGGTGGTCGCCGGTTATGAAGTGATGATCCGGCTCGGCTTCGTGGCCGGAAAGCGCTTCCTGCAGCGTGGCTATCACACCAGCTCACTGATCGGCGGCTTCGGATCGGTTGCGGCCATCGGCAACCTGCGTGGTCTGTCGGCCTCCCGAATCGTCGACGCGTTCGGAATCGCAGGCACGATGGCCTCGGGGATCCAGGAGGCCACCCGTACCGGATCTACCTCGAAGGTCCTGCACGGCGGTTGGGGCGCGCACTCGGGCATGCTCGCCTCAGACCTTGCCGAAGCCGGCATCACCGGACCGGAGAGCGTGTTCGAGGGGGAGTTCGGATTCTTCCTGACACACCTGGCGCCCATCGAGGGCGAACTCGATTGGGCCACTGCGTCTTCTGGGCTCGGTGACCGATGGCACACGCCCGACACCGCGATCAAACCCTACCCGTGCTGCCAGTTGCTGCACGCCTTCATCGTCGGTCTCGGCCAACTGCGGGCCGAGGTCGTGACAGCCGGATTGAATCCCACAGCGGCGGAGTCGATCACGTGCCGACTGGCCGAGCCGGGACTCACGCTGGTCACGCAGCCGGCCGATCGCAAGGTATGCCCGACCGCACCGCACGAGGCCCGGTTCAGCCTGCCCTACGTTGCGGCGCATGCCTTCCTGCGCGGCGACGTCGATCTCGAGACGTTCCGGGAGAAGGCGCTGGCCGACACCGAGGTGCTCGATCTCGCGTCGAAGGTCAAGACCGGCGTGGACCCGGACTCCGACTACCCGGCGCACTGCCCTGCAGACATCGAGGTGACAGTAGGCGGACGCGAATTCACACGCCGCGTGCCGTATCACCCGGGGTCTCCCGAGATGCCGATGACCGAGTCCGACACGTTGGACAAGTTCGCGCGGAATGCGGCGTGGCTGCTCGGTCGCGAGGCCCGTGCGATCGGTGAGCAGATCGCCACGATGCCGGAGAATGCACAGGCGACGGATATCGCGGCGGCCGTGGCCGCGGGCGGGGCGCGATCATGAGCACCGTGTCCCAGAGCCGTGGCGTCGGCACCGAAGAGGACGTGCAGGTGTTCGGTCGCCTCTTCATCGGTGGCGAGTGGACGCAGCCCCATTCGGGCCGATTGATCGAGAGTGTCGATCCGTCGACCGAGCAGGTATGGGCCAAGATCGCCGAGGCCGACGAGCAGGACGTCGATGCGGCGGTGGCCGCGGCACGCGATGCGCTGAGCGGCCCGTGGGGACGTATGAGCGGATCGCACCGCGGGGCTCTGCTGCTGAAGCTGGCCGAGCTGCTTCGGCGGGACGGCGACGCGCTGGCCGAGATCGAATCGCGCGACAACGGCAAGCCGGTACGCGACACCCGCGGAGAGATGCTGCGTTCCGCGGACTGGCTCACCTACTTTGCCGGAGCCGCGGACAAGATCCGTGGGGCCCAGATCCCGGTGAACCCGGACGCCCATGCCTATACGGTGCGCCAACCCGTGGGGGTCGTCGGTGCCATTCTGCCGTGGAACTCCCCGATATCGCTCGCGACGTGGAAGCTCGCGCCTGCCCTTGCGGCGGGGAACACTCTCGTGCTCAAGCCGGCCGAGCTGACATCGGCAAGTGCCCTGGTCTTGGCCCGCCTGATCGAAGAGGCGGGTTTTCCGTCCGGAGTGGTGAACGTGGTTCCCGGGTATGGGGCGATCGCGGGCGCACGCCTGGCCGAGCACCCCGACGTCGACAAGATCTCGTTCACCGGCGAGCACCGGACGGCACAGCAGATCATGCGCGCGGCCGCAGGCAACCTCAAACGCATCTCGTTCGAGTGCGGGGGCAAGTCCCCTTACATCGTCTTTGCCGATGCCGACGTGGACCGAGCATTGTCGGTGGCGGTGCACAGTGGCTTCCGTTCCACCGGGCAGTCCTGTTCCCTGGCGTCTCGGGTGTTCGTCGAACGGAGTGTGTACCAGGACTTCGCCCGGAAGTTGGCCGAGCGCGCGTCCCGGATCAGGGTGGGTACGCCGTTCGACCCGAAGACTCACATCGGGCCACACAGCTCGGCCGAGCAATTGGCGAAAACGAAGGACTTCATCGAGTTCGGTCGCGGTGCGGGTTTTCGGCTGCTCGCCGGCGGCGGCAGGCCCCCTGGCCTTGACCGCGGTTATTTCGTCGAGCCGACCGTGTTCGCCGACGTCGACCACACTTCGCGCCTTGCCCAGGAGGAGATCTTCGGGCCGGTGCTGTCGGTGCTGCCGTTCGACTCCGAGGAAGAGGTCGTTGCGATGGCCAACGGCACCCGGTACGGGCTAGTCGGGGGATTGTGGACTTCGGACGTGACCCGCGCCCACCGCATCGCCTCGCAGATCGAGACGGGGCTCGTCTCGGTGAACACGTTCCGCCCAATTCTGCCGATGTTGCCCTACGGCGGCTTCAAGTACAGCGGCATCGGACGCGAGAACGGCATGGAGGTCCTCGATGAGTACACGGAGACGAAGGCGGTCTACATCGACCTGTCGGTCGAGAGTCCGCACGACCCATTCGCAGACTGAACGGCGGGGCGAATGTCCCGCTGGCGGGGCAGAGAGGTGGCAATGTCTCAATCAGTGACCGACGACGTTGAGAAGAGGCCCTCGCCACGTCAGGTGGCGATCGTCAGTCTCGTTGGGACGACCATCGAGTGGTACGACTTTCAAATCTATGGCCTGGCTTCCGCGCTCGTCCTCGGCAAGTTGTTCTTTCCGTCGTTCAGCCCGGTCGCCGGGACGCTGCTTGCCTTGGCGACGTTCGGGGTCGGGTTCCTCGCGCGACCTGTCGGAAGCGTCGTCTTCGGGCACCTGGGTGACAGGCTCGGCCGGCGCAAAGTCCTGCTGGTGGCCCTTGTCATGATGGGATCGGCGACGTTCCTGATCGGGTGCCTGCCGACATACCAGCAGCTCGGCGTGTGGGCGCCCATCGCCCTGGTGTCGTTGCGTCTCGTACAGGGTCTGGGCCTCGGTGGTGAATGGGGCGGTGCCACCGTTTACGCCATCGAGTCAGCCCCGGCCGGTCAGCGCGGCCGTTACGGTGGCTGGCCACAGATGGGCTCGCCGCTGGGCCTGCTCGCGGCGATCGCGGTGTTCACCGCGATCGGCTTCCTCCCCGACGACCAGCTGCACAGTTGGGGGTGGCGGATTCCGTTCCTGGCCAGCGCTCTGCTCATTGTGATCGGCGCGTACATGCGGCGCCGACTCGAGGACACCCCGTCTTTCAAGCGGGCCCAGGCGAAGCAGCAGCTGGTCCGGTTCCCATTGGGCACGCTGCTGCGGGACTACCGCAAGGAGCTGTTCCTGACATTCGGGATGTTCTCGGCGACAGCAGGCGGCTTCTACATGTTCGTCACGTTCATTCCGGCGTACGTCAACAACAACCTCGATATCGGGAAGGCGACGCTCGACATCGGTCTGTTCGGCTTCGGACTGGTCGAGCTGGCAGCCGTGTGGTTCGCGACGACACTTACCGACCGCATCGGCAGGCGCCCTCCGTTCATTGCCTGTGGGATCGTGGCGATCGTCCTGGCGTTCCCGCTATACCGCCTCGTCGAGGATGGTTCGCGCGCTGGGGTCATCGGCGCGCTGCTTGTCGGCGGCGTGCTCATCGGTGTTTTGTTCGGCATTCCGGGATCCCTTGCACCGGAGCAGTTCCCCGCCGAAGTGCGCTACAGCGGCGCCGGGTTGGGGTACCAGGCGTCGGCGGCGGTGGTGGGCGGTTTGACCCCCGTCGTGACGACGGCGGCGGCCGATGCGGCGAACTCGACGTGGCCGGTCGCGGCGCTGCTGGCCTTCTTCATCGGTGTCGGCGTCGTCGCTGTGCTGTGCTGCCGTGAGACCGGTCATTCGCAACTTCGGGAGAGTCGGACCGACGAATGTACCGGTGTCACAAGCGATGATCAGGTCCTGGCGCGAGGAGGTATCGATGTCCGACGTGATTGACCTGTCGCATCCACTGCACAACGGGATGCCGCATGCCCGCACCATCCCCGCCCCGCGGTTCGAATCCTCGCGCACCTGGGACGAGCACCACATGCGCGCCATGCGGCTGGACCTGCCGACGCACGTCGGGACCCACCTTGATGCACCCTCTCATTTCGTCGAGGACGGGACGACAATCGATCAGCTGGACCTCTCGGTGCTCGTCGGCCCCGCGTACTGTCTCGAGCTGCTGCGCCCGGGCGCCGAGCCGGTCACGGCCGACGACCTGACCGAGTCGCTCCACAGTGCCGGCGTCGAGCTGCGTCCGCGCGACGCACTACTGATACGCACCGGCTGGGACGAACGGTACGGCAGTGACGACTACATCGACCGGCACGCGTATCTGACTCCCGACGCGGCTCGCTGGTGCGCCGAGCAGAAGCTGCGGCTCGTGGGGTTCGACACCATCACACCGGAGTATCCGATGGGGCTGCGGTCCGCCGACTATCGGCACGACGTCCACCACGCGCTGCTCGGGTCAGGGACCTTGATCGTGGAAAACCTTGTCCTGCACGGGGTTGCCGGTCAGTGGATGACCCTTTTCGTGGGAGCGCTTCTTGTGGCGGGTGGTGACGGCGCGCCGGCACGTGTACTCGCAGTCCCGCTCCGGGACACGGAACCATCAATTTGAGGAGACCCGAATCATCGTGAAGATCGAACGCGTCGACATTGTTGTGACCGAGCTGGCGGGACGGCTGCAGCGCACCATGTCCAGCGGTTCCTATGACACCGGGCCCGCCGGGTCTCCGCTCGGAAAGCCGGTACTGGTACGCATTCACGCCGAGGGCGTCGTGGGCTACGGTCAGGTTCGCCCGACCGCACCGGGACATTTCGTACCGGACACCGTGCACAGTGTGGTCAGTGCGATCCGGGACATCTACGCGCCCTACCTCATCGGTAAGCGCATCTTCGACCTGGACCAGATGTGGGCGGACTTCGACCTGCGCCTGCCCTTCAACTCCAATGCCCGGACCGCGATCGACTTCGCGTTGCACGATGCGATCGGCAAGGCGGTCGGCCTTCCGGCCTACAGCCTGATCGGCGGTCTCTGCCAACCCGAGATCCCGTTGGAATGGTCGATCAGCCTCGGCAAGACCGAACAGATGGTGGCCGACGCACAGCGCGCGGTGAACGAGTTCGGGATCGGTGTGCTGTGCCTGAAGGCCGGCGGCCGAGGTGGCTGGCGCCAAGACGTGCACAACTTCGAGGCTGTGCGCGCCGAGGTCGGCTCCGATGTCGTCGTCGGTGTCGACCCCAACACCGGTTGGCAGGTATCAGAGACTATTGCGGCCATGGGCGCGCTCGCGCAGTACGGGCTCGGATACATCGAGCAGCCGGTTGACCGTCGCGACCTCGCCGGCTTGCGACGGGTTCGCGATGCAGCCGATGGAGTGCCCGTGATGGCCGACGAGAGCCTGTTCACGCTGCACGACGCTTATCAGCTCGCGGTGGCCGAAGCGGTCGACGTGTTCTGTATCAAGCTCTACAAGACCGGGGGTATCAGAGCGGCGAAGCGCATCTCGGCGATCGCAGAGGCGGCGAACATCCGGATCAACATCGGCGGGCTCGCGGTCCAGTCCCGCCTCGAGGCGGCCGCAGGCGCCCATTTCTGCGCCAGCCTCCCGGAGCAGCGGGTCATGCCCGGCGCGGAGTTCATCTTCGGGCTGGGCGTCTCGGGCGAGGATCCGCTGACCGTCCAGGCCGATTTCACGATCCACGACGGCCACGTCACCGTCCCCGGCGGCCCCGGTCTGGGCGTCGAGGTCGACGAGGACGCCGTTGCTGCCCACACCATTTCGAGCGACTCGGTCACTGAACCGGCCTGAGTCCCAGATGAGGAGAACCCGGTGACAAAAGTGCGGCAGTGGGACTGCATCGTCGTTGGCGCAGGCTCCGCGGGCGCGGCGCTGGCCGGTAGGTTGAGCCAGGGCCTGTCTGTGCTCGTCCTGGACGCCGGTCCGGATTGGCGGTTCGAGGAATGCCCGCCCGAATTGCGCCGCCCCAACAACATGTACAAGTGGGACATCACGACGTTGTCGATGGTGCCGCCGCAGTTCATGTGGCAAGGACAGCTTGCGCGGCGGGTCGCCGGCCGCGATCCGGCACCGTATATGCGGGGGCGTGGGCTCGGCGGGTCATCTTCGGTCAACGGGTGTTATGCGATCCGACCCCCGATGGAGGAGTTCGATGACTGGGCTGCCGCGGGATGCGACGGATGGTCTTCTGCCGACGTACTGCCCTATTTCATCCGACTGGAGCGCGACGCCGATTTCGGCGACCAGCCTTACCACGGGTCCGACGGCCCGACCCCGATCACCAGGGTTGCCCAGGAGGATTGGGGCACGATCGACGAGGGGCTGCGTGACTCCGCGTTCATCCTCGGGCATGGCTGGGCGCCCGACCACAACGCACCGAACACCCTGGGCGCCTCGCCGACCGCCTCCAATATCGAGGACCTGCAACGGATCACGACCAACGACTCCTACCTGCAGCCGGCCCGGTCTCGGTCGAACCTGACGATCATCGGTGACGCCCGGGTCGACCGGGTGTTGTTCTCACAAGACCGGGCAGTCGGGGTCGCGGTGACGATCGCCGGTGAGTCGCGATCGTTTTACGCCGACGAAGTGATCCTCTCGGCGGGGGCGATCATGACGCCGGCCATCCTGCAACGGTCGGGTGTCGGCCCCGCCGGCCTACTGCGCGCACTCGACATCGACGTGCGGGCCGAGCTGCCGGTGGGCATCGGCCTGCAGGACCACGCCGGTTTTGAGCTGCTGCTGCGCGTGCCCAACGGTCGTCCCGCCCGGACCGAACGTCGCCGGGGCAACTGCACCATCCGGTTCAGCTCGCAGCTTCGCGAGAGCCGGTTCGGAGATCTGCTGATCACCGACGTGAACGTGATCCCCGGCAGCGACACGGGGGCGTTGCTGTGCAAGCTGGCGCTGAATCAGTCGCGGGGTCGGGTACAGATTGCCTCCGCCGATCCGGGGGCGCTCCCCGACGTCGACTTCAACCTGTTGAGTGACGGGCGCGATGTCGACCTCGCGCAGTACCTCATCCGCCATGCCGTCGATCTGGTCCGGGCGGGTGGCTTCCCGGACGGAACCGCGATCGTGGACGTCAACGGAAATGAGGTCGACCTGAACATGGCAGGCGAAGAGCTGCGGGCATGGGCGCGGTCCGTCGTGCGGGACACTGCGCACGCTGCCAGCGGCTGTGCGATCGGCAGGACCGACGATCCGGCGGCGGTCCTCGATACCGAGTGCCGGGTGCGCGGGTTCCAGGGATTGCGCGTCGCCGACACCTCTGTGATGCCCGCGGTCACGCGCGCCAACACCCACCTACCTGCCGTCATGATCGGCGAGCGGGTGGCCGACTGGGTGCTGCGCGACCACCAGCACACGGTGACCACGATGAGCGCCTCGGCATGATCGTGAACGTGAGGAGCCATGTGATGCAGGACTACACCCGGCACTACGTCGGCGGCCGGTGGGCCGCCGGCTCGGGACGCGGGTTCACATCGATCGATCCCTATACCGGCGAGCCGTGGGCGCAGCACACCGAGGCTTCGTCCGCTGATGTCGACACCGCGGTCGCGGCCGCGGCTGCAGCGGCGGACGAGTGGGGGCGCACCCCTGGCGTCGAGCGGGGCCGGTTGCTCGATGCGCTCGCGATCGCCGTGCAGGACAACGTCGAACAGCTGGCGAAGATCGAGACTCGGGACAGCGGCAAGGTTTTCCGCGAGAACCGTGCGCAGATCGCGTTCGCGGCCCGCAACTACCGGTTCCACGCGGGCAGTGCCGACAAGCTGACGGGCGAGTACAAACCGCTCGACACCGAGGACATGGTCGACTTCACGAGCCGGGAGCCGGTCGGGGTGACGGCCCTGATCACGGCGTGCAATTCGCCGCTCAGCCAACTCGCGAACAAGCTCGCTCCCGCCTTGGCGGCCGGTAACGTCGCGGTGGTCAAACCGTCGGAGCATGCGAGTGCGAGCACGTTGGAGTTCGCCCGCCTCGTCGAGGAGATCGGGTTCCCGCCGGGCGTTTTCAACGTCGTCGTGGGCGCAGGCGAGACGGGGACGGCGCTCACGAGCGATCCGCGGATCGGTCTCATCAGTTTCACCGGTGGCGTGGGCACGGCGAAGCGTGTTGCTGCCAACGCAGCCGCGAATCTGGTGCCGTGCGTATTCGAGCTCGGCGGGAAGTCGGCCAACATCATCTTCGAGGACGCGGACGTCGACCGCGCCCTTGTCGGTGCCGTTGCCGGGATCTTCGCGGCCGGAGGGCAGACCTGTATCGCAGGTTCGCGTCTGTTGGTGCAGCGCTCGATCTACCGCGATGTGGTGGATAGGTTGGCCGAGCGAGCCGGGCAGATCCGTCTGGGCGACCCGAACGACCCCGACACCGACATGGGGCCCATCACTCACCGCGGCCAGTACGACTCGGTGCTGCGACGGATCGACGAGGCGGTGCAGGACGGGGCGCGGCTCGTGACTGGGGGACGTCAGGCTGACTCCGGGCCTGCACTCTTCGTGCCGCCCACAGTATTCGCCGACGTCACTGCGCAGATGCGGCTGGCTCAGAGTGAAGTCTTCGGCCCGGTTCTGGCAATCATGCCGTTCGAGGACGAGGTGGAGGCGATCCAGATCGCGAACGGCACGAATTTCGGTCTCGCCTCCGGTATTTGGACCCGCGATATCACCCGTGCGCACCGCGTCGCGAAGAGGTTGCAGGCGGGCACGGTGTGGATCAACACGTACCGGGCGAGCGCAGCGCAAGCGCCGTTCGGTGGCGTCAAACAGAGCGGATACGGCCGTGAACGCGGCACCGATGCGTTGTTGGAGTACACCCGCACAAAGAACACGATGATCGACCTGTCGGACTCGACGCGCGATCCGTTTCGCTTGGCTACGTGAGCTGTGACGCGACAGCTCACGCATACCGGTATCAAATACTGATCTGCTCGAGCATGCGATTTCGATGTTAGCGTCGTCACATTCCGCTGGTAATCGAAGGGACACCGAGATGCCGCACCCTCGAAGCGCAACATCCAGGACAGTCAACAACATTCGCGCGCTCGCCGTGATTGCGTGCCTGTGGTTGCTTGCCACAGGCTGCGCGAACTCCGGATCCACAGCCACTGGAGCGGACAACTTCCCCGAGCACGGGATCAACGTGATCGTCCCGTTCTCCGCCGGTGGTGGAACGGATATGTCGATGCGCGCACTCGCCGAGGCGGCACGTGAACCGTGCGGCACCTCCATCACGATCACCAATGTCGAAGGCGGCGCAGGCGCAGTCGGTATGCAGCAGGTAGGCAGCGCAGGCGCCGACGGCTACACGGTCGGCGTCGCCACTTCGTCCACCTATCTGGCCCCCAACCTCGGGACGTCCCAGCTCGACCCGGCACAGTTTCGCGGCGTAATGCAGTTCGACAATGACCCGCCGGTGATCTCGGTCCCGGCCAACTCGGATATCAAGACGTTCGATGACCTCAAAAAGCATGCCGCGTCCGGCCTGAACATCTCGACGAGTGGCGCAGGGTCGATCACCCAGCTCGCCTTCCTCGGCATGGCGGAACGTGCGGGCGTGGCGGCGCCGACCAACGTTCCACTCGGCGGCGGATCCCAGGCGATCCTGGCTGCGCTCGGCGGGCAGGTCGACGGGGTCAGCGCGACAGCCGGAGAGTCCTACGCGCAGATCAAGTCCGGTCGGTTGCGCGCGATCGCGGTCATGGGCGACAAGCGATTGGAACAGCTGCCCGACACCCCCACCCTCAAGGAGCTGAAGGTCGATTGGAGCATCCCGGTCTGGCGGGGGCTTGTGGTTCCCGCCGGCGTCTCCGACCAGGTCGTGGAGAAGCTCAACAGCTGCTTCAAGAAGGCATTCGACGCCGAATCGTTCCAGAGCTTCATGGCCGGGCAGAGCTTCACACCGACCTACAAGGACCATGACGACTTCACGAAGTTCCTCCAAAGCCAGTTCGTCGAATACGGGCACCTCGTCGACCAGTTCGGAATGACGGAGAAGTGATGGAGCCCACCGCAACCCGCTGGGTGTCGGCCGGGTTCGTCGTTGCTGTCGGACTCGCGATGCTCGTGCTGTCGCAAGGGTTTCCACAGCCGGCACAAGTCGGCGATCCGGGGACGGCAGCCTTCCCCAAGCTCGCGGGCATCGGGCTCGTCGCACTCGGGGTCTACCAGGGGTGCAAGCGCACATCGGTGGAGTCATTCCCGGGTGGCACGGCCGCGATCAGAGTCCTTGCGATCCTTGCGGTGCTCGCGCTGTACTCGGTCTTCTTTCTGTCCGTGGACTACGTGATCGGGAGCGCCCTGTTTGTCTTGATCGCCATGCTCATTGCCGGTGAGAAATCCGTTGTGACGCTCGTATCGGTCTCGGTGGGGACCTCACTGGTGACCGCATTCTTCCTCATCACCCTCGCCGACGTGCCCTTGCCGTCCGGCCCTATCGGAGACATGTTGTTCTGATGGGCGGCTGGCTCGAGGGAGCGGAGGCCGTTCTCACGGCGCACTCGCTGACGATGATCCTTGCGGGCGTGTTGCTCGGCATGCTCGTTGGTGCGATTCCCGGGTTCTCCGCCACGATGGCGGTCGCGGTCCTGGTGCCGTTCACCTTCACCATGGAACCGTTGCCGGGGCTCATGATGCTGCTGGGTGTCACGGCCAGCGCGATGTATTCCGGCGCGATACCAGCGATTCTCATCAATGTGCCTGGCACCCCCGGTGCCGCCGCGACGACCATCGACGGTTACCAGATGGCCAAGCAGGGCAGGGCCCGCCAGGCATTGACGATCTCGTTGATGACCTCGGTCGTCGCCGGCATCGTGAGCGTTGTGCTGCTGGGCCTGATGGCCCCGATGCTGGCACGGGTGGCGTTGATGTTCGGGCCGGCCGAGATGTTCATGCTGTGCCTGTTCTCGTTGACGGTTATCGTCTCGGTCTCCGGCGGAGTCGTCATCCGCGGCATCATCTGTGCGCTGCTGGGGGTCGCGTTCTCAACGGTCGGATTGGACCCCATCCAGGCTTACGCTCGTTTCTCCTTCCACTCCGCCGAGCTGACCTCGGGTATCCAGTACATACCGGTGATGATTGGTTTGTTCGGCGTGGCAGAGGCTTTCAAACAGTACGAACGCATCCGGCGCGGGTCTGGCGACGAGGTCCTCGATCTCACCGGGCGATATGCGCTCACCAAGAAGGAGTGGCGCGCGCTGGCACCGACGACATGGTGGTCAACCCTGATCGGATTCGTCGTGGGTGTGATGCCGGGCGCCGGTGGGACGATCGGCTCGTTTGTCGCCTATAGCGAGACCAAGCGGTTTGCGCGGGATAAATCACGGTTCGGCAAAGGTGATCCGCGTGGCGTCGCCTCCTCAGAGGCTGCGAACAACTCCAGCATCTCCGGAGCGCTCGGGCCGATGCTCACCCTCGGAATCCCGGGGGACGGTGTGACAGCCATCCTCATCGGCGCACTGACCGTGCATGGACTCAATCCCGGCCCTGAACTCTTCGAGACACGTCCGGACCTCGTCTACGGCTTGTTTGTCGGGTTGATCGTCGCGTACGTCATCCTGACAGTCGTTGGGCTCGTCGGGGTGAAGGGCTGGTCCCGGATCAGCCTCATCCCCCCACGGATTCTGTGGCCGGTGATTGTGCTGTTGTGCGTCGTGGGGTCGTATACGTTGCGCAACAACCCTTTCGACATCTTGGTGATGACGGTGGCCGGTGTGATCGGATACATCCTCCTCAAGGCTGACTACCCGATCATCGCCCTGGTCATCGGCCTCGTGCTGGGACCCATCATGGAGAGCAGCTACCGGCGCTCGATGATCATCGAGCACGGCAGTTTCGGGTGGATCGTCAAGCCGCTGCCTTTCTGTCTGCTGCTCCTGGCGCTGGCGGCACTGTTCCTTCCGGCTGCGATGCGGTTCATCAAGGCTCGTCGCACGAGTGCGGCGGGGGAGAAGGTGGAGTCTCCCGTAGTGCACGTCGGCTCGGAGCGCACCGACTCGGATTAGCGGCCCGGTCCCGCTGACAGCTGGCGCCACGCCTGGTGGATCACCGCGTTGCACGGTGGTTTCGGCGCCCTGTTGACACACTGGACCCGTGCGTTCACATGCCCAGTGCTGGCTTACCGATATGGATGGCGTCCTGGTACGCGAGGAACATGCGTTGCCCGGTGCCGCTGAATTTCTGCAACGGCTGGCCGACAAGGAGCGGCCGTTCCTGGTTCTGACGAACAACTCGATTTTTACGCCGCGCGATCTCGCCGCCCGGCTGACCCGGTCGGGTTTGACGGTGCCCGAACGGGCGATCTGGACATCCGCGCTGGCCACGGCGGCGTTTCTGGATGGCCAGTTGCCCGGCGGGTCGGCGTATGTGATCGGTGAGGCGGGCCTGACCACCGCGTTGCACGAGGTCGGGTACACCCTCACCGACGTCGAGCCGGATTTCGTCGTGCTCGGTGAGACACGGACCTACTCGTTCGAGGCGATCACCAAGGCGATCCGCCTGATTCTCAGCGGCTCACGGTTCATCGCCACCAACCCCGACGTGACCGGACCCTCGGCCGAGGGTCCGTTGCCTGCGACCGGTTCGGTGGCCGCCATGATCACCAAGGCGACCGGACGCGATCCCTACTTCGTCGGCAAGCCGAACCCGATGATGTTCCGCAGTGCGCTCAACCGGATCGAAGCGCATTCGGAGAACACCGTCATGGTGGGGGACCGGATGGACACCGACGTGGTGGCCGGCATCGAGGCGGGGCTCGACACGATCCTGGTGCTCACCGGTTCGACCTCGGTCAACGACATCGAGCGATACCCGTTCCGGCCCAGCCGGGTGCTGCCGTCGATCGCCGAGGCGATCGATCTGATCTGAGGGTGCGACGGCGTGGTGCTGGCCAACCGGTGGCGCATTGTGCTCATGATTGGGGATTCGAAGGCGCGAAACACGCACTAGGCCGTAGCCCTGCGGGTAGGTAATCGCATAGAATATCCAATATTAGCGAAAGCGAGATCTGATGCCACCGCGTACAGCTACCCGTCGCAGCGCCTCCGATGGCGCCAAAGAGCCGCGTTCGGATTTCGTGCGGCCCAAGACCGCCCAGCAGGCGGTGGCCGAGGCGCTGCGCAAGGACATCACCAGTGGCAAACTCGCGCCCGGCAGCTGGATCGTGCAGGAAAGCCTGGCCGAGCAGTTCGGCATGTCCCGGATCCCGATCCGGGAGGCATTGAAAACCCTTGAGGCCGAGGAATACATCACCTACGTGCCGCACAGCGGTTACCGGGTGGCCAAGTTGGGGCTGGACGAACTCCTCGAGGTGTTTCGGTTACGCGCCATCCTCGAGGGCGAACTCATTCGCGACGCCATGCCGACCGTCACCGACGAGATTGTCGAGGGCATGCGCCATGAGATGGCAGAGATGGATCGGGCCGCCGCGGCTGGTGACCTGATCGCGGTGGGTCTGTCCAACCGGCAGTTCCACCTCTTGACGTTCGAGACGAGCGGGATGGCCCGCACCAAGCGCATCGTCGCTCAGCTGTGGAACACCGCCGACGCCTACCGACCCCTGTATGCGCACCTGATGGACCTGGAGAAGGTCAACAGTGAGCACGTGCTGCTCGTCGATGCGATGGCGGCGCGTGACGTCGACCGCATGGTCGAGTTGAACCACGAGCACCGCCTGCACGCGATCGACCACCTTCATACGGTGTTCGGTCGCGAAGAACCCGAAGCGGACTCGTGACACCGCGGGATCGATTGGCGGCCCTGGGGCTCGAATTACCCGCGCCGGTCAAACCTCTCGGTGCCTATTTCCCGAACCGCCGCAGCGGGGACCAGGTGTGGATATCCGGGACCACCGCGCGTCGCCCTGCCGACCCCGGCGCGGTAGGCGTCGTGGGCGATGACGTGAGCATCGACCAGGCTCGAACGCAGGCCCGGTTCGCTGCGCTGAATCTGTTGGCGTCCCTCGACGCGGCAGTCGGCCTGGATGCCGTCACCGCGCTGGTGCACATGCGCGGCTACGTGCGGGCGGTGCCGGACTTCGACGCCCAACCCGCGGTGATCGACGGCGCATCGAAGCTTCTCCTTGAGGTGTTCGGCGAGGACGTCGGGGCACATGCCCGCACGGCGATCGGGGTGGCCTCGCTGCCCGGAGGAGTGTGTGTGGAGCTGGAACTCGTTGCGACGACAGCACGCTGAGTCACGCCAACCGCTGGGCGGTGCGACCGATGGCAAGTCCGAGCACCGCGCCGGCAAGTGCCGTGACCACAACGGTGAGCCAGTCCGTCTCGCCCGTGCTGACGTGCGCCGCCACGGCGGCCGGAGCCGGGCGTGACGGCACGGCCTCGCCGGGAGCGGTGATCATCGTGTTGAGCCTGCGGACGAATTGCCCGAGTATCCGGTTGCTCACCTGTGAGATGACGCCGCTGCCGAACTGGGCGATACGACCGCCGAGTTCCAGGTCGGTACGTACCGTCACCGTCGCGCGGCCGTCGAGCTCGCGTGCGGACATCGTGACGGTGGCCTCGGCCGAGCCGTTGCCCTTGCGGTCACGGGCCTGCCCGCGCACCACCATCTCGTGCGCAGTGTCATCTCGGCGCACAATCGAGGCGGTGCCTGCCAGGGTCAGTCCGACCGGGCCGACCTTCACGGCGACCTTCGCCCGATAGTCGTCACCGTCGTGTCCTTCGAGTTTCGCGCCGGGGATGCACTCGACCACCCGTGGAATGTCGGTGAGCGCCGACCAGGCGATATCGAGTGGCGCATCGACGGAGAACTCGTTGACCAGTTGCATGACGCTTCTTTCTCCTCAGCCGACTCGATCGCGGTTACCGGTTGTGTGACCGGGACCATCGCCCTACGATTGGATACGATATCCAACGTCGCCCAGGAGGTCGATAGTGCTGAGTAAAGGGGTCGGTCTTTTTCCGACTGAACCAGTGGGCGCCATGCGCGAATACGTACAGCTGAGCGAATCGCTCGGGTACGACAACGTGTGGTTCGGCGACTCCCAGAACATCTGGCGTGAGTCATCGACCGTCATGGGTGCCGCGGCCGTCGGGACCGAACGCATCGTGTTCGGCACCGGTGTGACCAATTCCGTGACCCGTCACCCGTCGTTGCTCGCGTCGACGTGGGCAACGCTGTCGGAGTTCACCGGAGGCCGGGTGGCCCTGGGAATCGGCACCGGGGATTCCTCGCTGCGCACCATGGGGCTCAAACCGCTCAAGCTCGCCGAGTTGGAGGCGTCCATCCGCGATCTCCGCGAGTTGTTCAAAGGGGAAAAGGTGGCGGAGCCGACCAGCGGCGCCGAATACCACCTGAACTACCTCACCGAACCGATGAACATCCCGATCTACATCGCCGCCTCCGCGCCCAAGATCCTGCGGATGTCGGGGCGCATCGCCGACGGTGTGATCGTGCTCGTCGGAACCGCACCGCATTTCATCGAGGCCGCGTTGAAGACGATCGAAGCCGGCGCAGCCGAAAGCGGGCGGACCCTCGACGACCTGCACATCGTGCTGTGGACACCGACCGCGATCGATGAAGACCGCACCCACGCGCGGGATCTGGTCCGTGCGCACGTGTCACGGGTGGCGATCCGTCCCTTGCCGGCCAAGGTGGACCCCTCGCTGGAGAAGGCCATCGACCGAATCCGGGAGTCGTACAACTACTACGAGCACATGAACACCGAGGCCTCGCACGCCGATCTGGTGCCCGATGAGCTGGTGGATCTGTTCGCACTGGCCGGGACGCCCGACGAATGCCGGCAGCGCCTGAAGCAGATCGAGGGGCTCGGTGTGGACCAGGTTTCGATCATTCCCTTCGTCCGGCCCGGTGAGAGCCGCGCGCCGACCATCCGCACATTCGCAGAGATCGTGGACAGCCTTGGCTGATCCAGCGCAACCGGTGCCTGCATTTCCCGCCCCGGGAAGTGCGGTGCCGGGCGCTCCACCGCCGCTCAAGCGCGCGCTGACCGTCGCCGACGGGCTGCGGATGTCCGCGGTGGAACCAACCGGCGCGACCGTTGCCGGTTCGGCAGATGTCCCCCTCCCGGCCGTGGCGGGGACCGCGTCAAAGAGTCATTCGCGATTTGCCGCGGCAGCGGCGATGATCGGTATTGCAGCCGGCTTGGAGTTGGCGGGATTGTTGTCCAGGGTTTCGACCCGTCACAACGTCCGAAAAAGTTGACCTAGATCACAGTAATTCGTATAGTGTATCCAATATTCACTACCTCGGAGGTTGTGTCGGATGTCCTGGTTTCCCAAAGTCCTTGTAGCGGCGGGTGCCGCCGTTGCCCTCTTCGCCGGAACCACGGCCTGTGCCGATGAGTCCGCCGGGCCCGACAGTGCAGGAACAGATGCTTTGAGCATCTCCGCGACGGGCGTCGACAGCCTGCCGTTCATGGCGATACTGCAGGTCGGTATCGACAAGGGTTGGTTCAACGAGAAGGGCCTGAACGTCGACCTGTATTCCGGCGGCGGTGGCGGTAACACCTTGCGCGTCGTCACCAGCGGTGATGCCGATATGGCGATCGCAGGCAACAGCTCGGTGATTCTTGCTGCGCAGCAACCGAATTCGAATCTCAAAGTGGTGGCGCCGTGGTTCCAGGTCAACGACTTCTCGTGGATCTCGCCGCCCGGGCGCAGCTTGGAGGGCGCGACGCTGGGGTTCAGCTCGGCCGGTTCGTCGACCGAGCTGGTCGCCAAGGGGCTGGAGCGCAAGCTCGGGGTCAAGACGCAGGCGGTCGGCCCGATGGGCGACAACTGGACGGCAGCCAAGGCAGGCCAGATCACCGCAGGATGGGCCATGCAGCCCTTCATCGCCGACAAGAAGGCGTCGGAAAACGCTGAGGTGCTGGTCGATTCCCGCGATGTGCTGGGTGACCTGCCCACCGATCTGGTAGCGGTCAACGCCGACTATGCCGAGAAGAACCCGGACAACGTGCGCGCCTTCTTTACCGTCGCCGACCGGCTCAACGAATGGCTGGTGGCCAATCCCGATGAGGCGGCGACCGAGATCGCCCCGCTGGTCGGGGTGTCACCCGAGGTCATGAAGGCGGCGTTGGCCGCCAATCCCGAGCTGCTGGCCAAGGGATATTCACAGAAGGTCGACCCCGCGGGCCTGAAGAACCTCTCGGATCTGATGGTGGCAGCCGGACAGATCTCCGAGCCCATCGACTGGTCCACGACGCTTGACCAGCAGTACCTGCCCGAGGACGACCGGGCAGAATTCTGAGCCAGGACGGCCCATCAATCTCCCGAGAGGCATACCCCATGGATCGTGACGGCATCCAGATCGAGGACGTATCGGTTGTCTTCGACGCACCGGCCGGCAAGGTGACCGCGGTAACCGACATCACCCAGCACGTGCCACATTCCAGTTTCGTGTCCATCGTCGGACCCAGTGGCTGTGGAAAGTCCACCCTCCTGGCAGTGATCGCCGGGTTGCAGAAGGCGACGACCGGCCAGGTGCGCGTCGCCGGGAAACCGGTGACCGGCCCGGACCCGTCGATCGGAGTGGTGTTCCAGGAGGATTCGACCCTCCCATGGCGCACGGTGGAGGAGAACGTCGCGTTCGCGATGGAGATGATCGGCACCGCCAAGGATGTCCGACGCCAGCGGGCCAAGGAAGCGATCGAACTCGTCGGCCTCGGCGGATTCGAAAAATCCTACCCCTCCATGCTTTCCGGCGGCATGCGGCAGCGCGTCGCGTTGGCCCGCACCTTGGCCGTGCAGCCCGAGGTGGTGCTGATGGACGAGCCGTTCGCGGCGCTGGACCAGCAGACCCGCCTGTTCCTCGGCGCGGAGGTTCGGCAGATCTGGGCCAGCACGCAACAGACCATCGTGTTCGTCACCCACGACATCTCCGAGGCGATCCTGCTGTCCCAGCAGGTTTGGGTGATGTCCTACCGCCCGGGCTCGATCATCGATGTCGTCGATATCAACCTGCCCGACGAACGTGACGCGAGTATGGTGTCCACGCCGGAGTTCAACGAGTTGCAGAACCGGGTCTGGACATCGCTGCAAGCCGAGTCGATGCGTGGGTTCAAACAGCAGGAAGCCGCATCGACGTGACGACTTCCTACGTAGCAGAGGACGACCTGCCCACCGAGACGATGCCCCCCAAACCCGGTCAACCGCAACCTGTCCGCAGGAAGCGCGGCCTGAGCAACGGCGCCCTGAGTGCCCTGTCGACCCTCGGCCTGATCGTCATCTTCCTGGTGTTCGCCGAGATCGGCGCGCAGATCGGGCTGTGGAGCGACCACATTCTGCCGGCGCCCTCGGTCATCCTGGGCGAGCTGGTTCGATTGCTCGGTGAGCCGCAATTCTGGGACGACGCCGCACGCACGGGCGTCGAGGTGGCGTTCTCGATCGTCTTCGGTGCACTGTTGGGTTTCGCTGCCGGACTGATCTTCTGGAAGTTGCCGGCGGTCGGGCGGATCTTCGAGCCGTATCTGGTCTCGTTCTACGCGGTGCCGCTGGTGCTGTTCTACCCGGTGATGATCGTGCTGGTCGGCATCAACGCCACGTCGGTGATCATTCTGGCCACCGTCATGGCCGCGATCCCCATGGCGCTCAACACCGCGGTCGGGCTCAACTCGATGCCGCCGGTGTACATGAAACTGGCACGTTCGCTGAAAGCCTCACCACGGCAGACCTTGTTCGCCATCGCGATTCCGGCAGCCGGACCGTACATCGTCGCCGGCCTGCGACTGGCGGTGGTGTACGCGCTGATCGGCACCATCGCCATGGAGTTCACCACCGCACAGGCCGGGCTCGGATACCGCATCCGCTACCTGTACGAGATCTTCAACAACAACGAGATGTACGCCTACATCGCAGTCGTGCTGGTGCTGTCCTGCATCCTCACGGCGCTGCTCACGGTGGTCGAACGCATCCTGCTGCGGGGGAGGAACCGATGACCTCGACTGTGCAACGATCGGCACCGCAGGTGCCTGCCGGACCTGCGAAATCGCAGCGGCTCCGTTCGATCCTGGGCAATCAGGCGGTCGGGGCAACTCTGCTCGCAGTGGTGGTGGTCGTGGTCTGGGAGGTCTTCTCCGACCTGACCTTCGTGATCCCGTCACCGATGCAGACCCTGCGTGTGTTGGTCCAGAACCTTGGCGACCCGTCGTATCTGTTCGATCTGCGCGTCACCGCCCAAGCCGTGTTCCTGGCGTTCGTCATCGGCACCGCGATCGGCGGGGCGCTGGGACTGCTGCTCGGACTGTCCGCGCGACTGCGGCTGATATTCGAGCCGATGCTGATCGTGCTCAACGGAATTCCCAAGATCGTGCTGTATCCGGTGCTGCTGCCGATCTTCACCCTGTCGGGCTCGAAGGTCGTCATGGGCGTGCTGTTCGCGCTGTTCCCGGTGCTGATCAACGTGGCCACCGGTGTGCAGGAGATCCCGCGCGTCTACTGGAAGCTCGCACGTTCGGTACAGGCCAACGGATGGCAGATGCTCGTCCACATCATCATCCCCGCAATCCGGCGGCCGCTGCTGACCGGAATCCGGCTGGCGGTCAGCCTCGCGGTGGTGGGCGTGGTGCTCTCGGAGTTCTTCGCCACCAGACGCGGCCTGGGGCGGGTGGTGTTGCAGGCCTACAGCCACGGTGATTACCCGTCCATGGTCGCGACGATCATGCTGCTGATCACGATCTCGTTCGCGATATCAATTGCCTTGTGGCAATGGGAGAAACGACTCCATTGACTCCGAACGCACCCACGGTCGGCCACATCGGCAGTTCGGTGCGGCGACGTGAGGACGAGCGCATGCTCGGCGGCCGTGGTCAGTTCGTTGCCGACCACGCCGCCGGGGCCCACCACGTGGTGTTCCTGCGGTCGGCCGAACCGCACGCCGGCATCACCCGAATCGATACCTCGGTCGCTGCCGGTATGCCCGGCGTCCTCGGCGTCTACACGGCCGCCGACCTGGGCCTGGACGGGGTGCCGATACCCACACTCACCACACCGGACGCAGATTTCACCACGGCGACATCGTGTGTGCTTGCCGAGCAGCGGTTGTCGATCCTGGCCGCTGACCGCGTGCACTACGCGGGCCAACCGATCGCGATCATCGTGGCCGAGGACCGCTATTGCGCCGAGGATGCGATGGAAGCCGTCGAGGTCGACTATCAGAGCCTGCCCGCCGTGACCGACCCGGCTGCGGCGCTCGAGAGCTCCGCTCCGGTGTTGTTCGATCACCTGGACAGCAACGAGGCTGCGCGGCTGCACTATTCGTTCGGTGATCCTGACCGGGCGTTCGACGGTGCGGCCACCGTCGTCGCCGGGACCTACCGGATGAACCGGCACGGTGCGGTGCCACTGGAATGCCGCGGGGTGCTGGCCGAATTCGACAGCAGGCGGGGACGCGTCGAGGTGACGACCTCCACCCAGGTTCCCCATATGGTCCGTAACGCCATCTGCGCGGTCACCGGATGGTCGCGCCAGGAGATCAAGGTGGCGGTACCCGACGTGGGCGGCGGCTTCGGCACGAAAGCCAATGTCTACGGCGAAGAGATCCTCCTCGCGATGCTGGCCCGTCACACCGGGCAGCGACTGATCTGGGTCGAGGATCGTCAGGAACATCTCGTGGCCAGTGCGCAGGGACGCGATCAGGTGCACCACACCCGGCTGGCGGTCGACCGGGACGGTCAGATCCTGGCCTGGGCGGACGATTTCATCGTCGACATCGGCGCCGGAAGCCTGTGGGTGGCAGGGATCATCGCCAATACCGCGATCCATCTGCTGGGCCCCTACCGGATCCCGGCCGCGCAGATCTCCGGGCGGGCCGCACTGACCAACAAGACGCTGGTGGCCCAGTACCGCGGTGCCGGCCGGCCCGAGGCGACCTTCGCGCTCGAACGCAGCCTCGACGCCGCCGCCCGCGAACTCGGCATCAGCGGCGAGGAGATCCGCAGGCGCAATCTGCTCACCGATGCCGATATGCCGTACCCGCGGCCGATCCCGTACCGGGACGGCGTGCCCATCCGCTACGACGGCCGCGACTACCGGGCATGTCTGGAATCGGTACTGCAATCGTTGCCGCGCGAGGAAGTGACGCGTTGTGCGGCAACCTATCCGCAGTACCACATCGGCTATGGATTGTCGTCGTACCTTGAAGCCACCGGACGCGGACCGCATGAGACAGCACGGATGCGGCTGCTGGACGACGGTCGTTTCGAGGTGACGGCGGGAGCCGCGTCGGCCGGGCAGGGCCATGAAACGGTCTTCGCGCAGGTGGCCGCCGAGGCGCTCGGGGTCGGGCTGGATCAGGTCGTCTACGTGCCCGGTGACACCGAACGGCTACCCGACGGGGTGGGCACCTTCGCCAGCCGATCGGCGATACTCGCGGGTTCGGCCGTACACGAGGCCGCCCAGGACCTCATCGGGTTGGCCGTCGACCGGGCCGCGGCATTGTTGGGCGCCGATCGCGAAGACGTGCAGTACGTCGACGGCCGTTTTCATGCGGCGGCAGAGCATTCCATCGGCTGGGCGGACGTGGCCGGCGCCATGGCGGTCGGTGGCGATCAGGAAGGCGGCGGTGCGCTCGACGTGACCGCCGTGTACCGGGTGCGGACGGTGACCTGGACGATGGGCGTGCATGCGGCGATCGTCGGTGTGCACCGGCGCACCGGGATCGTCAAGGTGCTGCGCTACGCCGTTTCCCACGAAGGCGGCCGGGAGATCAATCCGAAAATCGTCGAGGGACAGATCATCGGGGGAGTCGCCCAGGGCGTGGGCGGGGCGCTGTTCGAGCAATGGCGGTATTCCGACACCGGACAGCCGCAATCCACCACCTTCGCCGCCTACCACTTGCCGCTGTCCACCGATATGCCCCGGGTGACGGTCAAGCATCTGCATGTCGACACCCCGGCCAACCCCATCGGGGTCCGCGGAGCGGGGGAGAGCGGCACCATCGCGGTCTACTCGACGCTCGCAGGCGCCGTCGACGACGCGCTCGACGGCCGCTTCCACGTCGACAGCACACCGATCTCGACAGGCGACCTGTGCCGGGCCCTGACGACGGTGTCCTCGGGGGTGGCATCGTGAAACCCGCACCGTTCCAGTATTTTCGCCCCGACTCGGTCGCCGAGGTTCTCGAGCTGCTCGCGGCCCATCCGGATGCCAAGCTCATGGCGGGCGGCCAGTCATTGATGACCCTGATGAACCTGCGGCTGGCCCGGCCTGCCGTCATCATCGACATCGGCCGGCTCGACGAACTCAGACGAATCTTCGACGACACCGATGATCTGATCCTGGGTGCGCTGGTCACCCACCGCACCGTCGAGGTCGATCCGCTGATCGCCGCGCGGGCCCCGTTGCTGGCCGATGCCGCGCGCTACATCGGCCACATCGGCATCCGGAACCGCGGCACGATCGGAGGATCGGTGGCCCACGCAGATCCCGCCGCCGAAATGCCGCTGGCCACGCTGGTGCTCGGCGCGACATTCCACGTGGAATCGGCATCCGGCGGGCGCCGCCAGGTCAGTGCCGAGGACATGTTCGTGTCGTTCTACACGAGTGCTCTGGAGCCCGACGAGATCATCACCTGGGTCTCGGTACCGGCGATCCGGCACGGCCAAGGGTGGGGTTTCGTCGAATATGCCCACCAGCACGGGGATTACGGGCTGGCCGGCGCCGGTTGCGTACTTGACCTCAGTGCCGACGGCCGAATCGCCTCGGTGCGCGCAGCAGTGCTCAGCGCAGCTGACCGCCCGCTCCTGTTCGTCGGTGAGGACGCGGTCGGCGAACATCCGAGCGCTGCGCTGTGGGAGGCGCTGGCCGAGCGCTGGGCCGGCACCACGGAGCCGTCCTCCGATGACCCCGACTACACGCGCCGGCTGTGTTCGGTCGCGCTGACCCAGGCGCTCACCGAGGCTGAACATCGTGTCACGGAACGACAGGAGGGCGCTGATGCACGCCACTGATACCGCCAATTCCCCGGTAGGGGTGACGTTGTCGGCCGTCGTGAACGGCCGGCTGGTTCAGCGCACGGTACCGCCCCGGCTGACCCTGGCCGATTTCCTGCGCGACGAACTGGACCTCACAGGCACCCACCTGGGGTGTGAGCACGGTGTGTGCGGGGCCTGCTCGGTGTTCATCGACGGTCGCAGTGTGCGGGCCTGTTTGATGTTCGCCGTCCAGATCGACGGTATGCGGGTGACCACCGTGGAAGGCCTTGACGAGTTCGAGGAGACACAGCGGCTGCGACAGGCGTTCTCCGAGCGTGGCGGGTTGCAATGCGGGTTCTGTACGCCCGGGTTCCTGGTCACCGCCGTCGAGTTGCTGCGCGATCCCAACACCGAGAAGCCTCTGACAGAGGATTCGGTGCGCGAGGCGCTGTCGGGAAACATCTGCCGCTGCACGGGATATCAGGGCATTGTGCAGGCTGTGCTGGACGCGGCCGCCCCCACCGGGTGATGTCGGATCGGCCGGCGGTCTCGGCCGGCACCGAGAACAGCGGTGCCGCACGGATCCGCACGCCGGAGTTGTTGCGGCCGGTCGGCCGTAGCCGTTGGGGCATGGCCGCGGCGCTGGCGATCGCCCTCGGCGCGATCCTGGTGGTCGCGGTATCTGCGGGGCGGGCTGAGCTCGGCTCGGCGATCGGGCTGGGTTTCGTGTTGACCGCGGTACCCGAGCTGCCCGGTTCGTTGCGCGCCGCGGTGGAGACCATCTGTGTGCGGGCGCTGACCGTGGTGGTCTGCGGGGCGATCGTCCTGCTCAGTGCTCCGTATCCGTATGCACTCGCCGTGGTGACAGTCGGGGCGGCGGTGTTCGGCGCGCTCATCGGCAGGGTCGGCGCCACCGCCGGTCTGGCCGTGGTGCTGATGTCCACCGACCTGGGCGCGTCCACCGGCGGCGTTGCGGCGCTGTGTCCGTACGTGATCGGCGCGTTGGTGGTGTTGGCGGCATGGTCGGCCTGGTTCGGTGTCGCACGCTTGGGCGGTGCCGCGGCCGAGGACGCTGAGCCGCCCCGTGCCGGTGGAGGCCGTGCCCATGCACTGCGGGTGGGAGTCGCGGTGGGCCTGGCGGTTTCGGCGGCGAACCTGCTGCCTGCAGACATGGTGGGCGGGCACTGGCTGGTCACCAGTGTGCTGCTCACCATTCAGCCGAGTCAGGGCCAGACGGGAAAGCGCATGGCACAACGCCTGTCCGGCAATGCTGTCGGTGCGGTGATCGCCGCCGCGCTGCTGGGTGCGCAGCCGCCGGCCCCGGTGATGATCTTTGCGACGGTGGTGTTGTTTGCGCTCGCGATCGCGTTGCGGCCGGTCAACTACACCTGGTGGGCGATAACGGGACCGCCGGTGCTGCTGGTGATCAGTGAGTACCCGGAGTTGTTTCCCTGGTACGAGGGTGGTGTGCGGTTGGCGATGAACTTCGCCGGGGCGGCGATCGTCGTGCTGGTGGTGTTCGTCATGCCGATATTCAGCGCCCGAGTGGGCCGATCCCGAGTTCGGCCGCGAGACGTCGCAGAGATTCGGCACGCTGGGCCGAATGGAGGCCCAGCCGGGATGCGCCCTATACCGCGGCCCAATTATCGGATAGTGTATACAAAATCCAACGACGTCCAGGGGGATATGTGACGACACTGCTTGTGGAGGACATCGGCCTCCTGGTGCACGGCGACGCTGCGCTGACACCGCTGCGGGACACCACGCTGCTGATCGAAGACGGCCGAATCGCAGGCATCGGTGTCGATCACCCCCACCCGGACCGGGTGGTCTCCGCGGGTGGGTTGACCGTGATGCCCGGCCTGGTCGACGGTCACGTCCACCCGACCTTCGGCGAGTGGACGCCCGCGCAGAACTCGGTCGGGTGGATCGGAAACTATCTGCAGGGTGGCACCACGTCGATGGTGTCGGCAGGCGAATTGCACATTCCGGGCCTCGATTTCGGTGCGCTCACCCCCGAACTCGTGTTGAGCATCGCCATCACGTCCAAGCACACGACCGGTCGCTCACGGCCATCCGGCGTCAAGGTCAATGCCGGCACCATGCTGCTGGTCCCGGGTATGACCGAGGAACATTTCGACCGTGCGCAGCGCGAAGGCATCGAGCACCTCAAGTTCATCTTCTACGACTGGAACCGGTTGGGCGACGGGGAAGCCCAACGCTACGTCAGCTGGGCACACGAACGTGGCATGACGGTCAAGATGCACACCGGTGGGGTGTCGCGCTCGGGATCGAGCCGGGTCGCGGGACGTGACGTGGTGGTCGCGGTGAAACCCGATATCGTCGGCCACATCTCAGGCGGGCCGATACCCGCGCCCGACGACGACATCACGGCGATCATCGCCGACCTGCCCTCGGCGAGCGTCGAGGTGTGCAGCTCGATGAACTACCGGGCGACCAAGCTGGTGGCCGAACAATTGACTGCGCGCGGAGAACTGGGGCGGCTCACGCTCGGCACCGACACTCCCGGCGGCACCGGTGTCATCCCCCGGGGAATGCTGCGCAACATCTGCTTCCTGGCCTCGATCTGCGGTGTCGAGCCGGTGGCCGCGGTCGCGGCCGCAACCGGTCAGACCGCCACGGCGCACGGGCTGGACACCGGCATTCTCGCCGAGGGCCGGCCTGCCGACCTGCTGATACTGGGACCGATCACCGGCTCGACGGCCGGTGACGCACTGGAGTGCTTCGCGCTCGGTGACCTGCCCGGGATCGCATCGGTGCTGGTCGACGGAGTGCCGTTGGTCAAGACGCGTAGTGAACAGACCCCGCCCCCGAGCCGCGCGGTGAGCTGGCGCGGCGAGGTGGCGCCACCGGTGCCTGCGGGTGCGCGTGGCACCGGGTGCTGCTGAACCGATAATCACCTTCAAGGCAGGAGTTACTGTGGCCCAACGAGTTCCCGAGTCTGTCAGCGCCGACGAACTGGTCGGCGTCGACGCGTTGTTGAGCACCGAGGAACGGGAGATTCGCGATACCGTCCGCTCCGTCGTGGCGCGCCGGATCAATCCGCACATCGCCGGCTGGTACGAGAACGGTGAACTGCCGGCGCGCGAGCTGGCCGTGGAACTGGGCGAACTCGGCCTGCTCGGCATGCATCTGCAGGGTTACGGATGCGCGGGCACCTCGGCGGTCGCCTACGGCCTGGCCTGTCTGGAGCTGGAAGCCGGCGACTCCGGTATCCGGTCGCTGGTGAGCGTGCAGGGATCCTTGGCGATGTTCGCGATCCACGCGTTCGGCAGCGAGGAGCAGAAGCAGCAGTGGCTGCCGGAGATGGCGACCGGCCGAGCCATCGGCTGCTTCGGTCTCACCGAGCCCGACCACGGCTCCGACCCGGCAGGCATGCGCACCCGCGCGACACGTGCAGGCGACGATTGGGTGCTCAGCGGCACCAAGATGTGGATCACCAACGGTTCGGTCGCCGATGTGGCAATCGTCTGGGCACGCACCGACGACGGTATCCGCGGTTTCGTGGTACCCACCGACACACCAGGTTTCACTGCGAACACCATCAAGTCGAAGATGTCGCTGCGCGCCTCGGTCACCAGTGAACTGGTGTTGGACAACGTCCGCCTGCCCGACTCCGCCCGGCTGCCGGAGGCGACGAGCCTCGGCGCCCCGCTGCGCTGCCTGAACGAGGCCCGGTTCGGCATCGTGTTCGGCGCACTCGGGGCGGCCAGAGACTGCCTGGAAACCGCACGGGAGTATGCCCGCTCCCGCGAACAGTTCGGCCGCCCCATCGGCGGGTTCCAGCTCACCCAGCAGAAACTGGCGGATATGACCCTGGAGTACGGCAAGGGTTATCTGCTGGCCCTGCATCTGGGCCGCCGCAAGGACGCGGGCGAGTTGGTGCCCAACCAGGTCAGCCTCGGCAAGCTCAACAATGTGCGGGAGGCGATCGACATCGCGCGTACCGCGCGGACCATCCTCGGCGCCAGCGGGATCACCGCCGAGTATCCGGTCATGCGGCACGCCAACAACCTCGAATCGGTGTTGACCTACGAAGGCACCAGCGAAATGCATAGTCTGGTTGTTGGGCAGGCACTCACCGGAATCGCCGCGTTCCGTTGATGCGATAACGCCTCGCAGATTCACCCGCATCGTCAACCAGCCGCGAGCTCAGGAGGGCCAGGTGGCCGAATCCATCGACGAACACTTCACCACAACCGTCTCGGCGCTGAAGGCCGCGGCACCGGTCCGCGGTGAGGCCGAGCCCGTGCGCGACGGTTCGGCGCTGACGGTACGGAACGCGTTGGCGCTCTTCGATGCCCAACTCTCCAGCCGGCATCTCGACCTCGCCGCACGGTGGCTGCGGTCCCATGGCAAGGGCTACTACACCATCGGCTCGTCCGGACATGAGGGCAACGCCGCGGTCGCCGCGGCGTTGCGTCCGACCGATCCTGCGTTGCTGCATTACCGCTCCGGCGGCTTCTACCTGGCGCGCGCCGCGCAGGTCAGCGGTTCGGACCCGGTCCGCGATGTGCTGTTGGGGTTGGTCGCGGCCACCGCCGAACCGATATCCGGCGGCCGGCACAAGGTCTTCGGCCGCCATGACCTCAGCGTCATTCCGCAGACCTCCACCATTGCCTCGCACCTGCCGCGCGCACTCGGTGTCGCATTCTCGATCGCCCGGGCCCGCAAGCTCGATGTGGACTGCCCCTGGCCTGATGACGCGGTGACGGTGTGCAGCTTCGGCGATGCCTCGGCGAACCACTCGACGGCGGTCGGCGCCATCAACGCCGCACTGCATGCCGCGTACCAGGGTCTGCCCATGCCGCTGCTGTTCGTGTGTGAGGACAACGGCATCGGCATCAGCACCAAGACACCGCGCGGATGGGTGGCTCGCACATACGCCCACCGCGAGGGGTTGGAGTACTTCGCGGCCGACGGCTGCGACCTGCCCGATGCGTTCGACACCGCACTGGCCGCGGCCACCTGGGTGCGCAGCCACCGCAAACCGGCGTTCCTGCACCTGAGCACGGTCCGGTTGATGGGCCACGCCGGGTCCGATTTCGAGCCGTCCTATCGCCGACCCGACGAGATCATGGCCGACTTCGACCGTGATCCGGTCCTGAACACCGCGAAAACCCTTGTCGCCGCGGGTATTCTGAGTCCCGAAGAAGTGCTGCAGCGGTACGAGACCGTCCGCGCCGAGGTCATCGACTCGGCGCGTGAGGTCAGCAGTTACCCGCAACTCGACAGCGCGCCCGCGGTGGTCCAACCGTTGCGCGACACCCTTGACGAGTCCCTGTCCGCGTCGGTGGTTCCCCCCGAATCCACCGGCGACGGTCTGACCCTGGCGTTGGCCATCAATCGGGCCCTCAAGGACGTACTCACGGCTCACCCGGAGGCGATCCTGTTCGGCGAGGACGTCGCGCGCAAGGGCGGTGTCTACGGGGTCACCCGCGGTTTACAGAGCAGCGCGGGACCGGCACGGGTGTTCGACACCCTGCTGGACGAACAGACGATTCTGGGCCTGGCCCTTGGGGCCGGTGTGTCGGGGCTGCTGCCCATCCCGGAGATCCAGTACCTGGCCTATCTGCACAACGCCGCCGACCAGATTCGCGGCGAGGGCGCCACCCTGCAGTTCTTCTCCAACCGGCAGTACCGCAACCCGATGGTGGTGCGCATCGCCGGATACGGGTATCAGAAGGGCTTCGGCGGCCACTTCCACAACGACAACTCGATCGCGGCGATCCGGGACATCCCCGGCGTGGTCATTGCGTCCCCGGCCCGGCCCGACGACGCCGCGGCCATGTTTCACAGCTGTGTCGAGGCAGCCAAAACCGCTGGCGCGGTGTGTGTTTATCTCGAACCCATCGCCCTGTACCACACGAAGGACCTGTATGAGGACGGCGACCAGGGTTGGCTGGCGTCCTACCCGACGCAGCCGGTCCAGATCGGCCGGGCCCGCACCTACGGCGACGGTGCGGACCTGACGATCCTGACCTTCGGCAACGGCCTGTGGATGAGCCTGCGGGTCGCCCGCCGGCTGGCCGGGCAGGGCATCGCGGCCCGGGTGGTCGACCTGCGCTGGCTGGCCCCGTTACCGGTCGACGACATGGTGCGTGAAGCTGCCGCCTCCGGCCGCGTCCTCATCGTCGACGAAACTCGCCAGACCGGCGGTGTCGGCGAAGGCGTCCTTGCCGAACTGCTGTCACACGGATACACCGGACAGGTGGAGCGGGTCGCCAGCAACGACAGTTTCATCCCACTCGGGGACGCCGCGCTGCAGGTGCTGCTCTCCGAGGAAACTATCGAGGCCGCGGCGGTGAAGCTGGTGGGCGAACGGGCTTGATAGCTTGACCCGATGGCTGAACCTGTATCGCCACCGGATAGCGCCCGGCCCCTGGCCGGGGTGCGGATCATCGAGATTTCCAGCTTCGTCGCGGTGCCGCTTGCGGGCATGACGCTGGCCCAGCTGGGCGCGGAGGTGATCCGGGTCGACCCTGTCGGCGGTGCCGCCGACTATCGCCGCTGGCCGGTGACCGGCGACGGGGACAGCATCTACTGGGCCGGGCTGAACAAGGGGAAGCGGTCGGTGGCGGCCGACCTGCGCTCCGCAGAAGGCCAGCAGCTGGTACAGCGGCTGATCGCACAGAGCGGCGTGCTGATCACCAACGTCGCAGGACGGCAATGGCATTCGTATGAGACGCTGGCCGCACTGCGACCGGATCTGATTCACGTCGAGGTATCGGGGCGGGCCGACGGCGGCACGGGGGTGGATTACACCGTCAACGCCGGTCTGGGTTTTCCCCTGGTCACCGGGCCGGCGCAACTCGGGGTTCCCGTCAATCACGTGCTACCGGCATGGGATGTGAGCTGTGGGCTGTATGTCGCGCTGGCCGTGAGTGCTGCGCTGCGGCACCGCGATGCCGGCGGCGAGGGCGCGCGCATCAGCATCCCGCTGGAGAATGTGGCCCTGGCGACCGCAGGTAATCTCGGCTTCCTCACCGAGGTGATGATCAACGGCACCTCTCGCGAGCGGCTCGGCAATACCCTCTACGGCACCTACGGGCAGAACTTCACCAGCCGCGACGGTGTCGCGTTCATGCTCGTCGCGCTCACCGGCCGGCACTTCCGCGATCTCACCGAAGTAACCGGCACCACCAAAGCCGTTGGCGCCCTTGCCGAGGCGCTGGGCGCCGACTTCTCCGACGAAGGCCAGCGCTACCTCCACCGCGATGCGCTCACCGGATTGTTCACGTTGTGGTTCAGCGAGCACACCGCCGAAGAGGTCACCGCCGCGCTGTCGGGGACCTCGGTGCTGTGGGAGCGGTACCGCAGCTTCGATGAGGTCGCCTCCGGCGACCGTGTCACCGCCAATCCACTGTTCACGCCGTTGGACCAGCCGCGGATCGGCCGGTACCTGGCACCGGGGCTGCCGGTGTCGATCGGCGGTACCTACCCGCCCGCGGTCGCTGCACCCGCCCTCGGGGACGACACCGCCGCGGTGCTGACCGAGTATCTCGGACTCAGCGCAGACGAGGTGGCGGCACTGAGTGAGTCGGGCACTGTCGCAACCGATTCCGGTGCGCGTTGAGCGAGCTGCTGGAGCTGCTGAACCTCCGGCAGGACGGCGACACCTGGACCGGACCCGCCAGCGGCCCTGCCGGAAAGCGTGCCTACGGCGGCCTGATCGCCGCGCAGAGCCTGGCCGCCGCGTGCGCGACGGTCACCGACGATCGAGCACCCACCAACATGCACCTGCAGTTCCTGCGCGGCGGCGACGCGGGCGGGCCCGTGGCCTATCAGGTGCACCGTGTCTATGACGGCCGCACCGCTGCCTCGCGCCGGGTCGACGCCCAGCAGAACGGCCGGTTATTGACCACGGCGGCCGTATCGTTCGCGACCGCGCTCGCCGGGCCCGAGCACGGCCACCGCGCGCTGCCGCAAGACCCGGACACCTTGCCGCGCACCGGCCCACCCGGCCCGGCGCCGTCGCTACCGCTGGACGAGCTCGACATCCGCATCGCCGACGACGCCTCGAGTGGTGAGTTCATTCGCCGGTTCTGGTGGCGTGTCACCATGCCGCTGCCCGATGACCCACTGCTGCACACGCTGATCGCCGTGTACGTCACCGACCTGTACGGCATCGATCCCGCGCTGGCCGTGCACGGGCACAGCATGCGATCCCGCAGCCACCGCAGCGGGACGACGGACTCGTCGATCTGGTTTCACCGGCCGCTGCGTGCCGACCAGTGGAATCTGTTGGAGTCGCGATCGCCCGCGGCCGCGCGCGGCCGCGGGCTCATCACCTCGAGCTTGATCACCCTCGACGGTGCCATTGCCGCAACCCTCACCCAGGAGGGGCTGATGGCCGAGCGCGCACCGGACTGATAACACCTCCGCATCATCGCGCCAATCGCCACTGGCACGCCGGCGAACCCGGCCATGTTGCTGACGAGTACGCCAGGGCCGCGCTGCGGGACCCAACGACCTACCACGGGTTGATCTGCATCACCGGTGGTTTGATGCCATATCCGCACTGTGTCGCCAGTGTCGGTAGCTGCGTGTCGCCCACCGTGAACCGGGGCCGGTAATAGTTTCCTCGGCTATCACACTGCGGCAGTGGCAATCTCGGCGGACCGCTCGGGCGGCTTGCAGTGTGTACGGGGATGTTGTACCAATCTTGCAGGGGGTGAGAGACCTATGACAAGGCATGTGCCTGATGTGGTTTCCGGACATTGGTTGACGGCGGCGGAAGTCGCTCGAGCGTCCGACCTCCGGGAAGACCTCGTCGAACGATTTCTCCCCGCGGTGGATCCTCCCGAAGCGCTCTACAGCGCGGACCTCGTCGCCATCGCCCGGTTCGTCAAAGAGCTCACCGACCTCGGTACGCCGGCGCCTGCGGTGGAAGTTGCCGTTGCCGAACTGCGCGGCCGGCCCGACGCGGCGTTTCGCGTCGCCCTCGGAAACGGCAGCCGGCGGGCGGCTTTCGACGGTGGTCGGATCCGGGGATGGGTGTCGGTCGGGGCCGCCGCGGCGGTGGCGCTGATCATCGGTGGCGCGGTCGGCGTTTACGCCGGGTCCGGCAGCCAACGGGACAGTACGGCCTCCGATCCGGTCGCCGTCGCCAAAGCTGTTCCGGCAGAGGCGGTCACCCCAGCTGTCAAGAAAGTCCCTGCGGTGCCCGCGGTTCCGGCGAAGGCGGATCCGGTGTGCGCCGAGTGGGGCCGGGTGGCAGCATCTTTCAGCAAGAAGCAGCAGGCGTGGGCGAAGACCGATCCACGCGTTCCGGCGTCCCGGTGGTCGCCGAAGCAACGTGCTGTCACGCTCGCCGTCATCCCCGTGATGAAAGAGGAGGCCGCCGCGATGCGGCGGCTGGCCGACAAGGCCGTCGACCCGTTTCTCGTCGGCATCATGAAAGGCCAGGCGGTGTACGAGGATGAGTACGCCAAACGACTGCCGAAATTTCAACCGCGCGACCACGACTACTGGCAGGCTGCCAGTGCGTTGCGCGGCACGGTGAAATCTGTCTGCTCTGCAGTGAAGTAGTTCCTCGAGGCTCTCCTCATCTTCTTGGCATAGATCGGCGCTACCGGCACGAGGCCGGTAGCGCCTTTTGCTTTGGCGATGGCCCGTGCCGTCGAAAATTTCTCAACTTCTGTTGCCGTTGCCGACACCCTGTGCTTGAGTAGTACATATCAACTGTTCAACAATCTGGCGAGGCTGGCACGACCGGCTCGTCATCCCGCATCCATGAAACGAGGACGAATGGCAGACGTTCAGCCGATGTTTGTCGCCGGCGAGCATGTCGGGGCCGCTGATGGTGCCACCGAGTCGGTGATCAACCCCGCCGATGGGACACAGATCGCGACCGTGTCGCTAGGCGGCGCCACCGATGTGGACCGCGCGGTCGCCGCCGCCGAGGCGGCCTTCGATGGCTGGGCATCGACGACACCGGGTAAACGGGCGGAGCTGCTGCTGAAGCTGGCCGACCGGCTGGAATCACACGCCGAAGAATTCGCCCAACTGGAATCGCGCAATGTCGGCAAGCCGATCAGCGTGGCCCGGGATGAGATCCCGTTCGGGGTGGACAACATGCGCTTCTTCGCGGGTGCGGCCCGAGTCCTGGAGGGTCGCGCAGCAGGAGAGTACTCGCCGACGCACACCAGCATCATCCGCCGTGATCCGCTCGGGGTGATCGGCAGCGTCGCCCCGTGGAATTTTCCGCTGGTGATGGCCATCTGGAAAATCTGCCCCGCGCTGATGACCGGAAATACCCTGGTGCTCAAGCCCAGTGAGCTGACTCCGCTGTCGACCCTGCGGCTCGCCGAACTGGCTGCCGACATCTTCCCGCCCGGCGTCCTCAACGTGGTCACCGGGCACGGCGACACGGTCGGCGCGGCTCTCACGTCGCACCCGAGCGTGCGGATGAGCTCGCTCACCGGTGACACGGCGACCGGCAAGGTCGTCGCGCGCGCCGGGGCAGAAAACCTCAAGCGGCTGCACCTCGAACTGGGCGGTAAGGCGCCGGTGCTCGTGTTCGACGACTGCGACGCCGAGTTGGCGATCGCGAAGATCTGCGAGGGCGGGTACGGCAACTCGGGCCAGGACTGTATGGCCGCGGCGCGTGTCTACATCGCCGAGGGCATTTACGACGATTTCGTCACCGAGCTCACCCGCGCGGTGTCCAAGGTGGCGATGGGGCAGCCGGACAACGAGTCCACCGAGATGGGTCCGGTCATCTCGGAACGTCAACGTGACCGGATCGCCGGCTTCGTCGATCGAGCCACCGCATCGGGGGGCCCGGCGACCCTGGCTGTCGGTGGGCCGGGGGAGGGGCCCGGCTTCTGGTATCGGCCCTCGTTGGTCGTCGATGCCGCCCAGGACTCCGAAATCGTGCAGAAAGAGGTGTTCGGCCCGGTCGTCACCACCACCCGGTTCAGCACTGAAGAGCAGGCCTTCGCCTGGGCCAACGATGTCGAATACGGTTTGGCGGCATCGGTGTTCACCAAAGATGTCGGACGCGCCATGCGGGCTGCGCGCAAGCTGCAGTTCGGCACGGTGTGGGTCAACGATCACCTGCCGATCGTTTCGGAGATGCCCCACGGCGGGTTCAAGCAGTCCGGCCACGGCAACGACATGTCGATCTACTCGGTCGAGGAGTACACCGAGATCAAGCACATCATGATCAACCTCGAAGCCTGAGTGCCACCGCACGACTGAGTGAAAATCCCACATGGACAACGATTCTGGAGCAAGACCGATGCCCTCATCTGATCATTCGGTGGTCGCGATCAACCTCTTCTCGATGTTGCCCGGCGTCGACCCGGCGGAGTTCGAGCGGTTCTCCACCGAAGTGGACCGACCAACCTGCCTGGCACACAGCGACATCGTCAAGAGATTCGACGCGTATCGAGTCGACACGGCACCTGACGGAGCCCCTGCGGACATCCTCGAGATGATGCAGGTATCGGACTGGGCAGCGTGGGAAGAGTTGCGGGACAACCATCCGACGATGAAACCGGTCATCGAGGGCTTCGACAAACTCGTCGACCCCACCACGGTGCGTACCTACTTCACCCGCCCCATCCCTGGAGACAGCAAATGAACGCGACCCCCAGCTACGACGCCATCGTCATCGGCGCCGGGCACAACGGACTCATCACCGCCGGCTACCTCGCCCGCGCCGGAAAGAAAGTACTGGTCGTCGAGGCCCGCAACGTCGTCGGGGGAGCGTGCACCAGCGAAGAACTCATCGCCGGGTCCACGTGGTCGTCGTGCGCGTTCATCGCCAGCCTGCTGCGCCCCGAGATCATCGCCGAGCTCGAACTGGAGCGCTACGGGCTTCAGATGTACCAGACCGAGGCCAACGAAGTCAGCATCTTCCCCGACGGCAGTCACCTGTTCATGTGGAAGGACATGGACCGCACGCTCAAAGAGATTGCAAAGTTCTCCAAGGGTGACGCCCAGGCGTTTCTCGACTTCGGCTTGCGGGTCAAGAAATTCGCCTCGATTCTGACCCCGTTCCTGCTGTCTCCCGCGCCGAGCCGCTCCCAGGTGATCGCGGCCTTCGAGGCGGCGGGCGCCGAGGATCTGTTCAACGAACTGGTGCTCCTGTCCACCAAGGACCTGCTGGACCGCTACTTCGAATCCGAACACATCAAGGGCCTGTTCACCTTCTTCGGCATGATCTCGATCTGGGGCGGGCCCTCCACCCCCGGTACCGGATACGTCTACGGGCATCACTCGGTCGGCGAGTTCAAAGGCACGCTGGGACAGTGGGGTTTCGTCAAAGGCGGCATGGGTGGGATCACCCAGGCGCTGGCCCGCAGTGCCGAAGCGCACGGTACCCAGATCCGCCTCAACGCGCCGGTGCGCCAGGTGCTCACCAAGTCGGGGAAAGCCATTGGCGTGGAGCTGGAGAACGGTGAAAAGATCCTCGCGGACACCGTGATCTCCAACGCCGATCCGCAGCGGTCGATGCTGACCCTGCTGCCACCCGGTGCGGTGGACGCCAAGCTCACTGCCAAACTGCAGAACTACGACGCGCGCGGGTCGATGGCACGCATACACCTGCTGATCGACGAACTCCCGGACTACATCGGCTTCCCGGCAGGGGCAGAGGGGCCTCAACATCAAGCGCAGGCCATCCTCGGGGCGTCCATCGAGAACTTCGAACGCGCCTGGGAAGCCGAGCGGCGCGGTGAGTTCCCCGACGACTTCGTCATCGAGGCGGTCATCCAGTCGACGCACGACAAAACTCTTGCCCCTCCCGGAATGCACACCATGACCCTTGGAGTGCAACAGCTTCCGTTCGAGCTCAACGGGACCGACTGGGACACGATCCGGGACGAGTGGGCAGATCGGGTGCTGGAGGTGCTGTTTCGGTACGCACCGAACCTGCGTGACCACATCCGTGACCGGGTCATCATCACCCCGAAAGACCTGGAGCGTGACTACGGGCTGACCGGCGGCAACATCTTCCACGGTGCGATGTTCTTCGATCAGCTCTTCAACAACCGCCCGACGCCCGAACTCGCGGACTACCGGACGCCGGTCAAGGGCTACTACCTGTGTGGTTCGGGAACGCATCCCGGCGGTGGCGTGATGGGCGCCAATGGTCACAACGCCGCCCAGGTGGTCATCGCCGATCTCAACGGCACCCCGGCGCCGACGGCGCAACGTGTCGGAGCCACCGGCACCAAAGCTGGTGTGGTCGACCGGGTGGTGGACACCGTGATGGAGACCAAGGCAGGCAAGAAACTGGGCTTCACGGTGGCGTCAAACCCCGCCTTCCGCAAGGTCGTCCAGTTCGCGGCGCGCAGCGACAGTGCCAAGAACGGTCCGCGCTCCCGCTGACGATCAGGACGCTCCCCGACCACACCGATGCTCTGCCGAAAGGACCGCCATGCTCCATCAGGATGCCCCCCAATCGCCGGCGACGGTCAAGGACTCCCCAGACGGGGGCCCGGCCTCACTGGCCCGCAACCAGGTCGGGGTGTTGGGGATCGTATTTTTCGTGATTGCGGCAGCCGCGCCGCTGACGGTCGTCGTCGCGCTGTTCCCTGTCATCATCGGATCGGGAAACGGCGTCGGAATCGCCGGCGCGTTCATCGTGGTGGCGGCGGTCCTGACCCTGTTCGCGGTCGGATACGTCGCGATGAGCCGCCACATCACCAACGCCGGAGCGTTCTACGCATTCATCACCAGAGGTCTGGGCCGACCACTCGGGCTCGGCTCAGCCTCACTGGCGATCTTCGCCTACAACGCGATTCAACTCGGTGTGATCGGTGGGTTCGGTTACTATGCAGCGGAATTCGCTGCCAAGCATACGGACATGAACGTCCCGTGGTGGGTATTCTCATTCGCGGCAATGGGTGCTGCGTTGTTCCTCGGCGTTCGCCAGATCCATGCCGGGGCGATCGTGCTGGCGGTGTTGCTCACGCTGGAGACCGGGGTGATCCTGATTCTCAACGTCGGCATCCTGGTCAACAGTCCGGCCCCGCTCAGCGAATACTCGTTGGAACCGTTCGCCCCGTCGGCGGTGTTCGCGGGTGCGCTCGGGGTGGCGCTGATGTTCGCCCACGCATCCTTCATCGGCTTCGAGGGAACGGCGATCTACGGTGAAGAGGCCAAGGACCCCAAACGTACCGTTCCGCGCGCCACCTACGCCTCGGTGATCTTCATGGGGCTGTTCTACGCGGTGACCGCCTTTCTGATCGTCAACGCCGTCGGGGTGGGAAACGCTGTGGGGCTTGCCGAATCCGAGGGCGGGGAGCTGGTGTTCGCCGTCAGCGATGACGTCCTGGGTCGTGTCGGTACCGAGGCCTTCCAGCTGTTGGTGATCACCAGCCTCTTCGCCGCGATCCTGACGTTCCACAACAATGTCGCCCGATACCTGTTCTCGCTGGGGCGCCAGGGAGTGGTGTGGGCCAAGCTGGGGCAGACACACCCGACCCGCAAGTCACCGGCGATGGCCTGTTATGTGCAGATCGCCATGGTCGCAGTCGTGGTGGCGATCTTCGCGGCCTTCGACCTCGATCCGTACGCGACGCTGTTCACGTGGTGGACCGGTGTCGGCGCTGCGGCGATCATCTTGCTGCAAACCATCGCCAGCATCGCGATCTTTGTCTTCTTCCGGCGTTCCGATGTCGACAAGCGGCCGTGGAACACCTTCATCGCTCCGCTGCTGGGCATCGCAGGCCTGTTGCCCTTCCTGTACTTCGCGCTGACCGGTATGGACGTGCTACTGGGTGCGGGCGGTTGGCTGCAGGCGGCGTTCACCGCGATGTTGTTCGCCTCCCTGGCTATCGGCGTCATCGGTGCGTACGTCATCAAGTTTCGTTCGCCTACCAGGTACGACCGGTTGAACTCCACTCTGGGCAACCGGATCAGCTGAGCTGTCGCACCGACACATTCTCGCACTACGAAAGGGATATCCCACATGTCAGCCGACAGCGCCATCGATTCGCGCCGGGCAGAGCCGATCGACCTCGATGAGGCGATCATGCTGGTGCAGAGCCGGTTCGGGTTGTCGGTCACCGACCCGGTCACCCTGGGCGGGGAGTTCGACCAGAACCTCCGGGTGACCGACGCACGGGGTAGCCATTACCTGGTCAAGATCTCTGCGGTCTTCGACTCCGACACGACCACGGCGGCCTGGCATGAGGGGATCCTTCGGCATCTGGCCGCCACGGCGCCCGAATTGCCGTTGCCACGCCTGCATACCGCGACTGACGGCGCCCAGCATGTCATCGTGACGACCAGCAGGGGCGACCGGATGATCCGGCTGTTGACGTGGCTGACCGGTGCGCCGCTGGCCGAGCAGGAACAGCACTCCGACGAGCTGCTCACCGAGCTCGGTCACGTTGCAGGCAAGGTGTCGAATGCCCTGTCGACGATGCCCGAGCCGGACGTGGCCATCACCCACGACTGGGATATGCGCCGCGCCCGCTCGGTGGTCGATTCCAGCCTGGACGCTGTCGGCGATGCGGACCGCCGCGCCGATATCACCGAGGTCATGTCGTGGTTCGACACCGTCGAGCCGCTTCTCGCCGGCCTGCCGCGCGGCGTCGCGCATCAGGACCTCAACGACTCCAACATCCTGGTCGACCATGACGGAGACGGACGCCACGCCATCAGTGGGGTGCTCGACCTCGGCGACGCGCTCTACACCGTGCGCGTCGCAGAACTGGCCGTGGCCACCGCATATGCCCTGGTGCGTAAGGACGATCCGATGCGAGTCGCCCAACTCGTCGTCGCGGGGTTCGATTCGGTTGCGCCCCTCACCGATGATGAACTCGCGGTGGTGTTCCCGCTGGCCGCCGCGCGGTTGGCCATGAATGCCGCAACCTGGACACAACGCAACGGGCAAAGCCATAACGCCCACGGCGAGAAGCGAATGCGTCATACCTGGCCGGCGCTGTCCAAGGTGGCAGGCATCGACCCCGACTACGCGGAGGCCGCCCTGCGGCACGCGTGCGGGCGGCCTGCGCACCCCGACGCCGAGCGGGTCGTGACGGTGCTGGACCGCGTGAAGCCGGCGCCGTGGTCACCTCGCCAGAGGCGCGCACACACGATGGACACCTCAACGGCGAGTGACCTTTTCGATGGGATCGACTGGACGGATCCGCGGGAGATGGCCCGGTCGGTGGATGCGGAGCTCGGCACCCGGGAGCAGCGCTTCGGCGTGATCGGCCACCTGCAACCCAACCTGCAGTGGGCCGCGCAACGCGGTGTGGGATCAGCCGAGCCGCGGACCACCACACTGGGCGTACGGCTACTCATCACTGCCGGTGAAACCATCCGCACACCCATAGACGGTGTCGTGGTCACCTGCGGGCAACAGGTGACAGTCCGCCACGACGTCGCCGACGAGGCAGGGCCACTGAGTTTCTTCACCCACTGGTCGGGTCTCTCCGGCGCTGAAGTCGGCCCCCTGGCCGCCGGTCACGGCATCGGCACCGCAGCGCAGGACAGCAAGGATGGGTTCGGAACCGTTGTGGGCATGAGTATCTCGTTGCCGCGGCGGCATCACCGGGACACTCCCTGGCCTGCCCGGGTGCGGCCCGGTTCGGCTGCGGTTCTCGCTGAACTGTCCCCGGACCCGTCACCCATCCTCGGGCTCGATCGGCGGGACCGGCCCGGGCGTCTGAAGGTCGATCAGGTCCTGGCGATCCGGCAGCACCGCCTGGCCAGTTCGCAGCGCGCCTATTACCGGGCGCCCATGAACCTGCAACGTGGCCGCGACGTGTGGCTTTACGACGAGGACGGGCTTGCCTACCTGGACTCGCTGAACAACGTCACCCATGTCGGCCATGCCGAGCCGCGGATCGCCCTGGCTTCGAGCCGGCAGATGAACAAGCTCAACACCAATTCACGGTTCATCTACGAAGACATCGCCACGTATGCCGACAAGCTCGTCGCCACCCTGCCAGATCCCTTGGAGGTGGTATTCCTGGTGTGTTCGGGCAGCGAGGCCAATGACCTGGCAATCCGTATCGCGCGTCAGGTGACCGGGCGTCCCGACATCGCCATCGTCGATGGCGCCTACCACGGCAACACCGGTGTGGTGACCGGGCTTTCGCCCAACCGCTACAAGGGTCCCGGCGGTGCGGGCGCACCAGCGACCACTCACGAGACCCCCATCCCGGACCGCTACCGCGGACCCTACGGCTACGACGACCCGCTGGCGGGCGCGAAATACGGCGCCCGAGCCGCCGCCGTCATCGATGCGATGGCTGCCGACGGCACGCCACCGGCGGCCTTCCTTGCCGAATCCCTGATGGGGTCGGCCGGCAACATCGTCTTCGGCGAAGGCTATCTGGCCACCGCATTCGCCGCCGCCCGCAAGGCAGGCGCGCTGTGCATATCCGATGAGGTACAGGTCGGCGTCGGTCGGATGGGGGACACCTTCTGGGGCTTTGAACTCGGCGGTGTGGTGCCGGACATCGTGACGATGGGCAAGCCGCTGGGCAACGGACATCCGCTGGCGGCGGTGGTGACCACCCGCGAGATCGCCGACGCTTTCGATACCGGGATGAAGTACTTCAATACATTCGGCGGTAACCCGGTCTCGTGTGCGATCGGTTCCACCGTGCTCGACATCATCATTTCAGACGGGTTGCAGCACCATGCCAAGGAGGTCGGCGCGTACTTCGCGGACAGCCTGCGCCAGGTGCAGCGGCGACAGCCCCTGATCGGTGACATCCGGGCTCAGGGCCTGTATCTGGGGGTGGAACTGGTGCGGGATCGCGACACGAAGGAACCCGCCAAGGACGAGGCATTCGAGGTTACCGAGCTGATGAAAGAAGAGGGCGTCATCGTCTTCCCCAACGGCGTCTACGACAACGTGCTGAAGATCAAGCCGCCCATGTCATTTCAGACCCGGCACGCCGACATCTACTGTGAGGCGCTGGATCGCGTGCTGACCCGGTTGCGCTGACACATTACGTGGTGCGGTTGGCGAAGATCGCCGCGACCCGCTGACCGGTCTCGGTCAGGATCGTCGTGAGCACGGCCCGGGCGCGTTCGGGATCTCCGGATTCCAGCGCGGCCATGATCGAGGTGTGTTCCTCGATGACACTGTCCTGTGACTCGAATTCGCGGTCTTCCACCGACAGCACCACCAGGAAGAAACGCAACTCGCGTGCGAGCTGGCCATAGAACTCGTCGATGCGCTTGCTGCCCAACAGTGAGACGATGGCGGCGTGGAAGGCCAGGTCCTTCTCTGCGATCCCCGCCGGGTCCCGGGTTTCGTAGGCAGCCATCAGGTCGTGCAGGGCCTCGCGCACCGGGGCGAGTTCCCCCTTGGTGCGCGGGACCGCGGCCGCGGCCAGCTCCAGAGCCATCCGCGCCCGGTACAACTCCGCGAGATCATCCTGGGACGGATCGATCACGGTCGCGCCGTGATGCATGGTGTGACGGACCAGCCCGCCGGCCTCGAGCATGCGCACGGCCTCCCGCACGGTGTTGCGCGAAATTCCCAGCGACGCCGCGATCGCGCTTTCCCGGATCGGTGCGCCCGGCGGCATCTCACCGCGCATGATGGCATCGCTGAGCCCGTCGGCCACCTGCTGGGCGGTGCTGGTGCGGCGCAACGTGATGTTTTCGACCGGGTTCATGCTTACGACTATAAGCAGATTGCGCTCAATAGCTATACTGTCCTACTGTTGAACAACTATGACTGTCGTGGATAACACCCTGGCTCCGGAGCGCACGAACCAACTGCGCATCAGGGTGGCAGCAGCCGGCGTGGCTGCCGATTTCGGGCCCGCGGCGCGTGCCCAGTTCGCTTACGACGCATCTCATTTCCGGGTCGCGCCGCTCGGGGTGGCCTACCCGCGGCATGCCGCCGACGTGGTGGCGTTGGTGTCGGCCTGCGCGGACGCCGGTGTCGCGGTCGTCCCGCGTGGCGGCGGCACGAGCATGGCAGGCAACGCCATCGGAACCGGCTTGGTCGTCGATTTCTCCAGGCACATGAACGCGATCGGCCGGCTCGATCCGGAAGCCCGCACGGTTGTCGTCCAACCCGGCGTGGTGCTCGACGACCTGCAGCGTGCCCTGCGCCCGCACATGCTGCAATTCGGTCCGGACCCGTCCTCGCACAGCCGCGCCACTCTGGGCGGCATGATCGGCAACGACGCGTGCGGTAACCACTCCGTGCGCGACGGGCGAACTGTGCGCCACGTGGTGGAACTCGAGCTCGTCCTCGCCGACGGCAGCCACCTTCTCGCCGGTCGTGGCGGGCTTCGGGCGGCCGACCCCGATGACTCCGGGGCAGTAGCGTGTGCCGAGCGACTCAACACGGCGCTGGGAGCCCTGGCCGAGGCGAATTTGGCGCCGATCCGCACCGAACTGGGCCGAATCGGCCGCCAGGTGTCGGGGTACCAGTTGCAGCACCTGTTGCCGGAGAACGGTTTCGACGTGGCCCGCATGCTGGTGGGCACCGAGGGCAGCTGCGCGGTGATCGTGGGCGCGACCTTGTCGCTGATTCCGGTGCCGCCCGCCGCTCTGCTGATCGCTCTCGGCTACCCCGACGTGGTCGCGGCCGCCGATGACGTGCCGGCGATTCTGGAGTTCGATCCGGCCGCGGTTGAGGGCCTCGACGAGAGCATCGTGGCGACCATGCGGGCGCGGCGGGGGCCCGACTCGGTCACCGGTCTGCCCGATGGCAGCGCCTGGTTGTTCGTCGACCTCGACGGGGAGAACCCCGATGTGGTGGCGCGGCGTGGCGCCGAGCTGGTGGAGGTGCTGCGCGACCGTGGGCACCTCAGCGACGCGAGGGTGGTTCCCGACCCGGCACAGCGGGCGTCGTTGTGGCGGGTCAGGGAGGACGGGGCGGGCCTGTCCGCGCGGCGTTCCGACGGTCAGCAGACCTGGAGCGGATGGGAGGACTCCGCCGTCGACCCGGCCGAATTGCCGGGGTATCTGCGGGACTTCCGCAAATTGCTGGCCGACCACGGGCTGACCGGAGTGCTCTACGGTCACTTCGGCGCGGGTTGTATCCACGTGCGCATCGACTTCGACCTACACACCGCCGCGGGTATTGCCGCGATGGGCCGGTTCGTGCACGACGCAGCACATTTGGTGACCCGCCATCACGGAACCCTGTCCGGTGAGCACGGCGATGGGCGTGCCCGCAGTGCGCTGCTGTCGATCATGTACAGCCCGGAGATGTTGGGGTTGTTCGCCGCGGCGAAGGACATCTTCGACCCCGACGGCCTGCTCAATCCGGGCATCATCGTCCGCCCACCGCCGGTCACCGCCAACCTGGCCCCGCTGCCGATCGTCGACACACCGTCGTCGTTCAGCTATCCCCACGATCCGAACGGATTTGCCGACGGGGTCGGCCGATGCGTCGGAATCGCCCGGTGCCGCAGCGACACCGGCGGGGTGATGTGCCCCAGCTACCGTGCCACGCACGACGAGAACCACTCGACCCGCGGGCGTGCCCGCGCGCTGCAGGAGATGTTGCGCGGTGACGTGATCGCCGACGGTTGGCGTTCCTCGCAGGTCGCTGACGCCCTCGATCTGTGCCTGTCGTGCAAGGCCTGCTCAAGCGACTGTCCGGTCGGGGTCGACATGGCCACCTACAAATCCGAGTTCCTGCATCACCATTACCGTGGCCGGCTGCGGCCCCGCACCCACTACTCGCTGGGCTGGCTACCGCTGCTGGCGCGGCTGGCCGGGATGGCCCCGCGGTTGGTGAACGGCATCGCAGGCAGCCGCGTCGCGCACCGCGCGCTCGCGGCGGCGGGCGGCGTGACACCGCAGCGTCAGGTGCCGAAGTTCGCCGCGGCGGGCGCCGCCCGTCGCGCACTGCGGCCGTATCTGGCCGGCACCGGCCGACACGACGCGGTGCTGTTCACCGACACCTTCACCCGGGCGTTCCGGCCCGAGCTGATGGGTGCTGCCGCGGGGGTGCTCACCCACGCGGGTCTGGATCTGCATTCGGTGCATGGCGCCTGCTGCGGACTGACCTGGATCACCACAGGGCAGCTCTCGATCGCCAAACGCGTGCTCGCCCGCACCGTGGCAAAACTCGACCCCACCGGCCCCGGACCCATCGTGGTGCTCGAGCCGAGTTGCGCTGCGGCGCTGCACAAGGATCTCCCCGAACTGGTGCCCACCGAAGGGGCCCGCAGGGTGGCGGCCAGGATCACCACGTTCGCCGGAGCCGTCGAGGACCGGCTCGACCAGGGCTGGCAACCGCCCCAGCTTCCTGAAACGCTGATGCTGCAACAACATTGCCATGAGTACGCGGTATTCGGCGCCACCACCCAGCAACGCGTGCTGTCCCGACTCGGCGTGGGCAGTGTGCACAACGCCGCCGGGTGTTGCGGGCTGGCAGGAAACTTCGGCTTTGAACGCGACCACTACGAGGTGTCGATGGGAGTCGCGGACCTCGCACTACGACCGGCGTTGGCCACGGACGCCGCCCGGCAGGCGATCGTCGCCGACGGGTTCAGCTGCCAAACTCAGATCGAACACCTCAACACCGACGACAATCCGGCGCCCGCCCATCTGGCGCAACTGCTCGACCGTGCCCTGCAATCCGACCACAGAGGAATCCGGCCATGACCGCCACCGTCTCATCCGAACGCTTCACCGACTTCGCCGCAGGCTTCCCGCGGAAACTCCTCATCGACGGCAGTTGGGTTGACGCCGAAGGCGCCACGACCATGCCCGTCGACAATCCGGCGACCGGCGAGATCCTCGCCTCCGTGGCCGACGCCTCCCCGGCCGACGGCCAGCGAGCCCTGGCCGCGGCGGTCGCGGCTCAACGCAGCTGGCGCCGCACCCCGCCGCGGGTACGCAGCGAAATTCTGCGCCGCGCCTTTGATCTCGTGCTCTCCCGCGAGGATGATCTGGCCCTGCTGATGACGCTGGAGATGGGCAAACCGCTGGCCGAGGCCCGCGGCGAGGTTCGTTATGCCGCGGAGTTCCTGCGCTGGTTCTCCGAAGAAGCCGTGCGGATCGACGGTGGCTACATGACCGCGCCGGACGGTGCGAAACGGGCACTGGTGCTTGCCGCTCCGGTCGGCCCGTGTGTCCTGATCACCCCGTGGAACTTTCCCCTGGCGATGGGTGCCCGCAAGATCGGACCCGCCATCGCCGCGGGTTGCACGATCGTGCTCAAACCCGCGCCCCAGACGCCCCTGTCGTCATTGGCATTGGCGGCGATCCTCGCCGAGGCCGGCCTGCCTGCCGGCGTGCTCAATGTGGTCACCACTTCACGGGCCGGTGAGGTGATCGAGCCGATGCTGCGCAGTGGGCAGGTGCGCAAGCTGTCCTTCACCGGGTCGACCAACGTCGGGAAAATCCTTCTGGCGCAGTGTGGTTCCGCCGTCATCCGGACATCGATGGAACTCGGCGGCAACGCGCCGTTCATCGTCTTCGATGACGCGGACCTCGACATCGCTGTCGACGGTGCGATGCAGGCCAAGATGCGCAACATGGGCGAGGCCTGCACCGGCGCCAACCGGTTCTACGTGCACGAGCGGGTCGCTGCGGACTTCTCCCGCCGGCTCGCCGATCGGATGGCCGCGCTGCGGGTGGCACCGGGCTGGGAGGACCAGGCACAGGTCGGGCCGCTCATCGATGTGGTGAGCCGCGACAAGGTCGACCGGCTGGTGCGCGACGCGGTGGATCGCGGCGCGACAGTCGTGACCGGCGCACAGGTTCCCTCCGGCGCCGGCTACTTCTACCCGCCGACGGTGCTCACCGGGGTCGCCGCAGGCAGCGAGATGTGCGGGACCGAGATCTTCGGGCCTGTGGCCGCCATCCAGACGTTCACCGACGCCGACGATGTCGTGGCGATGGCCAATGAAACGCCATGGGGGCTGGTGGGCTACGTGTTCACCCGGGATCTGGACCGGGCGTTCAATGTCAGTGAGGATCTCGAAGTCGGCATGGTCGGTCTCAACGCCGGCATTGTCTCCGATCCCGCGACACCGTTCGGCGGTGTCAAGGAATCCGGGCTGGGCCGCGAGGGTGGGCGGGTCGGCATCGACGAATTCCTGGAGTACAAGCTGATCAGCATGCCCATTCGGCGCTGACCGGCTCCTTGCGTCGCCGAGATCAACGGTATGGCGGCTTTTTCGCAGTTTTTCCGACCAATTTGCTGATCTGGGCAGGCGGCTGGGCGCTAGGCGGTTATCACGCCGAGTTGACGAAGCTGGGTGTAGACGTCGACGACGCCCCAGACTTCGGCGAGTTTGCCGTCGGTGAATCGGGCGATGAAGATCTCGTTGTAGGTGACGGATTTCCCGGTGGCGGGCAGACCGCGGTAATCGCCCTGATGGGTCCCGGTGACGGTGTTTCGGAGGACGACTTTGTCATCGTGCGCGATGGCGTCGTTGACGGTGACGTGGATGTCGGGGAATGCCTGCAGGAGGACGGTCCACACCTGCTTCATCGCTTCCGGTCCGGATTCGCCCACGGGAGCAGGCGTGTGAAAGATCGCGTCCGGTTGGAAGGTTTGGTCGATCAGCGTGAAGATTCGCTGTAGGTCACCGCTGTTGGCGGCATCGGTAAACCGCTCGAAGGCGGCGATGTTGGTGGCTTCTTCGGGTGTGACCATGGTGCTCTCCTCGCATTCGTCGGGTGCGCTCACCTAGTTCGACGACACAGCGATCCGATGTGTCAGGTCCAAGGCCGACGGTCCAAGCGGGCCCGCGCATCGGCCCCGCTGAAGTTATCCCCAATCGAGACTTCATCCACAGGCGGTCCCGGGCCGGGTCTGTTCTGTCGGACCGTGGCCGCACGGTGTTGGCATGACTGCAATGACACGGGCCGAGATCGGCGCACTGGGTGAACGGCTGGCGGTCGAGCACCTGACCGCCATGGGTCTGCGGACACTGGTCCGCAATTGGCGGTGCCGGTACGGCGAGCTCGATGTGATCGTTGAGGACGCGGCAGCGCGCACGGTGGTGTTCGTGGAGGTGAAGACCCGCACCGGGGACGGTTTCGGCGGAATCGCCGAGGCGGTCACCGCGCAGAAGGTGCGACGGATACGCCGGCTCGCCGCGTTGTGGCTCGCCGACCAGGACACGCGATGGGCCGCGGTGCGTATCGACGTGATCGGAGTTCAGCTGGCCTCCGGACGTGAACCTCAACTCAGCCACCTGAAAGGGGTGGGTTGAGATGGGTTTGGGAAGAGCATATTCCGTGGCAGTTCGCGGACTCGACGGAGTGATTGTGGAGATCGAGGCTGATATCACTTCAGGGCTGCCGGGCGTGCATCTGGTCGGGCTGCCCGACACCGCGCTGCAGGAGTCGCGGGACCGGGTCCGCGCCGCGATCACCAACTGCGGTGGCACTTGGCCGATGTCGCGGCTGACGTTGGCATTGTCGCCGGCGACGTTGCGAAAGGTCGGTTCGGCCTACGACCTGGCCATCGCGAGCACGGTGCTGTCCGCGCACACCAAGGCGGAATGGCCGCGGCTGGAGAAGACGGTGCTCCTTGGTGAGTTGGCTCTTGACGGCCGGGTGCGGCCGATCACCGGCGTTCTGCCGTCGGTGCTCACGGCGAAACAGGAAGGGTGGCAGGCCGTGGTGGTTCCGGTCGACAACCTCGCCGAGGCAAGTTTGATCGACGGTATCGAAGTGTTGGGCGTGCGTACCTTGGGCCAGCTGAAGGCCTGGTTCGAGGGGAAGGCGCAGTTGTACGGCCGGATCACCGCGGCTGAGCTGGCTCCGGAGCCGGCCGCTGACCTCGCCGACGTGGTCGGCCAGTCACACGCCCGCTATGCGGTCGAGGTGGCCGCCGCCGGAGCGCACCACCTCATGCTCACCGGACCGCCTGGCATCGGAAAAACGATGCTGGCTCAACGGCTTCCGGGTCTGCTACCACCGCTGTCGCACGGCGAATCACTGGAGGTGACCGCGATCCATTCGGTGGCGGGGTTGTTGACAGGTGATACCCCGCTGATCACCCAGTCGCCTTTTGTCGCGCCGCACCACACCTCGAGCGTGGCTGCCCTGGTGGGAGGCGGCAGCGGGCTGGCCCGCCCCGGTGCGGTCAGCCGGGCCCACCGCGGTGTGCTGTTTCTCGACGAGTTCGCCGAGATGGGCGCCAGCGCACTGGAAGCACTGCGAACGCCGTTGGAAGACGGTGAAATCCGATTGGCCCGCCGCGACGGGGTGGCGTGTTACCCGGCCCGCTTCCAGCTGGTGCTGGCGGCCAACCCGTGCCCGTGCGCACCGCCGAACCCGGTCGACTGCGTCTGTTCCGCTCAGGCCAGGCTGCGTTATCGAGGCAAACTGTCGGGGCCGTTGGTGGACCGGGTGGACCTGCGCGTCGAGTTGCACCCGGTCAGTGCACACGCATTTGCACCGGACGCGGGGGAGTGCAGCGCGACGGTCCGCCAACGCGTGTCAGCGGCCCGCCAGGCCGCCGAAGAGAGATGGCGGCCCTACGGCATCCGGACCAACGCCGAGGTCGGTGGCCCGCTGCTGCGGCGCAAGTTCAGGTTGCCCCGGGCCACGATGCAGCCTTTGCGGACTTCGCTCGAGCGTGGCCTGATCAGCATGCGAGGCGCGGACCGGTGTTTGAGGGTGTCGTGGACCTTGGCTGATCTCGCAGGCCGCAACTCGCCCGCTCTCGCAGATGTCGCGGGTGCGTTGAGCTTTCGCCAGGCCGGGGGTGTGGCATGACTGACGAGGTGCGCCGCGCGTGGGCATATCTTTCGCGGGTGGCCGAACCGCCGTGTCCGCAGCTGAGCGCTCTGGTCGCCCAGGTCGGTCCACTCGAGGCGGCAGCCAAGGTGAAGGCCGGAGAGGTGAAGCCCGGCTTGGCGCGTTGGGTGGACGCGCGGCGGGAGTTGGATTGTGCTGCCGATGATCTCGACATCCTGGACCGGCTGGGCGGCCGGTTGATCACGCCCGACGACGTCGAATGGCCGCTGTTGTCTTTCATGGCGTTTGAGGGGGTGGTGCGCAAACGGTCGAACGGCCACCCGCCGTTGGTGTTGTGGGCCATCGGGCCGGCGCGGCTCGACGAGGTCACCGGGCGTGCCGCGGCGATCGTCGGCACCCGCGCGGCCACCGCCTACGGCGAGCACGTGGCCGCCGAACTGGCGGCGGGTCTGGCCGAGCGGGACGTCACGGTGCTTTCGGGCGGTGCCTATGGAATCGATGGTGCGGCGCACCGTGCCGCGCTGGCCTGCGACGGGGTCACCGTCGCCGTGGTGGCCGGTGGTATCGACAACCCGTACCCGGCGGGCCACAGTGCGTTGTTCCGTCGGATACGTGAAGACTGCCTGCTGATCAGCGAATACCCGCCCGGAGTGCCGCCGGGTCGACTGCGGTTCCTCACCCGCAATCGCCTGGTAGCCGCGTTGTCCGGGGCGACGGTGGTGGTCGAGGCGGGCTTGCGCAGCGGGGCTGCCAACACGGCCGCGTGGGCCAAAGATCTCGGTAGACCGGTCTGTGCGGTGCCCGGCCCGGTGACCTCGGCCGCATCTGCGGGCTGCCACGCACTGCTGCGCACTGGCGCCAATCTGGTCAGCCGCGCGGCGGACATAGTGGAACTCGCCGGACGCGTCGGTGAACTCGCGTCCGAGGAGCCGCATCCGGTCGGGCCGCTTGATGGCCTGGCGGACGGCGAACGCCAGATCTATGACGCATTACCCGCCCGTGGCGCCCACACCGTCGACGAGATCGCAGTGGCGGCCGGCGTGCCCCCGCACCATGTGCTCGGCCCGCTGGCGATGTTGGAGGTCGCCGGGTTGGTGATCAGCGACGGTGGCTGTTGGCGGTTGAGCAGGCGCCGGTAGTGGCCGGGCCTTCTCGGATCTCGGACGGATCTTGTGCTTGAGGCGTTGGCGGGGTGCCGTTCGGGCGGTGTGATGACAGCATGTCGACTTCAGCTCACCCCGAATTGGTCCGCTTCGCTGACTGCACTGACCAGCCGTGGGCGAATGGCGGTGGCAGCACGCGAGTGATCGCAGTCGGAGGTGATTCGCCGGGCGGCACGTTCGATTGGCGCTTGAGCATCGCATCGGTGACAAGCGGTGCCTTCTCCCGGTTTCCGAGGATCGACCGGGTGATCGTGCTGGCCGAGGGGCCGCCCATGACGTTGACGATTGACGGCGAGGAGCACCTGCTTGAGCCGTTTCGTCCGAAACGGTTCGCGGGAGAGGCGGTGGTGACGTGCGAGACACCGCAACCGTCGTTCGACTTCAACGTGATGACCCGTCGCCAGGTGTGCACGGCGGAGGTCAGCATCCGCGTCGGCTCCGGTCATGTCAGCACCTCACCGGGCACCCTGACGGTCATCGTGGTGCTGGCGGGGTCGGCTACCGTTCGATCAGCCGATGGCCACGTCGCAGAACTGGGTCGATTCGACAGCGTGAGGTTGTCGAGCGCAGCTGATTTCAGCGTCGAACCGCAGGGGCGCGTGGCCCTCGTACGGGTGACGTCAGCCGCGCGCTGAGGTGTGCCCGCCGAGGACGGTGTCTCCGATGAGGTCGACCCCGGGCCGGTAGGCGAGGTGCAGATAGGTGGGTGCCTGCAGCTGCACGAAGTCGGCCCGGTTGCCGGGAGCGAGCATGCCGATATCGTTACGGCGCAAGGCTGCTGCGCCGCCGGCAGTGGCCGCCCACAGCGCCTCTGCCGGGGTGAGGTGCATGTCGCGCACGGCCAGCGCGATGCAGAACGGCATGCTGGTGGTGTAGCTACTACCGGGGTTGCAGTCCGTCGCCAGCGCCACCGTCACCCCGGCGTCGAGGAAGCGGCGCCCGTCGGGCCATTGTGCGCGGGTACTGAATTCGGCACCCGGCAGCAGGGTGGCGACCGTCGAACCGCCGGCGAGGGCGTCGATGTCGTCGTCAGTGGCGTAGGTGCAGTGATCGACCGAAGCCGCATCGAGGTCGACGGCGAGCTTGATGCCCCCGCCGGGGCCGAGCTGGCCGGCGTGCAGCCGTGGCTGCAGCCCGCGGTCGATCCCGGCGGTCAGGATCGCGCGCGCCTCGTCGACGTCGAAGGCGCCGCGGTCGCAGAAGACGTCGATCCATCGGGCATGGGGGGCGCATGCCGCAAGCATCGCCGTACATACCAGGTCGACGTATTCGTCACGCCGAGTGTTGTATTCGGGAGGTACGACATGGGCGCCGAGGAAAGTGGTTTCGGTGGTGAAGGTGCGCGCCACGCGCAGGCTTCTGAGTTCGTCTTCGACGTTGAGCCCGTAGCCGCTCTTGGTTTCGAACGTGGTCACCCCGGCGTCGTGCAGTTCCCGGGCGAGTCGGGCGACGTTGGCGGCCAGCACGTCGTCGGTGGCAGCGCGGGTTGCCCGGACAGTGGTGGCGATGCCGCCGCCGTCGTAGGGTTGCCCGGCCATGCGGGCGGCGAACTCTGCGGCGCGGTCGCCGTCGAAAACGAGGTGGGCGTGGCTGTCGACGAAGCCGGGGATGACCGCGCGGTGCTGGCAGTCGACGCGCCGATCGGCGGCCGGGGCTTCGGCCCGTGGCCCGACCCACGCAATCTGTGCATCGTCGACGAGAAGTGCGGCCTCGGTGAGGATTCCGAGTTTACTGTGGTCGCCTTGAGTGGGGTCGTTGGTGACCAGTTCGCCGATGTTGTCGTAGAGCACTGTCATGGCGTTCTCCGGATCGGTTCGTCGTCGAACAGGGCGGTGATGCTGCGGCCGAGCTCACGTGCGGGTTGTTCGATGGTGGTGTGGCGGCGGTCGGTGACCACGGCCCGGCCGCCGATGATGACGTCGGTGACGTCGGACGCGGTGGCGGCGAAGACGGCGGTTTCGGCGGCGGCAGGGCTGCCGGTGGTACGGATGGAGTCCAGGTCGACAGCGATGAGATCGGCGCGTTGGCCGACGCTCAGGTGCCCGGCATCGCGGAATCCCAGGGCCTGGTGGCCGTTGGCGGTAGCCGCGGTCAGCAGGTCGGCGGCGGTGAACAGGCCGCGTTCGCGGCGGGCGAGGCGTTCATCGAGTTCGACGCCGCGGGCTTCTTCGAACAGGTCGATGACGGCGTGACTGTCGGAGCCGAGGCTGAACAGCCCGGCTGCCTGCATCAGGGCCGTGGCGGGCCCGATGCCGTCGCCGAGGTCGCGTTCTGTGGTGGGGCAGAAGCAGACTCCGGTGACGGTGGTGTCCAGGTCGGTGATGTCGGCGTCGGTGAGATGGGTGGCGTGCACGGCGGTGGTGCGCGGTCCCAGTGCGCCATTGTCGCGCAGCAGCGCGGTGGGGGTGCAGCCGTGCACGGCCAGGCACTGGTCGATTTCGCCGGTCTGCTCCGAGGAGTGCACGTGCAGCGGTGCATCGTGGCCCGCGGCCCAGTCGACGACCGCACCCATGTGTTCGGTGGGCACCCCGCGCACCGAGTGCAGGGCGGCGCCGACCACGACGTCGCCGGCGTCGGCGTAGTGCTGGTGCAGGGTTTCGACGCGTTCGGCCCATCGCAGCCCCGTGTGGTCACCGAAGCGTTGTTGCGGGCCGTCGGCCAACGGCGATCCGTCCACGGCCGAACTGAGGTAACAGGTATCGAGTAGGGCGATGCGCAGCCCGGCGTCCCGGGCCGCGGCCACCAGCGCGTGGCCCATGGCGTTGGCATCGGCGTAGGGGGTGCCGTCGTGATCGTGGTGCAGGTAGTGGAATTCGCCGACGCAGGTGATGCCGGCCAGGACCATTTCGGCGTAGACACCGCGGGCCAGGTGGTAGTAGGTGTCGGGGGTCAGCCGGTCGGCGGCCTGATACATCAGATTTCGCCAGGTCCAGAACGTGCCGCGGTCGCGCTGGGTGCGTGAGCGCAGCGCGCGGTGGAACGCGTGTGAATGCGCATTCGCCAGCCCCGGCAATACCAGCCCGGTCAGCACTGTATCGCCGTCGCGGCGGTCGGTGTCGGTGGTGACGGCGGTGATGTAGCCGTCGGTGACCTCGACGGTGACCGCGTCGGCGACGGTGTCACCGCCGAGCCAGGCATGCTGACACCAGTGCCGGGCCGTGGTCATCCGCTGATCCAGTCGGCCATGACGGCCGCGAGCGCATCGGCACCGAGTCGGCAGTCGCTGATCTCGGCGTACTCGTCGGGCGAGTGCGAAATGCCGGTGGGGTTGCGCACGAACAACATCGCCGTCGGCAGCACCGCTGACAGGACGCCGGCGTCGTGGCCGGCGGCGGTGGGCAGCACCGGTAGTTCCCCGAACTGTGGCGTGAGGATCCGTTGGATGCGATCCCGCGGTTCATCCGGGAAATGAACAGCGGGCGAGACGGATTCGACGTCCACCTGGACAGCGGTCTTGTCGATTCCGGCGTTGCGTGCGGCATCGGCGGTGATGTCATCGACCAGGGCGCGCAAGGTGTCCTCATCGGCGGCGCGGGCGTCCAGCCACGCCAACACCTCTGACGGGATGGCATTGGCGCCATTGGGGGTGACGCGTACCTTGCCGAAGGTGGCGACCGCCTCGTGGGCAGCTGCGCGGGCGCGGGCATCGTGCACGGAGGTGGCGAAGGTCAGCATGGGGTCACGCCGATCGACCAGCCGAGTGGCCCCGGCGTGATTGGCTTCCCCGCAGAACGAGAACTGCCAGCGGCCGTGTGGCCAGATCGCCGACGCCACTGCCAGCGGCTTGTCGACGAGATCCAGTGCGCGGCCCTGCTCGACATGCAATTCGACATACACACCGACCCGCCTGGTCAAGGTGGGATCGGCGCCGACATGCTTGGGATCGCGGCCTGCGGCGGCCATCGCCTCAGCCAGGGTGGTGCCATCGGCGTCACGGAGCCCCAGCGCGCGTTCGGCGGTCACCGCGCCCGCCGAGAGCTGCGACCCGACACACGCGACCCCGAACCGGGCCCCTTCCTCGTCGGAGAACGCGGCCACGGCCACCGGCCGACGCGGGGTCACACCGGTGCGCTGCAGTGTGTCGATGGCGGCGAAAGCGGTGATGATTCCGAGTGGTCCGTCGAAGGCGCCGCCGTCGGGCACGGAGTCCAGGTGTGACCCGGTGACAAAGGCGTCCTCGGGGTCACCGGTGTGGCCGGGCGGTAGCCACCAGGCCCACAGGTTGCCGTTGCGGTCCTCTTCGACGCTCATGCCGCGTTGCGCCGCTTCGCCGGTGAACCATTCCCGCAACGTGAGATCTGCAGTGCTCCAAGCGAATCGACGATAGCCGCCGCTGGCGGGGACGCGGCCCACTTCGAGGATCGACTCCCACAGCGAGTCGAACGTGCTCATTTGGTGTCCTGCATGGGGATCCGGACACCGCGTTCGACGGCAACCTTGTTGGCGTGCTCGTAGCCGGCGTCGGCGTGGCGGATGACGCCCATCGCCGGATCGTTGGTCAGCACGCGCTCCAATTTGCGTGCGGCCAGCTCGCTGCCGTCGGCGACGCAGACCTGCCCGGCATGGATGGAGCGTCCGATACCGACGCCACCGCCGTGGTGAATGGACACCCAGGAGGCGCCGGAGGCGGTGTTGACCAACGCGTTGAGCAGCGGCCAGTCGGCGATCGCGTCGGAGCCGTCGGCCATCGCCTCGGTCTCGCGGTAAGGGGAGGCCACCGAGCCGGAGTCCAAGTGGTCGCGGCCGATGACGATCGGTGCCGACAACTCACCGGAGGCCACCATCTCATTGAACTTCAGGCCGGCCCGGTGCCGCTCGCCGTAGCCGAGCCAGCAGATCCGGGCGGGCAGCCCCTCGTACTCCACCTTCTCCTCGGCCATGGTGATCCAGCGACGCAGGTGCTCGTTGTCGGGGAACAGTTCCAGAATGGCGCGGTCGGTGGCCTCGATGTCCTTGGGATCACCCGAGAGCGCAACCCACCGGAACGGGCCGAGGCCTTCCTCGAACTGCGGGCGGATGTAGGCGGGCACGAAGCCGGGGAATTCGAATGCCCGGTCGTAACCGGCCTTGCGGGCCTCGTCGCGGATGGAGTTGCCGTAGTCGAACACCTCGGCGCCGCGGTCCTTGAAGCCGACCATGGCCTCGACGTGCCGCGCCATGGACGCCTGGGCCTGCTCGGTGAAATAGCCGGGGTCCTTGTCGGATATCTTGGCCATGTCCTCGAACGCAATCCCGAGGGGCAGATACGACAACGGGTCATGGGCGGAGGTCTGGTCGGTGACGATGTCGATGGGCGCTTCGCGGGCCAGCAGTTCCGGAAACACCTCGGCGGCGTTGCCCACCAGACCGATCGACAGCGGCCGCTTGGCGTCGCGGGCTTCGATGGCCTGGCGCAACGCGTCGTCGAGGTCGGCGGCCTTGGTGTCGAGGTAGCGGCGCGCGATGCGCCGGTCGATGCGGCTCTCGTCGCAGTCGACGCAGATCGCCACGCCCTCGTTCATCGTGACTGCCAGCGGCTGGGCGCCACCCATGCCTCCGACACCGGCAGTCAGCGTGATCGTGCCTGCCAATGTTCCATTGAACCGCTTCTTGGCCACCGCGCCGAACGTCTCGAAGGTGCCCTGAAGGATGCCCTGGGTGCCGATGTAGATCCATGATCCGGCGGTCATCTGCCCGTACATGATCAGCCCGGCGGCTTCCAGTTCGCGGAAGTACGCCCAGTTGGCCCAGTCGCCCACGAGGTTGGAGTTGGCGATGAGCACCCGCGGGGCCCACTCATTGGTACGTAGGATGCCGACCGGCTTGCCCGACTGCACCAGCAGCGTCTCGTCGTTCTCGAGGTCGCGCAAACTGGCCACGATTGCGTCGAACGCCTGCCAGCTGCGCGCCGCGCGTCCGGTGCCGCCGTAGACGACGAGTTTCTCGGGGTGTTCGGCAACCTCGGGGTCGAGGTTGTTGCACAGCATGCGCAGTACGGCTTCCTGTTGCCAACCCTTGCAGGACAAGGTGTTTCCGCGGGCCGCCCGCACAGTGCGGGCTCCGGAGGTCTGCTCGGTCATGGGGCTTCCTTAGAACGGGCGGGTAAAGCCTTGTTGGTATTCAGCACACCGCATCCGATCGCTTTGCCGTAGACCCGTTCCCGCGATATCGTCTCGTATCCGAGACATGGAGGTGAAGTAGGTGTCAAGCGCCTCCCCGGCCGTGGGCCGATCACTGAAAGTGCTGCTCGCGCTGGCAGCGCGCACCGGGCCGGTCAGCGCGGCGACCCTGGCCCGCGAGATCGGCATTCCCCGTTCCACCGTCTATCACCTGCTGGAAGTCCTCATCGAGCACCACTTCGTGGTGCATCTACCGGATCAGCGCGGCTATGGGCTGGGAGTGGCGGCATTCGAGGTCGGTTCGGCCTACATGCGTCATGAACCGCTGGAATTGCTTGCCCGGCCGGTGCTGCGCCGGTTGGTCGATTCGGTGGGTGAGACCGCGCATCTGGGCGTGCTGCATGGCGCGGAGACGCTGTACCTGATCAAGGAGCAACCCGCGGTGGCCCGGGTGCCCGTGACGTTGGTGACCGATGTCGGTGTCCGGTTGCCGGCCCAGCTGACCGCCAGCGGCCGGTCGATCCTGGCGCATCTGCCTGCTGCCCAGGTGCGCGCGCTGTTTCCGGGAAGCCCCGCGTTCGTGGTCCGCACGGGGCACGGTCCGGCGTCGTTGCCGCAACTTCGGCAACTGCTGGCCGCCGAACGGGCCAAGGGCTGGGCCGAGGAAGACGGCATGATCACCGAGGGATTGCACTCGGTGGCCGCATGCGCGTTCGACCACTCCAGTCGCCCGATTGCCGCGATCAGCGTGACGCGGCGCGTCGACCGATCCGCCATCGCGGTCGAGGAGCTGGTCCGCGCGGTGCGTCACGCGGCGCAACAGTTGACCTGGGCGATGTCAGGGGTGGCGCCGACCGGCTGGTTCGACTGACCGACAGGTACCGATTCGTCTCGACGGCGGCGAGAGTTCTTTGCGCAGAATGTGTTTCGCCGATCTTCGGGTGCCGGTAGGAGGCACCTCATTCGGCATGGCCATAAGACCGGACGCAGCTCATCTGTGGATCGAGGCTAACTGCTGGTCAAGTGGTGCCTTTACAAAAAGTTAAAGCTGCCGGCAAATATTGTCGATTGTTTTCGGCGGAAACGTCTCCTTAACTTGATCTCAACGGACGAACACACCCGTGAAGAAATCAGGAGAAATGTTCCGAGAAAGTATGCGTGGAATTCGCGTGCTCGATTTTGCGCACGTCGTCGCCGGCCCTTTGTGCACGATGACCCTCGCCGATCTGGGGGCCGACGTCATCAAAATCGAGCCGCCGACCGGTGAGATCGGACGTCGGATCGGGCCCCCCTGGCTCGCTGGGCGCAGTGTGATCTCACTCAGCATGAATCGGAACAAGCGCAGTCTGGCAATTGATCTGAAGACACCGGCCGGGCTGGATGCAGTTTGCCGCATGGCGCGGCAGGCCGATGTGGTGGTGGAAAGCTTTCGGCCCGGCGTGATGGCGTCATTGGGCCTTGGTTACGACACGTTGGCTGCGAACAATCCCGCCCTGGTGTACTGCTCGATTTCCGCGTTCGGTCAGACCGGTCCCGCGAGCGACCGGCCGGGTGTGGACGGAATCATGCAGGCCGTTACCGGGCTGATGAGTACGCTCGGGGATTCCGGCTCCGGCCCAGCGAAGGTCCAGGTTCCGGTGGCCGACATGGTTACCGGATACCTCGCGTCGATCGCGGTGTTGGCTGCTCTGCACGAGGTGCGGGACAGTGGGCGCGGGCAGCAACTCGACGTATCTCTGTACAACGCGACGATCCTGTTGCAACAGACGGGTCTTGCGTCGTACTTCGCCTCGGGTGCCGAACCGCAGCGGCTGGGCAGTGCGGCACCGTACGCGGCGCCGAACGAAGCGTTCCCCACCTCCGACGGGTGGATCATGATCGCCGCCTACGACCCTGCCCGGTGGACCGCGCTGTGCGACGTGCTCGACGCGTCGGACTTGCACACGGATCCCCGCTTCGCCACGAATGACTGTCGTGTCCGCAACCGATCCGCGTTGCGCCATGAGATCGGTCGCCTGTTGGCCGACCGCACCACGCGCTCATGGCTTGATCTGTTGTCTGCGAGGGACATTCTGTGCGCGCCCGTCAACGGATACGACGACGTCGTCGCATCCGAGGAGTTTCGTGCGAGTGGTCTCGATCAGGTGGTAGGTGTCATCCGGTCTCCGGGCTTCGTGCTCGGTCCGTCGCAGCCGCCCGCGCCTGCGGACCAGGCCGCACCCATGCTGGGGGAGAACTCGGCCGAGATCCTCGCAGATTACGGGCTTTCCGAGTCGGAAGTGGCGCTGTTAACCGACTCCGGCGTCATCACTGACGTCCGTCCGCGACCTCGCAGTGCCGCGAGCTGAGGAGGTTTCAATGAATGTACCGGTCCACACAGATATTTCGGACGGCGTATTCACCCTTTCACTGGACGCCCCGCATACCGGGAACGCGTTGGACACCACCATGGTGGGCGCCATCGCCGATGCGCTCGAGCACGCCAGTATTCATCCGGCTGTGCACTGTGTGCTGATCCGGTCGACCGGAGCACATTTTTGTACCGGCGGCAATGTCAAGGACATGGCCCGCGGGGCGGATCTGATGGCCGGAACCGTCGTCGAGGTTCAGGAGCGACTCCGGACGGGATTGCACCGCATCACCCGCGCGTTGCGCGCCCTCGAGGTGCCGGCCGTTGCCGCGGTCAACGGGTCCGCCGTCGGTGCTGGTTTCGATCTAGCCCTCATGTGTGACATACGCATCGCCGCACAGTCGGCGCGGTTCGCCGAGAGCTTTCTGCGGCTGGGCCTCGTATCCGGCATCGGCGGCGCGTGGTTCCTGGCCCGGATCGTCGGTGTCGCCAAGGCGATGGAGTTGACGCTCACCAGTGAGTTCATCTCCGCAGATACCGCACGCGAGTTGCAGATCGTTTCCCGGATCGTGCCGGACGACGAACTCGATGCCCAGTGCAGTGCGGTGGCGCGAGCGATTGCGGCGAACCCACCACAGGCTTTGCGCATGGCAAAACGTCTCGTACGGGAATCAGCGGAGTCAGGGCTCACTGCGTCCCTGGAGATTGCCGCATCGATGCAGGCGATCCTGCTGTGCGGTGACGAGCACCGGACCACGGTGCAGCAGTTCCTGGAGAACAGAAAGTAAATTGTGATCTCAACGAGGAGATGCCGTGTCAGATAAAAGATCTCGGGACTCGATCGGGCGCATTCTGGTCACATCGAGCACCGGTGCGATGCTCGAGTACTACGACTTCTTCGTGTACGCCGCTCTCACGGGGACGCTCACCGAGCTGTTCCTGCCGGCCCAGGACAAGGCCGTCGCGACGCTGCTCGCTGCGGCGACTTTCGGTGTGTCGTACCTGGCCCGGCCGTTGGGCACCGTGATCTTCAGCCCGATGGCTGACCGCATCGGCCGGAAGAAGACCTTCGTCGTCACGCTCGCGCTCATGGGTGTGGCGACGGTGTCGATCGGTTGCCTGCCCACCTACGCCGCAATCGGCGTGTGGGCACCGGCGATGTTGCTGTTCTTGCGGGTGGTCCAGGGTGTGGGGCTGGGCGGTGAGTATGGCTCGGCGGTCGTTTATGTCACGGAGCACGCCCCAGCGGAGCGACGCGGCCGCTATACCAGCGTGCTGCAGGGCACCGCGACTGTCGGACTGCTGATTGCGCTCGTGCTGGTATCGCTGCTCAAGGCGACGTTGACCGCGGACGCATTCATGAGCTGGGGCTGGCGCGTCCCGTTCCTGATCTCCGCGCCGATCGTCATGGTTGCCACATTGATCCGGCTGCGGATGCGAGAAACCCCGGTATTCACCGCACTTCAGGTATCAGGGCAGGTATCGAAATCGCCGCTGCTCGATACCGTCCGCACCTGGAAGTCGTGGAAGTCCATCCTGCTGGCCACGTTCGGCGCCCAGGGTGCCACCTCAGTCACGCTCTACACGTCGATCGTCTACATGCTTTATTTCCTCCAGACCGTGCTCAAGGTCGACCAGAGCCACACCAATATGTGCCTGGCAGTGGCAATTATCGTTGCGGCCCCGTGCTACCCATTGTTCGGAGCACTTTCGGACCGCATCGGTCGCTCCCGGGTCATGCTCGCCGGCATTGTGCTGTGGATGGTGGCTGTCTATCCCGCCTTCTCGGCCATCCGCGGCGCTGTCCAATCCTCATCGTGGGCTGCTGTTACGGCAGTGATCGCGGTGCTCGCCGTCCTCACGGCGATGGTGATGGCCCCGCTACCGGCGTTCATCACGGAGCAGTTCCCGCCGCAGACCCGCACCACCGGTTTCGGTTTCGCCCAGCAACTGGGCAACATCCTGTTCGGCGGTTTCCTCCCGCTCATCAGCCTCTCCCTCGTCGACTTCACGGGTAACCAGCTGGCTGGTGTCGGCTACTCAGTCGCCTCGCTCGTGCCGTGTCTGGCGGTGACGTTGTGCTGGGGTCTGCGCTCGGAACGGTCGCGGCGAAACGAGGTTGCGGCCGCAGCACAACCGCTCCTGGTGCGTCCCACTCAGCCCCAGACTCTGTGATGCCGAGTAAAGTGCGTGGACGTGTCGGCTCGCCGGGATCCGCTTCCGCCACTGAACCCGACCAGGGTGTTCGAGGTGACAGGACGGTTGCTGAGCATCTCGAAGGCCGCGGCGGAACTGTCTGTCACTCCTGCCGCAGTGAGTCGGCAGATCCGTGCGTTGGAGCACTTCCTGAGGGTGCCGTTGTTCAACCGCGTACACGGTGGTCTGGAGCTGACACCTGCCGGTGTACGTTTTCTCGCCGAGATCGGGCCGCTCTTCACGGCCCTGGAGATCGCCACGGAAGCGGTGCGGCCCGGCTCTCGGGGAACGATCTTGAAAATCCGGTCTCCCGCGACGTTTGCGGTGCGGTGGCTGATTCCGCGCTTCGCGAGTTTCCACCGTCTGCACCCCGACATCGACGTCCAGCTGACTACGTCGCCGGCGCCGATCGACTTGGATCGCGAAGATCTGGACGCAGGCTTCCAACTCGGCGACGGCAACTGGCCCAGTCTGTGCGCACAACCGCTCATCCCCAACGAACTCGTTCCGGTCGTCGCGCCGGCGACCCACGCTGCGCTCACCGATCCCGCAGACTTGGCCGATGCCACGTTGCTGCACTCCCTGGCCCGGATGGACGACTGGGCGCAATGGCTGGCGGCCGCCGGAGTCCGCGCATCCAATGCGTACAGCGGGATGAAATACGAGACATCGCTGCTGGCGTACCAAGCTGCCATCGAGGGACACGGTGTGGCGATTGCGCAAAAAGCGCTTGTTGCAAAGGAACTCGGCGACGGTACGCTGGTGACTCCGTTCCCCGATACCCTCGATCTAGGTCCGCACACGTACTACTTCGTCTGGCATGCGCGACGTCGACAATCTCCGGCTCTCACGGCGTTCCGCGAGTGGCTCAAGGCTGCGGTCGACGACTGAGAACCGTCCCACTGCCGGAGGTGACCGAGGTGTGCCCGCTGGACCAGCTTGGCACTGCCGGCAGTGTTGACGATAGACGGTCCGCCATCTTCGCGGCGGTAATGGCATGACTGCCTATACGATGATCGAGATCGAGCGCCCCGCAGAGGGTGTGGGTCTGATCCGCCTCAACCGGCCCGGTGCGCTCAATGCGCTCAATCATCGGGTGGAAGCCGAAGTAATACGCGCTGCCCGCGTATTCGATACCGACCCTGAAGTCGGCGCCATCGTGGTGACTGGTTCCGAGCGCGCCTTCGCGGCCGGTGCCGACATCGCGGAAATGGTCAGCCTTACGCCGGAAGCGGCGAAAGCACGGAAGCTACTCGCCGGTTGGGACTCGCTGTCCGAGATTCGCAAGCCGATCATCGCCGCAGTGTCCGGATACGCCCTCGGCGGCGGCTGTGAGCTCGCCATGCTCTGCGATCTCGTCATGTCCTCGGACACCGCAAGGTTCGGCCAACCCGAGATAACGCTCGGCATCCTCCCCGGCCTGGGCGGAACGCAGCGGCTCACGCGGGCGATCGGGAAAGCCAAGGCCATGGACCTGTGCCTCACCGGCCGGACCCTGACCGCCGAGGAGGCCGAGAGAGTCGGGCTGGTAAGCCGGGTTGTTCCGGCCGCCGATCTGATGGAGGAAACGCTGGCCGTGGCGCAGCTCATCGCGCGCATGTCCCGACCAGCAAGCCGAGCGGTGAAAAGGGCGGTGAACGAGGCGTTCGAATCGACCCTGGCCGAGGGTATCCGACACGAACGCGAGGCATTCTTCGGCCGGTTCGGAACGCACGATCAAAGGGAGGGGATGAACGCATTCCTCGAAAAGCGCACTCCGCGGTTCTCGGACACTTGACGACGAACAACGAGAACCGCGACGCGCAGTGACGCTCACCCCGTCGTCAACGCCGACGGAGTAGTGGCGGCACGTCGATGCTGTCGATCGCGGCCAGTACGGCGTCCTCGGCGTCGCGGTCACCGACGGTGACACGCACCCCCTCACCGCGGAAGGCACGCACCGAAACGCCTTGGGACACACAGGCTTGCTCAAGTTCGGTGGCACGTGACCCGACGGGCAACCAGACGAAGTTGGCGCCGCTGACCGGAGTGTGCAGTCCGCGCCCGGCGGCTTCGGTGCGCAGGTATTCGCGGCTGTCACGGACCACGTCGATGATGCGACCGGTGTGGCCGGTGTCGGCCCAGGCAGCCCGGGCACCGGCTTCGGCGAGCAGGCTGAGCCCGAAGGGCGGTGCTGCGGCGCGCACGTTGTCGGCGATGTCGGGATGGGCGATCATATAGCCGGCGCGCAGGCCGGCCAATCCGTACGCCTTGGAAAAGGTCCGGAACACAACGACGTTGGGATACCGGCGGACCAGGCTGAGCCCGTCGATCGGGGTGGTGGCGAACTCCTGGTAGGCCTCGTCGAGCAGCACCAGCACGTTGCTGGGCACCGAGGTGATGATTCGTTCGATCTCGGTGCGCGGCAGCTCTGTCCCGGTGGGGTTGTTCGGGTTGCACACGATGATCGCCCGGGTGGCCGGAGTGATCGCGGCCACCATGGCGTCGACGTCGTGCGTGTGGTTCGCATCCAGTGCCACCGGGACGGGGGTGGCTCCGACGACACCGATGAGAATCGGATAGGCCTCGTAGCTGCGCCAGGCATGGACGACTTCTGTTGCGGCCCCGGTGTATGCGGCCAGCGTGTGCTGCAGGAGCGCCAGCGAACCGCCGCCGACCACGATCTGCTCGGGCGCGACCTGTAGCCGGGCGCTGAGGTCGGCGATGAGCAGATCGCCTTGCAGCGACGGATAGAGATGAGCGTGCGCAGCCGCCTCGGCGATGGCTTGCTGGACCAGCGGCGAAGGCGGCACCGTCGATTCGTTGGACGATGCACGCCGGCGAACCTGGTCGAGTCCCGCGGCCCGCGAGTATCGGGGCAGTCCGGCCACGACGGCGCGAGGCCGCACGGTGGGTCGGGCGTGGTGGGCGGGAACGGGATTGGTCACTGCAGTGCGCCGATCGCGCCCTCAGCGGCCGCCACCAGCGCGCCACTGCGGGCCAGGTCGACGACCGCGGCGATCTCCGGAGCCAGGTAGCGGTCGGTGCCGGGGCCTGGCACGTGTTCGCGGACGGCGGCAATGACGGCCGCCGTGGCCGGAGCGGGGGTCAGGGGCGTGCGCAGATCGAGGGCGCGTGCGGCAGTGAGCACTTCGACGGCCAGTACCCGCGTGAGTCCGTCGATCGCTCGCCGCAGTTTGCGTGCCGCCGACCAACCCATCGACACGTGGTCCTCTTGCATCGCCGAGGACGGGATGGAGTCGACGCTGGCGGGGGCGGCCAGGCGCTTGAGTTCGGAGACGATGCCGGCCTGGGTGTACTGGGCGATCATGTGACCGCTGTCGACGCCGGGATCATCGGCCAGGAACGCGTTCAGGCCGTGGTTGCGCGCCGGATCGAGGAACCGGTCGGTGCGCCGCTCGCTGATGGAGGCAAGGTCGGCGATCACGATGGCCAGGAAGTCGAGCACGTAGGCCACCGGGGCACCGTGGAAGTTGCCGTTGGACTCCACCCGGCCGTCGAGAGTCACCACGGGATTGTCGATCGCGCTGGCCAATTCGCGTTGGGCGACCAGCCGGGCATGATCGGCGGTGTCGCGGGCCGCGCCGGCGACCTGCGGGGCGCAGCGCAACGAGTAGGCATCCTGGACCACGGTGCAGTCGTCGGTCTTGTGGCTGGCCACGATGGCCGAATCGGCAAGCAGTCGTGTCATATTCGCCGCCGCCAGTGCCTGGCCGGGGTGCGGTCGCAACGCCTGCAGGTCGGCGGCGAACACCCGCTCGGTGCCCAGCAGACCTTCGACGCTCATCGCCGCCGCCACGTCGGCCAGCCGCAGCAACGCGTCGAGGTCGGTCAGCGCGAGGACCAGTTGGCCGAGCATCCCGTCGGTACCGTTGATCAGGGCCAGGCCTTCTTTTTCGGCAAGGATCACCGGCTGCAGGCCGTGCGCGGCCAGCGCTTCCGCCGCGGGCCGGAGCTCACCGTCGCGGGTGCGGACCTCGCCCTCGCCGATCAGGGCCAGCGCCACGTGGGCCAGCGGGGCCAGGTCGCCCGAGCAGCCGAGGCTGCCGTACTCGTAGACGACCGGTGTCAGGCCTGCCGTCAGCAGATCGGCGTAGGCCCGGACCACCTCCGGTCGCACGCCGGTACGCCCGGTGGCCAGCGTGGACAGGCGCAGCAACATCAATGCCCGCACGACCTCGCGTTCCACCTCCGCGCCCGAACCGGCCGCATGTGAACGAATCAGACTGCGCTGCAACTGTGTTCGTAGTTCTTGCGGAATATGACGGGTGGCCAGGGCGCCGAATCCGGTGGACACCCCGTACACCGGGGACGGGTTGGCGGCCAGGGCGTCGATGCGCATCCGGCTTTCGGAGACGGCAGTCATCGCCTCGTCAGACAGTTGCACTGCCGCGTCGTTGCGGGCGACCGCGACGACGTCGGCGAAACTGACCGGCCCGATCCCCACCGTGACGACAGAGGTGGATTTCGGCGCGGTGTTCGGAGAGGTCAGTGTCATCGAAATCTCTACCTTCTGTCTTGTATTGCAGACTTAAGTCTCGCAGTGAAATGGTAGTGCGGGTGGGCACTCTGGTGGTTGCCGGTCAGCGATGTTGCAGCAGCGTGGTGCCGCGTCTGCGTAGTTCGTCGACGCTGTTGACGCCGAGTAGTGCCATGGTCCGGGCGAACTGATCCGACAGCAGCTCGATCACTTTGTCGACCCCGGCGCGACCGCCGGCGACCAAACCCCAGAGGTAAGGCCGGCCGATGAACGCGGCGTCGGCCCCCAGGGCCAGCGCGGTGGCGATGTCGGCGCCATGGCGTACGCCGGAGTCGACGAAGACCGCGAAGCCCGGGCCCGCGGCCTCGCGCACGGGCGCGACCAGATCGATGGGCGCCACGGTGCGGTCGAGTTGGCGACCCCCGTGGTTGGACAGGTGCACGCCGTCGACGCCGAGGTCGCGGGCGCGAATGGCATCGTCCGGGCCGAGCGGGCCCTTCAGTACGACAGGCCCGGGCCACAGCTCGCGGATGCGAGCCAGATCCTCCCACGACACCGACGGGTCGAACTGTTTGGTGATGTTGTCGATGGTGTAGCCGCCGCCGGCGGTCACATTCGCGAATTGCAGTGCGGGGCTGGCCAGCATCTTCGTCCAGTACCCGGGACGTATGCCGATGTCGACGAGTCCCTTGAGGGTCAGTTGCGGGGGGATCGTCAGCCCGTTTCGCACGTCGCGCACCCGGTACCCGGACACGGCGGTGTCGACGGCGATCTCCAATACCCGGTACCCGGCGGCCGCCGCGCGGGTCACCAGCCGTGCGGTGAGGTCGCGGTCCTTCCAGATGTACAGCTGAAACCACCGGTCGGTACCGCCGCTTTCAGGATGGGTGGCCAGGGCTTCCACTGAGGTCGACGCCATCGTGGACAGCACGTACGGGATGCCTGCGCGGGCGGCCGAACCGGCGACCGCCGGTTCTCCCGCGGTCGAGATCATCCGGGTGTAACCGGTGGGCGCCAGTCCCAACGGCAGCGCACTGCGTCGGCCCAGCAGGCTGGTGGAGGCGTCGACCGACGCCACGTCCACCAGCACGCTCGGCGTGAAGCGCCACCGGCGGAACGCGTCGACGTTGTCGGCCAGGGTCAGTTCCTCGTCGGCACCGCCGTCGACATAGTCGGCCACCGGGCGGGGCAGGCGTCGGCGCGCAAGGCGGTGTAGGTCTTCGACGGTCTTGCAGGCATCGAGGCGGGCTGCTCGGCGATCGAGCCGGGGCGGCTTGACCTGGATCAAGGCGCGGACTTCGCAGGCTTTCATACGGGAGCTGCGTTCTGGTCGCCTGCGGCGGCCGCAGCCTGTGGGCTCGGGGAGGAGGGGATGGCGAAGGTGGGCTCGGGATACCCGGACCGGTTGGGATAGCGCTTCATCAAGAAGATGTACAGACCGCCTGCGACGAAGATGCCGAGGATCCACGAGATGTCTGCGCCGTCAAGCCAGTTTGCCACCGGGCCCGTATAGAAGGGGCTCGCGATGAACGGAATTTCGACGAGGATGCCGACCAGGTAGGCGGTCATGGCGCGCCAATCCACTCCGCCGTAGTGCCCGCGCGGGTTGAACATGTCGTCGATGCTGTAGCGCTCCTTGCGGATGACGTAGAAGTCGGCCAGGTTGATCGACGTCCACGGGATCAGGAAGTACGCCAGCAGCAGGATGAAGTTGCTGAAGTTGGTGAGGAAGTTGTCCTTGCCGACGAGCCCGATCGTGGTGGCGACCGCAGCGACGACGACGATCAGCACTGCGCGCATGAGTGCGGAGACCTTCATCTTGAAGACCGAGTTCAGCACGGTCGTGGTCGACATGAACATCCCGTACAGATTCAGCGAGTTCACCCCGATGACCCCGGCAATGATGATCAGGAAGAACAGGGCGTGCCATCCGGCGGCCTGGTCGACGATGAAGTCGACCGACCCTCCGTCGAACGCATCACCGGCGACGGCCGTCGCGGTCGCGCCGAATGAGAACATGAACATCGTCGAGAGCACCGCACCGGCGTAGGTGAACCAGAACGAGGCGCGCACCGAGGTGTCGGCGGGCAGGTAGCGCGAGTAGTCGGCGACATACGGTGCGTAGGTCAGCTGCCAGGTGGCTGCGATCGCGGTCGCGGCCAGGAACAGTGCCCAGGAGAAGTCACCCGTGTGCCACACGGCGCTGAGGTCATTCGTCGACACCAACCGGTAGCTCAGGTAGAGGAAGGCCAGGCCGGCGATCACCGACAGCCACTTTTCCGAAGCATGGATGAGGCGATATCCGAATATGGCAAGCGCAGCGGTCACCGCGGCGACAACGATGATCGACGCGTCGATGTTGACCCCGGTCAGGCTGGAGAACGCCGCCCCTCCTTGCACGGCGGTGGTGGCGAAGTAACCGAGGTACATCAGGATCACCAGGATCAGCGGCAGGACGGCTCCGTAGAACCCGAACTGGGCGCGGCTCTGGATCATCTGCGGGATGCCGAGGATCGGTCCCTGCGCGGAGTGCAGCGCCATGAAGATCGCACCGATGAGGTTGCCGACCAGGGAAGCCAGCAGCGCCCACGGCAGCGAGAGCCCGATCGCCACCGAGATGGCGCCCGCGGCGATCGCGGTGACCTGAAGATTGGCGCCGAACCACAAGGTGAAGAGGCTGCGGGCCCGGCCGTGGCGTTCGTGGTGGGGAACGTACTCGATCGAACGCTGTTCGGGGTTGAGGACGGACATTGGTCAGTTCCTTCGTTGGGCCGTGCGGCGCGCCGCGGGGCGGGAGTGCTGTCGGGCCACGGGTCAGCGGCGTTCGAGCCGGCGGGTGACGGCGAACTCGTGGGCGGGGAAACCCTCGTGCCGGGTGAAGGCGATGACGGTGTCCGCCATGCGCTTGAGGGCTTCGGGGGTCGACTTGGCCACGGCGGTGCGTTTGCGGAACGCATCGGCGGTCACGCCGCTACTGACCTTGGCGTATCCGCTGGTCGGTAGCGCGGCGGGGCAACCGATGATGAAGTTGGCCATCGACACCGTGGTGTGCTGGCCGATCAGGATCTCGCCGGCATCGACGATCAGGTCCAATACGTGCTCCTCATCGCGGACCGCGATCTGCATGTGCTCGGGGGCGAAGACATTGGCGACCTCTGCGGACTCCTCGACCGAGGTGGTCAGCACGGCTCCGCCGTTCTTCCCGAGCGCCAGCCGAGCGTACTCGGCGCGGTTGTCCGGCAGGTCGAGCAGTTGCTTGGCGACCTCGGTCTGCACTGCGTCGATGAGGGCCTGACTGTCGGTGACGAACACGCTGGTCGAGTCGGGGCCGTGTTCGGCCTCATTGAGCAGGTCGGCGGCCAGCAGGTAGGGGTCTGCGGAGTCGTCGGCCAGGATGAGCGATTCGCTCGGTCCCAGCAGCATGACGCTGACGGTGCCATAACGCTGCACCTCGACCTGGGCACACGTGACGGGCGGGCTACCCGGCCCACACACCTTGCGGACCTGCGGCACGCTCTCGGTGCCGAATGCCAGCGCGGCGATACCGGCCGGGCCGTTGGCCCGGAAGACGTCGTGGATACCGAGTTCGTCCGCAACGACCAGCACCGCGGGGTCAACCTCCCCGTCGCCACCGGGGATGGGCGGCACCACGACGGCGATCTTCTGCACGCCCGCCACCACCGCCGGTGCACCCAGCTGGGCCATCACCGAGGGGTAGGAGCCCTTGCCACTGGGGACGAACAACCCGGCGCTGGCGATCGCGGTCACCTTCTCGCCGACGGTCAGGCCGGGTTCGCTCTCGAAGCTCCAGTCGCCGTGCGCGGTCAGCTGCTCGTTGAACGCCTTCAGGTGCGCCAGCAGGTCGCGGATCGCCTCCAGCAGTTCCGGGCTGATTTTTTCGCGCGCGCTGACGAACTCCTCAGGGGAGACGCGGATCCGGTCCGGGGTGATGGAGATCTTGTCGAACTTCTCCAGAGCGCGGATCAGGGCGGCGTCACCGTTCTGGCGCACGTCTTCGATGATCTCCAGTACCCCTTCGCGCAGCTCGGGGTCGAAGATCTTCGCGCTGCCGCGGTCGACGAGATCGGCGCGATCGGCGGCTGACATCGCCTGCCAAAGGCCGCGCTCGAGAAGGGGTCGGTCGGTTGACATGTGCATGGCTCCCAATGGTTCGGCGACTGAGGGTGAGGCGGGTATCACCAACGCTGTTCGTCTTGTATACGAGACTTTGATCTGGAGTGCAAGACTTTATGGGTAATTGGTTGCCGAGGCTCGGGCGTGTGGTCCGCGCTCAGAGGTTGGCTGCGCCGGCGATCGGTATCACCGCACCGGTGAGGAACGGTGCCTGGTTCGACAGCAGGAAAGCGACGGTGGTGGCGATGTCGGTGGCTTCGCCAAACCGCCCGGCGGGGACCCGGGCGAGCAGTTCGGCGCTGACTTCCGGGTCGTCCAGGTATTGCGCGGTCATGTTGGTGCGGAAGTAGCCCGGGCATACGCACGTGACGGTGAGGCCGTCACCACTCCATTCCATCGCCAGCGTGCCCGCGAGCGCTGCAGCGGCGGCCTTGCTGGCGTTGTAGTCGGCGAAATGCGCCTCCGGGCGCATGGCGTTCACCGAGGCGTTGACCACGATCGCTCCCGGTCGGGACACGGTGCGATGGGCAGCCTGGGCGCCGTTGAGGATGCCGACCACGTTGACATCCAGGACGCGGCGGAACGTGTCGGGATCGAGTTGCTCGGCGGGCTTGGCTTCGCCGTCGATGCCGGCGTTGAGGAAGACGCCGTCGAGTCCGCCGAACGCGTCGACGGCGTCGTCGAATGCCCGGTTCGTTGCGGCGGTATCGGCGGCATCGGCGACGCTGCCGCCGGCCGCGGCGGAGCGCTCGAGGGCGCCGGACACGGAGTGTTCCCGGGTGCCGGTGACCCACACCCGATGGCCTTCGGCGGTGAGGTGCCGGGCGCACATTTCTCCGATACCGCTGGTCCCCCCGGTGACGAGGTATCGGCGTGACGTCGTCATCGGGTGCACCTGATCAGTACTTTGATGGCTTCGCGCATGCCCCCGTCGGACACGAAGGCCGGGACGTCGGCGAGGTCGACGGTGTGGGTGACGATCGCGTTGTAGCGGCCGGGTTGTGCGGCCAGCGCGGCCAGGGCTTCGTCGACGTGGCGGTCGTCGAAGCCGACGCTGCCGACCACATGCAGGCTGTGCTCGACAATGGTCGCCGGCATGACGGTGGCTGAGGCGTGGCCGAGCGCGATGAGCAGGACGGACCCGCCGAATGCTGCGGCATCGATGGCGGCGGTCAATGAGCCGTCGTAGCCGGCGGCGTCGATCACCACGGAATACCGTGCCGCATCCGTCAGGTCAGCGACCCGGGCACCCTGTGCGCGGGCGAGGTCGGCCCGTCGGCTGTTCGGTTCCACGACGGTGACGGAAGCTTCGGGCCATCGGCGGGACATCTCGGCATGGGTGAGGGCCCCGATCGGCCCATAGCCGAGAATGGCCACCGTCTCGGGGGACTCGACGGGAAGCTGATCGATCGCGCACATGACGACGGCCAGGGGTTCGGCCAGTGCCGCATCGGCGGTGTCCAGCCCGGCAGGCACCTGGTACAGACTGTCTCCCGGGATGACCATCGCGCCGGCGTAACCACCCGGGCGGGCCTCGCCGAGCCATTGCAGGTCTTGGCTGAGCCGGTCGGCCTGCATGCGGCCGTCAACGACCCGGCAGGGGATCCGGGAGTCGGCCACCACCTGGTCGCCGGCTGCGAAACCGGAGTGTCGCGACTGACGCACCCGACCGGAGACCTCGTGCCCGAGCGTGGCCGGCCAATAAGCCACCCAGTCCCCGGTCTGGAGCACGTGGAGGTCAGACCCGCAGATCCCGGCGTAGTCGACATCGATCAACACGTCGCCGTCGGCGAGGTCGGCCAGCTCGCGGGTGCCGACGGTCAAAGACAAGTCCTTGCTCAACAGCAACGCTGTGGTGTGTACCGGCTGGCCGCGGGTCTCTGTTATCCAAGACATTGGTCTTGAATACCAGACGTCGTGGGAAAGCGGAACAGCGGCGATGCCGGCTTAGGCGATACCCAGGGCGCCGTCGTCGCTGCTCGCCTCGTCGACCCTGGCGCCGAAACTGGCTGAGAAGTCCGCGGCCGTAGCGGCCACGGATCGGGCGATTTCTTCGGCCTGTTCCGCGGTCTTGGTGGCGGACATGTAGGCGACCCCGAGCGCGGCAACGGCACGGCCATCGCGGGTGAGCACGGGACTGGCGATGCAGTCGATACCGGAAGTCGTCGTGCCCTTTTCGTGGGCGTAGCCGTTGTTGCGCACCGATTGCAGAACATCGCGCAAGGCGGACAGTGAGGTGGGGCCCTCGCCCGTGCGGGACAGCCAGGAGTAGCCGTCGTACAGGGTGGACAACTGCTCGACATCGAGACGGCTCAGGATGGCTCTGCCGACCGCGGTCAGGTGGGCAGGCAACCGAGACCCGACCTCGGTCACCAACCGGACTCCCGGCGTCAAGGGCTCGCGCTTGTCCAGGTAGATGACGTCGGTGCCCTGCAGTACGGCCAGGTGCGACGTCTCGTTGACCGCGTTGGTCAGGGCGAGCATGTAGCGCTGACCGGCCCGGTGTAGCGGTCCGGACCTCATATAGGACGCACCGACCTCGAATGCGGAAACGCCGAGGGTCCAGGCTCGCTGATCGGGCCAGTAGGACACGAAGCGCCGCTCCCGCATCACGTTGAGCAGGTGATGAGTGGTGCTCTTCGGCATGGACAGAGTTTCGGCGATCTCCATGGTCGCCATCGGAACTCCCCGCCGCGCCAACAGATCCAGCACGTCCATGACGCGCTCCGCAGACTTCACCCGACTCGCAGTCGCCACAGCGGCCCCTCTTCCAAGCAACCTGTCTCGCATACAAGACAGCAATCTGTGATCAGGGTAGCTGACCTGGTGGTGCACCCGGTGTCGCGTGGTGTCGCGGTGTCGGTCGGCCCGGCTGAGAGGTGTCGAACGGGGGGTTGGGCCAGCCCTGGTAGGAGCCATCGAGCGGGGCCGTCTCCGTATAGTCGGCGAGGTCGACCAATGACGAGTCGGCGAACGAGTTTTGGAGGCGGTATGGCGGCACGTCCAGTGCATACGTTTCAGGTGGTGCGACGCGAAGAGGTGACCCCGCACATGGTGCGGCTCGTGCTCGGGGGCGCGGGCAAGGGCACCGGCTTTGACACCTTCTCACCGAACGATTCCACCGACGCCTACGTCAAGCTCGTCATCGTCGGGAACGGCGTCGATGTGGATACGCTGCCCCGGCCGCTGACGCTGGACAGTTTCAACGAACTGCCCGTCGAGCATCGCCCCACGGTGCGGACGTACACCCTGCGCCGGGTCGACGAGCAACGCGGTGAGATCGCCATCGACTTTGTCGTCCACGGCGACCACGGCGTCGCCGGACCGTGGGCGTCGACGGCCCAGATCGGTCAACCCGCCTACCTGATGGGACCCAGTGGTGCCTACGCACCGGATCCCGCGGCGGACTGGCATCTGCTCGCCGGTGACGAGGCCGCGCTCCCGGCGATCAGCCGAGCACTGGAAGCCTTGCCCGGCAATGCTGTTGGCAAAGTCTTCATCGAAGTCGGCGGACCCGAGGATGAGGTCGCGCTGAGTGCACCCGACGGTGTCGAGGTCAACTGGATCTACCGGGGCGGGCGTGCGGATCTGGTCGGCGAGGAGCAGGCCGGTGACCACGCACCGCTGATCGCGGCGGTCAAGGAAGCGCAGTGGTTGCCCGGCCAGGTGCAGGTCTTCATCCATGGAGAAGCCCAGGCGGTGATGCACAATCTGCGGCCCTACATCCGCAAGGAGCGTGGCGTCGACGCGAAATGGGCGTCGTCGATCTCCGGCTACTGGCGGCGCGGGCGCACCGAGGAGACGTTCCGGCAGTGGAAGGCCGAGCTGGCCAAAGCGGAAGCGGGCTGACCGGCCGACGCCGGGATGGCAGGGTAGCCGTCATGGCATTCGGCGACTACCAACTCGAGATCTATCTTCAGGGCTTGTCCGGCGTGCTGCCGACCATGCCCATGGACTACACCGAACTGGAAGCCAAGGCGCACGCCGCGATGCCGCCGTCGGTGTGGTCCTACGTCGCGGGCGGTGCGGGCGACGAACGCACCCAGCGGGTCAACCGCACCGCGTTCGACCGGTGGGGTCTGATGCCGCGGATGTTCAATGCGCAGCGTGAACGCGATCTCTCGGTCGACCTGTTCGGGCTCAAACTGCCCTCTCCGGTGTTCATGGCGCCGATCGGGGTGCTGGGCATCTGCGGTCAGGACGGCCACGGTGATCTGGCCGGTGCCCGCGCGGCCGCGGCCACCGGCGTGCCCATGGTGGTCTCCACACTCACCGAAGATCCGTTGGAGGATGTCGCCGCCGAATTCGGGGACACCCCAGGGTTTTTCCAGCTCTACACGCCGACGGACCGGGAGCTGGCAGCCAGCCTGGTGCAGCGTGCGGAGGCCGCCGGATTCAAGGGTATCGTCGTCACGCTGGACACCTGGGTGCCCGGATGGCGCCCACGCGACCTGGCCACCTCGAACTTCCCGCAACTGCGCGGAAAATGTCTGGCCAACTACACCAGCGACCCGGTGTTCCGCGCCGGCTTGTCGCAGCCGCCGGAGGAGAACCTGCAAGCCACAGTGCTGCGTTGGGTGTCGCTTTTCGGCAATCCGCTGACGTGGGACGACCTTCCGTGGCTGCGCTCGCTGACCACCTTGCCCCTTATCGTCAAGGGCATCTGCCATCCCGACGACGCGCGCCGGGCCCGCGACGGCGGGGTCGACGGCATCTACTGCTCCAACCACGGCGGCCGCCAGGCCAACGGCGGGATTCCCGCAATCGACTGCCTCCCTGCAGTGGTGGAGGCCGCCGACGGTTTGCCGGTGTTGTTCGACTCGGGTATCCGCAGCGGCGCCGACATCGTCAAGGCGCTGGCGCTCGGTGCCAGCGCCGTCGGGGTGGGACGTCCGTATGTGTTCGGCCTGGCCCTGGGCGGCGCCGACGGCATTGTGCACGTGCTGCGTTCACTGCTTGCCGAAGCTGACCTCATCATGGCCGTCGACGGTTATCCGACGCTGGCCGATCTCACGCCAGGAGCGCTGCGCCGGGTGCACGTCGAGTAGGCGATCACTCGTTGCGCAGCGGATGGTGGGTTACGCAAGGGCGATGACGTCGATTTCGACTCCCATTCCCGCCAGAAGCGTTGCCTGCACTGCGGTTCGGGCAGGTGGCAGGCCACCGATGCGTTCGGCCCAGACCGCATTGACAACCTGCCAGTCGGCAAGATCTGCGAGGAACACCGTGGCCTTCACGATGCGATCAAGGCCCGACCCCGCCGCGGTGAGCACGGCGTCGAGATTGTCGATCGTGAGTTGGGTCTGCTCGGCGATGCTGCCATGTGCGACCTCACCGGTGCCCGGCACAATCGGGCCCTGACCTGACGTGAACACGAAATCCCCGCAAACGATGCCGGGGGAGTAGTGACCGCCGCCGTACGGGGCGGGTGCGGTGGTGGGCGAGACCGCGTGCTTCTGCGTCACGGGAATCCTTTCGAGATCGGAAATTATGATGAGTCAAGGGTTTTCGTCTGCGGTTGTCGTTGATTGCCCCGGCCACCTCGGACTCATCGGACGGCGGCGACGGCGGCTTCGACATCCTCGAGGTCGTTGTAGAGCGCAAAAGCGAATCGGACATTACCGCCGCGTATCGAGCAACGAAGCCCAGTCGCGGCGACCCGGGCAGGGTCGGCCCCGGGAACGGCCAGGATGCCGGTGCCGGTCGGTGGCAAACCGAGAAGTTCGGCGCACCTGTCGGCCAGTCCGCGGCAGTGTGCTCCAACGCGCCCCACACCGATGTCGGCGAGTAGTTCCAGCGACGCCAATGCCGGCGGTGCGAGGAGCCACGGCAGCGAAAGGTCGAAGCGACGCGCATCGTCGGTCAGAATGCGTGGTGGGCCATAGGGATCTCCCCATGGTTCGGGCGCAGACTTCCAGGAGGACAGCACCGGATCGAGCGTGTGTCGGCGCCTCTCCTGCACTGCCATGAAGGCAATCCCTCGTGGGCAGTGGAGCCATTTGTAGGCCGAGACCGCCAGCACGTCGATCCGGTCGGTGGGTATGTCGACCACTCCTACGGCCTGAGTGCCGTCTACGTACACGAGCGCGTCATGTCCGTCGAGAGCGGTGGTATCGACGAGTGCTCCGTCGGGCGATTGCACCAGAGACAGTGCGACGAGCGCGGTGCGGGAGTCAACGGCGCCGGCGAGGTCACTGCGTGAAGCGATCCGGACTTCGTAGCCGCGCGCTTCGAGTGTGAGGAACGGCCAGAGTGCGGACTGATGCTCGTCGCGGAGCAGGACGATGTTCGCGCCAACGTCGGCATCCGGCATCGCCGAAGCGACAATGCCTGCCGCGACATGTGCTGCACCGACCAGCGCAATGTCTGCCGCATGCAATCCGACCAGCCGGGCGAATGTCTCCCGGCATCGTTCGCCGACGGATTCCCAGGCCAGCCAATCCGGGTTGCCTTGCCAGTCAGCGAATGCCTGCCGTCCGGCCGCCACCGCGGCATCGGGGGGCAGCCCGACGCTCGCAGTGTTGAGGTAGCCGCGACTGGCCGCCCCACGGAATACATCCCGGAACGAGTTCGGCGATCGGTCCGTCATGACACGGCTCCGATCTCTGCCTGGCTGGGCGGGGAAAGCGCTGCACCGCCGTTGTCGACGAAGGCGACAGCTGTCATCTCGACAGACAGTCCCGCGGGCAATGCCGCCACCTCGATGGTGGTCCGAGTCGGCAAGGGTATGCCGTCGAATGCCCGCACGTACGCACGATCCATTTCGGCCCGGCTGGAAATGTCGGTCACGTAGCAGGTGACGGAGACCAGGTCGGCCAGGCCGAGGTTCTCGGATCTGAGGGTGTCGGCGATATTGTCCAGGGTCCGTCGCGTCTCTGCTGCCAGACCTCCCGGGACAAGCGCGCCGTCCTCGTCGAAACCGCATTGGCCGCTCAGGAACAATAGGTTTCCGGCCCGGCGGGTGGGGGAGAAGAGGGATGTCATCAACGGGGATCCTTGTGGGTTGAGGCGCGGAGAAGCGGGACAGCTCCGCTACGTAGTGGCAGACGGTGACCGGAATGTGCGGACACCCGGTTCGGGGAAAGCCCGGCCGCATCCCGCGTAATACCCTGAAGCGGAGCATATTTCGAGCGACTGAAGTTAGATGATGCACTCGTGGACGCGTCTGCCGCAAGTGCTGGCCGATATTTGACCCGTATTCCTCAGCAAAGACCGGGAACTTCTCGGACACTGCGGGGGTATCCCAGTGGATTCACCGATGCAGGTGTGATGCGGGTCGCATAACGTATCGACGACCATCAACCAGGTTGCATGAATGGAGCATTCCATGAGACGCGGGCCCACAGCCTTGACAGCGGTAGTGATTTTCGTACTTGGCCTCCTCGCCGGCTGCGGGTCGGACGCCGAATCTTCTTCCGGCTCCTCTGGAGCCGTCGCGATGAACATCGCAATCAATCCATGGATCGGTTATGGCCCCTGGTATGTGGCCAAGGCCAAGGGTTTTGACAAGGCGCACGGTGTTGATTTGCAGTTCGTCGACTTCGTCGACAACAAAGATCTATACGCCGCAGTTGCCTCCGGTCGACTGGATTCCACCGAGGCGCTGATAAGCACGGCGTTGCGATTTCAGTCGTCCAATATTCCGCTCAAAGTAGTTCTGTTCCAGGATGTCTCAAACAAGGCCGATGCGCTGATCGGTGCCGAGGGAGTCGGCTCGGTAGCGGATTTGCGGGGAAAGAAGGTTGCCTACGACGAAGGTGGTGGCCATGAGATGTTTCTGCGTCTGGCGCTGGAGAAGGCGGGCTTGACGATGACTGACATCGACGGAGTTCCGTTGTCCCCTGACAAGGCTGGAGCTGCGTTGATCGCAGGTGAGGTCCAGGCCGCAGTTACCTACGAGCCCTACATCGGGCAAGCGCTCGCCCACAGTGACGGAGCCTCACTTATCGCTTCCGCCGGCGAATTCCCGGGAATCATCTCTGATTCCTGGTTGGTTTCGGACAAGTTCGCCAACGAGCATCCGGACACTGTGACCGGTGCCCTGGAAGCGTGGAACGAGGGAGTCGAGTTCTTCCGGTCCAACGAGGCCGAAGCCATCGCGATCATGGCGAAAGCCGCGGGCGCCGGCGTAGACGAGCTCACGACGACCTATGGCGGCCTGGAACTCTACAACGCCAAGGAATCACTTGAATTTTTCAACACCGGTTTTGACCCGTTGGCCCAGAAAATTCTCGGCATCATGAAAGATCAGGACAGCATCGACGGTCACGCTGATCCGGCCACTCTCGTGGACAAATCCTATCTGAGTGGGGCTGTTCAATGACGATGGCGCCCAATACATTCACACCCGATCGGGTAACCAAGCCCGCTGGCGCGCCCCGACCGGGCCGTGGCCGACGCCCGTACCTGTACCGTGACGTCAGTACGGCTACCTACGCCACCGTGGCGATCTGCGCGCTCGTGGCTTTTGGTGCCATCTGGTGGCTATACGCCAAATTCGGTGGAATGAACCCCCTGTTCTTGCCTTCTCCCGGCCAGGTGGCCCGACGGTTCGTGGAGTACTCCACGACAGATCTTCTGGCTGACACCACGGCAAGCTTCAATCGGGTGACGATCGGTTTCATCCTGTCCACCGTCATGGCGGTACCGCTCGGGATCGTGATCGGGACCGTACGGCCGGCGCAGGCGGCGATCGAACCGGCGATGGGCTTCATCCGATACATGCCTGCCGTCGCGTTCGTTCCGCTCACGATCATCTGGATCGGCGTCGGCGAGGAGCAGAAATGGCTCGTCATCTGGATCGGAACCTTCTTCACCCAGGTTTTGATGATCATGGACAACGTCAAAAGGGTGCAGCGCGAGCTGATAGACGTCGGATTCACCCTTGGTCTATCCGACCTGGCCGTACTGCTGCGCATAGTCGTTCCGGCGTCCTCGCCGGCGATCTGGGATACCTTGCGAATCACTCTCGGCTGGGCATGGACGTGGTTGGTTCTGGCTGAGGTGGTAGCCGCCGATGATGGTCTAGGTCATCGAATAACTTTGGCACAGCGCTATTTACAGACAGACACCATATTTGTCGGGCTGATCGTGATCGGTCTCATCGGTCTGGCAATGGACCTCGTGATGAAAGTTCTCGGTCGTCGGCTCTTCCGCTGGGCGGAGAGGGGAAATTCGTGAGTAATGCCAAGGTTGTCGTGCGAAATCTGACCAAGGAGTTCCGGGTCGGCCGAGGGAGCGTACGCGCCGTCGACGATGTTTCCTTCACGATCGATGACAACGAGTTCGTTTCTGTTGTAGGCCCGAGCGGGTGTGGCAAGAGCACGCTGTTGACCGTCGCCGCGGGCCTCACCGATCCCACCGGAGGCAGCGTATTGGTGGACGGGGAAGTGATTCGTGGTCCCGGCCGCGACCGCGGGGTGGTGTTCCAGTCATATTCACTGTTCCCCTGGCTGACTGTCCGGGCCAATATCGAGTTCGCGCTGCGTGGAGAGGAACTGAGTAAGGCAGAACGCAGAAGCAGATCTCTTGAACAGCTTGATGTGGTGGGCCTCGCTGATTTCGCCGATGTCTATCCGGCTCAGCTCTCGGGGGGCATGCGGCAGCGGGTGGCGATCGCCCGCGCGTTGTCCTACCGGCCGAGCGTGCTGCTGATGGATGAACCATTCGGCGCCCTGGATGCTCTCAACAGACGCACCATGCAGGAACTCCTCACTCAAGTGTGGGAGAACCACCGTCTGACAGTACTTTTCATCACCCACGATATCGACGAAGCAGTGTTTCTTTCTGACCGAGTCCTCGTCATGAGTGCACGTCCAGGGCGAATCGTGGAGGAGGTCCACGTCGAGCTCGAGCGGCCACGACGTGTCGAGATGCAATCGACCAAGGAATTCATGGAACTGAAACAACACCTTCTCAGCGCAGTAACGGCTACCGAGCCCGCACCTCAGGCGGGGAGTCTCGCGTGAGTGGTGACGTCGTCGTTGTCGGTGGCGGAGTCGCCGGCATGACTGTTGCCTACGAGCTGGCACTCCATGGTGCGTCCGTGACGGTGCTTGAACGCGGCGAAGATGTTGGCGGCGAGTGTTCTTCGGGCAACGCAGGCATGGTGGCCTCGACACATGCCATGCCACTGGCCAGTCCCGGTGCGCTCCGTGAAGGGCTGCGGTACATGTTGCGCGCAGACAGCCCCTTCTATCTCCGTCCTCGGCCCGGGATGGTGCCGTGGCTGCTGAGATACGGAATGGCCAGCACTCCCGCGCGGGCCCGCGCCGCGGGCCGATTGCTTCTCGACCTTACGCAGGCGGGTCTCGAAGCACATCGTCAGATGCAGGCTGACGGATTGGAGACCGGATTGCAGACCCGTGGCCATCTCGATGCCTATGAGAGCCAGGCGGGTATGGATTCAGGACGCGCGGAGATCCAACACCGTCACGCGCGTGGGCTCCCCGGTGAACTCCTGAGCCCAGATGAGCTCCTGAAATTCGAACCATCTCTGTCCAAGACCCTGGCCGGGGGCGCCTTCTATGAAGATCAGGCGTGGTGTGACCCGCTGGTGTTCATCCGCGCCATCGCGGCGGCCGCGACCGGTCTCGGCGTCACGATCAAAAAGCGCGTCGAAGTGTTGGGCCTGGAGCGCAAGGCCGACCGGATCGTGGCCGCTCGCACCACCGCCGGGCGGATAACCGGTGACACCTTCGTGATCGCGGCAGGAGTGTGGTGCCGGCCCCTGGCCCGATCGGCAGGTCTCTATCTGCCGGTCGAGGGCGGGAAAGGCTACCACGTGGAACTACCGGAATCGGCAGCCCCGCTACGGGTTCCGGTCTACATGGCCGATTCCAGGGTCGTGGCCACTCCGTTGCCCGGCCGTCTTCGATTGTCGGGGACCTTCGAATTGGACGGACTCGACGATCGGGTGGACCCGATACGTGTGCGTGCGATCACCGCGGCCGGTGTGCGTGTCCTTCCTGGGCTTTCCGGGATGGAGGCGGTCGGTGTCTGGCGAGGGTTGCGGCCCTGCGCGCCTGACGGGTTGCCGCTGGTCGGCGCGATCCCGTGGACGCAGAACCTGCTGGTCGACACTGGTCACGGAATCGGCGGGATCACCACAGCTCCGGTCACAGCGCGGCTGATCAGTGAAGTGATTCGGGGGGTCCCGACGAGTCTCCCGATGGACCTCATGCGTCCGGACAGGTTCAAGTCGCTGGCCACGTGGGCAAGGCGAGACAAAGCGATGGCCGGGGAAGCGGTCGTCGGCTGACCCACGGTCGCTTGGCCGGCGGGTTGCACTTCGGCGAATACGTCGTGTGCCGCCCGCCGGCCGGTCCTCAGCCCGTGGTGAGCTTGTCGGACCTGCCCACCGCCAGTGCTTGTAAGAGGTCGGCGAGCGGTTGTGGGCAGGCGAGCGCGGGGGAGTGCCCGGCATCGAGCGAGGCCGGCGTGACGCCGAGTCGTTCGATGGCGAGACGGCGCTGCCAACCCGGGGCGAGCACCCGATCGCGTTCGCACACCACATAGTCGGAAGTCACGTCAGGCCAGACCTCAAGCGGTGACTTCTCTTCGAGCGTCGTCGGCGTCTGCAGGCGGAGCCGACCGACAGCGGCTTCGGCTACGTCAGGAGGGCAGTCGTGGAAAAAGTGCCGTCGCGCAACATCGTTGGTCATCTCGAGCAAACCGTCGTTGCGCGTCAGCCAGGTGAAACCGTCGACTTCCGCGCCCGGCTCGGACCTGAACTGCTGCTCGAGGCTCATCGCCGGGCGAGGCAACACCGCGGCCAGGAACACCATGTGCAGCACCGGGTATTGCCGGGCGACAAGCGGGGCGGTGAGCCCACCGGCCGAATGGCCCACAAGAACCGTCGACAGCGGATCGGTGGCGGTGTGGTTGGGCCCGAGTGCACTTTCCATCGCCTCGATCACGGTCTGTGCGTTGGCTGCGGCGCCCTGACCGAGGCGATCGGATGGGAGCTGTGGCGTCAGGACGCGGTGACCCTGCGCTTCCAACAACGGCACCAGCCCGGACCAGCACCAGCTACCGTGCCAATGGCCGTGAATCAATACGAAGGTGAATGGCATGGCGCCATTGTGTTGCGGCAGGCAATCCATTGACCACGGTGAATTCACCGGGATCGGAGGTCCTATGAGCGACCGCGAGCTCCAGGAGCTCATCAGTCGCGTGGAGGACGGCGACGTCGCGCAACTCGTTCTGATCGGCGCTGTCGGGTCCGGGCGTACCTCGACGCTTCGCGAACTGGCGAGCGAGATGAGTACCCGGGGATGGACGGTCGTCGTTCTGCGTCCCTCGGCCGATGACGCACGGGAGCGAGAGGCGGCGGCACGGGCCCTCGGGGCAGAGCCAGACCAGGCGCATGGCCACGAACGTTTGGTTGGCGCCCTCGTCCGGGCATGGTCCACACCGACCGAGGTGGACCGCCTGATCTGCATCGACGATGTAGACCTACTGGATGATCCAACGGTGCGCGCCGTATGCGCGGCGTGCCGAATGGTGGAGACGAAAGTCGTGATGACCGCGATCGGCGTCGAGCGCCTCGTCGACGGATTGCCAGAAGGCCGTTTTCATCAGCTCTCCGCATGGGAGCCCAAGAGGATCCGTGAACTCATTCGCGGGACTGCTGCCCGCAGCCCGATACCGGAGGTGCTTGATCGGCTGACCTCGTTCGCCGGCGGGAACCCGGGTGCCGCGGTGGCCTTGGCCGCCAGCCTCTCAGAGGCACAGTTACTGGGGTTCGAGCCGATGCTCCCAGTACGTTTCACCGTGCCTCTGACCGTCCGGTTGACATCACGGGTGCCAGTGGAACTCCGGTCTGCCGCGCTGCTCATCGCCTGTGCACCCGGAGCGGCACCTGCGGTGTTCGAACGTGCAGGCGCAGCACTTGGCGTAGGCGATGCGGACTTCGATGCGTTGGAGCGGGCAGGTGTGGCAGAGACCGTCCGTGGTGGACTGGCCTTGCGGCCTCCCGGACTCGGGTTCGCGTTCGAGGCAATGTCGACGCTGGGGGAGCGTAGGCGTACTCATCACGCAGTCGCAGATGCGTACGTCGGCGTGGACGACAGCCGCGTCCTGTGGCACCGGGCGCTGGCGGCTGGTGAGCCCGAAGCCGAGCTCGCCGATCACCTCGAGAAGTTATGCGAGGAAGCTTCCCGAGCGGGCGGTCGGACGTCTGCCTCGCACCTGATGCTCCGGGCCTCCGAGCTGTCGGTGAGTACGTACGAACGAGTCCGAAGGCTGGCTGCGGCAGCTGAATACGCGTGGTTGGAAGGAGCTCCTGCGAGTTCATTACGCCTGCTGGTCGAGGCCGAGCAGCTTTCTGCGGATCCGGATCTCAGGCTCAGAGTCGCCTACGTGCGTGGCAGCATCGAGCTGGCTGCCGGTGCCGAAGAACACGCGTTGAGGGTGATGTCCGACGCGGTCCCGGCGGCACTTGAACGACTCCCACTGTTTGAGGCCACGGCATTGCTGATGCGGGCCTGCGATGCGGCAGTCACCTCCGGCGATGTCATCACGGCCGTCGCACTGGGGCGACAGGCTCAGAATGCGTTGGCGCGAGGAGCCGATTCGGCCAGTTCCGTACGTCTGCAGCTCGTCGCCGGGACGGCGAAGGTGCTTGCTGACGACCTCGAAGCCGGGTTCAGCCTGGTCGACGATGTACGGGCCGTGTGCAAGCAGAACTTCGACCAGTCTCACGCTTTGGTCGGCATGCGCGCAGCCCTGATCGCGGGCGACGCGACAGCCCTGTGGAGCCACGCGGACCTGGCCGTGGACCGGTTGGTGGAGAGCAACAACCGGGGACTGATCCCCTTCGCCACGGCCCGACGGGCACTGGCCGACGTACTTCTCGGCCGCCTGAGGACCGCTGTGGATGTCACAGTCTCCGGCATCGAGGAGTCCGACATGCTGGGCCAGGAGAATTCGCGCGCGGAACACCTTGCCGTGCAGGCCCTTGCCTACGCGCGGGCCGGCGACACCCAGCAAGCGACTGAAGCCGCGGACCTGACCCTCAGGCTGGCCTTCGACTATGGATTGGCCTGGCCGGGCGCAATCGCCGTCTGGGCACTAGGAGAGCTTGAACTGGGTGCAGGCAATCCAGAACGAGCATTCGAACGGCTCACCCTCCTCTGGCACGGCAACCGGTTTGAACGTCACCCGTTGGTTGCCACGCTCGCGGCCGCCGAGCTGGTCGAAGCCGCGGTCCGGGCGGATCGGCCAAGTGAGGGTGACGTGGCGTTCAGACGACTTGTCGCATGGGCCAGGGCGACGGGGAATGCCGCGGTGAGCGGTTCGGTCGAACGGTGTGCGGCTCTGCGATCAGAAGATGGTTGTGACGTAGCCGAGTCGTTCCAGCGGGCACTGGATCTGCACCGCGAGGCTGAGCGACCCTTCGACGAGGCGCGGACATCGCTGGCATACGGGGCGTGGTTGCGCAGGGAAAGGCGCACGTCCGAATGCCGGGCACCGTTGCGCATGGCCCATGAACGGTTTGAGAGCGTGGGGGCAGTCATGTGGCAGACCAATGCTGCTCAGGAGATGCGAGCAAGTGGGGATGCCGCATTGCGTCCCAACGTTTCGCGGACCGGGACGCATCTCACCGGGCAGGAGCTGACCATTGCCCGGATGGTGGCGGATGGTGATTCCAATCGTCAAGTGGCGGAGAGGCTTTCGCTGAGCGTGCGCACAGTGGAATACCATCTGCGCAATGTCTTCGTGAAGCTTGGCCTGCGCTCTCGAACCGAACTCGCGATCCACTACCACATGTTGGGCGACGGTGGCGACGCCCGCTGAGCCGCCGCGATGAGAATGCCCCCGGGGTAAAAGCCCTGTTCATAGACGCTCGCGCAGAATTATTCACTGGTGTAGCATTTTCCTTCATGACTGTAGAAACAGTTCGCGGACGGGCGGCACACCTCGGGCCGGAGCGGCGACGGCCCCAGGTGCTGGATGCGGCGCTGGCCATCGCGGTCCAACAGGGCGTCGCGGCTGTCACCATCGGCGCGGTGGCCGCACGCCTCAACGTCACCCGACCGGTGGTGTACTCGTGCTTCGCCGATCGGGTCGAACTGATCCAGGCCCTTCTCGACCGCGAACAGCGGTTGCTGATCTCCGAGGCGACCGAGGCGCTGCCATACGGTCATCCCGACGCGGACGAGACGGTATTCGTCGAGGGTTTCCAGGCGTTGTTGCGCACCGTCGCCCGCAGGCCCGATTCCTGGCGGGTGGTGATGAGTGCCGACCCCGATCCCGCTGTCGCCGAGCACTTTCACCACGTCCGTGCGGTCATGGCCGACCAGGCCGCCAAGCGACTGGCTCCCACGTTGCAGCGGTGGGGCACAACCGATGCCGAGCGCAAATTACCCGTCCTGGTTGAGCAGTTCGTCTCCTCGTGTGGGGCCGCGGTGCGCACCCTTCTGCTCGACGACGGCCGCGACTGGACGCCAACCACGTTGGGCGCCTTTGTCGGCTCAGCCATCTACCGCGCGTTTCGAACCGCCTGATCCACCACCACAGAGGAGTTACCCATGTCCGATCTGCAGCCCATGGCCGATTACGGCTTCTTCGGGCCCGACTCGGTGACCTGGAAGGTCTGGGGTCATGCGACCACGCCCGTCATCGGCCTGCAGCGTGCCGTGGTGGTCGAGGAACTCGACCCTGCACTGATCGCCGCGGTGGACACCACCGGCGCCAACTATGACCGGCCCCGAACCCGGTATGACCGCACGGTGCGGTATTTCGCGATGGTGGCATTCGCCGACACCGAGTCTGTGCTCAAAGCTGCCGATGTATTGGTGAAGGTGCACTCCAAGGCCATCGGCACCGAACCGGTCAGTGGCAACAGGTACGACGCGAACGATCCACACTCGCAACTGTGGATCCTGCTCACCGGATGGCATTCGGTGCTGAAGGCCTACGAGATGTACGGCGGCGGAAAGCTCACGCCGGAAGAAGAGGACCGCTACTGGCAGGACTGCGCGACGGCCGCCGAGTTCCAGACCTGTGATCCGGTCGATGTACCCCGCACCCGCGACGGCATCAACGAATACTTCGAACAGATGCGGCCGCACCTCGCCGTCAGCGAGGCCGCCCGGGCGATGATGGATCACCTGCTCAACGCGAAAGTTGTGCTGCCCCCAGTCCCGTTCGTCGCGCGACCGGCGGTCGAAGTCCTCAACTGGGTGCTGCGCGCCGGGACCATCGCCACGATGCCGCGGTGGATGCGCAAGCTCAGCGGCTTCGATCAGCCACGGGTGGTCGACCTCGCGGTCCGGCCCGTGCTCAAAGTGGGCTTCGGCGTCATCGACCGTATCCCGAAGTTGAAACTGTTGGTGGCCAAGGTGATCGCGCCATCGGTGGTGCCGATTGCAGGCCCGTACGTCATGGGCATACCGCCGCGGTCTCCCGAGGTGCTCACCCCGGCCGAAGGGCGCGACCGGTACGGGTATGTGAAGCCGGCCGAGGCGCACAAGGAGCTCCGGGCCAGTCAGCACGAACGGGTCTTCGGGCAGGGACGGCTCCCCAGTGACGAGGGCCTCATCGAATCTCAATCCTATTTGGGCAGTTTGGCATGACCACTACCCCGATCACACAATCCGATGTGCTGCTCGATCCGCACCGTACCGACTTCACCCAGTTCGACGCGCGCACCCGGGAGATCTTCCGGCTCACCATCGACTTCTTCGAGTCGCGCGGTAAGCGCTGGCTCAAGCAACAGGACCGGGACCGGGTCTGGTACGGCGATTTCCTCGACCTGGTCAAGCGCGAAGCGATCTTCGCGACGTTCCTGACGCCGGCATCGGAGGCCGGTGGGAACCCGGACAAGCGGTGGGACACCGCGCGCAACGCCGCGTACAGCCAGATCCTCGGTTTTTACGGCATGCAGTATTGGTACGTCTGGCAGGTCACCATCCTCGGCATGGGGCCCATCTGGCAGTCACGAAATGCCAGCGCACGCAAGAAGGCTGCAGCACTGCTGGATTCGGGTGAGATCTTCGCGTTCGGCTTGTCCGAGCAGGCGCACGGCGCCGACGTCTACTCGACCGACATGGTCCTCGATCCCAACCTCGACGGCGGCTTCACCGCGAATGGCGGCAAGTACTACATCGGTAACGGCAACCTCGCCGGCATGGTGTCGGTGTTCGGCCGCCGATCCGACAAGCCGATCATCGACAGTTCCGACCTCGACCGGCACCGCCCCGAGCAGGATTTCGAAGGCTACCTGTTCTTCGCGGCCAACAGCCAGCACCCGGCCTACCGGCTGCGCAAGAATGTCGTCGACAGTCAGATGTACGTCGCCGCTTTCGATCTGGACAATTACCCGGTCAACGCAGACGACGTCCTGCACGAGGGTAAAGCGGCCTTCAACGCGGCCATCAACACCGTCAACATCGGCAAGTTCAATCTCGGTTTCGGCGCTATCGGAGCGTGTGAGCACGCCATGTACGAGGCCACCACCCACGCCGAGAACCGGATTCTCTTCGGGCAGCGGGTGACCGAGTTTCCCCAGATCCGGCGGATGCTCGCCGAGAGCTACGCCCGGCTGGTCGGGATGAAGCTCTACAGTGAACGCGCCGTGGACTACATGCGCAGCGCGGGTGCGCATGATCGGCGGTACCTGTTGTTCAATGCGATCGAGAAGATGAACGTCACCCGCGAGGGCGAGAAGATCATCATGTTGCTCGCCGATACGATCGCGGCGAGGGCGTTCGAATCCGACATGTACTTCACCATGGCGCTGCTCGGTGTCACCGGTCTGCCGCGACTGGAAGGCACGGTGCACGTCAACATGGCGCTGTCGCTGAAGTTCATGCAGAACTACATGTTCGGGGCCGCTGACACAGCACTGGCGGCGATGAACGTCCTGCCGGTCGGCCGGGCGCCGGGTCCGGTGCTCCGCGCACTTTCCGGCGGTCTGCGCGCCGCGGGTGGCGCACTCGTGGATTCGCCGTTGGCGCAATGGGTCCCGCAACTCAAACCGCTGCTCGCTGCATTGCCCGAGGTCCCGACCCGCAAGGAGCCCGCGAATGACGACTTCCTGTTCGCACAGGGACCCAGCAGCGGGCTGTCCCACATCCGGTTCGGCGATTGGCAATCGGTGCTGCGCCGGTTCGCGTCCACCCCCAACGTCGGGGTCTTCCTGGCCCAGGCGCAGGCACTGCAGACATTGCTGGCGGTGGCCACACCCACCGCCGGGCAGCAGCGCGACGTCGACTTCCTGTTCGCCATCGGCGAGATGTTCACGCTGGTCCCGTACGCGCAGTTGATCCTGGAGCAGGCCGAAATCGAGAACAGCGGCACTGACAGCATCGCCGATGTGCTCGACCAGCTCTTCGAGGTCCTGGTCACCGACATGTCCACGCACGCGACCAAACTGCACTGCCACCCGGCGGCCACCGGAGTACAGAAGCAGCGCGCGCTCGACATCATCGCGAAGCCGACCGCCGATGCCGAGCGTCACGATCGTGTGGTCACCCGAGCCCGCGGACTGGCCGGTCGTTACGAAATGACACCGTGAGGTCACACCCCGCCGGTCCCCGGCGCGTCGGGTAGACACCTGCGCAGCGTCTGACACCGTGGGGGAGTGGACGCCGTGCTGGACGAGTTCGACGAGTACCTCGGGTTGGAACGTGGTCATTCCGCGCACACCCGCCGGGCATATCGCGGTGACCTGACGGCGCTGTTCAGCTTCCTCGGGCAGCGGGGAGTCGAGCAGGCGATCGCCAACCTGACCCTGCCCCTGCTGCGATCGTGGCTGGCCGATCAGGCCGCGGCAGGCGCAGCCCGCACCACACTGGCCAGACGTACTTCCGCGATCAAGACGTTCACCGCGTGGGCGGTCCGACGGGGACTGCTGGCCGCCGACCCCGCCGGCCGGCTACAAATGCCGAAGGCGCGCCGCACCTTGCCTGCAGTCCTGCGACAGGACCAGGCGCTCGATGCGATGGCTGCGGCGAAATCCGGTGCCCAGCAGGGAGATCCGCTGGCGCTACGGGACCGGTTGATCGTCGAGCTCCTCTACGCCACCGGCATCCGGGTCAGCGAACTGTGCGGCCTCGACATCGACGACATCGACACCTCCCGGCGGGTACTGAGGGTGCTGGGCAAAGGCAACAAGCAGCGGACCGTGCCGTTCGGAGAACCGGCCCTTCAGGCGCTGGGTGCCTGGTCGTCGGAGGGGCGCCCGGCGCTGGCCACCGCTGATTCCGGACCCGCACTGCTGCTGGGCGCGCGCGGCAGGCGCCTGGACCCGCGGCAGGCCCGGACCGTCGTGCACCAGACCATGTCCGCAGTCGAGGGTGCACCCGATATAGGGCCACATGGTCTGCGGCACAGCGCCGCGACCCATCTGCTCGAAGGCGGGGCCGACCTTCGCGTCGTACAGGAACTCCTCGGCCACACCACACTGGCCACCACCCAGCTCTACACCCACGTCACGGTGGCCAGGCTGCGCGCCGTGCACGATCAGGCCCATCCCCGGGCCTGAAACCAGCCGAGTGTTGGCTTGTGTGCGAGATTTCGCCGAAAACTCGCACACAAGTCGACGTTGGCCGAACAGGGTCGAACAGAGAGGACACCTTGACCCGGACCACTGTCGATTTACCGTCGGGACCCATCTCCTATCTCATCTGGGAACACGAGAACCCAACTCAGACCGTCCTGCTGCTGCACGGCGGCGGGGTGGACAGCGCGTCGTTGTCCTGGGGCGGCATCGGCCCGCGACTGGCCGCGGCCGGTTACCGTGTCATCGCCCCGGACCATCCTGGTTATGGCCACAGCCCAGCCGCGCAACTGCCGGTGACCCAGGAGCGATTGGTCGCCTACGTGGGGGAGCTGGCCGACGCGTTGGACCTCGCCGACTATGCGATCGGCGGTTTGTCCTTGGGTGGGGGCATGACGATCGGCCATGTGCTGGACCGGCCCGACCGCGTGACGGGCGCGATGATGCTGGGCAGCTACGGCATCATGCCCCGGCTGTCGGACGGCCCACTGTCGCTGCCGCGGCAGCTGCTCACCTGGGCGATGGTGCGCACCGGGCTGTTGGGTGCGCTGACGCGTTGGGTCGGCACCAACCGGGCCGCGATGGTCAGGAGCATGCGGCCCCTGGTTAGGGATCCCGCGCAGCTCACCGACGAACTGATGGAGGAGATCATGGCCGCGGCGAGCCAGCCCGGCGGCTTCGACGTGTTCGAGCAGTGGCAGCGCGACCAGGTGCGGTGGAACAGACTGCGCACCGACTACACCCCACGATTGGCCACGTTTGCGCGCCCGGCGCTCGTCGTTCACGGCGACCGCGACACCGGTGTGCCTGTCGCCCGGGCCCGCGCGGCCGCCCAGCTGATACCGGATGCTGAACTGAAAGTCGTTGTCGGCGCTGGCCATTGGGTGCAGCGGGACCAGCCCGACATCGTGGCCGAAGCCATGACCGGATTTCTGCGCCGCCTCAACGCAGCAGCTTGATCACCTCGGCGATGACCGGCAGCGCCGAAGCCCGCCCCGGCCACTCGTCGAACACCGTCCAGTAGCTGATGCCGAACCGTTCCCGGCGCTCGCACAGTGCCTCGGCCATCTGCTCATGAGTCCCCAGCAGTGCAAACGGGGACTCCAACAACAGATCGGGCTCCACCCCGAACGGTGCGGCCAGCTCGGCAGCGGCCGTGGCCCGGTCGTCGGTGTGCACCACGAACTGGAGCAGCGCGTTGAGTTCGATCGCATCGAAACGGTCACCGGCGGCGTCGCGCACGACCGCGATGCGGTCGGCCAGGCCCACCGCATCGAAATGAGTCAGTCGCACCTCGGTGGCGTCGTGGTTGTGGCTGAACCCGGCCAGCCCGACGATATCGGCAAGCCGACCCGCAAGCTGAAGTACGCGGGTGCCGTTGCCGCCGATCAGCAGTGGCACCGCAACCCCGGGTGCCGCGACGAGTTGGCCGGCGTCCGCGCGGACGCAGTAGTGTGCACCGTCGACGTCGACCGCCTCGCCGGTCAGCAGCGGCCGGATCACCTCGACGGCTTCGATCAGCCGGTCGACGCGGATACCGCCCCGGTCGAACTTCAGTCCGGCGCCGTCGTATTCGGATTTCATGTGGCCGGCACCGAGCCCCAACTCGAACCGCCCGCCGGACAGTGCCGCGACACTGGCTGCCTCACGGGCGGTCTCGACCGGGTGGCGTAAGTCGTTGTTGAGCACGAGCGTGCCGGTGTGCAGCCGGGACGTGACCGCACAGGCCGTCGCGACGCCCGAGAATGGTGACAGCGAAGCCACCAGGTGATCCGGGACGGTCAGGACATCGAACGCGGATTTCTCGACGTCGACCGCGAACCCGGCAAACTCCGGACCGCGGGGCAGTGCGGTGTGCAGACCGAAACGCATCGGTCGATTGCGATGTGCAGCGATGGCTTTCGGGGTGGTCACGCTTCGAGGGTAGGTGCTCAGCTGACCTTGTTGACGGTGGTGTCGTCAGCGTCAAGGCGCCGTCCGTCAGCGGCATAGACCTCCAGTGCCCGCACGGGACGACCGTTGGCTCGGTCGACCATCTCGGAGTGTGACTCGCCGGAACTGAAGAGGTTCTGTTCACCCCACTGCCGCAACGCGACGATCACCGGGAAGAGCCCCTTGCCTTTCGGTGTCAGGACGTACTCGTGATATGCGCTGCCATCGGAGGCCGGGGCGATCTCGAGGACGCCGGCGGCGACCAGATTGCGCAGGCGCGTGGCCAGGATGTTCTTCGCCACGCCGAGGCTGCGTTGGAACTCCCCGAACCGGCGGCTGCCGTCGAAGGCGTCCCGCACGATCAACAGTGACCACCAATCGCCGATGGAGTCGACCGACCGCGCCACGGGACAGTCGCTGTCATCGAAGCGGGTTCGTTCCACCATGTCGGCCTCCCTCAGAAGTCTGGTTGCAACATGCTACCAAATCGGGTTACGGTCGATCTGGTAGCAAGTTGAAACCGAAATGAGGGAGCTCCGGGTGGTTGGAGGACGCGTAGACATGACAACCGCGGGTGCGGGGCCGTGCAGCTTGTCCAGGGGTGTCACGCTGCTCTTCGCGCTCACGTGCGGGTCGGCCGTGGCCAATGTCTACTTCGCGCAACCACTCCTGGCGACGTTGGGTCGCGAGTTCTCGCTCGGTACCGCGACCGTCGGTGCGGTCGTCACGGTTACCCAAATCGGTTACGGCGTCGGACTTTTCTTTCTGGTGCCACTGGGTGACATGCTCGACCGCCGCCGTCTCATCGTGGCGCAACTGCTGCTTCTGGCGATGGCGTTGACGGCGGTCGGCACCGCCGGTTCTGCAGCGCTCCTGCTGGTGGGCTTCACCACCGTGGGCCTGCTCGCGGTGGTCACCCAGACATCGGTGGCTTTCGCGGCGGCCCTGGCTCCGGCCGAGGAGCGCGGGCGGGTCGTAGGCGTGGTGACCAGTGGTGTGGTCACCGGTATTCTGCTTGCGCGCACCGTATCCGGGTTGTTGGCCGACGTCGCCGGTTGGCGCTCGGTGTACCTCGGTTCAGCGGTGCTGACGTGCGTGCTGGCGCTGGCATTGCACCGCCTGTTGCCGTCACGCACTGGCTCGCGGACATCCGACGGGTACTGGCAACTGCTGGGCTCGGTCGTCACGCTGTTCGCGCGTGAACGACTCCTCCGGGTGCGGGCACTGCTCGCACTGCTGATCTTCGCCGCCTTCAGCGTCCTGTGGAGCAGCGTCGCGCTGCCGCTGAGCGCACCCCCGTTTACCTTGTCCCACACCGCTATCGGAGCCTTCGGGCTAGCCGGAGCCGCGGGCGCACTCGCCGCGACGGTGGCGGGCCGCCTCAATGACCGCGGCTTCTCTCAACGCACCACCGGCATCGGCCTGGTCCTGCTCTCCGGCTCGTGGCTGCCTCTGGCCCTCACGGGGCACTCCCTCTGGGCGTTGGCGGTCGGCGTGATCATCCTCGATCTCGCCGTGCAGGCCGTCCACGTCACCAACCAGACCCTGATCTACGCGTTGCATCCCGAGGCGGGGAGCCGATTGATCGGCGGTTACATGCTCTTCTATTCGATCGGCAGCGCTCTCGGCGCCGTCGCGGCGACCACGCTCTACGCGGCGGCGGGCTGGGTCGCCGTGTGCGCACTGGGCGCGGGGATCAGCATCCTCGCACTCGTCGTGTGGGCGGTCACCCGCGGCTAACCGTGCACCGGCTTGAGCCGGATCGGAGTTTCGGCCAGCAGTCCGAGGGGGTCGACATAGTCGGCCCGCGATGCCGGACCCCACATCGCACCCCAGTGCAGGCACGCCGCCACCGGGCAACCCGCGTGGCCGGGCGCCAGGATGCCGAGCGGATCGCCTGCCGTCACCCGCTGCCCGGCCCGCACCTGCGCCCGCACCGGTTCGTAGCTGGTCCGCAGTCCGCCCGGATGTGCGATCGACACCACCGGACGCCCGGCGAGCTCACCGGCAAACACCACCGTGCCCGGCCCGGCGGCGTACACAGGTTGCCCCGGGGTGGCGGCCAGATCAACGCCGCGGTGACCACGGTTCCAATTCGGCGCCGGCGCGTCGAAACCGCGTGTTACCGCAGGTCGCGGAGTTATCGGCCAGTTCAGGCGGGAGCTGTCGGCCCGCGCGGGCGCCGTGGCCAGCGCCCCGAACACCAGCAACAGGGCCGCCGCATATCTCACCCATCCAGTGCACCGCATCACCCGGCGGTCCCGGTAGCCCGAATCGGCGCCCTGTGGATGGCGGGCCGAGCGTGGCAAAAGCACCCCTGTCCAGCGTGTAAACTCCTATCCGCAGCTCATTTGACCGAGCTGACTTCGCGTGTCTGCACCACGGCCACCCGCAGCGGCGGCCGTACCCGGATGCCGGCGGTCTCGAACTGGAACTTTCCAGGGCGGGTCCGGCAACCAGCGGGCACCAGGGCTTGGCATCACCCGACGCCAGGCGCACAACCGACAACAAGAGGAAATGGCCTAATGGCTGTTGTAACCATGAAGCAGCTGCTTGACAGCGGCGCTCACTTCGGGCATCAGACCCGACGCTGGAATCCCAAGATGAAGCGGTTCATCTTCACCGACCGCAACGGCATCTACATCATCGATCTGCAGCAGACGCTGACCTACATCGACAAGGCCTACGAGTTCGTCAAGGAGACCGTCGCCCACGGCGGCACCATCCTGTTCGTCGGCACTAAGAAGCAGGCCCAGGAGTCCATCGCGGACGAGGCGACCCGCGTCGGCATGCCGTACGTGAACCAGCGCTGGCTGGGCGGCATGCTCACCAACTTCTCCACCGTGCACAAGCGCCTGCAGCGCCTCAAGGAGCTCGAGGCCATGGAGCAGACCGGCGGTTTCGAAGGTCGCACCAAGAAGGAAATCCTCATGCTCACGCGTGAGAAGAACAAGTTGGAGCGGTCGCTGGGTGGTATCAGGGACATGCAGAAGGTGCCCTCGGCCGTCTGGGTCGTCGACACCAACAAGGAGCACCTCGCGGTCGCGGAAGCTCGCAAGCTGAATATCCCGGTGATCGCGATCCTGGATACCAACTGCGACCCCGACCTGGTCGACTACCCGATTCCGGGTAACGATGACGCGATCCGGTCGGCCGCGCTGCTGACCAAGGTCGTGGCCTCTGCGGTCGCCGAGGGTCTGCAGGCACGGTCCGGCCAGGGTGCCGGCGAGAAGCCGGACGCCGCAGCTGCCGAGCCGCTCGCCGAGTGGGAGCAGGAACTGCTCGCCGGCGCCACCGCGGGCGACGCCCCGACCGAGACCCCCACCGGCCAGGACTCATAGGAAAGGCTGATATGGCGAACTACACCGCTGCCGACGTCAAGCGACTTCGGGACCTGACCGGCGCCGGCATGCTCGATTCGAAGAACGCTCTGGTCGACGCTGACGGAGACTTCGACAAGGCGGTCGAACTGCTCCGCATCAAGGGAGCCAAGGACGTCGGCAAGCGTGCCGAGCGTGCGACGGCCGAGGGCCTGGTCGCGGCCAAAGACGGCGCGCTGATCGAGCTCAACTCCGAGACCGACTTCGTCGCCAAGAACGCTGAGTTCCAGGCGCTCGCCGACGAGGTCGTGGCGGCCGCTGCGGCCGCCAAGGCCAACGACGTCGACTCGCTCAAGGCCGCCAAGGCAGGCGACCGGACGGTCGAGCAGGCCATCGCGGAGCTCAGCGCCAAGATCGGCGAGAAGCTTGAGCTGCGTCGTGCCGCCTACTTCGACGGCACGGTCGAGACCTACCTGCACAAGCGTGCGGCCGACCTGCCGCCCGCCGTGGGTGTGCTGGTCGAGTACGAAGCAGGCGATGCGGACAAGGGTGTTGCCGCTGCGCACGCCGTTGCCCTGCAGATCGCCGCGCTCAAGGCGCGCTACCTCACCCGTGAGGACGTGCCGGCGGACATCGTCGCCAACGAGCGGCGTATCGCCGAGGAGACAGCGAAGGAAGAGGGCAAGCCCGAGCAGGCGTTGCCCAAGATCATCGAAGGCCGGGTCACGGGCTACTACAAGGACGTCGTGCTGCTCGATCAGCCGTCGGTGTCCGACAACAAGAAGACCGTGAAGGCTCTGCTGGACGAGGCCGGGGTGACTGTCACCCGCTTCGTGCGGTTCGAGGTCGGACAGGCCTGACAGAAGTAACCCTCATGCGCCGGCGGTACCACTTGGTACCGTCGGCGCATGAGTCGTATTAGTGCCTTTGGTGACGATGCCCTCGGCGAGCATGACGCGGTCGGTCTGGTCGAGGAACTCCGGGCCGGGCGGGTGTCACCGGCCGATCTCATCGAAGCGGCCGTCGCGCGCACCGAAGCGGTCAACCCGACGCTGAACGGCTTGGCCTTCGAGGCCTTCGACCGTGCCCACGTCCGGGGCGCAGCCGCGAGTCCCTACGGCGGATACTTCGACGGAGTTCCCACGTTCGTCAAGGACAACGTCGCCGTCGAAGGTATGCCGACCATGCAGGGCACCGACGCCTGGGAGCCCCGCGCGGAGCCGGGCAACGGTGCTTTCGCCCGTGCCTACCTGGCCACCGGCCTGGTGGCGCTCGGCAAGACCCGGCTGTCCGAATTCGGCTTCAGTGCTGCCTGTGAACATCCGCGGCTCGGACCGGTGCGTAACCCGTGGAACCCTGAATTCACCGCGGGCGCATCGTCATCGGGATCGGGTGCGTTCGTAGCGTCCGGCGTCGTACCGATCGCGCATGCCAACGACGGCGGCGGCTCGATCCGAATTCCGGCCGCCTGCAACGGATTGGTGGGGCTCAAGCCGTCGCGCGGGCGGCTACCGCAGGACGAAGGCCTGCGCAGGATGCCGCTGCGGATCGTGGCCGATGGCGTGCTCACGCGGTCGGTACGGGACACCGCGGCGCTCTACCGCGAAATGGAACGGGTGTACCGCAACCCGAAGCTGCCGCCGATCGGTGACGTCAGCCGTCCGGGCAAGCAGCGGCTGAACATCGCGGTGTGCACCCAGTCCGTGATGCGTGACGCGAGCCCCGAGATGCGTGAGCACACCCTCAAGACCGCGGCATTGCTCGAAGAACTCGGCCACCGGGTCACCCCGATCGGCAACCCGGTGCCCGCCCACTTCAAAGACGACTTCCTGCTCTACTGGGCGTTTTTGGCGTATGCGCTGGTGCGGGGTGGCCGGCGGACCTTCGGTCCGAGTTTCGACCGCACCCGGCTCGACAACCTGACCTTGGGCCTGGAACGGATGGCCGGCCGGCATCTGTACCGGCTGCCGGTCGCGATCGCACGGTTGGCGCGGTCCCGCCGTATCACCGAGCGGCTGTCCAACAGCTACGACGCCGTCCTCATGCCCACCCTGGCCGAGGACACGCTGCCGGTCGGCGAACTCGATCCCACTGCCGACTACGAACAGATCGTCGACCGGCTCATCGACTGGGTCGCCTTCACGCCGCTGCAGAACGCCACCGGTGACCCGGCGATCTCCCTACCGTTGGCGCAGTCGTCGTCCGGCCTGCCGGTCGGCATGATGCTGTCCACCACGGTGGGCCGGGAGGCGATGCTGCTGGAGCTGGCCTACGAGCTCGAAGAGGCGCGGCCGTGGCGTCGCATTCAGGACGATTCTGTCGTTTCGAGCGGCGCCAGTATCCCGGCGAGCAGACGCGCAGGTACCCGTAAAGGCCGCGAATAGGGGACCTAACTGTCTGCTCGCGCGGGGGAGGTGAGGTCCGTGGGGGAGGTGAGGTCTCGGCACACCTGGGCGGCAGCCCGGGCCAATGCCACTGGGCCATCACGCAACGCCTGCTCGATGGGGGTGCCCGGCGCGGTGATGGCCACCAACCTGTCCACACCGTTGGCCAGCAGCACGTCCGCATCGGGGGCGACCCGGCCCGCGAAGATCACCACACGGGCCCCGGCCCGCCGGGCGGCCTGCACGACGCCGAACGGGGTTTTGCCCAGCATGGTCTGAGCGTCCACGCTGCCTTCCCCGGTGAAGGCCCAGTCCGCACCGGTGAGGCTCTGCTCCAAGCCCACCGTTTCGGCGATCACCTCGACACCCGGACGGCACTCGGCACCAAGGAAATCCAGTAGGGCGAAACCCAGACCACCGGCCGCACCGGCGCCGGGAAGTTCGGGCCGGGCGCGGCCCAGCGTCGCCTCCGTCACCTCGACCAACCGACTCAGCGCCATATCCAGCACCGCGACATCGTCCGCGTCGGCGCCCTTCTGTGGGCCGAAAACCGCACTCGCACCACTTTTTCCGAGCAATGGAGCGGTCACGTCGGAGGCGATCCTGATCCGGACGTCGGTCAGCCGAGGATCCAGGCCCGCCAGGTCGATGTGGTGCAATTGCGCCAGCGCCGCACCGCCGGGCGGCAGCGCTACGCCGTGCGCATCGGCGAAAGTCGCTCCCAGCGCCGCGAGCATGCCCGTGCCCGCATCGTTGGTCGCCGAGCCGCCCAGGCCGATCAGCAGTTCGGTCGCGCCGTGGTCCAGCGCCGAGGACATGAGTTGACCGACTCCGAAGGTACTGGCACGCAGCACATCACGGTCCTTCGGAGCCACCAGTTCCAGACCAGAGGCGGTGGCCATCTCGATCACCGCCAGTCGCCGATCCGGGATGTAGCCGTATTTCGCCCGCACCGGCCGACCCAGCGGATCGGTGACATCGACGGTGATGCGTTCGCCGTCGAGGGCGTCCACTACGGCGTCCACGGTTCCCTCGCCGCCGTCGGCCATCGGGACCCCGACGCATTCGGCATCCGGCCAGACGGCATGTACGCCGTCCCGCAGCGCGGCCACCGCCTGCGACGCAGTCATCGACTCCTTGAACGAGTCGGGAGCGAGAACGATCTTCATCCGGGATTATCGGACGGGGTTCAGGGCCGGTTTCCCGGCCAGGACCGCGGCGGCATTGTCGATCGCGAGAATGCCCATCGCATCGCGGGTTGCTTCTCCTGCGCTGGCGATGTGCGGTGTGAGCACCAGATTGGGCGCGTCCAGCAGGTCCGGGTTGACGTTCGGCTCGTTCTCGAACACGTCGAGTGCGGCGCCGCGGATCTGCCCGGCATGCAGCGCGTCGATCAGCGCGGATTCGTCGACGACCCCGCCGCGCGCGGTGTTGACCAGGTAGGCAGTCGGTTTCATCTTCGCCAGGGCATCGGCATCGATCAGGTGCCGGGTCTGCGGGGTGAGCGGCGTGAGCACGCTGAGGACGTCGCTCTCGGCGAGCAGGGTGTCGGTGTCGACGAACCGCACCCCGTCTTCTTCGGTGCCGGGCGTCCGGCTGCGGGCCGTGGCCAGCACGGTCATATCGAAGGCCTGCGCCCGCTGCGCTATCGCCCTGCCGATCCGGCCGTAACCCAGGATGCCCAGGGTGGCACCCGAACTCACGTCCAGACCGACCAGCATGCGCGGACCCCAGACCCACTCCTGGCGCGACCGCAGCAGCCGGTCACCGTCGAGCACCCGACGGGCGGTGGCCAGGATCAACGCGAACGTGTGATCGGCCGTGGCCCGATCGAGCACCCCGGGAGTGTTGGTGACCGTGACACCGGCCGCGGTCGCGGCGGCAACGTCGATGTTGTCGTACCCGACAGCGACATTGGCGACCACCTTGAGCTGTTCGCCTGCGGCCGTGAGCAGTGCGGAGTCGACGCGTTCGGTCAGCGTGACGACGGCAGCCGAGGCGCCTGCGATGCCTGTCTCGAGATCGGTTCTGGTCGGGGGATTCTCACCGCCGATTCGCACGGGCATTCCGAGTGACTCCAAATGGACCATCGCCCGGTCGGTGAGAAGTCGGGACACATAGATCGTCAACAGGGGTTCCTTGTCAGGGCTTCGTCGAGGGTGCCGAGCGGTACGGCACCGGTAACTGTGGTCCACACGTCGCGGTAACGCAACCAGCGTTGCGCCACGACGTCACGCCATTCGGTGCGGGGGGACACTCGCCGCGTCGGCGGCGGGCTGACGATGTGACCGTCGAGCACCTCACAGCACATCGCGGCCGCGCCGATGGCGGGCAGATGGCTTTCATCGACTACCAGGATGTCACGGTCCAGCACGTCGGCCAACAACTGCGGCATCGCGGGCTCGTCGCCGAATGCGCCGCTGACATAGAGGGTTCGCTGGTCGGCGCCCACGCAGGATTCGATGATCATCCGGTCGGCGAACAGCACGCCCTCGACTATGCCACGGGCGGCCACCGGCGCCGGGGTGTCGGTGTCGAGGCCCAAAACCGCGGTGCGCGCTGTGGCGAACCAGAGCGGGCCGCGTTCCGGGCGGGTGTGCGGGATGAAGACCGGGGCAGACGGCTCGGGTTGTGCGGTGAAGGCGGCACCGACCAGGTCGGCCACGGCGGCATCACCGCGGCCATAGCCCAGTTGTCGGGCACCGTCGGCCAACGCGTCCCCGCCGTTGATCACGCCGTTGATGAGCCATTGCCCGGTCCGCACATCGGCCCGCTGCAGCGCACGGGCTCTGGGATCCGGCTCGGCCAGTGCGTTGGACACCACATGTGTGGTGCCCATGATGAACAGCGGCCGGCCGCCCGGTTGCGCACCGAGTGCGTACGACGCCGCGGGTGTGTCGCCCGAACCCACCAGTACCGGAATGCCCTGGGGCAGGGCGAGAATGTCCGCGGCCGCCGGTGTCAGCGTGCCCAGCACGCTCAACGACGGCAGGATCGGTGGCAGTTGGTGTTCCGGAATACCGAACCGTGCCAGTGCCCGCGTCAGCCATCGGCAACTGCCGTCGGTGCTGGCCATCAGCGCGGTGTAGGACGCCTGGGTGGGGTCGATGCCGCGCTGTCCGGTCAGCCATTGGCCCAGCCAGGTGCCGGCCAGGCCGAATGTGCTTGCCACGGCGGCCGCCTCGGGCTCGATCGACTGCAGCAGTCGGTAAGCCGCGCCCATCGCCGTGGCCGGCATCAGGTGGTTGCCGACGAGCCGCTGTTCGTCGTGGCCGAGCAGCCGGATCAGATCGGCGGTCGGTGCGGTCAGTCCCTGGTGATCCCAGGTGACCCCGGTGGCCAACGGCTGCCCGGTCTCGTCGAGCAGCAATGCCGTGGGGCAGTGGGTATCCAGGCCGACACCGGTGACCGCCGCGGCAGGCGCGCCGAGCGCGGTGACGGCCTCGATGACGCTGGCACGCCAGGCAGCGGGGTCTGCCCGGCCGGGACCACACCCACGCGCTGACGGGTGAGACACCCGCGACCGGGCGAGAACCCTGCCGTCTGAGTCGATCACCACGGCCTTGGTGGCCGATGTGCCGACATCGATTCCGAGGTAGGACACGGCGGTGATCAGTCCAGCAGCTTGGCGGCGACCTCGGGGGCGTCCCCGCCGTGGATGACCGCCTTGAGCGCCGTCACCATCTTGGCCGGGTCCTGTGCCTGCCAGATGTTGCGGCCCGCGGTCATGCCGTGCGCGCCGGCCTCGACGACAGAGGCGGCCTGCTTGAGCACGTCCAGTGGGCTGGGCGCCGGGGCGCCGCCCGCGGCGACGACGATGGCAGGCGTGCCCTCGACGACCTTCGCGAACTCAGCGGTCGAGCCGGTGTACCAGGTCTTGACGATGTCGGTGCCGAGCTCGGCCGCAGCGCGCGACGCGTAGAGCACCGATTCGGTGGAACCCTTGCGGTCACCCCACATTTCGCCGGAAGGATAGGCGTGGCACACCACGGGCAGGCCCCAGCTGTGGGCCTCTTCCACAACCTTGGTCAACATTTCGAACATCGCGACCTGGTGGGACGAACCGGCCGAGATTCCGACGGCCACGGCGTCGGCGCCCAGTCGGATGGCATCGTGCACGGTGCCGATGGTGGCGTCATAGGTGGGGTGGAACTCCACCGAGAACATGGAGGCTTTCAGGATCCACGGCAGGGGTGTGGGGCGCCCGGCGAACAACGGGCCGGCCAGACCCTTGGTGATCGTGACGGCGTCGGGCGCACCGGCGGCGATGCTGTCGAAAGTGGTTCCGATGGTGGCCAGTCGCGGAGCCACACCGCGTGGCACAGCCTGGTCGAGCGCGACGGTCAGCGTGCGACCGTCGGCCTCGAACAGCCGGCGCAACCGCAGTTCGCGGCCCAGCGCCGGGGTGGTTCCGGTCCGATTGATGTCGAAGGCAGGCGTGAACGTGGTTGTCATCGTGAAAATCTCCTTGTAGGTGAGGTTGAGATCAGGCCCAGGGGTCGACGCCGACACGCATGTCGGCGCCGGAGCCGGCCAGTTGAATTGCCTCGACCGCACGGTCGAGGGGGAGCTGGGTGCCGATCAGCTCGGCGACGGGAAGTTGGCCGGAGGCCACCATCGGCGCGACGGCGTGGAAGCCGTCCAGCCGGCAGGAGGACGCACCGACGATGGTCCATTCGTTGTAGTGCACATCGTTGGCCGACACCGCGAGATCGGCGTCGGCGCCGAAACCGGCGAACACCGATACCCGCGCGCCAGGGGCCAGGCTGCCCAAATAGGGTGTGAGGGCGTCGATCCGGCCGATCGCCATGACCAGTACATCGATTCCGCCTGCAGTGAAATCGTCAAGGACGGCGGCGGTATCGGGGCCCGGTGCGAGCACCAGGTCCGCGCCGAACCGGCTGGCCATCTCGCGACGTCCGGCGATCGGGTCGACCGCGGCGACCTTGTCCACACCGAGGCTCTTGGCCAGGCCGATGTGGATCAGTCCGAGTGGCCCACATCCGACGATCAATGCCGTTTGTGCCCTTGGCATTCCCGCGAGTTGTTGTCCGTTGTAAGCGCATGCGACCGGCTCGATGATGGCGGCCTGGGCGGCAGGCACGCCGGGGACGGGCACCAGATTCTGCCGGGCCGCCGCCGGCACGTGGACGTACTGGGACAGGCCACCGGTGAGTTGGTAGCCGAACGCCTTGCGGTTGCGGCAGATGTTCTCGTGCCCACGCCGGCACGCCGTGCACTGTCCGCAGGTGACCAGCGGGTACACCGCAACCTGATCACCCATCTGCACGCCTTCGGGCAACGCACCGTTGGCGTCGACCACGGTGCCTGCGAACTCATGGCCGAGCACGGTGGGGAAGGTGACGTTCTTCTGTTTGCGGCCCTCGTAGATGCGAACGTCGGTACCGCACAACAGCGCCGCATCGACGCGTAGCAGCACGTCGCCGGGTTGCAATGCCGGCATCGGGGCCTGTTCGATCCGCATCTCGGTGGGGCGGTAGAGCACCGCCTGGCGGAACGACTGTGCCTCGGACGGGTTTACGGTTTCGCGCGAATGCGACGTGGTGGTCGTCACGACTGGGTGCCTCTCTCATCGGCGGTGTCGGTCAATGCCCGCAGCGGGTGCGCGAGGTCGATGTGTGCGCCGATCGCGCGAAGTTCGTCGAGTTCAGTGGTGGCCGCACCGTCGTCGGTCACGAACCGCCAGTGTGTGGGAAGCGGTGACCAGTAGCTGAATTGGTCGCTACCCAACTTGCGCCGGTCGGCGACGACGACGGTCTGCCTGGCCCGCTGCATCATGAGTGTCTTGAGCCGGCTCTGCTCCAGGGTGCGCGAGGCGACGCCGTACTGCGGATGGACTGCGTCAGCGCCGATGAACGCGAAATCCGCGATGACCGAGCGCAACATGTTCTCGGCCTCCGCGCCGCTGATGGTCTCGTTGACCCGCCGCAACCGGCCCCCGAGCACCACCACGGACACGTCCTCTTTGCGCATCAGGATGTTGATCGCGCCGATGCCGTTGGTGAACACGGTGACGTCTTCGGCGTCGAGGTGGTGCGCGACGAACTCGGTGGTGGTGCCGGCATCCACGATCACCACGGCGCCGTCGGTGACCGACTCGGCGGCCACGCGTCCGATGGCGTCCTTCTCCCGGGTGAACTCGAGGTGGCGCTGGTGGATGGACTGCTCGGTGGGAACGGTCAACGCCACGCCGCCGTAGGTGCGGGTGATGTGACGGTCCTGGTGCAGCCGGCTCAGGTCGCGGCGCACGGTCGCGAACGAGACACCGAAGCGCTCGGCGATCTCTTCCACGCTCAGCGATCCGGACTCCACGGTCTGCAGGAGATTGAGGATCTGCTCGCGCCGCCGCGCGCCCCGCACGTCACGACGTCGGACGACAGCGTCGTCACCGGATTCGATATCCGCGTCGGCGTCGGCATCGGAGTCTGTGGGCTGAGTCACGCCTCAGAAGTTACATGCGCGATGTGCGCAAGTCAATCTTAGATGCGTGGTTCGCGCATTGAAGCGCGACTATGTGTGCTTAAGCGCGCGAATCATGCTTCTAAGCGCGTTCTAGATCGACTGTTGACAAATTAGATGATTGCTTCGATCATAGTGATCCTGAGAAGTGATTGTGTCGCGCACCACAGCTCCCTGGAGCCCACGCTTCCCCTCACCTCACATGAGCGAAACAATCACAAAGGTCCGAACCTGGAGGCTCGACGATGACCAGCACGCCGGCAATGAAGCCCGGACAGCCCGCCGCCGCTGACTCACCCCCGTCCGGCGGTAGCCGCGCGTCAAAGGTGCGCTGGGCAGTTGCGGTGTTCTGTGCGTTCGGATTGGCCATCAATTACATCGACCGCTCGGCGGTATCGGTGAGCCTGCCTTTCATGACCGAGGATTTTCACCTGACCCCGACCGAGAAGGGACTCATCCTCAGTGCCTTCTCGTGGAGCTACGCGCTCATGCAGATCCCGGCGGGCCGGCTCATCGACCGGTTCGGTGAACGCGTCATGTTCGGCGCGTCGGTACTGGTGTGGTCGCTGTTCACCGGGGCGACCGGAGCCGTGAGCAGCTTCGGTGCGCTGCTGGGCCTGCGACTGGGGCTCGGCGTAGGTGAAGCCGGTGCGTACCCGGCCGCGGCGAAGACTGTCTCCCAGTGGTTCCCGTTGCGCCTGCGCAGCCGGGCCACCTCCGTCTACGACAGTGGGGCGCGCATCGGAAGCGCGGCGGCGACGCCGATCATCGCGTTGATCATCGGGCTGTGGGGTTGGCGTGCGGCGTTCCTTTTCGCCGGTGCCCTCGGCGTGCTGTGGGCGATCGGCTGGTGGGCCTGGTACCGACGCCCGGAGTTCATGTCCGCGGTCAATGAAGCCGAACTGGCGATCATCCACGAAAGTCACAAGGAGCAGGCGGCAAGCAACGTCGATCCGGACGCCAAGCCGATGCGGATCGCCGAGTTGTTCCGGCGCCGCACGGTCTGGGGCATGATGCTCGGCTTCTTCTGCCTGAACTTCATGATCACGTTCTTCCTCACCTGGTTTCCCTCGTACCTGGTCGAAGAACGCGGATTCAACCTGCTCAAGCTGGGCATCTTCGGCATGATCCCGCCGCTGGCGGCGATCCTGGGCAGCTGGGCGGGTGGCCTGGTGGGTGACTACCTGCTGTCGCGTGGCTGGTCGCTCAACCGTGTCCGCAAGACGTGTCTGGTGGGCGGCATGTTGGTGTGTTCGGTGATCGCGCTGGCCGCGGTGGCACCGCAGGCCTGGCAGGCCCTGACGTTGATGTCGATCTCGTATGCGGCGTCGGCCTTCACGATCGTCACCATCTGGTGCCTGCCCGCCGATGTCGTCGACACCAGCACGGTGGGCAGCCTGGGCGCCACGCAGAACTTCTTCTCCAACATCGGAAGTGCGTTGAGCCCCATCGTCATCGGCGCGCTGTACGGTGCCACCGGCTCGTTCGAGGTGCCGCTGGTGCTGACCGGTCTGGTCGTCGTCGCCGGGGCGTTGTGCTTCGGTCTGATGATCAAGAGGGTGGAACCCATTCGCTAGACCGTGACACGCAGAATCCCCCTTTTCCCAAAGGAATCGGGGGATTCTGCCTGCCGAAGTCGGCTCGCCGGGGTGTCAGCCGTCGGATCCGTGTACCTCCACCGTCGGTTCGATGCCGGTGGCGCCGACGACATCGGCCCATACCTCGAATCCGTGCTGGAACGCCACCACCCCTGCTTCAGGTAGGGCGATCTCGATCGCCTCGAGAATCTCCTGCGCCGAGACCCCGAGATCCAGAGCCACCCGGATATGGCCGGCGATGTGGCCGTGGGAAGCCTTCAGCACCGTCAGGCTGGTGATGAAAATCAGTTCTTTGGTTGCCTTGTCGAGTTTTCGCTGCTTGGTGTACGCGGCCGACACAAGACCGTTCGCGGCCTTGAGAACATCGAGATCGGCTTCGGCCATCAGCTTGTGGTACGGCAGCACATAGCCGCGGGCACGGGCCATTTCGTTGACGTACTCGAGGGCTTCGGTGGAATCAGACACAGGTTTCCTTTCAACTGCGAACGGTGACTCGGGAGGATGCTCGGGCCGGCCGTGGTGGTTTCATGTCTCGTTGCGGCACAGGTCATCGAAGATCCGCGGCAGTGCGGCGCGACTGGCCTGTGCCACGTGGTATTCGCCGGCACGCCGGGCGCCTTCGATATCGCCGGCGACGATGGCGTCACAGATCGCGGTGATCTCGGCAAGGCTTTCGGGCTGCCGGTTGTCAGCGGACAGCGAGTACCGGCGCAGGAGCCGGATGCGCGCATGCAGGAGCCGGAGGGCCGAGGTGAGTTCCGAGTTTCCGGCGCCTTCCAGCAGCGCGTCGTAGAAGGCGTCTTTGGCGGCGAGGACGTCAGTCAGATCGCCGCCCTGCATGGCCTTCGCGACGCGTGAGGTACATGCGGCGAGGGCGCGCTTGTGTGCGACCGTGCCGCGTCGCGCAAAAAGCGCGCACGCCAACGATTCCAGCGCGCCGCGAACCTCGAACAGGTGCTCGGCATCGGTGTAGGAGATCTTGGCGACCAGTGCGCCGCGGTTGGCTTCGATGGTGACGAAACCTTCGCCCTCGAGTTGGCGTAACCCTTCGCGGACGACGGTCCGCGAGACGTCGTAGGACTCGCACAGTTCGCGCTCGTTCAGACGGGTTCCCTGCGTCAGCAGCCCGTGACTGATCGCATCGCGCAATCCGCCGACCAGTCTGGTTCGTGGCGGCGTCGCGGTGGCCGCCGCCGGTGCGGCGGTCGTGGTCTCCTGCATGAGCTATACCCCAGTTCAGTTGTCATACAAAAGTGTGGCGGCACGGGTGCGCGCGGGTTGGTTGCGCTGGCGCAATACATGTGCTCGGCGATTGAGGCCGAACTTTCACTGCGTGTGCAGACCGAACGTATGACAATTATTTCTACCGCGCAACCGGGATTCTTGCCAAATGACTTCCCATAAACACAGGTAAACAACCTTATCGCTGACAGCGTCGTAGCGACTTCGCCGAGTGTTCGCGCGAAGTGGTTGACGGCGGGAGCAATATTGTCATACATTCGCGGTGACCAAGGATGTGGCGAGGCGCACAACGACCGCAGGCTGACGCGTTCATCCCGTCGCCGTCCACGCGGTGACGGCCTCCGAACGTTCCTGCGCCAGTTCATGGCTCGAATGTCCTTCGCCCCCACGGTGTTCCGCGCGTCGCACCACCGCATCGACAACCTCAGGAGTATCAGATGACACACAGCAGCACAGCAGGGTTGGGCTGGCAGCGGGCCGGTGACCGGCCATTGGTTATCACGTTGATCGACGGCCCCAACATGCCCAATTTGGGCAACCGCAACAAGCGGGTGTACGGGCCGATCGCCTCCATCACCGCTCTGCAGGACTACATGCGTGAACTGGGGGAGGGCATGGGCGTCACCATCGAGGCGCTGGCATCCAATCACGAGGGCGAGATCCTGGATGCGATCCACGCTTCCGCGGCGCGCACCGACGCCTACATCCTCAACCCGGCCGGACTGACCAAGACCGGCGAGCCGACGCGTCACGCCCTGGAAGAGACCGGGCGGCCGTGGGTGGAGACGCACTTCTCCAACATCTCGGCACCCCCGTGGTCGGGTCGTGGGCTCCCGGGTGGACCGTGGGAATCCAACTTCACGCGCTCCGCGACCGGCATGTCGATGGGCCTACGCCACCACAGCTATCTCGGCGCTCTTGTCGCCCTGGTCGCTGCGCTGGACGATCCCGAATTCCTCGGGGCCGCTGAGTGACCGGTCTGGACACCGGGTGGGAAGCTGACTGGCTTGCCGCGGTGGAAGGCGATGCCGAATTCCGGCTCATCAGCCGATGGACCGAGGTGGCGCTGCGGCTGGTGGGGCAGGACTTCGACCGCTCCTACCGCATCGACCACGCCACCATCGGAGTCCAGGACGGCGGTGCGGCGATCCCCACCGTCACCCTCACCGGATCGGCCGCTGCGTGGGATTCCTACCTGGAACCGGTGCCGAGGCCACCCGCCCACCACATCCTCGCTATGCAACGGCGCCGAAGCGACTTCTCCATCGACGGCCGACATGCGTTGCTGCAGAACCTCAATGTCCTCAACCGGGTCCTGGACCTGATGCGCACGGTGGCTGTCGACCGTCAGGAGGGCACCGCATGAGCCGTTATGAACCCATCACCGGGCGCTACCTCACGGTGGACATCCAAGGCGGTCCGAACCGGATCTACGTCGAAGAGTCCGGAGATGGCATCCCGGTCGTGTGCCTGCACACCGCGGGCGCCGACTCGCGGCAGTATCGCCACCTGCAGACCGACGACGAAGTCCTGCGCCGGTTCCGTATCCTGGCCTTCGATCTGCCCTGGCACGGCAAGTCATTGCCGCCGCAGAACTGGTGGGAACGCGAATACCTGCTCACCGCAGAGCTTTACCTCGATACCGTGATGGCGGTCATCGAGGCCTTGCATCTCGAGCAACCCATCGTAGTCGGCTGCTCCATGGCCGGATCGTTCGTCCTGGAGTTGGCCCGCGCGCACCCCGACCGTATCGGCGGCGTCATCGGTTTCTCCGGCGCTGCGAAAGTCGACGGCCGCTTCGACGACTGGTCGCTGCTGCCTGATGTCAACAGCAACCAGGCGGTCCCGTCATGGACATACGGATTGATGGCTCCACAGAGTCCCGAACCCGCACGCCGGGAGGTGTGGTGGATGTACGCCCAGGGCGGCCCCGGTATCTACCGCGGCGATACCTACTACTACAGCAACGAAGTGGACCTGCGCGGTCGCGAACACGATATCGACACCGCCCGCTGTCCGGTTTACCTGTTCACCGGTGAATACGACTATGCGTGCAGTCCGGCGGAGACCGAAGCGACGATCGCGGCGATCCCCGGTGCCCGGGGCGGCGTGATGCGCGGCATCGGCCATTTCCCGATCTCCGAGAATTATCCGCTGTGCAAGACCTACCTGTGGCCGGCGCTGCTCGAAATCGCCACCGCGCCGCACGTCGGCGACGCGGGTGCCTGAGTGACCAGCAGTATTGCCAGGGGCGAAAGACCGTATTACGGTAATCTCGTATTACGATGATCCAGCTCACATTTTCACTCTCAGGAAAGCGAGGACGCGTTCGATGGAGAAGCTCCAGGTGCGACGGGATGGGGCGGCCGCGGCCGCCGTCGGAGGCCAAGCGTGAGTGACGATTTCGCCGGCCGGCGCATTCTGGTGACGGGCGGCGCCTCCGGTGTCGGAGAGGCTTGCGTCAACCACTTCCTCGGACTCGGCGCGCTTGTCGCGAGCCTCGACGTCAAGGACTGCACCCGCGATGACGATCATCATCTGCACCTCGTCGCCGACCTACGTGACCATCGGGCGGTGTCCGCCGCCGTGGCCGAGGTGGCCGAGCGGTTCAAGGGCCTGGACACCCTGGTCAACAACGCCGGGGTCAGCTTCGTGGGCGCCATCGAAGATGGGACCGAAGAGGACTGGAACCGACTCTGGGACATCAACGTAATGGGATACGTTCGATCGACCCGTGCGGCGCTGCCACTACTTCGGGAATCGGATTCCGCTGCCATCGTGAACATTTCGTCGTTGACGGCCACCTCCGGACTTCGTCAGCGGGCTGCCTACACCGCCACCAAAGGCGCCATCGAATCTATGACCAGGGCGGTCGCGGCTGATCTTGTCGCGGAGGGCATCACCGTGAACGCGGTCAATCCCGGAACCGTGGATACCCCGTTCATGGCCGAACTCGCTGCCCGCGCGGATGATCCGGTCCAACGTCGCGCGGACTTCGATTCCCGTCAGCCCATCGGCAGGATGGTGACTCCGCTCGAAGTCGCCCATGCCGTCGCCTATTTCGCACACCCCCTCAGCAGGTCCACCACGGGTAGCACGCTCATGGTGGACGGAGGCATCTTCAACTTGCACATGACGCGGGCCTGATCAGCCTGCCCGGCCAGATATTCGTAGCACCAACCGAATCGGAGTATTCATATGAGACTTGACAATCGAGTTGCCATCATCACCGGAGCCGGGCAGGGCATCGGCCGAATCTACGCAGAGAAGTTCGCCGAGGAAGGTGCGGCTGTCGTGGTCGCCGACCTCAACGGCACGAAGGCGGCAGAAGTTGCCGCCGCCATCACATCGGCAGGTGGGCGTGCCCTGGCGTCCACGACCGACGTCTCGGACTCCGAGTCGGTCAAGAGCATGGTCGACAACACGGTCGAGACGTTCGGACAGGTCGACATCCTGGTGAACAATGCGGCGATCTTCTCGACCCTGAAAATGAAGCCGTTCGAAGAGATTTCAGTGCAGGAGTGGGACAGCCTCTTCGCCGTCAATGCCAAGGGCACGTTCCTGTGCTGCCAGGCGGTCTCGCCCGTGATGCGTAAGAACCGGTACGGCCGCATCATCAACATCTCCTCGAGTGTGGTGGTGACCGGCCGCCCGAACTACGCCCATTACATCGCTTCCAAGGGTGCCGTATGGGCGCTGACACACGCCCTCGCAACGGAATTGGGCTCGGATGACATCACGGTGAACACCGTGAGCCCCCATGGCATCGTCACCGAAATTCCCCGCGAGACGATTTCGGAGGAGGGCTGGCGGCGAAACCTGGAGGAACAGGCACTCAAGCGCAAAGGTGACGCGTCCGATCTTGTCGGCGTGGTGCTCTATCTGGCGAGCGAGGAGAGCAAGTTCATGACCGGTCAGACCCTGAGCCTGGACGCCGGCCTGCGCTTTACCTGACCGCTCGGCCACCTACCCATAACCCCTTCATGAAGGCACGGAGCAACATCATGGCAAGTACATTCAGCGCCGACGCCGATCGGACGAGAGAGCCGGACTCAGCGCGCCGATCCGCGCTGCGCAAGGTGAACGTCCGGTTGATGCCATTCATATTTCTGCTCTACCTCGTCAACTATGTCGACAGAACAGCGCTCGGTATCGCCGCTCCGAACGGCATGAGCGACGAACTTCAGATGACGGCGACGTTGTTCGGTCTGGCGTCCGGCATCTTCTTCGTGGGTTACATCCTTCTCGAGGTACCCAGCGCGATGGCCGCGCAGAAAACGGGCGCCCGGGTCTGGATCGCGCGGATTGCCGTGACCTGGGGACTGGTGGCATCGCTGACCGCATTCGTGCCCAGCTATGAATGGCTCATCGCCGCGCGTTTTCTTCTCGGCGTTGCCGAGGCCGGGTTCGCGCCCACGGTGCTGCTGTATCTCACCATTTGGTTCTCCAATCGTGAGCGCCCCAAGGCCTTCTCGATCTATCTGCTGGGTATTCCGATCTCGTCGGTCATCGCCGGTCCGTTGGCCAGCTGGTTGATCAATGCCGGTGATGGCGTGTTCGGTCTGAGTGGCTGGCGGTTCATGACTTTGATGACCGGTGTGCCCGCCATCATCCTGGGTATCGCCGCCCTCTTCTGGCTGACAGACCGCCCGTCGGAGGCGACGTGGTTGACCGATGCCGAGAAGCAGGCGCTCATCCAGGACCAGGACGAGCACACCCCGGCAGAAGCGCGTGGGCATTCCGGAGGGATGTTGTCCTCACTGCGTTCAGGCCGCGTCTGGATCATGGGCATCGCATACCTGGGAGTGGTCTACAGCTTGTACGCGATCGGGTTCTTTCTGCCGAGTGTCGTCACGGGCTTCGCCGAGCGGTTCGGCACCGATTTCTCGGTTGTGGAAAACGGGTTCATCATTGCGATTCCGTATGTTTTCGCGGCGATCGCTCTCATGCTCTGGCCGCGGCATGCCAGCAAGTCCGGCGACATCGGATGGCATGTTCTGATCAGCACCGTCGTGGGGGCGATAGGCATCATCGTTGCCGCCTTTGCGACCGACCCCTGGATCGTCATGGTCGGTGTGAGCCTCTGTGCGGTAGGGGTGATCTCCGCGATGCCGCTCGTCTACAGCCTCCCCGCCCGAATCCTCTCCAGCGTCGCGGTCGGTGCGGGTCTGGCTCTGGTCAACACCATCGGTAATGTTGGTGGCTTCGCCGGACCGTTCGTCACGGGTTGGCTGAGGGACCTGTTCGGTAACGACCAAGGGGCATTCATCGTCGTGTCGCTGCTTCTGCTGACCTCGGGTGTCATCTCTGTGGTGGTCCAGTCCCGGACGCGATCGATCAACGAGGCCATTCAGGGCGACGCGGCATCGGTCTCCACGCCACGTGGGGCAACGCTACGGTGACGGGTGAATCGCAGGGCGGGGTCCCCGAAGGGGCGCAGGCCATCCCGAAGACCGAAGCACCAGAAGATCGAGGAGGATTTCGTGGATATCATCAGATATGCTGCGCCCCTTCGTGATCAGGTGGTGGCCGCGATCCGCGAGTCCATCGTTTCCGGTCAGCACGCACCCGGTGCGCGGCTGAAGGAAAAAGACCTGTGCGAGCAGGTGGGGGTGAGCCGCACCGTTGTCCGGGAGGCGCTTCGCCAGCTGGAAACCGAACGGCTGGTTCGGATCGAACCCAATGTCGGCCCCGTGGTGGCCGAACTCAGCCGCCAAGACGTCGCCGATCTCTACCAGACGCGTGAAGCACTCGAATCGGCGGCCGCCCGACTGGCAGCGCTGCACGCACCGCCGGAAGACGTCAAGACGCTCCGGGCGGTCTATGACGAGATAGTCATCGCCGACTGTGAGGATCTGCAGTCGCTGCTCGACACGAAAAACCGGTTCTATCAGGCACTTATCACCGCGTCAGGAAACCGGGTCATCGGAGAAATGCTGCACAACGTGCAGGCGCGCATCAGTCAGCTTCGGCTGTTGACGCTCGGTTCACCCGGCCGTCATGAACACACTGTGCAGGAACTGGCGTCCGTGGTCGAAGCGATCGCCAGGAAGGACCCGGAATCCGCGGTAGCGGCAACCGTGGTCCATGTCCGCAATGCCGCCTCGATTGCGTTGGCGCGCATGGACGCCAACGACGAGCCCGTGCACTGATGCCGCCGCCTCAGCTGTGATCAGTCCACGGCGTGAGCAAGTAGACGCTTGAGTTCACTTCGCTGGTCCGCACTGAGCCGGGCCAGAACGTCGTCTTCGGCGGTATAGACGGCGGCTTCGGCGCGTTTGAGTAACGCGGCGCCGTCCGACGTCAGCTCGGCGGGAAGGGCTCTCCCGGACGCCACGGTGGCAGGCCGTCGCACCGCGCCCTTATCTTGCAGCCCGCGCAGGACATTGTTCATCGCCTGTGGTGAGACATTGCTGTGGCGGGCGAGTTCGGCGTTGGACTGGCCGGGTGCCATCGACAGAATCCGCAGGCAGACGAACTCGGGCAAGGTCAGGCCGAGTGGCTGAAGTTGCGTGGCCACGGCGGGTTGCAGCACCGCGACCACGCGGTAGATCAGGAAACCCAGTGGCTGGTCCTCGAGAACGTCGCCCATGTCAGCCATATTGACACATATCAACCGGGTTGATATACCGGATTCATGACCAAACCAGAAGAAATCTTCGAATCGGCATACCGCGGCGAAGCCCCGGAGTTTCAGGGTGTCCGCCCACCGTGGAGCCTCGGCGAACCGCAGCCGGAGATCGCGGCCCTCATCGCCGAGGGCAAATTCCACGGCGACGTGCTCGACGCCGGATGCGGTGAGGCCGCGACGGCGCTCGACCTCGCCGAACGCGGGTTCACCACCGTGGGGTTGGACCAGTCGTCGACGGCGATCGAGCTTGCCCGCGCCGAAGCCGCCAAGCGTGGCCTGACCAACGTGAGCTTCGACGTCGCCGACATCAGTGCGTTCACCGGTTACGACGGGCGTTTCGGCACCATCGTGGACAGCACGCTGTTCCACTCCATGCCGGTCGAGCTGCGCGAGGGCTATCAGCAGTCGATCGTGCGGGCCGCCGCACCCGGCGCGTCCTACTTCGTGCTCGTCTTCGACAAGGCGGCCATGGGGGACACCGGGCCGGCCAATCCGGTGACCGAGGACGAGCTGCGCGAGATCGTCGGCAAGTACTGGGTGATCGACGATGTCCGCCCGGCACGCATCCACGCCAATGTGCCGAAGGAACTGGCCGACTTCGCGGCCTTCGCCGGCGACGACCTGCGTGATGAGGGTGACGGTCGCAAGTCGCTGGCCGGTTGGTTGCTGCAGGCACATCTGGGCTAGCGACGGCGGGGCCGGCGGCGCGCGAAATTCACGAAGGAATCCCCCGGGCATTGCCTGACGCCTGCCATAAGGCAGGATGGAGGGGCCGTCCTGGACCATCCGGGGTGGCTCTCTGATGCGAGGAGTGCCGAGGAAACCGATGGCGGATCCGAATGTCGCCGGCCAGGCCGCAGCACCAATTCGCCCGTTGTACTCACGCGTGCTGTTGAAGCTCGGCGGCGAGATGTTCGGCGCCGGTGAGGTCGGCCTCGATCCCGATGTGGTGCACCGGGTAGCCCGTCAGATCGCAGAGGTCGTCCGCAGCGGCGTCCAGGTGGCGGTCGTCATCGGAGGTGGCAACTTCTTCCGCGGCGCCCAGCTGCAACAGCGAGGGATGGAGCGCACCCGGTCGGACTACATGGGCATGCTCGGCACTGTGATGAACAGCCTTGCCCTGCAGGACTTTCTGGAGAAGGAAGGCATCGACACCCGGGTTCAGACGGCGATCACCATGGGGCAGGTGGCCGAGCCATACATTCCGCTGCGGGCAGTGCGTCACCTGGAGAAGGGGCGTGTGGTGATCTTCGGCGCCGGCATGGGGTTGCCGTACTTCTCGACCGACACCACGGCCGCCCAACGGGCGCTGGAGATCGGCGCCGATGTGGTGCTGATGGCCAAGGCGGTCGACGGGGTGTTCACCGCGGATCCGCGGCTGGACCCGAACGCTGAAATGCTCACCGCGATCAGCCACCGTGAGGTCATCGACCGCGGCCTGCAGGTGGCCGACGCCACCGCGTTCAGCTTGTGTATGGACAACCGGATGCCGATTCTGGTGTTCAACCTGCTCACCGACGGCAATATCGCTCGTGCGGTGGCGGGTGAGAAGATCGGAACACTCGTCACTACCTGACGGGTCGCTAGCGACGGGAGACCGCGCACGCGAGGAGCGATAAGGAGCGGGGCAGCGTGATCGACGAAACTCTCTTCGACGCCGAAGAGAAGATGGAAAAGGCCGTGACAGTGGCCCGTGACGATCTGGCGTCGATCCGCACCGGCCGGGCCAACCCAGGCATGTTTTCCCGCATCAACATCGACTACTACGGGTCGATGACACCGATCACCCAGCTGTCGAGCATCAACATCCCCGAGGCGCGCCTCGTCGTGATCAAGCCGTACGAAGCGACCCAACTCAAGGCGATCGAGGACTCGATCCGCCATTCCGACCTGGGCCTGAATCCATCGAACGACGGCAACGTCATCAGGATCTCGGTACCGCAGCTGACCGAGGAGCGGCGCCGGGACCTGGTCAAGCAGGCCAAATCGAAGGGCGAGGACGCCAAGGTGGCGGTCCGCAACATCCGCCGTAAGGCCATGGAAGAGCTCAGCCGCATCAAGAAGGACGGCGAGGCAGGCGAGGACGAGGTGGGGCGCGCCGAGAAGGATCTCGACAAGGCCACCCACACGTACACCGCGCAGATAGACGACCTGGTCAAGCACAAAGAAGGCGAGCTGCTGGAGGTCTGAATGGCCGATCAGCAAGCAAGTTCCGTGGCAAGTACACCGGCTTCAGAGCCGTCGAAGAAACAATCACGCGCCGGCCGCAACCTTCCCGCGGCGATCGGCGTGGGCGCGGTGCTCGGTGCGATGGCGATCGGCACCCTTCTGTTCGCGCCGAAATGGTGGCTGCCGCTGCTGGCAGTCGCCATCGCCATCGCCACTCATGAGGTGATCCGGCGGCTGCGGGAACACGGCTATGCCCTGCCCACCGTGCCGCTGCTGGTGGGCGGGCAGGCGATGATCTGGCTGACCTGGCCGTTCGGAGCGGTCGGTCTGCTGGGTGCCTACGGCGGCACGATCGTCGTCTGCATGGTGTGGCGTCTGGTCGGCCAGGGTCTGAACCAGCAACCGGTCAACTATCTGCGCGATATCGCCGCCACGGTCCTGCTCGCCACCTGGGTGCCGATGTTCGCGGCCTTCACCGCGCTCCTCATCTTCGCCGACCACGGCGGCGACCGGGTTTTCACCATCATCGTGACGGTTGTCTTCGCTGATATCGGCGGTTATGTCGCCGGTGTCCTGTTCGGCAAGCACCTGCTGGCGCCTGCGATCAGTCCCAAGAAGTCCTGGGAGGGGCTCGGCGGTTCGATGCTGTTCGGTATCGCCGCCGCCGTTCTCTCGGTGGTGTTTCTGCTGGACAAACCGGCGTGGGTGGGCGTGCCGCTGGGCTTGCTGCTGGTCGTCACCGGCGTGCTGGGCGACCTCGTCGAATCGCAGATCAAGCGCGACCTCGCCATCAAGGACATGGGCACGCTGCTACCTGGTCACGGCGGGATCATGGACCGTATCGACGCGATGCTGCCCTCGGCGGTCGTGGGCTGGATCGTGCTGACGCTGCTGGCGTGAATTCGTGGCTTGGGCGCCGGCGGTGAGATACTGGTGGCGATCATGGCCATCTCCCTTCCTTTGGTTTTCGACGCCCCGCGCCGCGCCATGCCGCCGCGCCACCTGGCTGACCTCGACGAAGCCGGGCGTGCCGCCGCCGTCGCGGAGCTCGGCCTGCCTGCTTTCCGCGCCAAACAGCTCGCCAACCAGTACTACGGTCGGCTCATCGCCGACCCGCAGCAGATGACCGACCTGCCCGCAGCCGTACGGGATCAGGTGGCCGAGGCGCTGTTCCCGACGTTGATCGATCCGGTCAAGCAGATTCAGTGCGACGCGGGGGAGACCCGTAAGACACTGTGGCGTGCCGTTGACGGAACGACGTTCGAGTCCGTGCTGATGCGTTATCCGCAGCGCAATACCGTGTGCATCTCGTCGCAGGCCGGCTGTGGCATGGCCTGCCCGTTCTGCGCGACCGGACAGGGCGGCCTGCAACGCAATCTGTCCGCCGCCGAGATCCTCGAACAGGTCAGGGCGGCCTCGTCGGCCATGCGTTCCGAGCATGACGGCAGGCTTTCCAACATCGTGTTCATGGGCATGGGCGAACCGCTCGCCAACTACAACCGCGTGCTTGCCGCTGTCCGCAGAATCATCGCGCCCCCGCCACAGGGCTTCGGGATCAGTGCGCGATCGGTGACGGTGTCGACCGTCGGGTTGGCCCCGGCCATCCGAAAGCTGGCCGACGAGCGGCTCGGCGTGACGCTGGCGGTGTCGCTGCACACTCCCGACGACGAGTTGCGCGACACCCTGGTGCCGGTGAACAACCGGTGGAGTGTCGGCGAAGTGCTCGACGCCGCGCGCTACTACGCCGACGTCACGGGCCGGCGCGTGTCCATCGAGTACGCGCTGATCCGCGATGTCAACGATCAGCCTTGGCGCGCAGACCTTCTGGGCAAGAAGCTCCACAGCAAGCTGGGTCCGCTGGTGCACGTCAACCTCATCCCGCTCAACCCGACGCCCGGGAGCGAATGGGATGCCAGCCCGAAGCCCGTCGAGCGGGAATTCGTCAAACGGGTCCGCGAGCATGGGGTTTCCTGCACCGTGCGCGACACCCGTGGACGTGAGATCGCCGCTGCCTGCGGGCAATTGGCCGCCGAGGGCTGAGATTTCGGCAGTTTCGATCCGACCTGCTCAGGCGTCGGCGATGGACCGTTCGCGGACCGCTTCGAGATGGGCGCCCATCGCATCCGCCGCGGCCTGCGGGTCGCCGGTTTCGATCGCGGCCAGTACCCGCCCGTGCTCGGCGACCGCCAACTCGGTGTCGACCGGCCCCCGGCGCACATTCTGGCGCATGCGCTGGACCGAGGCGCCCAACCCCGCCACCATGCGGCGCAGGAAGCGGTTGCCACAGTGGTCGAGGATCGTCTGGTGGAAGGCCCAGTCTGCGTCGAAGTACGGCATCAGCGTCGGTGGCAGCCCGTTGCGGTCCCGGGTCACCCCATCCCACTCGCGCACTGCCCACGCCGCCTCCTCGTGTGCGCGGTGTGCGGCGCGCAGTTCGGGAAGCAGGTCCGGTTCCTGCAACCGGGCCGCCCATTGTGCGGCCGTCGTCTCGGCGACCAGCCGCGCATCTGCCAGCTCGGCGGCCTGCTGGGCACTCATCGGAGGTGCGACCTGATAGCCGCGGTGGGCTGCCCGCTGCACGAGCCCGGTCGCCTCGATTTCGACGAGAGCCTCGCGTACCGGGGTGGGCGAGACGCTGAGATCGCGCGCGAGCTGATCGATGCTCACCGATGTCCCGGCGGCAAGTCGGCCGTCCATGAGCATGGCGAGCAGCGCGTCGCGCACGTCATCTCGCATGGCACGGCGCAGGTGGGGGATCGTCGGCCTCACAGGTACCTCCACATGTCGAATGTTTCCACGGGGTCGAGCGGTCAGGCATCGAGTAAGGCCTGGGCCGTCACCTCGTCCACGATCAGGTCTGTGGCGGCGCCGGCGCGTAGCGCCCCCAGGACGGCCGCGCGCTTGGCCGGGCCGGTCGCCACCAGGATCCGGGTACGCACCTTGCGAAGCTCGTCCAGGGGCATACCGGTGCTGCGTTGGTTGATGGCAATGTGATCGGAGCTGCCGTCCTCACGTAGGAAAACGGTACCGATGTGCCCGACGATGCCCTCCCGGCGGAGCTCCTGAAGGTCGACGGCATCGAGATAGCCGGACCGGTACAGGTGGTCGGGGACTTCGTCGTCGAGTGCACCGACGGAAAACAGTGCCACGTCGGCATTTCGGCGTATCGCGAGGACCCGCTGGATGGAGCGTTCCTGCCACATCGCCGCACGGGTGGTCGCGGTATCGAAGAACGCCGGCGCATGGAAGTGGTGTGCCGAGGCGGAGAAGGCCTGGGCGAATCTGTCGAGGAGTTGACCGGCGTTGAGCATGTTCGAGGCGGACGCATTCCCGGAACCGTTGAACTGGACGACGCGTACCCCCCGGGTCGGACTGAAAATCAGCTGCCGCGACACCGCCTCGACAGTGGCGCCCCAGGCAATCGCAATCGTCATGTTCGCAGCCACGACACCGGCGAGCCGCCGGGCCGCACACTCGGCGACGGGGTCGAGCCGGGGGCCGTCCGCACCGGCATCTCGGTCGTCGGCGACGAGTGCGCGCACCCCGAAGTGATGACTGAGTCGGTTCGCCAGGTGCGAGGACTGTTCCGGTGTGCGATGCAGGACAAACTCGACCACACCGTACTGGCGGGCCCGCGCGAGCATCCGGGACACGGTCGACCGGGACAGGTGCAGACGCTTACCGACGTCCTCGACCTTCAGATTGTGGAGGTAGTAGAGCTCTGCGGCATCGGCCGTCCGCATGCGCTCGTCGTCGGACAACTCTGATTCAGCCACGGTGCCCATCCGCGTCTCGTGGCCATTCAGCCAAGAGGAGAGACGAATCATGCTCCATATTCCCACCGTACTGCGCTCAGTGGCGGTTGTGGGCCAAGTAGTCAAGAAAATGTAGCGCCATGTCAGGCTTGACGGCCTCAACAGCTATACCTATATCCTATAGGAAGTCGTGTTACCTAGCTCACTTTGGAGAGATGATGCTCACCGCAGAGACCTGGCCGATCGCCGCGAACATGTTGTCCTTCGGTTCGGTGGCGCCGGACGGTACGCCCCTGATCGACGCCCCGGCGGCGGTGTGGCGCTCCCAACTGCAGCAGGTGGTCGACCTGGATTTCGAGTTCGTCGATCCCACCGACGCCTGGCTGTCCATCGGTGAACTCGACGATGTGCGATTCAAGGAGTTCCGGTCGGTGCTCGACGAACTCGGGTTGCGGGTGCCGTCGGTGTCGACCACGCGGCGCAGTGTCGTCGACGCCACCGATGGTGAGCGTTTCCTCGCGATCGGGCATCGCATCATCGACCGCGCGCCGGAGCTCAATGCCACGATCGTGAATTTCGGTTTCATGCAGGCACTTCGGCCCGCACAGCGCAAGGCCCTCTGGTTCTGGCTCGAGGACGGCTACCACGATCCCGACGACGACTCGCCGTTGCGCACTGTGGCCGTCGAGCGAATCCGCGAGCTGGGCCGCCACGCCGCGGAGGTGGGCGTAGAGATCTCGCTGGAAATGTACGAGGACACCTTCATCGGCACTCCCGACCGCGCGGTGCGTTTTGTGCAGGATGTCGGCCTGCCGAACGTCGGTCTCAACCCTGACCTCGGCAACCTGGTTCGGCTGCACCGCCCGATCGAAGACATCCCGACGATGTTCGACAAGGTACTGCCGCACACCAACTTCTGGCACATCAAGAACTATCTGCGCGACGAGGAACCCACCACGGGTCAGGTGTTCACCGCACCGGTGCCATTGGTGATGGGTGTCATCAACTACCGGGCGCACATCCGTCGAGCACTCGAGTTCGGCTTCCGCGGCCCGTTCGTCTGCGAACACTACGGATCCGACAGCCTCGGTGTGGCCGCGATCAACCGTGACTACATCCGCCAGGTTTTGCGCTCCGCGCTCCGATGAGCGCTCCGATGGTGGCAGTGAGCACCAAGGCGTACTTCGGTGTGGCACATACCAGAAGGTGGGTCCGGGCGGTCGCAGCGCTCGGGCCGGTTGCCGCCGATTACGGCGTAGAGCTCGCAGTGCTGCCGAGTTTTCCATTGCTGGAGTCCACCGCGACCATGCTGGCCGGGACCGGGGTGGCCTGGGGTGCACAGAATGTCGCGGCAAGCGACGCCGGGCAGCAGACCGGAGAGGTGCCTGCCGGAACCCTGGCGGAGCTCGGCTGCAGCTACATCGAAGTCGGCCATGCCGAGCGGCGCAGCCTCTTCGGCGAGGACGAGGCTACCGTGCGGGCCAAGGTGGGCAGGGTGGTCGCGCACTCGATGGTGCCGTTGATCTGTGTCGGAGAGCCCGAACGCACTGAACCCGACAACGCGGCGGACTATAGCGTCGCGCAACTGGCCGACGCCATACGCGATGTTCCCAACGCGCCGGTAGTTGTTGCCTACGAACCGGTTTGGGCGATCGGCGCAGCACAACCCGCCTGCCCGCAGCACGTCACCCGGGTGACCACAGCGTTGCGGGCGGCACTGGCCACCCGTGGTGGGCCGTCCCGGGTTCTCTACGGCGGCAGCGCCGCGCCCGGCACCGCGACTGATCTGCACGGAGCTGTCGACGGACTGTTCGTCGGACGCTTCGGCCACGACGTCGAAGCCCTGCGGGCCGTCGTCGCCGAAGTCGCCGAGGTGGCAGCGCCGGCGACGACATCACCGGATCCCTTCACAGAAAGAAGATCGTCATGAGTCCTCAGCGCGCCTTTCCGACAGAGCGGACCGTCGTGGTCACCGGGGCCGGGTCGGCCCGTGGTATCGCCCGCACCACGGTGCGTCGGCTCGCCGCGGCCGGCTGGCACGTCGCGGCCCTCGACATCGACGAAGCCGCCGTCGTCGAATTTGCCCGAGAGGTCGACAAAGACACGCAGTCAACGGTTCTCGGATACGGTGCCGATGTTGCCGACCCGGCTTCGGTCGATCGCGCGTTCACCGCGATCGAGGCCGAACTGCCGCCGGTCGTCGGGCTGGCCCATGCCGCGGGCGTGGCCTCACCCGTCCCGTTCCTCGAAGTGAGCATCGACGAGTGGAATCGCGTGCTCGACATCAACAGCACCGGAACGTTTGTGGTGAACCAGCGGGCTATCTGCGGCATGGTGGAACGCGGCGTCGGGCGGGTGGTGAATCTGTCCTCGGCGTCGGCGCAACTCGGCGGTGGCACCTACAGCAAGGTGCCCTATTCAGCCTCGAAAGCCTCCGTCATCGGTTTCAGCCGGGCCGTGGCACGCGAGGTCGGCGAGTTCGGCGTCACCGTGAACGTGGTGAGCCCCGGCCCGATCGACACCGACATCATGGGCGGCACGCTCACCGAGGACCGTAAGGCCGAGATGGTCAAAGGCTTGCTCGTCGACCGGGTCGGCACCCCGCACGATATCGCGGCGACGATCGAATTCCTGCTGTCCGAGGACGCCGGCTTCATCACCGCAGCCGTCTACAACGTCAACGGCGGTCTCGTCGTCAACTGACGCCATATCGCAGCCGATGTCCCATCCACGCACAAAGGAGTGTCATGGACCTACAGTCGACGGAGAGCGGCAGGTCTCGGCGCCAGCGCGACGCCGCGAAAGTCAAGAATCTGCGGTACTGGGTACTGGGCTGGCTGCTGCTGGCCGGCATCCTCAACTACATGGACCGGTCGTCGGTCTCGATCGCCGCCCCACACATGATCGCCGAACTCGGCCTGACCAAAACCGATATCGGGCTCATGGGTGCGGTCTTCTCGTGGACGTACGCGTTCTGCCAGTTGCCTGCCGGCTACCTGATCGACAAGCTGGGTGCCCGCAGAATGTATTTCGCCGCGGTCGGCATCTGGTCGATCGCGACCGCGTTGATGTCCATCGGCCAGACGATGGCGCACTTTCTCACCTTCCGTTTCCTGCTCGGTGTCGGTGAGTCGCCCAACTCGCCGAACAGCAGCAAGATCACCACGGCCTGGTTCCCGCGCGAGGAGCGTGGCCAAGCCGCAGGCATCTGGGACTCCGGGTCGAAATGGGGTTCGGCGATCGCCCCTCCCGTCCTCACCGTGCTGTCGCTGGCCTTCGGCTGGCGGGCGATGTTTCTCATCATCGGATTGGCGGGACTCATTCTGGCGGTGGCCTTCTGGGCCTACTACCGAGCTCCTGAGGACTCCAAACGGTTGTCCGAGGAGGAGTACCGGTACATCGTGGCCGGCCGCGATGACACTACGCAGCCGAAGGCGCACCTGCCCTGGATCAAGTTCTTCACCTACCCCCAGACCTGGGGCATGATGCTCGGCTTCTTCAGCTCGATCTGGATCTGGAACATCTTCATCACGTTCCTGCCGTTGTTCTTGCAGGACACTCTCGGCGTCACGATCGCCCAGACCGGCTGGGTCGCGGCGATCCCGTACCTGGCCTCCGCGATCACCGGCATCTACGCGGGTCGACTTACGCTCACCCTGGTGCGTCGGCGCGGGATGAGTGCCTTCGGATCCAAGAAGACGGTTCTCATCGGTGGCTCCGTCGGCCTCGGGGTGTTGCTGTGCATCGTGCCTTTCGTGCACAACCCGGTCTGGGCGATCATCGTGCTGTGTGCCGCACTCGGTCTGGTCGCTGCTGTCCAGTCCCAATCCTGGGCACTCACCAGCGATATCGTGCCCGACACGCATGCGGCGCAGTTCGGTGGAATCATGAACTTCGGCGGCTACTTCGGTGGTGCGCTCGCCCCGCTTGCGACCGGCATCATCGTCGACAAGACCGGTTCCTACACGCCGTCCTTTCTGGCGTCCGGCGTGATCGCGGTCCTCGGCGCCTGCTTCTACGGGTTCATGGTGCGCCGTCCCGTCCATGAATCCACTCCCACCGATGCCTGAGAGGTGAATATGGGCAACGACTATGTGGTCGGTATCACCGCCGACGGCGCCGACGCCACCGGTACGACGATATTCGGCGACATCGGACTGCATCGGTTGGTGGAGGCGGGCATCGCGTGGCGGCTCCTGCCCGACATCCCCACCCACGGTCCGGTCGATCCGGCCGCGCTCGCAGACATCGACGCGGTAATCTCCTTCGGCCACATCCCTTTCAGTGCTGAACTGGTGCGTGCCGTGCCCCGGCTGCGGCACGTCGCACGGTTCGGGGCAGGCTACGACGGGATCGACCCGGTCGCGCTCGCCCGCGAAGGAGTGGTCCTCACCAACACCCCCGGCGCGGTGCGTAAGCCACTCGCGCTGTCCGGTCTCACCTTGCTGCTGGCCTGTGCGCACCGACTGGTGGAGAACCACCGTGTCACGGTCACCGGACGGTGGGCCACCGAGCGCGGCGCCTTGCGGGGTGCCGGGGTCGACGGCAGGACCATCGGGATTCTCGGTTTCGGATCCGTGGGGTCCGAACTCGCGGAAATGCTGGCGCCGTTGGGTGTCACGGTGATCGGCAACACCAGGTCCGGTAGTTCAGCACGCGCGGCACAGCTGGGTATCGAGGTCGTCGACCGCGCCACACTGGCGGCACGGTCGGACTTCGTCGTGGTCACTGCGGCCCTCACCGACCAGAGCCGCGGCATGCTCGACGCGGCGTTCTTCGCGTCGATGAAGGCGTCCGCGTACTTCATCAACATCGCGCGGGGCGGGCTGGTCGACCAGCAGGCCCTCACCGAGGCGTTGCGCGCAGGTCACATCGCCGGGGCCGCGCTGGACGTCTACGAACCCGAGCCGCCAGTCGCGGACGATCCACTGTTCTCGATGAACAACGTGATCTGCACCCCGCACGCACTCTGCTGGACGGCTGACTTCACCCGTAACGTGTCGTCGTCGGTCATGGAAGCGGTCATCGCCGTGTCGCGCAACGAGATTCCGAACACTGCGCTGGGCACCGAAGCACTTGACGAGGTTTCCTGGCGCGGCGCCCGAACACTACACCGAACGTGAGCTTGTGTTCGCGATCGGGCCCTCAACTCGCACACAAGCCAACGTTCGGCGCCACTAGTCCGGCATCCCGATGGTCTTGGATTCGAAGTACTCTTTGAATCCCTCGTCGCCGTTGCGCCGGCCGAGCCCGCTCTGCTTGGTCCCGCCGAACGGGCTGTCGATCCCGAAATGGCTGCGGCTGTTGATGGTGACGTTTCCGGTACGGATCCGCCGCGCGATGGCGAAGGCCCGGTCGACGTCGGTGGACGACACCTCGCCGGACAGGCCGTAGATCGAGTTGTTGGCGATCGCCACGGCGTCGTCGTCGGTGTCATACGGCGTGACCGTGAGGACGGGGCCGAAAACCTCTTCTTGGGCGATTTTGGCGTCCGGGTCCACATCGGCCAGCAACGTGGGGGCGACGTAATAACCGGTGGGCAGACCCTCCGGTGCGCCGCCGCCGGTGACCAGCCGTGCACCGGAGTCGACACCCGAGGCGATGAGGCCGAGCACCTTTTCCCGTTGGGTGGCGCTGATCTGGGGGCCCTGCATGATGCCCGGCGTCCACGGGTCACCCACCGGGAAGTTCTCCATCGCACCGTTGAGGATCTCGATGCCCTCGTCGTACCGGCTGCGGGGGAGCAGGATACGGCTGGGCAGAATGCACGACTGCCCGCTCATCACGCAGGCCATCATCGCCGCGATCGGCAGTGCCGAGTTGAAATCCGCGTCGTCGAGCACGATGTGCGCGGACTTGCCGCCCAACTCAAGCAGGGTCTTCTTCACGGTCGCGGCACCGGCCGCCAGGATCGCCCGCCCCGTCGCGGTCGACCCGGTGAAGGTGATCATGTCGACCCGCGGATCCGCCGAGAGGGCCGCACCCACCTCGTTGGCATTGGAGACCACGACGTTGAAGACGCCGGCCGGAATATCGGTGTGCTCGGCGACGATGCGGCCGAGTTCGGTGCCCGACCACGGGGTGAGCTGAGCGGGCTTGAGCACCACGGTGTTGCCTGCCATCAGTGCCGGCACGGTTTCGGCGATGTTGAGATAGAACGGCACGTTCCACGGTGTGATGGCACCGACCACGCCGGCCGGCTCATAGACGACCTTGCGTCGCGCCGGTCCCAGCTGGGTGGCGTGCACCCCGGTGTCGACGATGTACTCGAAATTTCTGCCGTGCTCGGCCCAATGTTTGACCTCGCCGATCGGATCCTCGATCTGCGAGCCGGTCACCGTGACCGGGCAGCCGACCTCGGTCACCAGTACCCGACGCAACCGTTCCTTCTCAGCATCCAGCGCGTCGTGCAGCTGCATCAGGCAGTGGTGACGGAACTCGACATCGCGGCTCCAGTCGCTTTCGTCGAACGCCCGGCGTGCCGCACCGACAGCTCGTTCGACATCGGCCACGGTGCCGTCGGTGGCCTGGCCCGCGATCTGTTCCGTCGCCGGGTGGATAACGTCGAATTTCGAGCCGCTGCCGGTGTATTGGAGTTCACCATCGATGAGCATCCGCTCGTCACCGGCGAGCACCCCGCTGTCGCTCTGCACCTGAGTCATACCGAACAGCTTTACAAAATCGAGCGCCAGTGTCACCCCTTTTGCGGGAAGTTCCCTCGCCGGGGTGCCGGTTAGTTCGCGTCCGGTGATTTGATGCCGACCGCGTGACGCAGTTGTGCCAGAAACTGATCGCCGTCATCGCTGCGCACGATGTAGTGCGAGACCGCCACGCGGATCGCGGTGGCGGCCTTGACCGAAGCATTCTGTCCGGTGAGCAGCCTCTGCAGCCGGGCCCGCATGATCGGTATGACGTGCGTCAGCTGGGAGATCACCACCTCCGGCTCGATGTCGATCAGCCGTACACCCGAGTAGGACTGCTGGTACTCGACGATGAAACGCAATGCCGCGTCGAGTTTCTCGTTCCCCCGCAACCCGGCGGTCGCGCGCCCGATTCCGCTGTCGAACATCTCGCGCTCGAAGACGCCGAACGCGTCGAGCAGTTCCTGTTTGTCGGCGAACCAGCGGTACAGCGTCGGCCGGGACACCCCGGCCTGCAGCGCCACTTCGGACAAGCTCAGTTTGGTCTGCCCGCTACGGCCGAGCACTTCGGCGGTAGCCACCAGGATCCGGTGGCGTGTCGAAGTATCTTCGACCGGCACATCCCGCTGAGCGGGCAGAGGTTCATTCACGTCCAAGCCTCGGTTGACGGTGGTTTACCAAATGGTAGGTCCATCACAGCGACTTGCGGAGGATTGCCACAGTCTCCAGGTCGGCCAATGCCGCCACGCCCCGACGGGCCCCTTCCAGCGCTATGCCCTCGTCCTGCATGCCGCCCATGCCTGCGGTGATCACGGGCGCGGTGTACGCATAGAGCGCGCCGATGCGGTACCGGTTCCACAACTCATCGTGGGTCAGTTCGGGCCCGCCTGCCGCAGCCAGGACGCGACGGTATTCGTCGAGCAGGTCGTGTTCGGCCGCCTGCCGGTCAGTGGTGGTCATGCTGGTGATGAGGGTGTAGGCGAGCTCGCGGCCGGGATGGCCGCGCCGCACCGCCTGCCAGTCCAGCAGGCCGGCCTCGCCGCCGCGGAAGTACACATTGCCGGGGTGGGCGTCGCCGTGCATGAGGGTGTGCGGTGGCCGGTCGAGCAGTTGCGCGACGGCACGGTAGTTCTCGTCGATGAACCGGCCGTTCTCCACCGGGATGTCGGTGCGCTCGGCCAGCCTGCGTGTCGAGAGCTTGAGCAGTGCGCCGGTCAGCAACGACGTGCTGTCGCCTGACGCCGAGTACAGCCAGCCGGGCAGCCGGTTCCAGAAGGCTGCGTGCAGCCGGGCCAGCAGTGCGACGAGAAGACCGGCCTGATCCTTGTCGAGAGGATGCAGGGTATCCGGGAACTCGCACGGGTGGACGGCCAGATCCTCCAGGGCGAGCACGTACCGGCCGGTCAGCGGGTCGAACGCGGAGCCGTAGGCCCGGGGCACGCCGGTGAGGCCCGCGGACAGCTGGTCGTAGAAGCGCACCTCGGTGTGGGCGAGCCTGCCGAGCTCACCCATCAGCCGGGTGGCCACGGTCTCGGCGGCCATCTTGACGAACACCGACGCGGGCGCGTCCTCACCGGTGAGGGCCAGCCGGGCCCGCGATGAGGTCCCGGCATCTCCGCCGATGACCTCGACCGACGTCACCGCCCACCCGGTGAGCCCGGACAGATAGGCGGCGTCGAGGTCGACGACCCGGCGCGGCAGCGTTCGTAGTCGACCGATCGCCGCGTCGGTGACGATACGTTGCACCCCTTGACCGAGGTGCGCGGCCAAACCGAGGGCAGGCGCGACGCCGCGGGTTGTCGGGAGCATCGGTCAAGTTTACAAATTTGGCCCAGTTTGTAAAGAGGCGGAGATCGGGTTCCGATGCGGTGCCGTGGACGGCTCGGTCTAGTGTCCTGAGTCATTAATTCTGATGCAGTAGTTGCCGATGCTGGTGAAGATTTGGTCGGCAGTCTTGGTCCA
>NZ_JAMQTH010000009.1:0-333110 GCF_032883035.1 Mycobacterium appelbergii
ACGGCGGCTACACCACCACCATCACCAACACCGGCGAAGTCGCCTGGCACCCCCCACCAGCACTGGATCACGGCCAAACCCGCATCAACTACCACCACCGCCCCGAACTCCTCCTCACCCCACCCCAGAACCCCGAGCCCGACCCGAACGAACCGAAACGCGAAGCGGAACCCGAGCTGGAACGGCAAGCAGAACCCGAACCGGGGAGGGACGCAGAGCACGAACCGCAGGGCGAGCCACAGTGGGACGCGCAACGCGAACCACACGGGGACACAATCGCAGACCCCGACTGGCACCCCGAGTCAATCCCCGAGTGTGACCTCGAAGCGATCCTGGAATGGGACCGCGAATGGGCCAACATGTACGACCAGCCCACCCCGACCCCGCCGAGCGCCGAGGACATCGACGACGACCCCGCGGCGATCGACACCAACCCCGACACCGACGAGTACCCCGACCCCTGGCAGAGCATCGGCAACGATTATGCCCACGGCGGCAAAGGAATACGCGGACCCTGAGATCTACGCAAGCCCGGGGCTTGCCCACCCCGCTGCACCCCACCAGCGGTCGATGACGCTACCGAGATCCAACCCGGTAGCCACCCCGACGAGCGCCGCCGCAACGATCGACGCCGGCGCACGATCGAGCACCACCACCCCGATCGACGGACGCCGACCATGCTGCACCATCACACTTTTGAGGTGCGTCATCTCGCAGGACATCGGTGACAGTGTTGTCAGTCAGCGTGGTCAGTCAGCATCCCGCCCAATGCTCGCGCAGCAGCGGAAGGAATTCGTCGGCGCGATAGTCGGGGAAGTGCATCCGGGCCCCATTGATGGTGGCGACTTTTGTGACGCCGGGGATCAGATCTCTGAGGCGCTGCGCCCACTTGAGCGGAAAGAAGACGTCGCCGGTGCCCCACACGATGAGGGTGGGCGCCTTGAGTTGGGCTAATTGGGGTCTGACGGCGGCGAGATCTACTGATGAGATGGCGACTGTCAGCCGAGCGAAAGCGCGGGAGGACTCAGGTGTTCCGAAGACCGGACCATAGTAGGCATCGACCACTTCTTCGGGAAGCCGGCCCGGATGCCGATAGCCGGCGGTCAGACCGCACAGCTTCAGCCGGCGGTTGGCGGCGACATGTGGCCCGACTTTCGCCAGAAGCCCCAGGCGTGCCGCGAGCGCGACGGGCTTGAACAGCCACGGCGGCGTGTTTCCTTCGGTGTCACAGTTCGTCAAGGTGAATGTCGAGAGCCGATCGCCGAGGCGAGCCGCAACGATCTGCGCGACTGCACCACCAGTGTTGTTGGCCACCAGGTCAAAACGATCCAAGCCCAGATGGTCGCAGAGTTCGACGACGCGCTGGGCCAGCCCGGTCAGTGAAACATCGGCGTGCGCCGGTGCAGCGGGTGTATGCCCGTGCCCGGGTAGGTCCACGGCGATACACCGACGCTCGTTGCCGGCAACCTCGGCGATGACGTGCCGCCACAACAGGCTGTTGGTGAGGATGCCGTGTATGAACACCGCCGGACGGCCGCTTCCTACATCGATGTAGCCGATGGGACCGGACGCGGTCGTGGCATGGCGACGGTGCACTTCGAATGCGGCGATGTCCATCGCACCAATGCCCTTCAGCCTGTGCATACCGTGTAGATGTCGCATACCCAGGGTATGCGAATGGTCTGTCGGCGATTATCGCCCAACATCCAGATGATGTGTGGGAAGCCGCGTTGGCCGCCCTGAAGGCCACGCCTGGACGTGTGCGCCAACCTGGTGGCCGGCCGATTGATCTATCTCGAAGGACCGGTTGACCTGGGTTGACGGCGCTGGTGCGAGTCCGAAACCAGGACGCGATACACCGCGTACTGCACAGCCTTCCGGTACGACAGGTAGCTATCTCCGGCCTGAAGATTCGTGAGCCCAGGTCGGCAGCCAGACGTTCGGTTCATGCGGCTGTGACCGGCGCACCGTCGCCAGGTACTCGCGGAGCGCCCCCAAGCCCGGGTGCGGGTTGGCGGTCAGCCAGATCAGCGAGTGCGGGTAGATCGGAGTCGGGTTGCGCACCGGTATGCGGCGCAAGTCGTAGTGCGCGGGCCAGAGGTAGCGGTCGCGCCTGCCCACCAGGGTCGCGAGATCCGATGCCTGGCAGAGCCGTTCGAGGAGAGACTCGTCACCGAAATGCGGTCCACGACCGTCGATCGTGAGACCGAATGCCGCTGCGAGGTCATCGTAGAACGTCGCCCATTCGGTGCCGGGAACAATTCCGGGAATCCAGATCCGATGCCCGGCGAGGCACCGCGGCTCGATAGCGGACTCGGCTGCGAGCGGATGTTCGGGCCCCACTAAGAGCTGTAGTTCGTGGTCGATCGCGCGGGCCACGCTCACTCCGGGCGGTATGTCCCTGGCGGGCACCGTCACTGCGCGGAAGGACACGTCGACTGCTCCGGAGTGCACTGCGGTGAGCGCACCCGCGAGGTTGTTGTCAGCCAGAGTCACGACGTCAACGTCCACACCGGGGTGTGCGAGATGGAAGTCCTGGAGCACCCTCGACGGTGCGATACGGCGATTCGTCACATCGACGCGCAGCGCCCGGCCCTCGGGCTGGACAGACCGCCGCGCCCGGTCGGCAACATCCAGGAGATCCCGCGCGTGCGGAAGGAATGTGCGCCCGGCGCGAGTGAGCTGCACACCGTGGGCGCTGCGAGAGAACAGCACCGCCCCGACGTGACGCTCCAGCGCGGCGATGCGCTTCGACACCGCTTGCGGCGTGATCCTCAGTTCGTCTGCAGCGCCCTGGAATTGACCGAGTTCGGCCGCCACGACGAAGGTGCGGACGCCGTCAAGATCCAATGGTCTTCCCCAACCTCTGGTTGTGTCCCGCCCGCGTGTCGGTTGCTTGCCGTGTGGTCATGGCTGTTGCTGAGATCGCTGCATGCCTCATTTGACCTCTGGTCGCCTCTACATCCAAACCCCTGAGTGGGAACGGGTTGCCGAGCGGATCCATCACGTCACCGCGCTCACGTCGCAGCTGAACCTGCTGCCGTTCGACGATACGGACGGGCGCGCGGTGCTGCTGGCGCAGGTGTTCGGCCGGCCGCTCCCGGAAACCCTCACGTTGTATCCGCCGTTCTTCACCGACAACGGGCTCAACACCACCTTCGGCGAGAACGTGTTCGTCAACCAGGGCTGCACGTTTTTTGATCAGGGCGGCATCCGAATCGGTGCAGGGACGATGATCGGACCGAAGACGAATCTCATCACTTCCGGACATCCCGTCCCGCCCGCCGAGCGGCGCGAGTACATCCTCGCCGCACCGATCGCGCTCGAAGACAATGTGTGGCTCGGAACGGACGTCACCATCCTGCCCGGTGTCACGGTCGGTGAGAATTCGGTGGTCGGTGCCGGGTCGATCGTGACGAAGGATGTCCCGCCCAACACACTGGTCACTGCGGCTGCCGCGACGGAGCGCAAGCGCTGGCACGCCTGAGCTCAGCGGGGCACGTCCATGCGTTGTGTGCCCAGGACCGCCAGCAGCCGCATTGCTTCCTCGGACCGAGAGCCGGGCTCCGGTGAGTAGATGACGACGCGCTGGTCCCGGTCGGCGATGTCGAGCGCGTCGCAGTTGACCGCGACCGGACCGACCGTCGGATGCACGAACGTCTTGCACAACGCCGGGTGGTCGACGATATCGTGTGACTCCCACAGCCGTGCAAATTCCTCGCTGCCGGAGCGCAATTCGGCTATCAGCTCGAGGGTTTCCGGATCCTCCGGATAGCGGGCGGCAGCGGCCCGCAGATGTTTGGCGCTGGTGCGCGCGAACTCGTCGACGTCGGACACTCCGTACAGCCGCTGCCCGCCCGGTGCCGGCGGTCCCAGAAACGCGCGCCGGATCAGGTTGCGGTCACGACGCGACAATGCGGAGAAGTCCTCCATGAGCGCACACGCCAGATCGTTCCAGGCCAGCACTTCATTGGTGGCCGACACCACGATCGCCGCGGCCTGTGGTAATCGCTGCAACAGGCCGAGGATGCTCGGGCGCACTGTCCGCGGCGGCCCCACCGGTCGCTGGGGCGCGACGCCGGCCAGCAGGTGTAGATGTGCGCGTTCGGTATCGGAGAGTCGCAGTGCCCGGGCCAGTCCTTCGAGCACCTCACGGGAGGGATGCGGGGCCCTGGCCTGTTCCAGTCGGGTGTAGTACTCCGTGGAGATGAACGCCAGATGGGCCACCTCGTCGCGGCGCAAACCCGGCGTCCGACGGCGGGCGCCGACCGGCAGTCCAACATCGACCGGACGGATCCGCTCCCGACGGCTGCGCAGGAAGGCGCCGAATTCTCGCTTGTCCACAGCCCCATTCTCCGCCGGATGTCGACAGTAGGCAGGTACAGCCGATACCTGGTTACGGACTCCGCGCCGACGCACGCTCGCTGACATGACACAGACAAACGCAGGACTGCTCGCGGGCAAGGTCGCCTTCATCACCGGCGCGGGCCGCGGCATAGGCGCCGCGGCGGCCCGGCTTTTTGCCCGCGAAGGCGCAACCGTACTGCTGGCAGCCAGAACCGAGAGCCAACTCAAGACGGTCACCGAGGACATCGTCGCGGCCGGGGGCACAGCCGACTACGTGGTGTGCGACCTGGCCGACGGCGCGAGTGTGCGGGCCGCGGTTGAACGCACCGTTGAGCTCTGGGGACGGCTCGACATCGCCTTCAACAACGCTGCGACGATCGTGCCGCCGGGACCACTCGACGAGGTGAGTGAGACCGACCTCGACCACGTCTACAACGTCAATCTCAAAGGTGCGTGGTTGGCATTGGCGGCCGAGGTGGCCGCGATCCGGGCCACCGCCAAAACCGGTGCGATCGTGAACAATTCCAGTATCGGCAGCCTGCGCGGCAATCCTGAGTTGCCGGCCTACGGCGCGATGAAGCGGGCCGTCAACAGCCTAACCGAATCGGCCGCCGTCACCTACGGACCCGAGGGCATCCGGGTCAACGGAGTGGCGCCCGGAACGACGCTGACCGAGATGATCCAGGAGTGGGAAGACGCGAGCCCCGGCATCGTCGAGCGGATCGTCGCCGAAACCCCGCTACGCCGCGCGGCCCAACCCGAGGAGATCGCCGAGGCCGCGGCGTGGTTGCTCAGCGATCGAGCCTCCTATGTCACCGGCGTGACGCTGCGGGTCGACGGTGGCACCTGGGTGTGAAAAGGCTACGACACCCGCAGAAAGTTGCCCGTGGCGTCGTAATACACCGTCTGGCGGTCTCGCTCGGTGCCGTTGACGACGTATATCTCGACCGGACCGGTCTCGTCGGCGCGCGTCACCGTGGGGCCCGCGGAAGCGTTGAGCTCAGCCCGCTCGCCCTCGACACGCTCGAACGAGTCGGTCCAGACATCCACCAGCGTCTGCGGCGGCACCGTGTCGGCGGGGAACAACGTCTCCTGCAACGCGGGCAGCTTCTCCGCACCGCCGTAGTCGTACGGCCGGACGTCCGTGCGGCCGTCCCAATAGGAGACGTACTTGTTGAACTCGGTCGGTTTGGCGGGATCCAGCGCATCAACGGCCATGTTCCCCGACGTACTGATCGACACCGAGCTCACCTGGATCTGGTTCAGCTCGGCACCGGCCAGCTCTTGCAACGTCGAATTCATCGTCTCGACGATCTCGATCGTGAGTACAGCGGTCTTTGGATCGGGCGCGGTGCGCTCGGGCGTCGATCCGGCCGCGTCGGCCTTCTTCTCATCTGCACAGGCACTCACCATCAGTGCCAATATGAATGCTCCGAACAGCGCGGCGAATCTGCGCAGGGTCACGACGTACCTTCCTCGAGATCTGTCAGCCCAGCCGACCGGGGGCATTTCACAGCAACTTTGGGGGCGACCCACAGGGTATTACACGATCGCTTCGTGACCGGCTGCAACCTTCGCGCTGCGGTTTACCCGGCCGCACCCTACGATGCCCCTGGGCTGGGGACCGGCTGGGAAAGGGCGCAATGACCTCAACGAAGTACATCGGCTACGTCGGCGGTGTGGCGGTGGCGGCAGGAGTCGGTGCCGCGATCGCCGTGGCCGGCCAGGGCACTGCCGGCGCTGATGCGACCGACAGCGGTGCTGCCGCGAAGGCGTCGACCAGCAGCAGTTCAAGTGTCAAGGCGGGCCCGAAACGGAACAGCGGCGTGAAAACCACCAAAGCCGACAAGAACTCGACCCGCACCAAGCCGCGGTCATTGGTCAACGACCGGGTCGAGAAGGTGGCCTCACACGTCACCTCGCAGCTCAACAAGACCGCGAGCACGGTATCCAAGTCGATCACCGACTCCCTGCACAAGCCGAGCGTGAAGCCGGTCAAGCCGAAAGCAAAGCCGAGCGCAGAAGAGTTCGAAGCCAAGCAGGTCGAGCGACTCAAGAAGCTGTTCACGCCGAAACAAGCCGCGACACCCAAGCCGGATGACGGTGCGCTGGAGGACAAACCGGCAAGCACCCCGGTGGTGCGGACGGCGGTCGAATCACACGCCGACACCACTGCGGACGGACCCACGTGGAACCCGAACCCGTTCCGGCCGGATGATCCGGACCCGACGGACATTCCCGAGCCGATCATGGAACTCAGGGAAGCGCTGCGGAGCGCCTTGCCCGCTGAGCTCGATCCGTTCGTTCGGGAAGGCGTCGAGCAGGCCTACCGGGCCAGCCAGATCGTGCCGTGGGTGAACGCGGTGGTCCCGATCAGCAAGATCCTGCCCAGTCTCGCGCCTGCGGTCGGCGATACGCCCGAAGCCAGAGATGCCCGACAGATCATCATCAACGAGCTGATCAAGACCACCCCGCCGGGATCACTGCTGTACTACGGCTACGACATCGCCGCCGACCTGCTCAATTTCGACAACGACGCCGCTGAGCTCAAACAACAGTTCTTCACCTCGGCGTGGGACATTCTCGATCCGTTCGAGCTTGCCCACAACGAGGGCACCTCCGGTATCGGGCAGGCCGCCGGCTAGAGAATCGACGGGGTGTCGTGGTGCAGTGTCTCGCCGCGGAAGAACTCGGGGCTGCGCGGCCGCCAGATCAGCATGAGCACCGCACCCAGCAGCAGGATGCCGAAGCCCATGTAGAACACCAGGCCGATCCCGCCGATCGCCGTGCCGCTGCCGTTCTCCGGATTCATGCTCTCACCGATCGAGATCACGAACACCGCCGCGAGCATGATGCCGCCGAGCAACGGGAACAGGAACTTGAATATCACGTTGTGCGCGTTGGTGAACAGCTCCTGACGGAAGTACCACACGCAGGCGAACGCGGTGATGCCGTAGTACCAGCAGATCATGATGCCAAGCGCGGCAATGGTATCCAGCAGCACACTCTCCGAGAGCAGGCTCACCACGGTGTAGAACACCCCGGTGATCACACCGGCGGTGACGGTGGCGAACGTCGGCACCAGAAAACGTGGGCTGACGTCGGCGAAGCGCGCCGGAAACGCCCGGTAGGCGCCCATCGCCAGCATCGCTCGTGCTGCGGGCAGGAAGGTGGTCTGCAGGCTCGCCACCGAGGACGCCAGGATCGCCAGGAACAGCAGCGGCCCGGCCCAGCTGCCCAACACCGGGTCGGCGAGCGCGGCGAAGACGTTGTCCGCATTGTCCGGGTTGCCCAGTCCCAGATCGGCTTCCCCGACCCCGGCATACATCATCACCGCGACGGCGATCAGCAGATACGTCGCCAGGATCGACAGCACGCACAACAGGCCTGCCCGCCCCGGCACCTTCGTCGGGTCCTTGGATTCCTCCCCCAGGGTCAGGCAGGTGTCCCAACCCCAGAACGCGAAGATCGATCCCGTCACGCCGACAACGAACGCGCTCACCGCAAGTCCGGTGAACGGATTGAACCAGTCCAGGTCGAATGACAGCCCGGCAGGCGCATCGCCTCTACCCACATGCACGAAGGCCATCACCGCGAACGACAGCAGTACCACCATCTGAAATCCGACCAGCACGTACTGCACCCGCTCGCTGGTGGTGATACCGCGACTGGCGACCGCGGTGGCGATGGCCAGGAACACCAGCGTGGTGATGATGTTGATGGCCTTGTTGCCGGCCAACTCGGCGATCGAGGGATTGTTCGCGATCCGCCCGATGAACAGATAGAAGAACTCGACCGCGATCGCGGCCAGGTTGGACAACACGATGATGGTGGCCACCACCATGCCCCAACCGCACATCCACCCGACGTAGGGTCCGAATGCCTTGGTGGACCAGGTGAACGATGCACCGCAGTCCGGGGCACGGGAATTGAGTTCCCGGTAGGCGTAGGCGGTGAGGAACATCGGGATGAAGCCGGCGATGAGAATCGCGGGCATCTTCAACCCGACAGCCGCAACGATGAGGCCGATGCTGGCAGTCAGGGTATAGCCGGGCGCCACCGAGGAGATGCCAAGGATGGCACCGGAAAACGTGCCGACCTTTCCGGCCGCGAGCCCTTTGGAGACCAGTCCGGCAGCCTCCTCGGCCGCCTTCAGCTGGGACTGTGGTGGCTGTTCGGCCATCACCGACCCTCGCCGTCGGCCGGCTCGTCCCTGGGGACAACCACCATCGGCACGTCGAGCACCCGCAGCATCTTCGCGGCGGTCGACCCGAGGAAGATGCGCCGGGGCGCGCTGAGCCGGCTGGAACCGACCATGATGACATCGCCGTCATGCCATTCCAGCTTTTTGACGGCCGCCTCGACCGTCGGCCCGTTCACGATCGTCGAGGTCACCGGGAATCCTTCCGGCAACTCTCTTTTCGCTTTCTCGACGGTCTGGCGGGCGTGCTTGAGTGCCCGCTCCCGGACTGCGTCGTCGTCAGATCGCAGCGAACCGAAGGTCGGATCCAGCGCGACCAGGGACACCAGCCGCAGCGGCGCACCCGATGCCTGGCTGAGGCGTACTGCGCTGTCCAACAGCAGATCCGCACCCTCACGACGACCGATCGCACAGGTCACTTCACGAATCCGGTCGATCGAGGAATCCCGGGTTCCGCGCGGTGCCACCACCACCGGCACCGGCGACGAATGCAGCAGCTCGTTGACCACCGATCCCAGCGAGTAGCTGCCTGCCAGACCGCCCCCGGAGCCGCCCACCACGATCGCCGACGCCTCCAGCCGGACCGCCTCGCGGATCAGCCCATCGGTGAACGATTCGTCGAAGCTCAGATGGCTGTGCGCCACAACGTCATCGGGCACCGTGGCCAACGCCTCGTCCAGCCAGCCCTTGGCCTGTTCGGCCAACACTTCCTCGTAGCCGCCCTTCGGCACCAATCCCGGCAGCACGGTGTCAGGCGGCAGCACGATGCAGACTTCGACGTCGGCACCCAGCGTTCTGGCGAACCGGACCGCCAAGGCCAATGCGTCAGCGCCACCGGAGGTGGCGAGATACCCAACGACCAATCTCATCTGCGTCATCTGTAACCACCAATCCCGCACTGCGCAGTGCGACTGTCAGTGGCACCGATCCTGTCAACCAGCGGGTGCATTATCAGTGCTTCGACGAAATTGGCCGGTACGCGGCCTCAGTCGGTGTACTCGGCGGTGCCGTCCTCCAACACCAATCGCGCACCCGACCCATCCGGGTTCGACGCCTCGGTGCGGAACACCGCCCGCCCTGGCTCGGTGCGCCAGATCGAAGTGGTCAGTGTCTCTCCGGGGAACACCGGTGAGGTGAACCGGGCGCCGATCGCGGTGACCTTCGTTGCGTCACCGGCTCCGAGTTCTCTGACGAGCACCCGACCGGCGACCCCGTAAGTGCACAAACCGTGCAGGATCGGCTTCGGGAAACCAGCGAGATTCTCGGCGAACCACGGATCGCTGTGCAGCGGGTTGCGGTCGCCCGACAGCCGGTAGATCAACGCCTGGTCCTCACGCGTCGGCAGCGACACCCTGGCATCGGGTTCGGAGTCGGGGATTTCCGGCGCTACCGGCCGCTGGCCGGGCTGCCCGCCGAATCCGCCCTCGCCCCGGATCACCGCCGTCGCCAATGTCTCGACGATGACGTCGCCGCTGTCCGGGTCGGTGCCCGTGCCTTTGAGCATGACCACCGCGTTCTTGCCCTCGCCCTTGTCCTGGATATCGGCGACCTCGGTGACCACCCGGAGTTTTCCTGCCGGCGGCAGCGGTTTGAACAGCCGGATCGCCTGGGAGCCGTGCAGCAGCATGCCGAAGTTGAACGTGCCGATCTTCGTGGCGGCAGCGAACGGGGAACACGCGATGACGGCGTACGTCGGCAGCACCTGCTGTTCGATCTCGTGGCTGTTCTCGGTGGTGAACGCGAGATCGTCGACACCGGCGCCCACACCGATGGCGTAGAGGAGGGTGTCGCGGTCGGTCCAGTCGAACTGATACGGGTCGGTCTTTTCACCGACGGCGTTCGGGTTGATCGGCATTCCTCGGACGATAATCCTCTCGGTTGACGTTTGCCTGATAGAGGGCCACCATGTCTCGCATGCGCTATGTCGTTACCGGCGGTACCGGGTTTATCGGTCGCCGTATGGTGTCCCGAATCCTTGCCCGTGAGGCCGACGCCGAAGTGTGGGTATTGGTCCGACGCGAGTCACTGACCCGCTTCGAGCGCTTGGCGCAGCAGTGGGATGAGCGGGTGAATCCGCTGGTGGGAGACCTCACTGCGGCTGATCTCGGGCTCACCGATGCCGACATCGCCGGGCTGGGAGATGTCGCCCACGTGGTGCACTGCGCGGCGATCTACGACATCACTGTCGGCGAATCCGAGCAGCGTGCGGCCAACGTGGACGGCACCCGCGCGGTGATCGACCTGGCGCGCCGGCTGGACGCGACGTTGCACCACGTGTCCTCGATCGCGGTCGCAGGCAATTACCGGGGCGTGTACACCGAAGACGATTTCGATGTCGCGCAGGACCTGCCGACGCCGTATCACCAGACCAAATTCGAGGCCGAGCTGCTGGTGCGGTCCGAGCCGGGGCTGCGCTACCGCGTGTACCGGCCCGCCGTGGTGGTCGGCGACTCGACCACCGGTGAGATGGACAAGATCGACGGCCCGTACTACTTCTTCGGGATCCTCGCCCGGCTCGCGGCGCTCCCGAGGTTCACGCCCATGATGCTGCCCGACACCGGCCGCACCAACATCGTTCCGGTGGACTTCGTGGTGGAAGCGGTGGTGCATTTGATGCATGCCGAAGGCCGCGACGGGCAGACGTTCCACCTCACCGCCCCGAAAACCATTGGGCTGCGCGGTATCTACCGCGGCGTCGCGGAAGCCGCCGGGTTGCCCGCGCTACGCGGTTCGCTGCCCCGCGCGGCAGCGCTGCCGGTGGTGCGGGCCACCGGACGTGCCAGGACGGTACGCAACATGGTGGCCACGCAGTTGGGCATCCCGGGTGAGGTGCTCGATGTCGTCGACCTGATGCCGACGTTCACCGCCGAGCACACCGAGCGGGCGCTACAAGGCTCCGGGATCGCAGTCCCCGAGTTCGCTTCGTACGCACCGAAACTGTGGCAGTACTGGGCGCAGCACCTGAACCCGGACCGGGCCCGGCGCGACGATCCGGCCGGGCCACTGGTGGGCAAGCACGTGATCATCACCGGCGCCTCCAGCGGTATCGGACGGGCCTCGGCGATCGCGATCGCCGAACGCGGCGGATGCGTGTTCGCGCTGGCCCGCAATGCCGCCGCGCTCGACGACCTGGTATCGGAGATCCGCGCCGCCGGTGGTCAGGCCTACGCATTCACCTGCGATGTCACCGATTCCGCTTCCGTGGAGCACACCGTCAAGGACATCCTCGGCCGCTTCGGCCACGTCGACTACCTGGTGAACAATGCGGGCCGGTCCATCCGCCGGTCGGTGGTGAACTCGACCGACCGGTTGCACGACTACGAGCGGGTGATGGCGGTCAACTACTTCGGCGCGGTCCGCATGGTGCTGGCGCTGCTGCCGCACTGGCGCGAACGCCGGTTCGGTCATGTGGTCAACGTGTCCAGCGCGGGTGTGCAGGCGAACAGCCCGAAGTACAGTTCGTACCTACCCAGTAAGGCTGCGCTGGACGCGTTCTCGGACGTGGTGTCGACCGAAACACTGTCCGACCACATCACCTTCACCAACATTCACATGCCGCTGGTGCGGACCCCGATGATCGCGCCGTCGCGCAGGCTCAACCCGGTGCCGCCGATCTCAGCTGAGCACGCCGCGGCCATGGTGGTGCGCGGTCTGGTCGACAAGCCGGCCCGCATCGACACGCCATTGGGCACGCTGGCCGACTTCGGTAACTACCTGACGCCGAAGCTGTCCCGACGTGTCCTGCACCAGTTGTATCTGGGCTATCCGGATTCAGCTGCGGCGCGCGGACTGGCGCCGTCGGAGACCACAGCTGCCACCCGGCGGCCGCGGCGGCCGGCTCGCACAGGAGGGTCGTTGCGGGTGCCGCGCAGCCTCGCCCGCCCCGTCAAACGGGCGGTGCGGTTGGTCCCTGGCGTGCACTGGTAGGCACTCCGACCGTTCGTTGGCATTATCGTTGTCCGGGTGACACCGATGCCTGTCTTCGCCGATGTCGATACCGGCGTCGATGACGCGCTGGCCCTGGCGTATCTGCTGGCAAGCCAGGACGCAGAGTTGGTGGGCATCGCATCGACCGCGGGAAACGTTCCGGTCCAACAGGTCTGTACCAACAACCTGGGCCTGCTGGAGTTGTGCGGGGTGACCGGGATCCCGGTGTCCAAGGGTGCCGAGCAACCGCTGCGCATCCCGTTGCGTACCGCCGAGGACACCCACGGCCTTCAGGGGCTCGGCTATGCCCAGTTGCCCTCGTCCGACCGGATGCTCACCGCACACGACTCCGCGCAAGCCTGGGTGCGGGCAGCTCACGCGTATCCGGGTGAACTGATCGGGTTGGCCGTGGGACCGCTGACCAACCTGGCCCTGGCCATGCGTGCCGAACCCGGCCTGCCCAAGCTGCTGCGCCGGTTGGTGATCATGGGCGGTGCCTTCGACTACCGGGGCAACACCACACCGGTCTCGGAATGGAACATCAGCGTCGACCCCGAAGCCGCCGCCGAGGTGTTCGGCGCGTGGGGTGCGGCGTGGGGCCTGGACGAGCCGACACACGTGCCGATTGTGCTGGGCCTGAACCTCACCGAGAACGTCGCGATGACACCGGCACTGCTGAGCCGGCTGGCCGCTGCGGCGGATTCGGAATCACCGACGATGAGCGTGCTCGATGACCGGGGCACGCTGTCGATGGCCGCCAACCCGCTCATCCGCGTGCTCGAGGACGCGCTGCGGTTCTACTTCGAATTCCACTTCGACACCGGCGACGGCTATCTCGCGCATCTGCACGACCCGCTGGCCGCCGCGGTGGCGCTGAACCCGGATCTGGTGCAGTACCGGCAGAGCACCGTGGATGTGGAGCTGACCGGGACATTGACCCGCGGTATGACGGTGGCGGATTGGCGGGGGCACTGGGGCCGGCAGCCCAATGCGCTCGTCGGCGTCGACGTGGACCCGGCTGCGTTCTTCGATCGGTTCATCGACCGTGTCGGTTCGTTCGCCAAGTCGTTGCACCCGACGTCTCACTCATAGGCACCCTCCAGGTACCACCGCCGCTGCCGGTAGCACAGCAGCAACGCCAGATCGCTCTGGCCGTTGCGGTCGTCGCCCACCAACACCTGGGCCCGTGCGGTACGGCCCCGTGTCTCCGCTCGTCCCTCCGGATCCCACCACCGCTCGTCGACCGGCCACGGCCCGGCCCACCAGCGCAGCATGCCGTCACGGCGGCCCGCGCCGGACAGCCGGACCGGATCGGTGGAGAACATCCCCCGGCCGGTGACCCGCACCGGATTACCTTGGGCGTCAAGCAGTTCGACCGGGTCGTCGAGTAGCACGGTGGGTGAGGGCTCGGGCAACTGACCTGGCCACGGTTGTTGTGGGTCGGCCCGCGGCACCGGCTCATCACCCAACGGGGTGAAGGTGATGCGTTCGGCGGGCCCACGCCCACCGCTGAGCACCGGCACCTGCACCGCCTCGGGTCCGAGTAGTCCCTGGACCCGTACCAGCGCACGCCTGGCCCGCAACCGGTCCTCCCCGCCGATCCCACCCCACAGCGGCAGTTGCAGCGCGGCCGCAGACACCACCTCCACCGGATGCAACCGCAGTACGGTGACCGGCGCGGTGGGCCGCTCGGAGGTACGGCGATTGAGCCAGCCGTCCAACTGCCAACGCACCCGGTCTGCGGTGGCGTCCTCGGTCAGCGGCTCGGCACATCGCCACACCCGTTCCAGCTCTTCGCCATTGGCGGTCACGGCGTGGATCGCCAACCGGGTGCAGCCGATACCTGCCGCCGCCAGGCTTCGGTGCAGGGCACTGGCCAGCGACCGTCCGGCGAAGGCTGCGGCGTCCACCCGTTCGATCGGCGGATCGCAGTTCATCACCGCATCGAGGTCGGTGGCCGGGTCCCGCCCTGACGGCCCCCTGGCCTGTTCACCGCGGGCAAAAGAGTGCGCGATCACCGCATCCGCACCGAACCGGGAGGCCACGTCGGTACGCGACACTGCAGCGAATGCCCCCAGGGTCCTGATCCCCATCCGCCACAACAGGTCTGCCAGATCCTCACGGCCCGGCGCGGCAAGCGACGGCTCGGTGGCCAACTGCCGGATGGACAGTGCGGACAGAAACGGCGCGTCCTGGCCCGGTTCGACGATGCGGCCCGCCCTGGCGGCGAAAACCGCGGTGGGCAACTGATCAGCGACACCGACCTGACATTCCGCCCCCGCCGCGGCCACCGCGTCGACCAACCGTTCGGCGGCGGCCGGTTCAGATCCGAAATACCGGGCGGCCCCGCGCACTGGCAACACCAACAGACCCGGCCGCAGCACCTCGGCCCGCGGCACCAGGGCGTCGACCGCGACCGTCACGTCTTCGAAATAACGGGCGTCACGGGCTGGATCGGCGGTGACGACGTGCAGTTGCGGACATCGGGCCTGAGCCTCCCGCCTGCGCAGCCCACGCCGTACCCCGACCGCACGCGCCGACGCAGAACAAGCGATGACCCGATTGGCGAGCGTGACCGCGATCGGAGTCGTCGGCGGCAGACCCGCCGCTGCCGCTGCTGCGACTGCCGGCCAGTCCATGCACCACAGAGCCAGCACCCGGGAAGCAGGCATGGCCTAACCGCCTGCCGCGCACGCTGTTCCGATGGCGCGGCCTTTGGCCCGCATGGTCAGCCGGACCCGACCGATCCGGCCACGCCCCGGAGTGGGCACGTCCCGGCCCGCGCCGGTCACCTCGTAACCGCTGACCCTGGCCTCCAACCGGGTGGCCGAACCCTGCCAGTCCCCGTCGACGATCAGCAGGGTGCAGCCTTTCTGCCGGGCCCGCGCCACCATCACCCGCGCACGACTCGGCGGTACGCAGCGTCCGCCCAACCCGAGCAGCACGAGGTCCATCCCGTCCATCAACACCGCGGCCACCTCCACCGGGTCGGCGCCCGGATCCGGGATGACCGCGAGCCGGCTCAGATCGGCGCCCATTTCCACCGCTGCCAGCAGACCCACATCGGGCTGCCCGACGATCGCGGCGTGCCCACCGGCCGCCGTCACCGCCGCCACCAAGCCCAGCGACAGCGACCGGGCGCCCGTGGTGACCGCAACCGTCCCGCGCGGCAACTGGGTGGGCAACGGCCCGGTCAGCGATTCGGCCAGCGGTTCGGGTAGCGGCAGCAAAGTTTCCGTGGCGACAACCGGGCCATCGGACCGGGCCACTCCCCGATGGGCAGAGCCGACCCGCCCAGGCACCGCCGCAATCTTGCGGCGAAGGTGTTCTACCTGTTCAGCACGGGTAAGCCGACTCACGTCAAGGTCCGCCGCAACCGTCACAGCAACACCTCCAGCACCATTCGACCCAGGCTTTGTTCGAATATATGTTCGATGACTCGAGTAAACACTGGGCCACCGACACCGTCAAGCTGCCTGCAGTGGAGAAAACCCCGATTGGTAGTGCCAGCAGGAATGGAACTGCGCCTGTCCCGGCATTAAGTTAGAGTGCGTTCACCAGAGCCCCTCCGGGATGGGTCTGGTGAATTATTGCGTTGCAGAAAGTGGGAGTCGCAACGGCGATTCGCCACGAGAGATCTGTTTATTACTCCGGGGACAGTGAGGACTGCACCATGAAGTCTGGGCAATTGACTCGGCGGCTCACCGTCGCCATCGGCGGCGCTGCCGTGATCGGGATGATCTCGTTCACCGCGGCCTGCGGTACCGAAGAGGAAAAGGCGCCGGAATCCACGACGCCGACGACCACTACTACGACAACCACGACCACCGCACCGCCGGCCACTCCGGCACCGCCGCCACCCCTGGAGCCGACCGAGAAGTCGATCAACCCCACCGGCGGCAATCTGTTCACCCCCGACGTGAAGGCACCCGGTCCACAGACCGCGATCCCCGGCAACAGGGAAAACACCGGATAAACCAGGTCCGCCGAGCTACTTGCCCGGTTGATCCATGACCGGTAGGCAGCAGCGTCTCGACGCATCCAGGAACAAGCGCAATGGCCTCGGGCTCTGGCTACTTGCACTGATGATGGTCGGCGTGGTGGTGGTCTCGACGTCAGATCCACACGACGCTCCAGGCCACGCCACGTCGTCCGTCATCGGCGGGCCTTACGCCCAGTTACTCGGTGCGTCAACGGATCTCGGACCGTCACACGGCGGACCGGTCCAGCTCACCGTGGCCCTGCACGACTCGGCGCATCCGAGGACATTGTCCGGGTGGGCCGCCACACACGGGTTGTCGGTGCGGTGGCGTTCCGGTGACCATTGGGCAATCGTCGAGGGCACACCTGACGACATGGCGGCTGCCTTCGACGTCGATATCCACGACTATCGGGGCAAGCGCGGTCAGGTGTTCTATGCCTCTCCTCAACAGCCGTCGATGCCGGAGCCGCTGCGCGGCGAGGTCACCGAGGTCGGGCGGATCCTCGGCTACCTGCCACACCGGATGTCCCTGCCGGACCTGCGGAACCTGCCGACCGACGTTCCGGACCAGGGGTTGACGCCGAAGGCGCTGCTCAACACCTACAACCTCAGCGGTCTGGCCGCGCAGGGGTACACCGGCAAGGGCACCACCATCGTGATCTTTGCGTTCGACGGCTACGACCAGGACGATCTGGACACTTTCACCACCACCTTCGGCCTGCCCAAGTTCACCCCCACCCTGGTCGGTGGCCAGCCCAGCGCTCCCCGCGGCGAGACCACGATGGACCTGCAGGTCGCCCACGCCATCGCCCCCGACGCGCGCAAAGTGGTGGTCAACGCCCGGCCGACAGTGCAGGGCGACGGCGGCTACGAGAAGATCGGCCAGATGTTGGAGTCGGCGGACAAACAGTTCCCCGGCGCGGTGTGGAGCTTCTCGATCGGCTGGGGTTGCGACAAGCTGATCACCGCGGCCGACGTCGCCCCGGTCCGCGCCGCCTTGTCCACCGCGCACTCACACGGCACCACGGCATTCAACGCCAGCGGCGATCTGGCCGGCCTGGAATGTAAAGGCGGACAAGACTGGTCGTCCCCGCCCGGGCCCGACGACATCGGCCTGGATTCGGTCGCATCGCTACCGGAGATAACCGATGTCGGCGGCACCACGCTGTCCACCGATGCCAACGGTGGCTGGCTGGCCGAACAATCCTGGTTCGACGTCCCGCTGTCCCAGGGCACCGGGGGCGGGGTGTCGGCGCTGTTCGACCGCCCGGATTGGCAGCGCCACATATCCACCCCGGACGACGGCGGCGCACAACGACGCCTGACCCCCGATGTGGCCGCGGTTGCCGACCCCTTCACCGGGGTGAAAATCGTGCTGGACGGCCAGATCCTGGTCGGCGGCGGCACCTCGCAGTCGGCGCCGCTGTGGGCCGGGATGGCCGCCGTGATGAACCAGTATCTGATCGCCAACGGTGGACGGGCGCTGGGCGATCTCAACCCCATGCTGTACCGCATCGCCCAGGGTGCACCGCTGCCCGCCTTCCGTGACGTCACGCTCGGCGGCAACGCCGTAGCCAGTGCCGGACCGGGATACGACATGGTGACCGGACTGGGCACACCCGACGTGGAGAACCTGGCGAAGAACCTTCTTGTCCTGCAAAAGGCGAACCGATGACCGACACCCCTGACAACGACGAAGTCCCCACCACCGAGTGCCGGGTCTGCAAGGTCGACGTTCCCGACGGCAAGTACTGCGGCCTGTGCGGCGTGCATCTCAACGAGCAGCCGGGTGACGGCCCGGAATGGCTGCGCGTCACCGCATCCTGCGTCGCGCCCGAGGAACATCTGCTGCGCCCGTCGATCACGAGCTCGCTATTCCCGCACCTGTCGCATCGTTCCCGCATCCCGTTCCGCATCGCGATGCTGGTCCTGTTGGCCGGGCTGGTGGCGTGCGCGCTGCTGCGACTACCCGCGGCACTGATCGCCGTCGCCGCACTGGGGCTACCCCTGCTGTTTGTCATCTACCTGCAGGAGTCCGACGCGTTGCGCGATCTGCCCACCGCCAGCCTGATCCTGACCGCGGTGCTGGGCATCGGTCTTGGCGTCGGCTGGGTGCTGCTCACCGGCACGATGATGGCCAGGTCCTACGGTGTCCCACTGGGCTCGGGAATGTCGATCGACCGCATCACGCGCAACGGATTGGGCGTTCCGCTGGGCAGTGCCCTGCTGATGCTGATACCCGCCGTGGTGGTACGGCTGTCGCGGCCACCGACCCGGGAATCGTTGGACGGCTTCATGTTCGGCGCATTCGGAGCCACCGCGTTCACCGCGGCCGCGACGTTGACCCGGCTGGCGCCACAACTCACCACAGGAATGGTGGCCCACAACCGACCCATGTCCGGGCTACTCGTCGAGGCCGGAATCCGTGGCGTGGCCGCGCCGTTGACCGCTGCGGCGGCGGGAGGTCTCATCGGCGCGGCATTGTGGTTCACCAGGCCGGCGAGCAAGGAGCATCAACATCCCGGGTACGTGCGGCTGGTGCTGTTCGGCTGCGGTTTCGCCGTACTGGTCGTCTATGCAGCGCTCGGACTGATCGACGTCGCACGGGCCCCGCAATGGCTGCAGCTGACCGTGCATCTCGCGGTCGCGCTGGTGGCGGTGTTCGTGTTGCGCGTCGGCCTGCACCTGGCGCTGTTGCACGAAGCACACGATCCGATCGCCTCGGACCAACCGATCCTCTGCCCGCGCTGTGGGCACGTCGTACCCGATATGGCGTTCTGCGCGCACTGTGGTGCCGCCACCCACGCGTCGTCGCGCTCATCGCGTTCCGAGCGCCGGGAGCACCGACCCGAACGTAACCCGGAGACGCCATGACCGCACCCGCACTGTTCCCCGGGTATGCGGTGCCCCGAGGGACCTACCGGGCGAAGCCGACCCGCCGAACCTCGCCGCTGAAGCTGTTGGTGATCTTGTGCACCGGCATCGCGCTGGTGGCCGCCGCGCTGTTGTGGATATCGGGGATGACGAGCAAGCCACCGGCACGCTACATGTGCCCGCCGGACTGCGGGCAGCCCCCGATGGGGGAACCGATCGCGATCAACCCGGTGTTCACCGCCCCAGACGGCAGCTTCTCCGTCTCCTACCCCGTTGCCGGGGCTGCCTACAAGATCAGCACCAAGCCCACCGGTGTGACCGCGGAGTTCCTGGCCGGCGACGGCGGGATGCTGCAGTTGTTCAGTGAACCGGCCAATGGCCGTACTCCTCAACAGATCGCCGATTCCCTGGTGGACAAGACCTTTCCTGACACCACAACCGCCTACGAGATACCGAACGCGATGGTCGGATACCAGCCCGGATACGGCTTCGTCGCCGACAGTTGGCCGCAGGGTTCAAACAGCATGTATGCGCGGATGCGGGTGATCGTGATGGTTTCGGTGAAGAACGACCTCGCACTGATCGCCTCCGCCGTCGGGCCGTATCACGAGTTCGGCCCCAAGTCCGGCGCCAGCAAGCCCTCCGGTGCGAATCTGCAGCTGGCACTCGACATGGGAAAGTACGTCAACAGCTTCCGCTGGGACGGAGATCCTGCCCGCTGACGGGGCAAACCCGCAATTAACGCCCGCGAATGGCAGACCCGGGTTAGAGTTTGCTAGCCGGTCCGTGTGGACGGTTAATATTTGCACCGCCCTCGGGGGACAGTTAGGACTAAACATGAGGTCACGTCGATTATCTCGCCGCCTCGCAGCCACTGCAGGCATCGCCGCCATCATCGGAATGGGCGGGCTCGCAGCTTGCGGTACCGAAGAACAAGCGCCCGAAACCACGACCCCCGCCACGACGACCACGACCACCACCCCGACGACGCCTTCGACGGCGCCGCCGCCCGTGGAGCCGACCGAGAAGAACATCACTCCCGGGGGTGGCAACAAGTTCACCCCCACCCACGTCGAAACGCCGGCGCCGCCCACAGGACGTCGCGGGTACAGCCCCAACGGCGGCGGGTAAACCGACAGCTATCGGCACACGATCGTGCGTCGGCTGCTGATCGTTCTTGCGGCTGGGGTGCTGGTCCTGGCCTCAGGCCTGACTGACGCGCAGGCGACCCACCGCACCGGAGTAATCGACGGCCCCTACGCGTCGTTACTCGCAGCCTCAACGGATCTCGGACCGTCGCACCGCCCCGACGCGCAGTTGACGGTGGCGCTGCGGCAGTCCGCACGGCCCGCTGCGTTGTTCGACTGGGCGCACCACAGGGGCCTGACGGTGCGCTGGCGGACCGGTGACCGATGGGCCGTCGTCGAGGGGCAGCCACGGCAGGTGGCGAAGGCCCTGGCCGTGGCGGTGCACGACTACCGCGGGCGCCGTGGCCAGGTGTTCTACGCCTCCCCGCAGCAACCGTCGGTGCCATCGGTGTTGCGCGGCGAAGTCGCAGAACTCGGCCGTATCCTCGGCTACACCCCGTATCGCCTGGCGCGGCCGCCCATACCGCCACGTGACGTGCCGGATCTGGGACTCACGCCCAGTGCACTGCTGACCACTTACAACGCAGGCCGGTTGGCGCGCGACGGCTACACCGGCACGGGCTCCACCGTCGTCATCTTCGCGTTCGACGGATACGACCAGGCCGATCTTGATTCGTTCGCCACAATGTTCGCGCTACCTCCGTTGACCCCGACTCTGGTCGGTGGTCAGCCGGGCGAACCGCACGGTGAGACGACGATGGACCTGCAGCTCATCCACGCGGTGGCACCCGACGCCCGCAAGGTCGTCGTCAACGCCCGGCCCACGGTGGAAGGTGACGGCAACTACGAAAAAATCGGGAAGTTGATGGAATCGGTGGACCAGCAGTTCCCCGGCGCCGTGTGGAGCTTCTCGATCGGCTGGGGATGCGACCGGTTGCTCACCGCGGCCGACCTGGAACCGGTGCGGGCCGCCCTGCGAACCGCACACACCCACGGCACCACGGCATTCGACGCCAGCGGGGATCTGGCCGGTCTGGAATGCCGAGGCGGGCAGGACTGGTCGTCGCGGCCCGGCCCCGACGACGTCGGCCTGGATTCGATTGCATCACTGCCCGAAATGACCAGTGTCGGAGGCACCACGGTCTCCACCGGCGCCGACGGCGAGTGGCTGTCCGAACAGGCCTGGTTCGACGTTCCCTTGTCCCAAGGCACGGGCGGTGGCGTGTCGTCGCTGTTCGAGCGTCCCGACTGGCAGCGCACGGTGTCGTCCGACTATGACTCCGACCACCGGCTCACCCCCGACATCGCCGCGGCCGCTGACCCGTTCACCGGTGTGAAACTTGTTTTCCGACAACAGGTCATGGTCGGTGGCGGCACTTCGCAGGCGGCGCCGATCTGGGCCGGCCTGACTGCGGTGATGAATCAGTACCTCAACGCCCATGGCGGACGGCCGCTCGGCGATGCCAATCCCCTGCTCTACCGCATCGCGGCGGGCGCGCCCCTGCCGGGCTTCCGTGACGTGGCCCTCGGCGGCAACGCGGTCGCACTCGCCACTCCGGGCTACGACCTCGCCACCGGACTCGGTTCGCCCAACATCGACAACCTCGTTCACGATCTGCTGATCCTGCAACGGTCCATGCCGTGAGCGCAGGAACCGACCCCGACGATGCCATCGTCGAATGCCCACAGTGCCGAAAAGAGGTGCCTGCGGGCGAGTTCTGCGGTCGGTGCGGCGCCCATCTCGCCACGGGACCCGGGTGGTTACGAAACCGGGCGTACTGCGCGGGCCGGGGCGAGAACCTGTTCCGGCCGTCGGTGGTCAGCTCGCTGTTCCCGCAGTTGCCGCACCATTCGCGGGCCCCGTTCCGGCTGGGAGTCGCAGCGCTGGTGGTCGCGGTGGCCGCGTGCGCACTGCTGCGACTGCCCGCGGCGATGATCGCACTCGCCGCGCTCGCTTTTCCGCTGCTGTTCGTCACCTATCTGCGCGAAGCCGGTGTCTTTCAGGACTTCTCGATCGGTAAGCTGCTGCTGACCGCGTGTCTCGGCGCCGGACTCGGTGCCGGCTGGGTGCTGTTGACGGGGGCGGTGGTGTCCCGCGAGTACGACATGCCGATGGGCGACGACGTGGATCAGTTCCGGATCGTGCGCGACGGCCTCGGCGTTCCGTTGGGTGCCATGCTGCTGATGCTCACCCCGGTGGTGGTGATCCGCCTGCTCAGGCCACGAACGCGAGAAGCGCTGGACGGCTTTGTGTTCGGTGCACTGGGTGCGCTCACCTTCACTGCGGCGGCCACGCTGAGCCGGTTGGCGCCGCAGGTCGACGATGGGATGATCGACCACGACCGACCCCTGATCGGGCTGGTGGTCCAGGCCGGCATCCAGGCGTTGGCGGTGCCCTTGACCGCGGCAGCCATCGGCGGCCTCGTCGGTGTGGTGCTGTGGTTCAGACCAGCCGCCGATGACGCATACCGGCACCCGAATCGGCTGGGCGCCGCTCTGCTACCGGCTGCCCCAGTCGGTTATGCCATCCTCGGATTGATCGACGTCGCACAGGTGCCGGAGACGGTGGTGTTGGCGGTGCACCTCGTGGTGATGGTGTTGGCGGTGCTGGCATTACGCGTCGCGCTGCAATGGGCCTTGTTGTACGAAGCTCACGAGGAATTCGGCGCCGACGACACGCTGCTGTGCCCGCAGTGCGACAACATCGTTCCCGCTATGGCGTTCTGCCCCAACTGCGGGGCGGCGGCCCAGGCTTCGTCCCGGTCGGTGCGGGCCGCAGGACGTCATGCCCGCCCCGCGCACCGCACCGCCCCCCGCCGGTTGTTCGGGACCTGGGGTGTCGGTGTCGCGCTGCTGGCGGCCACCCTGCTCGGGGTGTCGGCGCTGGTCAGCAATCCACCCGCACGGTACGTGTGTCCACCGGACTGCGGACGCCCGCCATTGACCGATCCGGTGGCGACGAACCCTCGCTTCACCGCTCCCGACGGCTCCTTCTCGGTCTCGTATCCCGCCACCGGCGCGGCATACGCGGTCACCACCGCCGCCGATGGTGTCACGGCGGACTTCCAGGCCGGCGACGGCGGCACCATGCAACTGATCAGCCGGCCCGCGAACGGCCGAACGCCGAAAGAGATCGCGACGACCCTGGTCGAGGACACCTACCCTGATACCGACGTCGATTATGAGATCCCGAATGCAATGGTCGGCTATCAACCCGGATACGGCATGGTCGTCGACAGCTGGCCGCAGAACGCCACCGGCGACTACATGCGGCTCCGGGTGGTCATCCTGGCCGCGGTGAAGAACGACCTGGCACTGATCGCGATCGCGACCGGCCCCTACCGCGAATACGGGCCCGACTTCGGCTCCGGCAAGCCCTCCGGCGCCAATCTGGACCTCGCACTGGACATGGGCAAGTACGTCAACAGCTTTCACTGGCAGGGCGATCCCGCGCGCTGACACGCCGACGAAGCCACCCGGGATCTTCCACCACTAAATGGTGACATTGACAAATGTCACCAATTGGGGGTGTACTCGTCATACGTTTCGACGAGGAGGCCCGATGCCCCGTACGCCTGCAACACCCCGAGCCGTGCCCCAACGGGGATCGCTGCGGTCCCGCAGCGCGGCCAAGATCAGCAGCCTGACGTTGCGGCAGGTCAGCGGCGCTCTACCGCCGGAGACCAGCTGGGGCTTGTGGACGTCGCGTCGGGTGATCGCCCAGATCATGAACACCTTCGGACCGTCACTGTCCGGTACCCGAGTCGAACCCGTCGACGTGCGCATGGCCGCCGGCCGGCGGGTCAAGGGCGAATGGGTGCGTGGCCCCGGCGTCATAACCGGTGACCGCGCCATTTACTACCTGCATGGCAGTGGGTTTGCCCTCTGCTCACCACGAACCCACCGACGGCTCACCGGGTGGCTGTCGCGGCTGACCGGGCTGCCGGTGTTCTGCGTCGATTATCGACTGGCCCCTCGGCACCGCTTCCCCACGGCCGCAAACGATGTGCGGACAGGCTGGGACTGGTTGTGCACGGAACGCGGCTTGAAACCGCAGCACATCATGATCGCAGGCGATTCCGCAGGCGGCCATCTCGCCGTCGACCTGCTCCTGCAGCCGGAGGTCTCCCAGCCGGCGGGCATGACGCTGTTCTCGCCGCTCATCGACCTGACCTTTTCGCTGGCACGCACCCGAGAGGGGCTTCGTCACGATCCCGCGATCCGCGCGGCCGACGCGGCGCGACTGGTCGAGTTGTACTGTGTGGGCATCGATCTCACCCACCCACGGCTTTCGCTGGACGTCGCGGGTGGCCGGCAACTGCCGCCGACACTGATTCAGGCGGGCGGCGCGGAGATGCTCGTCGCCGACGCCCGCAGGCTCGACGCCGATATCCGCGCGGCTGGCGGTTCCTGCGAACTTCAGGTGTGGCCGGACCAGGTGCATGTGTTCCAGGCCCTGCCCCGGTTGAGTCCCGAAGCCACACCGGCCATGCACCAGGTCGCGGCATTCATCTCGGAAACCCTGAGCCGCACCGGAATCAAGGTGGCCGGATGAACCTCTTCGGCAACGGCCGCAAGCGCAGCCATGGTGCCCGCGCGGTCGTCACCGGCGCGGGCAGCGGAATCGGTGCCGCCTTCGCGACCGAACTCGCACGCCGCGGCGGCCGGGTGGTGTGCAGCGACATCGACGAGAACTCCGCCCGCACCACAGCCGACGCCATCATCGCCGAGGGCGGGGCCGCCACCGCCCTGCGCTGCGACGTCTCCCGCATCGAGGAGGTGACGCACCTGGCCGCCGCGGCAGACGACTGGTTCGGAGGTCCACCTTCCCTGGTGGTCAACAACGCCGGAGTCGGCGCAGGCGGTACGCCGATCGGCGAGACCAGCCTCGACGACTGGAACTGGGTCCTCGGCATCAACCTGTGGGGCCCGATCCATGGCTGCCAGGTGTTCACCCCGATCCTGCGGGCAGCCGACCCCGAGCAACCGCGCGGCATCATCAATGTCGCGTCGGCAGCCGCATTCGGCGCCGCCCCAGGCATGGCTGCCTACAACGTCAGTAAAGCCGGGACACTGTCTCTCTCCGAAACACTGGCCGCCGAACTCGCAGGCACCGGGATCAACGTGACAGTGCTGTGCCCCACGTTCGTCAAGACCAACATCGTCGAATCGGGGCGTATCAGCGCACAATCGACCCAGCTGGCGGATCGTCTGATGCGCTGGACGGGCTTCTCACCGCAGCGGGTTGCGCGGACGTGCCTGGACACCAACGACCGCGGCGGCCTCTACTGCATGCCGCAACCGGATGCGCGGATCGGCTGGGGCATCAAACGACTCACCCCGACGGTGTACACCCGTGCCGTCGGTATCACCACCCGGATCACCACACCGTAGGAGGTTGCTGTGGCCATCGACATGGATACCATGCTCGCCAAGATCAAGGACCGGCAGTGGGCGCTGGCCGACATCGACTGGGATGCACCGGGAGCCGAGACGATCACCGATGACATGCGGCCCAAGCTCAAGGCTTTCATGGCTGACCTGTGCTGGATCGAAAACGTCGGAGCGCGTGGATTCGCTGCGCTGGCCAAGAAGGCGCCAACACCGACCATCGCCGAGATCTACCGCTACTTCCACGCCGAAGAGCAGCGTCACGCCAATGCCGAACTCGCGCTGATGAAACGCTGGGGAATGCTCGACGGCGACGAGATGCCCGAGCCGAACGTCAACATCCGCTTGGCCATCGAGTGGCTGGACACCTTCTCGGACAACATGTCCCTGTCCGTGCTGGGCACGGTCATCCCGATGCTCGAGGTGGCCCTCGACGGGGCCCTGTTGAAATTCCTACTGGAGGAGGTCGACGACCCGATCTGCCATCAGGTCTTCGAGAAGATCAACAACGACGAATCACGGCACATCGCCGTCGATTTCGAGGTCCTCAACATGATCGGGCACTCCAGCATGCGACGGCTCGCCGTCGAATTCGTCGGTAACGTGGCGTCTCCCGGCGTGATCATCGGCACGTTGATGTATGTGCCGCTGCTCAACCGGATGCGCAACAACATCATCGATATGGGCCTGCAGCCGGAGAAGCTGTACAAGGCGATGATGCGTTTCAAAGAACTCGGCGGGCGGGCCGAATACACTTGGCGGGTACCCACCTATCAGCTGCTCAAGCTGCACGGCCGCATGGTCACCAATCCGCGCCACCCCTACCATTGGATCGCCAACCCGATGGTGTGGGCATCCGACCGCTACCCGAAGGCGCTGCTGCGACCCGTTCCGACGTGGTTCAAAGAACTGACCCACGAGCCGGCGGCCTGACATGCCTCATACCTATGACACCGTGATCGTCGGAGCCGGTTTCACGGGGATCGGCGCCGCAGTCAAACTCGCCGAGGCCGGCGTCGACGACTTCATCCTCCTGGAACGCTCCGATCGCATCGGCGGAACCTGGCGCGACAACACCTATCCCGGTGCGGCATGCGATATTCCGTCACTGCTGTACTCATTCTCATTCGCCAAGAACCCGAGCTGGTCACGCGCATACTCACCGGCAGACGAGATCCGTCGGCACATCGAGGACATGGCCGACACCGGCGATCTGCGGCGTCGTATCCGGTTCGGCGTCGAGGTCAACGGGCTGGCCTTCGACGAGGACGAGGGGGTGTGGACGGTGAAGACCAATGGCAGAAGACGGTTTCACGCGCGCACGGTCGTACTGGCCTCCGGTCCGCTGCCCGACCACAAATGGCCGGACATCCGCGGCCTGGACACCTACGAAGGCCACAAGATCCACAGCGCGAACTGGGATCACGACTACGACTTCACCGGCAAGCGGGTCGCGGTCATCGGTACCGGTGCCAGTGCCGTACAGATCGTGCCGGAGCTGGTGAAGACTGCCGGATTTGTCAAGGTGTTCCAGCGCACGCCGGGCTGGGTGATCCCGCGTCTGGACATCGCCACCCCGCCCGTGGCGCAGACGTTGTTCACGAAAGTCCCTGCCACTCAACAGCTGGCCCGCCAGGTCCTGTTCTGGGGGCATGAGGCCAGCGCGACCGCGATGGTGTGGGACACCCCGCTGACCGGACTGGTGGCCCGTCTCGGCAAGGCGCATCTGCGCAGGCAGGTCAAAGACCCGTGGCTGCGCAGGCAACTGACACCGGATTTCACCCCCGGCTGCAAACGCATGCTGGTCTCCAGCGATTACTACCCGGCGCTGCAGAAAGACAACTGCAAGCTCATCGACTGGCCGATCGCCACCATGAGTCCCGTGGGCATCCGCACCAGCGACGGCATCGAACACCACCTGGACGCCGTCGTGTTCGCCACGGGGTTCGACGTGCACCTGACCGGCCCGCCGTACCCGGTCACCGGGCGCAGCGGCCGCGTCCTGGCCGACGAATGGGCCGGCGGCGCGCAGGCGTACAAGAGCGTCAGCGCGCACGGCTACCCGAACCTCTTCTTCATGACCGGGCCCAACTCGGGCCCGGGCCACAACTCGCTGCTGGTCTATGTCGAGGGCCAGATCGACTACGCCGTCAGGGGGATCACCACGATCCTGCGCAACAACCTGCGTTACCTGGATGTCCGCGCCGAGGTGCAACACCGGTACAACCGGCGCCTGCAGCAACGGCTCACCAAAACGACGTGGATGAGCGGCTGCAACAGCTGGTATCTGACGGCCGACGGATTCAACGCGTCGATGTACCCCGGATTCGCCACCCAGTATCTTCGACAGATGCGTGATTTCCGGTACGGCGACTACGACGTCGCGGCGCGTGACGCACGGGTCCCCATCAGCTCGTCGGCCTGACATGGCTCAGACCAGGCAGCCACGGCAACCCGCCGGTGCAATCTCGACGATCCTCAACGGGCTTCGCCGGGCACCCAAGCAGATCCGGCGGGGCTCCCGCGATGTCATCGAGACAGCGGTGTCACAGCTGTTCGACGCCGCGGTGCAACCCCACGCCGTCACCGCCTCCGGTGAATACCGCATCGAGGAGTTGGCCCGCCTCGCCGATACCACCACCCGCAACATCCGCGTGTACCGCGACCGCGGGCTGCTGCACCCGCCGCTGCGGGTCGGTCGTATCGCGCTGTTCAACGACACCCACCTGACCCGGCTGCGGTTGATCACCTCAATGCTCGACCGCGGCTACAACATCGCCCACGTGCACGAGATGCTCAACGCGTGGGAGCAGGGCAAGGATCTCGGTGACGTGCTGGGCCTGGAGGACGCCATCGCCGGCAATTGGGCGACCGAGAAGTCCGAACGCGTCCCGCTCGCCGAGGCGAAACGGCTGATCGACGACGATGCCGCCTTCGAGCGACTGGCCGGCAACGGAGTGATCAAACTCGACGCGGGATCCGACGACGTCATCATCATGCGGCCCAGGCTCATCGAGGCGTTCAACGAGATCCGGCAGTACGGCGTCGGCATCGACACGCTCATCGACATCCACGAGCGGGTGGTACCGCACCTCGACGAGATCAGCGCAATCCTGGTGCGCGCCGGCGTAGACCAGGTGAGCGAGAAGATCAAGCCCGGCGAATCGCTTCCTGCGGACACCGAAGTGGCCGAGCTGATCACGATGCTGGTGCGGTTCCGCACCCAGGCGGTCGCGGCAGTCAGCGCCACGCTGGCATATTCGATCGAATCGACCATCGAATCGGTCGTCAGTCAGATGCTCACCGAGTACGTCGAGAAGGCTGCGGAGCCCGGCGAGCAGACGTGAATGTCCCCCGGAACGCGCATTCCGGGGGACATAAGTGTCTTCTCGCCGGAAGAAACTACTCCCACTCGATCGTGCCGGGCGGCTTGCTGGTGACGTCGAGCACGACGCGATTGACCTCGGCCACCTCGTTCGTGATCCGGGTCGAAATCCGTTCCAGCACTTCGTAAGGCACCCGCGTCCAGTCCGCAGTCATGGCATCCTCGCTCGACACGGGCCGCAACACGATCGGGTGCCCGTAGGTGCGTCCGTCGCCCTGCACACCCACCGAGCGGACGTCGGCCAGCAGCACCACGGGGCACTGCCAGATCTGCTGGTCCAACCCGGCGGCGGTGAGCTCTTCGCGGACGATCGCGTCGGCGCGCCGCAACGTGTCCAGCCGCTGCGCGGTGACCTCGCCGACGATCCGAATGCCGAGGCCGGGCCCGGGGAACGGTTGACGGCCGATGATCTCCTCCGGCAGGCCGAGTTCCCGGCCAACGGCACGGACCTCGTCCTTGAACAGCAGCCGGAGCGGCTCGACGAGTTTGAATTTGAGGTCGTCGGGCAGGCCGCCGACGTTGTGGTGGCTCTTGATATTGGCCGTGCCGGTGCCACCGCCGGATTCGACGACATCGGGGTACAGGGTGCCCTGCACCAGGAATTCCGTCTCGGCGTCGTTGCTGCCCAAGGTATCCCGGACCGCACCCTCGAATGCCCTGATGAACTCCCGGCCGATGATCTTGCGTTTACCCTCTGGGTTGGTCACCCCGGTGAGCGCCTCCAGGAAGCGGTCAGCGACGTCGACGGTGACGAGCTTGGCGCCGGTCGCAGCGACGAAATCCCTTTCCACCTGCCCCCGCTCACCCGCCCGCAGCAGCCCGTGGTCGACGAACACGCACGTCAGGCGGTCACCGATGGCCCGCTGTACGAGCGCGGCGGCCACCGCGGAATCAACGCCGCCGGACAGCGCGCAGATCGCCTCGCCGTCCCCGATCTGGGCGCGGACCGACTCGATCAGCTGCTCGGCGATGTTGGCCGCCGTCCAGCTCGCCCCGATGCCCGCGAACTCGTGCAGGAATCGGCTGAGCACCTGCTGACCGTGCGGAGAGTGCAGTACCTCAGGGTGGTACTGCACGCCGGCGAGTCTGCGGGCCCGGTTCTCGAAGCCCGCGACAGGCGCGCCCGCGCTGGTGGCGATGACGTCGAAGCCTTCCGGTGCGGCGGTGACCGCGTCACCATGGCTCATCCACACGGGCTGGGTGTCCGGCAGTTCCGAGTGCAGGTCGCCGCCGGTCACGCTCAGCTCGGTCCGGCCGTATTCGCTGGTCCCGGTGTGTGCCACCGTGCCACCGAGCGCCTGGGCCATGGCCTGGAAGCCGTAGCAGATCCCGAACACCGGCACGTCAAGGTCGAACATCGCGGGGTCAAGGCGCGGTGCGTTCTCGGCATACACGCTGGCGGGGCCTCCGGACAGCACGATCGCCTGGGGGTCTTTCGCCTTGATCTCCTCAACGCTGGCCGTGTGCGGGATGACCTCGGAGTACACCCGCGCCTCACGGACCCGTCGGGCGATCAGCTGCGCATACTGCGCGCCGAAGTCGACGACGAGGACCGGCCGGGGAGATGCTGCTTTCACCGGTTCAGTCTAAGAGGCGGCCGGTCTGCCGCATCGTCGGCGCTCTCGCGACACGAAACGCCGCCGAAGTGTGCCCGGGTACGGATGTCGGCATGGTGAAGTAGTACCTGTCCGCAACCGAAAGCGAGGTTGCCTGTGTTGGGACTGCCCGACCAGGTGCGTGCCTGCCTGTTCGATCTGGATGGCGTGCTCACCGACACCGCAAGCGTGCACAAGAAGGCCTGGAAGGCCATGTTCGACGACTACCTGCGGCAAGCGGCCGACCGCGGCGCGCAGCCGTTCGTCACCTTCGACATCGGCACCGACTACCTGCGCTACGTCGACGGCAAGCGGCGCGAAGACGGCGTCCGGTCGTTTCTGGCCAGCCGCGGGATCGAGTTGCCCGAGGGCCAACCGGACGACCCGGTGGACGCCGAGACGGTCGCGGGCCTGGGCAACCGCAAGAACGAGATGTTCCACCGCACGCTGCGCAAGGACGGCGTCGAGGTGTTCGAAGACTCTCGGCGATATCTGGAGGCGGTCGCCGCGGCGGGGCTCCGCCGGGCGGTGGTGTCGTCCAGCGCCAATACCCGCGAGGTGCTCGAGATCACCGGGCTCGCCCCGCTTGTCGAGGTACGGGTCGACGGAGTGACCATGCGTGACGAGCACCTGCCGGGAAAACCGGCACCCGACAGTTTTCTGCGGGCAGCCGAACTGCTGGAGGTCTCCCCCGCCGACGCGGCGGTCTACGAAGACGCACTGTCAGGAGTCGCCGCCGGGCGCGCGGGAAACTTCGGCTTCGTGGTCGGGGTCGACCGCGTGGGGCAAGCAGACCAGTTGCGCCGCGACGGAGCCGACATCGTCGTCACCGATCTGACTGAATTGCTGCAACCGCCATGATGATTACCCATGAGGCCTATCCCGTCGAGCCGTGGCAGGTTCGTGAGACTCGGCTCGATCTGAACCTGCTGGCCCAGTCGGAGTCGTTGTTCGCGTTGTCCAACGGTCATATCGGGCTGCGCGGCAACCTCGACGAGGGCGAACCGCACGGCCTACCCGGGACCTACCTGGCCGGCTTCTATGAGGTGCGGCCACTGCCCTACGCGGAGGCCGGTTTCGGTTATCCCGAGGGTGGTCAGACCGTCGTCGACGTCACCAACGGAAAGATCCTGCGGTTGCTGGTCGACGACGAGCCGTTCGATGTCCGCTACGGCGAACTGATCGACCACGAACGGACATTGGATCTGCGTAGCGGCACGCTGACGCGAAATGCGCATTGGCGCTCACCGGCAGGCAAGCAGGTGCGCATCTGCTCGACGCGGCTGGTCTCCCTTGCGCAGCGTGGGGTCGCCGCCATCGAGTACACCGTCGAGGCGCTCGACGAATTCGTCCGTGTCACCGTCCAATCGGAGCTCGTCGCCAACGAAGACCAGCCCGAGACCTCGGATGACCCGCGGGTCTCGGCGGTGCTGAGAAGCCCACTGCAATCCGTGCACTACGAAAACACCGAACGCAGCGCGATCCTGGTGCACCGCACCCACGGCAGCGCGCTGATGATGGCAGCAGGCATGGATCACGATGTCGAGGTGCCCGGCCGCGTCGAGGTCACCACCGACGCCAGCGAGGATCTGGCCCGCACCACCGTGATCTGCGGTCTTCGCCCGGGGCAGAAGCTGCGGGTCGTCAAGTATCTGGGCTACGGATGGTCGAGCCTGCGCTCCCGCCCGGCGCTGATCGATCAAGCCGCGGGTGCCCTCACCGGGGCACGCTACAGCGGCTGGCAGGGCCTGCTGGATTCCCAGCGCGCCTACCTCGACGAGTTCTGGGACTGCGCCGACGTCGAGGTCGAAGGCGATCCGGATTGCCAGCAGGCGGTGCGCTTCGGACTGTTCCACGTGCTGCAGGCCAGTGCCCGCGCCGAGCGGCGTGCCATCGCGGGCAAGGGGCTGACAGGAACCGGCTATGACGGCCACGCGTTCTGGGACACCGAGGGTTTCGTGTTGCCGGTGCTGACCTATACCGTGCCGCAGGCGGCCGCCGACGCCCTGCGCTGGCGGTCCTCGACTCTCGAGCTCGCCCGCGAGCGCGCCGAGTTGCTCGACCTCAAGGGCGCCAGTTTTCCGTGGCGGACCATCGCCGGTGAGGAATGCTCGGCGTACTGGCCGGCAGGCACCGCGGCCTGGCACATCAACGCCGATATTGCGCGGGCGTTCGAGCGGTATCGCATTGTCACCGGTGATGATTCGCTGGAGCAGGAATGCGGACTCGCCGTGCTCGTCGACACCGCACGACTGTGGATATCACTGGGTCACCATGACCGCCATGGGGTATGGCATCTCGACGGGGTAACCGGGCCCGATGAATACACCGCGATCGTCCGTGACAACGTATTCACCAATCTGATGGCCGCCGACAATCTGCGGTCTGCCGCGCAGGCCTGTACGCGGCATCCCGACGCGGCGTCGGCCCTGGGTGTGTCCACCGAGGAGACCGCAGCCTGGCGGGACGCCGCGGATGCCGCCCACATCCCGTTCGACGAGGAACTGGGCGTTCACCCACAGTGCGAGGGCTTCACCACGCTGCGGGAGTGGGACTTCACCTCGAACACCACCTACCCGCTGCTGCTCAACGAGCCGTACGTGCGGCTGTATCCGGCGCAGGTGCTCAAACAGGCCGACCTGGTGCTGGCCATGCAGTGGCACAGCCACGCCTTCACCCCCGAGCAGAAGGCCCGCAACGTCGACTATTACGAGCGGCGAACCACGCGGGACTCGTCGTTGTCGGCGTGCACCCAGGCCGTCATGTGTGCCGAGGTCGGACATCTCGAGCTCGCACACGACTATGCCTACGAGGCCGCGCTCATCGATCTTCGGGATCTGCACCGCAACACCCGCGACGGGCTGCACATGGCCTCACTGGCCGGGGCCTGGACCGCGCTGGTCGGCGGATTCGGTGGACTGCGCGATGACGAAGCGGGGCTCTCACTCGACCCGCATCTGCCCGACGGTATCTCGCGTCTGCGTTTTCGGTTGCGCTGGAGGGATTTCCGGCTGACCGTGGATGCAAACCATGCCGATGTCACCTACACCCTGCGCGACGGGCCCGACGGTTCGCTGACCATCCGGCACGCCGGTGCGGACCTTGCACTCACCACGCGCGCCCCGACCACGGTTGCGGTAGAGCCACTACAGCCGTTACTGCCGCCGCCTCCGCAACCGGCCGGGCGCCAACCCATGCGCCGCCGGGTCAGCCGACGACAGAGCTGATTCAGCCGTCGGGACCGGCCTGCAGGATTCGGGTCACCGCGCCACCGACCGCATCACGCAGCTGATCCCCGGTGAGCTCCTCAAGGCCGGCCGCCGAACGCAGGAAGGGTTCGAACAGACGCCAACCCAGTTGCAGGGCAACGGTGTTGGCCACCGCCAGCCGGGCAGCGGTTTCATCGGCGCGGGTCGGCAGGATCTGGTCGAGCAGCAGCCGGACGCCGGGAAACCGGGTCTGCAACTGGCCCACGGGATATCCGTCGAGCAGCGATCTGGCCATCACCCGCATATGGCGGTCGACGGTCTGCTCGATCTCATCGGCGGGCGCGCCGTCGTGCAGCAGCCCGGTCAGCGTCGTGCCCAGGTACTCGAGCACCGCGCCGACCAATCGCTCCTTGGTTCCGAAGTGCCGGTAGATCAGCCCGTGGTTGACGTTGGACCGGGCGGCGATGTCACGGATGGAGGTGGCGCCAGGTCCGCGCTCCGCGAAGAGCTCGGCGGCCGCGGCCAGCGCCGCGGCCACCACTTCGTCCCGGCCGACCGGGCCCGGCCCGGTCCGGGCCGGTGGCGTGCCTGTAGTCATCTGGCTACACTAGCGTCCAAGCTGCTGTAGTCAGCTGACTACAGCAGGAAAGACCAGCGCAAAGGACACGCCATGACTGTTTCTGCCGCCCCTGTGACCGTGACAAAGCTCGGCAGTCGGATCGGCGCAAGCATCGAGGGAATTCGGTTGAGCGGTGAGCTCGACACCGGCACGGTCGGTGACATCCGTCGCGCCCTGTTGCGTCACAAGGTGATCTTCTTCCGCGACCAGCACCACCTGACCGACGAGCAGCAGCACGCGTTCGCCGGCCTGCTCGGCTCTCCCGTCGGCCACCACGCGCTCAAACAGGACGACGCACCGCTCATCACCCCGATCGACTCCGACTACGCCAAGGCCACCCGCTGGCACACCGACGTCACCTTTCTGCCCGACTACCCGATGGCGTCGATCCTGCGCGCGGTCACCCTGCCCACCTACGGCGGCTCCACACTGTGGGCGTCCACGGCAGCGGCCTACGACGCGCTCCCCGCACCGCTCAAGCACCTCGCCGAGAACCTCTGGGCGCTACACAGCAACCGATTCGACTACGCTGCGGCGCCGACGGAACAGGTCAGCGAGGAGCAGCAACTGCTGCGCGCGGCATTCACCAAGCCCGACTTCCGCACCGAGCATCCCGTGGTCCGGGTGCATCCGGAGACCGGTGAACGCACGTTGGTCGCCGGGGATTTCGTCCGCGGCTTCCTCGGGCTGGACAGCCACGAGTCACATACCCTGCTGGAGCTGCTGCAACGACGGATCACCTTGCCCGAGAACACCATCCGATGGAACTGGGCGCCCGGTGACGTCGCCATCTGGGACAACCGGGCCACCCAGCACCGCGCGGTCGACGACTACGACGACCAGCGCCGGGTCATGCACCGCGTGACGTTGGCCGGTGAAGCGCCCGTGGACGTACACGGGAACCGCAGCCGCGCCTTGGGCGACGCCGCCGAACTGCGGGCGTCCTAGCCGGTCGAGGTGACCGGTTCGATGGGTAGCCGGCGCAGCGCCGCGGGCGCCTCGGCGGGCACCACCGGAGCTTCCGGCGCGATCGGCGCCAGCCGGCGATACGGTTCACCCTGCCCGGGGCGTTGATCCTGCTGCCCCTTGTTCGGCCACAGCGCCGCCGCCCGCTCCGCCTGCGCGGTAATCGAAAGCGACGGGTTCACACCAAGATTCGCCGAGATCGCAGCACCGTCCATGACGTGGAGCGTCGGATAGTTGTACACCCGTTGGTACGGGTCGATGACGCCGTGCTCGGCATTGTCACCGATGGCCGCTCCGCCCAGAAAGTGGGCGGTCAACGGAATGTTGAACAACTCGCCCCACGTGCCGCCTGCCACGCCGTCGATCTTCGCCGCGATACGCCGGGTGACCTCGTTGCCTGCCGGGATCCACGTCGGGTTCGGCTCGCCGTGCCCCTGTTTGGACGACATCTGCCGTCGGCCGAGTGGGCCGCGCTTGGTGAACGTGGTGATCGAATTGTCCAGGTGCTGCATCACCAGCGCGATCACGGTGCGCTCACTCCAACGACTCGGGTTGAGCAGCCGCACCAGTTCCCGCGGGTTCTCCCCGGCCTGGTTGAAGAACTGCCGCCAGCGCGGCACGTCGGTGCCCTGCGGACCACCGCCGTCGGTCATCAAAGTCTGCAGCAGGCCCATCGCGTTGGACCCCTTGCCGTACCGCACCGGCTCGACGTGGGTGTCCGCGGTGGGGTGGATCGACGAGGTGATCGCCACCCCGTGGGTGAGGTCCAGGTCGGGTGCCACCTGCAACCGGCCCGCGCCCACGATCGACTCGGAGTTGGTGCGGGTCAGCACTCCGAGCTTGTCGGACAGCTTGGCCAACCGACCGGTGTCGCGCATCTTGAACAGCAGCTTCTGGGTGTTGTAGGTGCCGGCGGCCAGGATCAGATGCGTCGCGGTGAAGGTCGTGCGCTTCCGGCGGAGCTTGCGGCCGGTGCGCACCGTGGTGACCTCCCACAGACCGTCTGCCCGCTGTTGGAATTGGGTCACCGTGGTCATGGGATGCACCCGCGCCCCGGCGGATTCCGCCAACCCGAGGTAGTTCTTGACCAACGTGTTCTTGGCGCCGTGGCGGCATCCGGTCATGCACTCACCACATTCGAGGCAGCCGGTGCGGGCCGGCCCGGCGCCACCGAAGTACGGGTCGGGCACCGTCTTGCCCGGCGTCTTCTCGCCGTCGTTGCCGAAGAACACGCCTACCGGGGTCGGCACAAAGGTGTCGCCGACGCCCATATCGTCGGCGACCTCTTTCATCACGCGGTCGGCATCGGTGAACGTCGGGTTGGTGACCACCCCGAGCATCCGCTGCGCCTGGTCATAGTGCGGCATCAGTTCCGCGCGCCAGTCCGTGATGTCCTTCCACTGCGGGTCGGCGAAGAACGGCTCCGGCGGCACATACAGCGTGTTGGCGTAGTTCAGCGACCCGCCGCCGACGCCGGCGCCGGCCAGGATCATGCAGTTGCGCAGCAGATGGATGCGCTGGATGCCGTACATGCCCAGCTGGGGGGCCCACAGGAATCTGCGGAGGTCCCATGAGGTCTTGGCGAAATCGGCGTCGGTGAAACGCCTGCCTGCCTCCAGCACGCCGACGCGATACCCCTTCTCGGTGAGCCGCAGCGCACTCACGCTGCCGCCGAACCCCGAACCGATAACCAGGACGTCGTAGTCAGGTTTCATGCGAACAGTATGACCCTACCGACAGGTAACTTTCTAGACAGGAATGCCTAACTTGTAAAGCACACGCACAGATAGGCCACGCCGCTCGGCAGACTAAGCGCCCACCGTCAACACGACCTTCTGGAATTCCTTCAGATCGCAGTAGCCGGCCTTGGCCATCGACCGGCGCAGCCCACCGACCAGATTCAACGTTCCGAACGGATCGTCGGACGGGCCGGTGAGCACCTGTTCGAGCGACGGCCGCTCGCCGAGCGCCACCTGGAGCAGGGCACCGCGCGGCAGCGACGGATGCGCGGCGGCCGCCGGCCAGAACCAACCGTCGCCCATCGCCTCGGCCGAGGCCGCCAGCGGCGTGCCGAGCACCACCGCGTCAGCCCCGCAGGCGATGGCCTTGGCCAGGTCACCCGAGCTGTGGATGTCACCGTCGGCCAGCACATGCACGTAGCGACCGCCGGTTTCGTCAAGGTATTCGCGACGTGCCGCGGCCGCGTCCGCGATCGCGGTAGCCATCGGCACGCTGATGCCGAGCACCTCGTCGCTGGTGGTGACGCCGCTGGTGGAGCCGTAGCCGACGATGACGCCGGCCGCCCCGGTGCGCATCAGGTGCAGGGCCGTGCGGTGATCGAGCACCCCACCGGCCACGACCGGCACATCCAACTCGGAGATGAAGGTCTTGAGATTGAGCGGTTCACCGTCCTGCGCGACGCGCTCCGCGGAGATGATGGTGCCCTGGATGACCAGCAGGTCGATGCCCGCAGCCACCAGAGTGGGCGTCAGCGCCTGGGCGTTCTGCGGGCTGACCCGCACTGCCGTCGTCACCCCGGCTTCACGGATGCGGGCCACCGCGGCTCCGAGGAGGTCCGGATCCAGCGGCGCCGAATGCAGCTGTTGGAGCAGCCGGATCGCGGCTGAGGGCTCATCGGAGGCTGCGGCCTTCTCCACGACCTGGGCGATCTTGTCCTCAACGTCGGCGTGCCGGCCGATCAGGCCCTCGCCGTTGAGCACCCCGAGCCCGCCCTGACGGCCGAGCTCGATGGCGAACTCAGGAGATACCAGCGCATCGGTGGGATGCGCGACGACGGGGATCTCGAAGCGGTAGGCGTCGAGCTGCCAGGCCGTCGACACATCCTGTGACGACCGCGTACGTCGTGACGGCACGATCGTGATGTCGTCGAGTTCGTATGTGCGCCGGGCGGTTCGGCCCATGCCGATTTCAACCATGTCTCGCATGACGGTCAGCTCCGATTCTCAGCGAAATCAGCGGGTGTAGTAGTTGGGGGCTTCGACAGTCATCGTGATGTCGTGCGGATGGCTTTCCTTCAGGCCCGCCGCGGTGATCTGCACGAACTGCGCCTGCTGCAGCTGCTCGATGGAGGACGCCCCCGTGTAACCCATGGCTGCGCGCAGTCCGCCTGTCAGCTGGTGGACGACCGATGCGAGCGGCCCACGGTAGGGCACCCGCCCCTCGATGCCCTCGGGGACGAGCTTGTCCTCGGAGAGCACGTCGTCCTGGAAATAGCGGTCCTTCGAGTAGCTCTTCTGCGGGCCACGCGTCTGCATGGCGCCCAACGAACCCATCCCGCGGTAGCTCTTGAACTGCTTGCCGTTGACGAAGACCAGCTCCCCGGGCGATTCGGCGGTGCCCGCCAGCAGCGAACCGAGCATCGCCGTCGACGCACCCGCGGCCAGCGCCTTGGCGATGTCACCGGAGTACTGCAGGCCGCCGTCGGCGATCACCGGCACGCCGTACGGACGACAGGCGGCCACCGCTTCCAAGATCGCGGTGATCTGTGGGGCGCCGACACCGGCGACCACGCGGGTGGTGCAGATCGAACCGGGACCGACACCCACCTTCACGGCGTCCGCGCCCGCCTCCACCAGTGCGGTGGCGGCGGCACGGGTGGCGACGTTGCCGCCGACCACCTCGACGCGGTCGCCCACCACGGTCTTGAGCCGGTGCACCATGTCGAGCACCAACCGGTTATGGGCATGCGCGGTGTCCACGATCAGCACGTCCACGCCCGCGTCGACCAGCGTCATCGACCTGGTCCAGGCGTCGTCACCGACACCCACCGCGGCACCGACCAGCAGCCGGCCGTCGCTGTCCTTGGTCGACAGCGGGAACTGCTCGGTCTTGACGAAATCCTTGACCGTGATCAGACCGGTCAGCTTGCCGCGCCCATCGACGATCGGCAGCTTCTCGATCTTGTGCCGCCGCAGCAGGCCCAGCGCGGCCTCGGCCGAGACGCCCTCCTGGGCGGTGATCAACGGCGCCTTGGTCATCACCTCGACGACCGGCTTGTTCATGTCGACCTCGAACCGCATGTCGCGGTTGGTGATGATGCCGACGAGCTGGCCGTCGGGATCGACCACGGGCAGACCGGAGATCCGGAACCGGGCGCACATCGCGTCGACCTCGGCCAGGGTGTTCTCCGGCGAGCAGGTCACCGGATCGGTCACCATGCCGGCTTCGGAGCGTTTCACCGTCTCCACCTGACCGGCCTGCTCGGCGACGGGAAGATTGCGGTGCAGCACGCCCATCCCGCCGGCCCGCGCCATCGCGATGGCCATCCGGGATTCGGTCACCGTGTCCATCGCCGAGCTGACCAGCGGCACCTTCAACCGGATTCTGCGGGTGACCTGGCTGGAGGTGTCCGCAGTGGCAGGCACCACCTCCGATGCGGCGGGCAGCAACAGCACATCATCGAAGGTGAGGCCGAGCATGGCAATTTTGGTCGGGTCGTCGCCACCGGTGGGCACCGGTACGGCGACGGGAACGCTGCTTTCAGCGATCGACATAAGCGGGGCCTCCATCGGCGCAATGCTGGATACCTAATCTTATCGGCTTCCACCTACCGGCTTGCGCCTCGGCATGGACGGCGCAGGCACAGGATCGGCCGCGTTCCCCGCGCCGCACGTGAGGACGCCTACGGACGGCTGGCGCGATGCCAGTCGGGCTGCGTAGTGTGGAACTCGTGCGTGACCACCTACCACCTGGTTTGCCACCCGATCCCTTCGCCGACGACCCGTCTGACCCTTCCGCGGCGCTGGACGCCATCGAGCCGGGCCAGCCGCTGGACCCCCAGGAGCGGACGGCTGTCGAAGCCGACTTGGCTGATCTGGCGGTGTACGAAGCGCTTTTGGCGCACAAGGGCATTCGCGGACTGGTGGTCTGCTGCGACGAATGCCAGCAGGACCACTACCACGACTGGGACATGCTGCGGGCCAACCTGCTCCAGCTTTTGGTGGACGGCACGGTGCGTCCGCACGAGCCGGCCTACGATCCGGAACCCGACGCCTACGTGACGTGGGACTACTGCCGCGGTTACGCCGACGCTTCGCTCAACGAAGCGCGGTCGGAATCCGACGGTTACCGCTGACCGCCACCACCCAGCCCCGGTAGCAGGGGCAGTTCGATGACCGGCGCTGCAGGTCCCTGCTGCTGACCCCCGCCTCCTGGCCCGCGTGCCGGTGGTGCCTCGACCTCGGCTGAAGCCGGTTCACTCACTGTCGGCACCGTCACGGTGGGAAACGTCGTGGTCGCCGTGCCGGGGACAGGCACTTCACTCGGTGTGGTCACCGTGGCGGTGGCCGACGGCGGCGGCAGTTCGACCGGCGGGGCGGCCGTGGTGGTGGGCGGCCGAGCCGACGACGTCGTCTGCGGCGGCGTGGTGGCGGTGCTGGTCGGCGCCTCGGTCGTGGTGGGGATCGTCGAACTTCCCGGCTCCGCGCTCTCCGACGGGCTTGCCGTCGTCGTCGGGGCCGTCGTGGAACCCGTCGTGGGCGTGGTACCCGGCGACGTGCTCTCCGACGTCGACGGTGTTGTGGTTCCCGGTACCTGCGAGGTTTCCGTCGGCGGCGTCGTCGTCAGCGTCACCTCGGGCAGCACCACCGGAGGCGCGTCCGGTGGAACCGTCGCGTTGACGTCGCGGCTCTCCACCTTCACCGACAGCTGCTGCCACTGGTCGACGAGTTCCTGCTTCTGCTGGGCATCCTGGACGGTCGCCACCGTGGTGGTGATGGTCTGCAACTTCTGCTGGGCTTCCTGCCACTGGCCCTGGTCGATCAGCTGCTGAACCTGCTGGAGTTCGGTGGACGCCAGTTCCACCTGGACGCCGCGGGTGGTCTGCACTTCGCCGAACAGCGAGCTGCGCACACCGTAGAGCGGGTCGCCGGGGCTCGAGCCGTACACGGCCGCTCCGAAACCGCCCAGGCACAGCACCGCGGCGGCCACCGAGCCGACCAACGCCAACGGCAGCCGGGGGCGGTGCCGGGACGTGCCACGCTCGAGCGCCGCCACCGCGTCACGGGTGCTGACGACACCGGACGTCGGGACGCTGCGCGCATCGTCACGCCATCCGGCGAGCAGATGGGCCAGTTCCGCCTCGCCGGCATCGGTGGAGTACACCGGACGTTCCAGCGACAGCGCCTCGATGAACCGGTCGGTGCGGTTGATCTCGTTGAGCGACGGATCACCGCCATTGGATGTCCATCGGCCGAAGTCAGGCATGGTCACGTCCCGTCGCCATGACCTCGGTCTTGAGTCGCGCCAGCGCGCGATGCTGAGCCACCCGCACCGCGCCCGCAGTGCTGCCGACCGCCTCGGCGGTCTCCTCGGCGCTCATGCCGACGACGATGCGCAGGATCAGAATCTCGCGCTGCTTCTCGGGCAGGATCGACAGCAGTCGCGCCATGCGTGCCGAAGCCTCGGCGTCGAGGGCGGACTGCTCGGGGCCGGCGTCCAGCGAGAATCGTTCGGGTACCACCTCGGTGGGCTCGGCACGATTGCGGGCCGCCGCGCGATGCGCGTCAGCAACCTTGTGCGCAGCGATGCCATATACAAAGGCCAGGAACGGTCGTCCCTGATCTCTGTAGCGCGGCAGCGCCGTTATGGCGGCCAAGCACACCTCCTGCGCGATGTCATCCGCTGACAGACCACTTCGTTCGGTAGTCCCGATCCGCGCTCGGCAGTACCGCACGATGATCGGCCGGATGATCTCCAGCACTTCCCGGAGCGCGTTTCGATCGCCAGCCACTGCCTCAGCAACGACAGCGTCGAGACGGTCTCCCGAACTAGTCATCGTGGGCGATATCTCCAACGTTACGAAGCACCGACACTCGCGGCGGTGTTGCTCAGCTAAACAATAACGATCTGTGCGGCGCGGACCGGTTCAGTGCCCGATCACCGACCGGCCCATACGCCGCCTCTGCGTCGCACTGTATCGGCGTCGGCGTCGCGGATGGCGCAGACCTGCGCGGCTGAATATGCCGCGCTGCCGATGTCGGACAGCAGGCAGGCCAGCGCCCACCGCAGCGGAACACTGCCGGTTCGGTCGGTGACCTGCAGCGCCGAGTCCGCGACGTCGCGGGCACGGTCGAGCCGTCCCGCGCTGCACAGCGCCGCGGCGAGGACGACGTCCGATTTCAGCGCGTGTCGCGTTGCGCCGTAGCCGGCTGCCGCGACGACTCCCCGTTCGGCGTGTCCGACGGCGTCGGCCCCGTCGCCGCGCACCATCGCCAGTTCGGCGCTGACCCACGCCAGGCGCACCGCCGATCGCCCACCGCCGTCACCGACCACTGTCCGGGCCCGGTCCAGCATCCGTGCGGACACCCCGAATCGGCCGACGCCAAGCGCATCAGCGGCTAATCCGATCAGTGCATCAGAGGTCGCCTCGGCGTCACCACCGCTGTGCGCCAAGGCCACACCATCTGCCCCGCGGGCCCGGGTGTGCCAGCCGAGTTGGCGCAGGAACGAGGCCTGGGTGCTCTGCGCCAGCGACAGCAGCGGGCCACTGCGGTGCGTCCTGGTGATCACGGCGAGCTCGCTCAATGCGCAGGCGTAGCGGCCCTGGCCACCCGCGGCGACGGCTCGCAGCCAGTGCTCGCGGGGGTGGGTGGCCGCGGGCAACGGCCAGCGGCCGGGGTCATCGCCGAAGGCGGCGTTGGCCAGGACGCTCGCTGTGGTGGTCATCGGCTCGCGACGCTATCAATACCATGCGAATGGCGGTTCCGCGGGAACCTGATACCGCGGGAACCGGGTATTAGTTATTACAGAAAAAGCATGGTTAACAATTTGTGTATACAATGTTAACTAATTGTCAATTCCTTTACTTATCCTAAGGAATGTCCGCGGGTTCCGTTCAGCGCGAACAGGGGAAACCGGCTGAGCGGCAGATCCGGATAACGAGACTGCCGCGTTGGGCCCCTACCAACGATGAACGTGATGTAAATTCACAACCTGCGGGTATGTCATTGAGCACACACACCGACTATTGACGGGAATTATTGAGCACCCCTAGTTTGTGTGCACGAGTAGTCATCGGCGACATATGCTCAGTTCGGTTCCACCGGCTCACACACGCCCGTTTCCTTGAAATGGGCGCGCAGAGAGGGGTTTTCCATATGCCGCAGCCACAGCAGCTGCCCGGACCCAACGCGGACATTTGGGATTGGCAGATGCAGGGACTTTGCCGAGGCGTCGATTCGGCGATGTTTTTTCATCCCGACGGGGAACGTGGCCGCGCCCGCGCGCAGCGGGAGACTCGAGCCAAGGAACTGTGCCATACCTGCCCGGTGATGGCGCAGTGCCGGACCCATGCACTGGCTGTCGGTGAGCCCTATGGCATCTGGGGCGGGCTGAGCGAATCCGAACGTGAACTTCTGCTCAAGCGCGGGGTGCGCCGCAGCGCCTGAGCCACCGGCATGTCACCCGAGCGCGAACGCAACCAGCGATAGCGCCGCAAGCGATAGCGCCGCAAGCGCCAGAAACGCGCCGTGGAAGGCGATCACCGTCGAGACGATCGCCGCGACCGGGCCGAGTTGTAGTGTCAACATGTCGTCTCCTCGCGTATGGCGGTCGGTGTGGTGGAGTTGTCCGGATGAACCATCAGCAGGCCATGGCCGAGCGATTCGAAGCGGATCGCAGCCACCTACGCGCAGTCGCCTACCGCCTGCTGGGCTCCATCCATGACGCCGACGATGCAGTCCAGGCCACCTGGTTGAAGATCAGCAGGCACGGCATCGCGGATGTACGGAATCCGACCGGTTGGTTCACCACGGTGACGGCCCGCGAGTGTCTCGACAGACTGCGGGAGCGCAAACGCCGCGGCGAGGTGTTCGGCGCCGAGGACCTCGTCTCTGCCGCCGCCTCCCCTGCCTCCCCCGCCGCCGATGACGAAGTGGCCATGGCCGAGTCGGTGGGCCGCGCACTGCTGGTGGTGCTCGACCGGCTCTCCCCCGCTCAGCGTGTGGCGTTTGTCCTGCACGATATTTTCGCCGTGCCCTTCGATGACATCGGCGAGCTGCTGGACCGCTCAGCGGTGGCCGCCAAGAAATTGGCCAGCCGGGCCAGGGAACGACTGCACGGCGACCCGCAGCCGACACGACGCCCGACCGCCGAACACCTCAAGATCGCGCAGGCGTTCCTGTCGGCGTCACAACACGGCGATCTGGCGGCGCTGCTGGAAGTACTTGCCCCGGACGTGGTCCGGCATGTCGACCGCGTGCTCGTGGCGGATCGGGTCCCCACCGAGTTGCGCGGTGCCCAGGAGTTCGTCGAGGAGTCCAAGATGTTCACGGCGGTCGCGCAAGGCGGCGAAGTGGCTCTGGTCGACGGTGCGGCCGGCATCGTCATCGCACCCGCGGGCCAGCTGAAATCCGTGCTGCGCCTTGGCATTCAAGATGGCCGCATACATCTTATCGACATCATCGGCGATCCGGACCGCCTGGCGGCTGTCGACGTGCGGTTGCTGGACTAACGTCCTCAGCGCGGGCTTCCTCCGCGCGAGCTTCCTCAGCGCGCGGGCCTCCTAAGCGCGAGCTTCCTCAGCGCGAGCAGACGCGGAGGTACCCATTTCCCGAGCAAAATGGGTACCTCCGCGTCTGCTCGCCGGGAGACTGGACCCATCGACCAAGGAGAATTGCATGACGACAGACGTGACGGTGACCGAGACGGGTGCGGGCACATATACCCAGCAGATCACCGTCGGACGCCATGAGCTGACCGCCGATGAACCCCTACCCATCGGTGCCGACACCGGCCCGAATCCCTACGACCTGGTGCTGGCGGGGCTCGGCGCATGCACGTCGATGACGGTGCGAATGTATGCCAACCGAAAGGGCTGGCCACTCGAGCGTGTACGAGTGACGTTGCGGCACTACCGCGTTCACGCGAAAGACTGCGCCGATTGCGAGACCACCAAGGGGATGATCGACCAGATCGACCGTGAGATCGAGTTGACCGGCGACCTCGACGACACCCAGCGGCAGCGATTACTGGACATCGCCGAACGGTGCCCCGTCCATCAGACCCTGACCTCGGAAGTCCGGATCACCACCACGTCGGGGTGACGCGCGACAGCGTCAGACCGAGTCCCAACCCTCACTCAGTATCGAGCGGGTTCCCCTTGATCCGTGCAGCGCCGTTGTTGGCCACCGATGCCGCGGCGGCGCTCTCCGGCTTACGCGTGGCCTGGTCTTGGAAGCACGCCAAGAACTCGTCACCGAATCCCGACCTGGGATAGTGCGCCAGCACCTGGCCCCTGACCTCGGCCGGGAACTCCTCCGGTCGTCTCCCGGCGACGTCCCAGCTGGTGGCGATCTGCAACAGGTGGGACTCAGGGTCTGCCGCCGCAGTGACGTCGTCGCGCATGTGCAGCACGATGATCTCCGTTGCCCGGGCCGCGCGATCGACGGGCCACCCGGCCGCCACCCCGAACACCCAGGCCAGGTCCCCGCCTGCCTCCTCGAAAGGCAGCCGGTGACTGTCGAATGGGTCGGTGAGAGCGATGTCATGCAGCAGCGCCGAGACGTAATAGAGCTCGTCGTCGAAGGCGATGCCGTGCGCCGCGGCGTACATCGCTCCCCACAGGTAGGACCGCTTGCAGTGGTTCAACAGCGCCGGCGAGTAGAACCGGGCGGCCACGGCAAGCGCGGCCGTCGCTGCCTGCGTCTGCGGAAAAGTCGTCATCGGAAACGTCGTCATTGGGCCTCCTCCGGAGAATCCGCTCCTTGGCTGGCATCCTCGTCCGCCGGGTACGCGGTGTCGAGCACCTTCGCGCACGCCCACGGGGCGGCATGTGGATCGTCGTGATGGGATACACCGACGACCCATGGCGACCAGGAGGGAGGTGAATCCGGTGACTGGTCGAACCCCCACCCCGCGTGCCGCGGCGATCGCTGAGGAGGAGGATTACGGCCCCTACCGTTGCTCGTACCGGGTCAACCGGGCCTATGACCGGCGCATGCGCGTCGCTCTGCTCCTGCTGCTGGTCGTACCGTTCCCGTTCCTGAAGATGGCGTACGACGCGTCGCCCTGGGGCGACAGCGCCATCGGCACCTCCACGGTAGGCATGCTGGTATCCGGCATCACCGGGGTGATCTTCCTCGGCCTGGCGCTCTTCCTGGCTGTCCCACTGCTCGCCGGACTGTTTCTGCGGAAGGGCGCGCAGGTACACGTTTACGAACAGGGAGCCATCGCCGAACGATCCCGCGGTCATCTCTACGCGTGGCCGTATCGGCGGGCCACTGCCCGGTACGTCTGCTGGCGGGAGTCGAATGACGGCCAGTGGCGTGACCGCCTTCAGCTCTGGGTCACCTTTCACCGCGACGGTGAGACCATCTGCTTCGACGGACTCCATCCGAAAGATCGGGAGGTGCTGGCTCCTATCGCCCGCGAGTTCGGCATCCGCGATCAACCCGAACAGATCGACGGGATCTACCGGAACACCGCTCCCACCCCGTTCTGAGACCATCGCGGAGTTCGCCGCCATGCATTGACATCCCCTCCACGTTGAGTCAGCGTGGCGGACGTACCTTCAAACACACCCACCTTATGACTGCTTTCGACTACATCATCGTCGGCGCCGGTTCGGCAGGCTGCGTCCTGGCCAACCGACTCTCCGAGCACCCCGGGAACAGCGTCCTTCTCATCGAGGCCGGTGGCCGGGACCGCAGCCCCATGATCCGGATCCCCAAAGGTGTCGGCAAGATCCTGGGTAATCCGAAGATCACGTGGCAGTTCCCGGTCTGGTCGCGACCCTCGCAGGCCGTCGAATACTGGGTGCGCGGAAAGACCCTTGGCGGTTCGAGTTCGGTGAACGGGATGGTCTACAACCGCGGCAGTGCAGCCGATTACGACGCGATAGCTGCGCTGGGAAATCCGGAGTGGGGCTGGAACGACATCCTTCCCATCTTCCGCGCCATGGAGAACCACGAGCTGGGCGCCGATCCGATGCGGGGATCGGGAGGGCCGCTGGGGATTTCCGTCGACACCCACCGCCCACAGATCTGCGATGACGTCATCATCGCCGGCGCAAACCTGGGTTGGTCGCCGACCGACGACATCAACGGCGGCGACGCCGAACGCATCGGTCCGGCACCCCGAACCATCAAGAACGGCCGCCGGGTCAGCGCTGCGCACGCGTTCCTCCACCCGGTCACTCACCGTGCGAACCTTCGGGTCGCCACCGACACCACGGTGAATCGGGTGCTGTTCGAAGGCGACCGGGCCGTCGGCGTGGACGCCGTCACCTCACGGGGTGCCACGGTCAGCTATACGGCCCGGCGCGAGGTCATCCTGTCCCTCGGCAGCATCTCCACCCCGAAGTTGCTGCAACTGTCCGGAGTCGGTGATCGTTCGTTACTGCGGGGCCTGGGAATCGACACCATCGCCGACAGTCCCAACGTCGGCCGCCGCATGCGGGAACACCGTTGCTTCGCGATCCAGTTCCGGCTCAATCGGCCCCTCGGCTACAACCACCAGTTGAGCACACCGCTGCGTCAGGCGGTGACCACCGCCAAATACCTTGCGACCAGGCGTGGTCCGCTGGCGGGAGCCGCGTTCGACATCGCCGCGTTCTTCAAGACATCACCCGAACTCACGCGCCCGGACGCCCAAATACTGATGGCGCCATTCTCTTTGGCACCTGTGCAGCCCGGCAAAGCTCCGTCGGTCGAGCGGGAACCGGGGATTCAGGCCATCGGATACGTTCTTCGGCCCGACAGCGAAGGCTCGGTGACTATCACATCCGCCGATCCGGATGCGCCGCCGGACATCGACCCGCGCTTCTTCACGACCGCGCACGACCGCGAAAAAGGCGTGGCGCTATTCCGCACCATGCGCCGGTTGTTCAGCGAGTTTCCCATCGCGGACTACCTTCTCGCCGAGACCCGGCCGGGCAGCGCCATTGTCACCGACGAGGCCGTGCTCGCCGCCGCGCTCGACGAAGGCTATTGCGGATACCACGCCGTCGGCACATGCGCGATGGGACCGGCCGACGACGACGTCGTCGACTCCGTGTTACGGGTACGCGGCGTCCGCAACCTACGCGTCGTCGATTGCTCGGTGATGCCCACGATCGTGTCGGGCAACCTCAACGGCCCGGCGATGGCGATGGCTTGGCGCGCAGCCGATCTCATACTGACCGACACCTAGGACCGGGCTTAGGTCCGGGCTTCGGGCGCCCTCAGAAGTTCAGGCCCGAGAACATGACTCGGCCCGGGTCATACTTCTGCCGGGTGGCGGTCAGCCGGGACATGTTGGCGCCGAAATACCGCGACGCCGGCTGGTTCACCTCGAGGTAGTTCACATAACCGCCGACCGAGTACGGCGCCACCGCCTGGTGTGCGGTGCGGAGCCAGTTGGCAGCCGGCGCCGGGGATCCGGAGGTTTCCACATACCACTGCACCAGGGCGGACTGCTGCCGCCAGGGAAAGGCGGTGGCTCCGGGCGCCACGGTCGCGAGCGCTCCGTCGAGCGCATGCATGATCACCAGCGGACGGCCTGCGCCGTCGGGAAAGGCGTTGAACGCCGCGGCGATCCCCTGCGCGGCGGCCGGGGTGATCGACGAGAAAACATCCGATCCGCCGACATAGCCCAGCGGTGCGGGGTTGAGGTTGTTGACGGCCAGGTACTTGACCAGGTCCAGGTAATTGAACCGGTGCTTATCCACCCCGGCCGGTTGTAGCCCGACCGCTTTGACGACGGCGCCCGCGACGGCGTCCCCAGCACCGGCCGGGCAGGTCGCAAGGATGCGACAGTGGGCGCCCTGCGGGTCGGTGATGGTGTCGGCCAATGCCCAACTGTTGCGGTCGGCCGTACGCAGCCAGCTCTGCCACCCGAGGAGAACCTGCGCGAACGCCTCCAGCGGGAAATTGAGACTCACGGCATCCACATCGCTGGTGGGGAACGTGGCGAAGGTCAGTGCGGTCGTCACCCCGAAATTGCCGCCACCGCCACCGCGCAACGCCCAGAACAGATCGGGGTTTTCATTGGCCGACGCCGTGACCGCCGCGCCGCCGGGCACCACCACCGTGGCCGACACCAGTTGATCGGACATCAGGCCCGCGTGCCGCGATTGGGCGCCCAATCCTCCACCCAGGGCGTGCCCGGCCGCGCCGACCGACGGGCAGGTACCGGTCGGGATCCCCCTGCCGGCCCCGGCCAGCACCTGGTGGATCGCGTACAGACCGGTCGCAGGTGTCACCGTGACATGCCCGGTGGCGGCGTCATAGTCGATGTCACCGGGCAGTTGACGCAGGTCCAGGACCATGGTTCCCGTCGCCGTCGAGGCGCCCACATAGGAATGCCCACCGCCCCGCGGAGCAACCTTGAGGTTATGGGCAGCCGCGAAGGTCATCGCCTTCTGCACGTCCGCCGCCGATGCCGGAGTGACGATCGCCGTGGGCGTCAGGTCGTTGTAGATGGTGTTGAAAACACTTTTGGCCGAAGCGAATTGCCCGTTGTCCGGCAGGATCACGCGTCCGTTGATCGCCGAGGAGAGATCGCCCCAGCCGGAGGTACGCGGCGGCTCGGCTCTGGCCGCGCTCGACCCGAAAACCGTGCCGGCGGCCAGCGCGCCGACGGCGCCCCGCAGAAACGTCTGACGCGAGACCCCACGCGCCGGCACCGTCATGTCCGAATTGTGAGCTACATACCGTCAAAAACCGCCCCGCCGCGGGAAGTGTCGTGGTCTCGGTCCGATAACCGGTTCGCCAAGATCAGGACACTTCAGCCTGTCAGCCTACAAATACAAAAGCCGCGGCCAGGCACTGAGGTGCTGCCGATGTCCGGGTCAAATCCAACGAGTCACCGTCGAGTTGTAGGTGGTGTACGCCCGATTGCCCACCCAGACGCCGTGCGGAAAGTCTGTGGTTTTCTTCCGCCACAACTCTTTCCCGGTAACCCCGTCCACACACACCAGATCGCGGGAATCCACCGCAAGTAGCCGGGTGCCGTCGGATCCGAGGAAGTTCACCTCCGAGACCCGTACGAACGGGTTGGCACTGTCAGCCTGGCAAGGCTGGACCTTCATATTCATGAAGCCGGTGTCGTTGAGAAGGCTCACACCGATCAGGCACAACGTGTCACTGCCATATCCCTGGACCCGAAAGGTCAAGTCTTGACCGGTGGGGCGTGTCCACAGGACACGTCCGGATGCACCGTCGAACGCACGAAGATCACCTGTGGCGTCGTTGTAGGCCAGCGGATAGTTAAACCCTGACGAGCCGTACAAGTCTTGATTGGACCGGGCGTCGCCCCGTGCATTGTCGAGCAGGCGGTAACCATCGCTGGCCAGAGAGGCCGTGTTTCTGCCGCTGAAGTCGTAGAAATTGATCGAGTTCCCGTCCGACAGCGCGAATCCCGAGGCGAAGGCGGTCTTGCCGACCACGTTCACCCCCGAAACTATGGGGGCTCCGGTACTTGCGTCGTAGACGGCACGCCTGGTGACGATGACCGCTTGATCACCGAATACCACGGCGTCGCCGTCGTGATCGACGCGCCATGCCTCAGTGCCGTCCGACCCATACGCGACGAGCTCACGATCGAGAACAACAGCGATTCCGTCGCCACTCCGGGACATATTTCTGATCTGTCCCCCCGGCAGCGTGGTCTGACTCAGAGTGCGTCCCGTCGCCACATCGAAGAACGCGAGCACTTCGGGTTGTCCCGTGCTGAGATTCACGTTGAGCGCGCACCCCATGGTCGTTGCCGCGCGGGCGATTACACACTTGCCCTTCTTGATCTCGTTGACATTGATATCGGGCGGTTTGATCGGTTCGGACCAGCGCGGCACTCCCGAGGAGGCGTCCAAGGCGATCACTCCCTCATCCGACCCGACCACCACGGTGTAGGAGTCACCACCGAGCACAGCCTCATCGATGCCGACCTTGTAGGTCCAGCGCGGTGTGTCAATCGGCTGCTCGAGCGAGGGCAACGCGATATCGGTCGGCGGGCGAACATCGCCCAGCGGCGGCACCGACGCCGGCAACGGCCCCGCAGCGGGATTGGCGCTGGGCCCCGACGACCGGACCACTTCGTCACCACCCCGGTTCAACCACCACGCAATCGCACCGCCGATGCCCACGATGACGAAGACAACGGCGACCACCACGATGAGCACCAACCAGACCCGCCGCTTTTTGCGCGGAGGGTGTGGTGGCAGCGGAGGGTGTGGCCACACCGGATACGGTGGCGGCACCGGTTGATATCCGGCGTGATATCCCGGAGGCCACGGGGGGCCGTATGAGCGTGGATCCGCCGTAGAATACGGAGGTCCACCACCTTGATGCGGGGGGTGCATCGGGGGCGGGGGCTGGTTACCACCAAAGGGATTCACGTGAGGGTCTGGAACGCTTCCCGCCGACGGGAACGGGTCAGGCGGATAGGTCATGTCTTTAAGTACCACCGCGGCACTGTGGAAGCAATCTCATGGTCCGTCGAGACGAAAATACGTCGCACCAACCGGATCCGGGAGTGCCTCGGCAGCAGAACTCCGTGCCGGCCCTACGCCCGATCCTGCGCCAACTCCGCGAGGTGCTGGAGTGAGTTGTCCAGATGCTGGCCATCGAACGGCGGGAACCCGATGTGTTCGCGGGTGGCCTGCGGCACCGCCGACCAGTCATAGGTCAAGGTGACCTCGGTCCGATCATCGCCGACCGGTTCGAGATCGTAGCGCCAGATCCAGCCGCCGAATTCCAGGTTGTCGTCATCACTGCCCTGGCCCGGCAGCCACGCGATCGCGCGCGGTGGCTGGAAGATCTCGACCCGGTTGGCGATCTCATAGTGCATGCCCCCGTAGTTGTCGTGGTACATCGCCATCCGGAAGACCTGGCCGGCTTCGGTCAGTGGCTTGCCGTCGAGCGATTCCCGCACCCAGCCGGTGCCGTCGATCGCCTGATGGGTCGTCGGGTCGGCCAGCACCGCGAACACGGTCTCGGCCGGCGCGGCGATGGTGCGCGCGGTTCTCATGGTGTCGTCAGTCATGACCGTACTGACCGGCGGCGACCTGAAAACTCATCGCCGGTCACTTCGGGTAGGCCCGAACACCTGAGGTGCTCGTCCCGACAGCGGCACCCAGGTCATCGTTGAGATTGCCTACAGGGCTGTGGATCCGGTGAGACCGCGGCCGGCCCGCGCCGAGCTTATTCGCCGAAACAAAACACCCCCGACCTGGTGGTCGGGGGTGCTCTGTAGTGCCAGATCAGTGAGCGTGGCCGTGGTGGCCGTGCCCGTGATCTTCTTCCTCAGCCGGTTTTTCGACGATCGCGGTCTCGGTGGTCAGCACCATGCGGGCCACCGATGCGGCATTGAGCACCGCCGAACGCGTCACCTTGACCGGGTCGACGATGCCGTCGGCGGCCAGGTCGCCGAAGGTCAGCGTGGCCGCGTTGAAGCCGTGCCCGGTGGGCAGTTCGCTCACCTTGTTCACCACGACCGAGCCGTCCAGCCCGGCATTGGTGGCGATCCAGTACAGCGGGGACGACAACGCCGACGAGAACACCTTGACGCCGAGCGCCTCGTCGCCCTTGAGCTCGGCACCCAGCTTCTCCAGCACCGCACGGGCCTGCACCAGTGCGGCACCGCCGCCGGTGACGATGCCCTCCTCGACCGCAGCCTTGGCCGCCGCGACGGCGTCCTCCACCGCTTCCTTGCGCTTCTTCAGGTCGGTCTCGGTGGCCGCACCGACCTTGATCACCGCGACGCCGCCGGCAAGCTTCGCCAGCCGCTCCTGCAGCTTCTCGCGGTCCCAGTCGGAGTCCGTGTTCTCGATCTCGGACTTCAACTGCTTCACGCGATCGGTGACCGCCTCGGCAGCACCGCCACCGTCGACGAGCACCGTGCTGTCCTTGGTCACCACCACACGGCGGGCCGAGCCCAGCACATCAAGACCGGCCTCCCGCAGCACCAGGCCGACGTCGGGATTGACCACCTGGCCGCCGGTCACGACGGCGAGATCGTCGAGGAACGCCTTGCGGCGGTCACCGAAGAACGGCGCCTTGACGGCGACGGCCTTGAGCGTCTTGCGGATGGCGTTGACCACCAGCGTCGACAGCGCCTCGCCTTCGACGTCCTCGGCGATGATCAGCAGCGGCTTACCCGCCTCGGCCACCTTTTCCAGCAGCGGAAGCAGGTCGGGCAGCGAGCTGACCTTGTCGCGGTGCAGCAACACCAACGCGTCTTCGAGGACCGCTTCCTGGGAATCGAAGTCGGTGACGAAGTAGGCCGAGAGGAAGCCCTTGTCGAAGCCGACACCCTCGGTGATCTCCAGTTCGGTGCTGAGCGTCGAGGACTCCTCGATCGTCACCACACCGTCGTGGCCCACCTTGGTCATGGCCTCGCCGACCAGCTCACCGATCTCCTCATCGCGTGAGGACACCGTGGCAACCTGGGCGATGGAGCTTTTGTCCGTCACCGGGATGGCCGAGGCCAGCAGCGCTTCGGAGACCGCGTCGGCGGCCTTGGCGATGCCTGCCCCCAGCGCGATCGGGTTGGCGCCGGCAGCGACGTTGCGCAGCCCGGCCTTGATGGCGGCCTGCGCCAGCACCGTCGCGGTGGTGGTGCCGTCACCTGCGACGTCGTTGGTCTTGGTGGCCACCGACTTCACCAGCTGCGCGCCCAGGTTCTCGAACGGATCCTCGAGATCGATCTCGCGGGCGATGGTGACGCCGTCGTTGGTGATCTGCGGGCCACCGAACGCCTTGGCCAGCACCACGTGCCTGCCTCGCGGGCCGAGCGTGACCTTGACGGCGTCGGCGAGCTTGTCGACACCGGCTTCCATGGCGCGACGCGCTGTTTCGTTGAACTCAATCTGCTTGCTCATAAGTCCTTTTTCTGACTCCTATTTCCCCGAATCGCGGGGTAGAACGCATACCGCCCCGGACTTCGCCCGCATGGCGCGGGGACTTCCGGGGCGGTTACACGAGATCCTTGCGGAACTACTTGGAGACGACAGCCAGCACGTCGCGGGCCGACAGGATCAAGTACTCCTCGCCGTTGTACTTGATCTCGGTGCCGCCGTACTTGCTGTAGATGACGGTGTCGCCCTCGGCAACGTCCAGGGGGATCCGCTTTTCGCCATCCTCATCCCAGCGGCCGGGGCCAACTGCGACGACGGTGCCTTCCTGCGGCTTCTCCTTGGCGGTGTCAGGGATAACCAGACCAGAAGCGGTCGTGGTCTCGGCCTCATTGGCCTGTACGAGGATCTTGTCCTCGAGTGGCTTGATGTTCACGCTCGCCACGATGGAGCCCTCCACTTGTTTGGGTGTGGATCCGGGAAGATTTCCCGGATGCCGATTAATCAGGTGTTCGGCATGCGTCCGTGCCCTCGCTCCGTCGTCGCGGGTGCCGGCGCTGGGGGTTGGCCGCGTGCCACCTAGCACTCTATACATGAGAGTGCTAGCACTCAAGGGTGCCCCGTGATTAACGACCGAACGCGCTCGGGTCGAGCATGAGGTGCGCCGATACGTCCCCGACCATCTCGACGTCAACCTTGCGCTCGGTGAAGTACCAGCCGTGCTCGTCATGGGCGAACGCATCGAAGTAACGGCCGACCACGATGGGTTGCAGCGGCACCGTCTGGGTGTGCTGCACGACGACGAAGGTGGAGCGCGCGTCAGCCCGCTCGCCGTCGAGGTCGACGATGGGATTGAGCACCAGGTGACGGGTCCGTGGTGTGTTCTGATGCTCGGGATAGCGGCGGGTGGTCGATGCGAACAGCTTCGCGATGGCCTGGGCGCCCGTGGCGGCGCCGGCGAACGTGGCCCGGTCCAACAGGTGCCCGACGCCGTCGAAGTCACCGGCGTCGATCAGCTCGGCGTAGCGGTAGAGCAGCTCGGTCACCGCAAGTCGCGAGGCAAGTTCGTCGGTCTGCGTCATGCAACAGACTCCTTCGAAGGACTGCGCCGGAAAAACCTGTTGGCCGTCGGCCGGTACATCAAGGTCAACGCAACGAGGACGGATGCCACGTGTACCACGCGCACGGCTACCACCGCGAGGGTCGCGGTGTCCGCGTCTGCCAGGAACGCCGCAGGCGAACCGCCTGCCATCCACCAGGACACCGGTTCGACTAGCAGTGAGAGCAGTCCGAACCCACCCAGCAGGATGGCCAGCGCCATGCGCACCCAACCTTGGCCACGACGCAGTCGCAGGATCAGCGCAGTGACCAGCAGATAGATCACCACCCGCACCGGCAGCTGGACCGCGACGTCGTAACCCGGGCTGGTCAGGACGTAGATCAAGGCCTCAAGCACACCGGCGGCCACCGCCGTCAGCCACAAGCGCACCGACCAACAAACCGAATCCGGCACTGGTGGAGTGAAATTCACGCCACCTGGCCCTTCACCACCGGAAGGCCAGGGTCGCTGGCTGCGTCCAGTGGCGACGGCGACGCACCGGCGGCGATCAGGTGGGCGGCGAACGACGCGATCATCGCGCCGTTGTCGGTGCACAACCGCGGTCGCGGCACCCGCAGCGTCAACCCCGCCTCGGCGCAGCGCTGCTCGGCCAGTTCACGCAACCGCGAATTGGCCGCCACGCCACCGGCGATCAGAAGCGTCGACACTCCGAGTTCGGTGGCGGCGCGCACGGCCTTGCGGGTCAGCACATCCGCGACCGCCTCCTGGAAGCCTGCCGCGACGTCGGCCTGCGACGCCTCCGGATGCGACTCCACATACCGCGCGACCGCGGTCTTGAGGCCGGAGAAGCTGAATGCGTACGGATCGTCGCGCGGCCCGGTCATCCCCCGCGGAAAGACGATCGCGTCGCGGTTCCCGGTGCGGGCCAGCTCGTCGAGCACCCTGCCGCCCGGATAGCCCAGCCCGAGCAACCGGGCCACCTTGTCGTAGGCCTCCCCCGCCGCGTCGTCGACGGTGCTGCCCAGCTCGAGGATCGGCTCCCCGAGCGAACGCACATGCAGCAGGTGCGTGTGCCCACCCGACACGAGCAGTCCCACGCATTCGGGCAGGGGGCCATGGTCGTACACGTCGGCGGCAAGGTGGCCGCCCAGGTGGTTGACCGCGTAGAACGGCACATTCCAGCCCGCGGCATAGGCTTTCGCGGCGGCCACCCCGACCAACAGCGCGCCGGCGAGGCCGGGGCCGATGGTGGCGGCGACGACATCGGGTTTGGCGATGCCTGCGGCCTGCAGCGCACGACGCATGGTAGGGCCGAGTGCTTCCAGGTGGGCGCGCGAGGCGATCTCCGGGACGACGCCGCCGAATCGGGCGTGTTCGTCGACACTGGAGGCCACCTCATCGGCGAGAAGAGTGACCCGACCGTCCTCGGCGACGGCGGCGATGCCGACTCCCGTTTCATCACAGGAACTTTCGATGGCGAGAATGTTCACGTCGGGCTCCCTCGGGGAGGTCGTTGCATGGTGTAGGCGTCGGCTCCACTGGCGCGGTAGTAGCGTTTACGCAGCCCGATGTTGGTGAATCCGGCACTCTCGTACAGTTTGATCGCCGGTTCGTTGTCTGTTCGCACTTCCAGGAAAACCATTCCGCCCGAGGCGAAGTCGAGCAGGTCATCGAGCAGCCGTCGGCCGATGCCCTGGCCTTGGAAGTCGGGATCGACGCCGATGGTGTGGATCTCGTACTCGTAGGGCTTGGTCCGGCCCAGCCGGGAGATCCCGGCGTAGCCGACGAGGGTGCCCTCGGCGCGGGCGGCGATGTAGTGGTTGTGACCTGCGGCCAGTTCGCCGAGAAATGCGCGCGCCGGCCAGGGGTCGTCACCGGCGAACAGCTTGGCCTCCAGATCCGCGCAGCGCTGTGCGTCGGCACGGGTGAGCGCGTCGAAGGTGATGCTCATCGGGGCGCCGCCGGTTTGGCGTCGGGCCGGCGCAGGTACAGCGGAACCAGCGGCGCGGGTCCTGCCCAATCCACCACCGCGGCCACCAGTCCGGCCGGCGTCGGATACACCGGTTCCAGCCGGGGCAGGTCGAACAGCGCGGTGTGCTCGGGTGATCCGGCCACTGCCGCGGCGTCCACGGGCACATCGGCGGGCGCGTTCACCGACGGTCCGCCGACCCGCACCCCTTCGCGGTACCGCGCCCAGTACACCTCGCGGCGCCGGGCGTCGGTGACCACCAGCACTTCACCGGTGGTGTGGATGCCGATGGCGTCGAGACTGCACACCCCGTGCACCGGCACCCCGAGTGCGTGTCCGAACGCGGCGGCGCTGGCCATCCCCACCCGCAGGCCCGTGAACGGCCCCGGCCCGCAACCGACGACGACCGCGGCCACATCCCCTACAGTAAGTTCCGCATCAGCCAGCGCACCAAGCACATTCGGGGTGAGTTGCTCGGCGTGTGCGCGGGGGGCGACGGTCACCCGCTCTGCCAACGTGGTGATGGTGCCGTCGTCGTCGAGGCGTACCACGCCCCCGCTGACGGCCGGAGTAGCGGTGTCGATGGTCAGAATCACGGTTGTCACGGCCGGCTCCACTGCCAGGTCACGATGCGGACATCGGTACCCGAACCACGTTCGATGCGAATGTCCAGATGACGTTCGGAAAGTCGTTCGGCCAGACCCTCGCCCCACTCGACCACCACCACCGCGTCGTCGAGATCGGTATCGAGGTCGAGCGCGTCAAGTTCGCCGAGCAGGTCGGCACCGGGATGGTCGAGCAGCCGGTACATGTCCACGTGCACCATGGCCGGACGATCCGCACGGCGCGCCCGGTGCAGGCGCGCCAGCACGAATGTCGGCGACACCACCGGACCGTCGACATCCAGCGCCTGAGCTATCCCCTTGGCCAGCACGGTCTTTCCGGCTCCGAGCGGACCGGACAACACCACCACGTCGCCGGCGCGCAGGCCCGCACCCAAGCTGGCACCCAGCGCGATGGTGTCCTCGGCTGTGGGGAGTTCGGCCGTACCTGCCATGCGCTCACCCATTGGGCCGTACCCGATTCCGCACCCGCCGCGTCAGCGTGACCAGTTTGGAGGGGGTGGCCCGCTCGACGAGACGGACCAGCGCGTCGTCGATCACCTCGGGCTCCTCAAGCTGTACCAGGTGGCCCGCTCCCCCCACGATCACCAGCTCCGAGCGGGGCAGCTGCGCGGCCATGGCCTCCGAGTATTCCATCGGGGTGAGCAGATCACGGTCACCACAGGCGATCAACGTGGGCACGTTGGCCAGCACCGCCAGGCCTGCGGTTTCGTCGTGCACCTCCAGCGCGTGCAGAAACTCCACCAGGGTGGCGATCGGGGTCGCATGCATCATCGCCTCGGAGAACTCCACCACGCTCGGGCTGATCCTCTCGTCACCGTAGGACGCGGCCCGCAGAATCGGGGCGATCACCGACCTGGCGGCGCCGCGGGTGCGGTGCACGGTCTTCGGGGCGTACCGGGCGGCGAACCGGACGGCTTCCAGCGCCGGGTTGCGCAGGATCTCGCCCAGCGGCGACCGGGACACTCCCTCGGCGGCCGACGAGATCACCGCGGCCCCCACCACCCGCGACCGGTAGCGCTGCGGGAACTGCCGGGCATGCGACAGCACCGTCATCCCGCCCATCGAGTGGCCGACCAGTACCACCGGGCCACGCGGGACCGTCACCGCCAGCACTGCTTCCAGATCCTGACCCAGCTGTTCGACGGTGTAGGTGTCCGGTGGGGCGGCCCCGGACCGGCCGTGGCCACGTTGGTCGTAGAACACCATCCGCACCTGTGGGCCCCACTGTTGCGCGAGCCGGGCCCGCTGAAAGTGAAACGCGCCCATCCGCAGACAGAAACCGTGGGCGAACACCACCGTCAGCGGAGCGTCGGCGGGGCCGACCTCGCGCACTGCCAGCGGCACCCCGTCGGCGGTGGTCACCACCGAGCTGCGGTCGGCGTCGAGCATCTCGAAATCCTCGCCGGCGTACGGATCCTCGGCACTGATCCGCCGACCGAGAGATCGTGCCAGCGAGGCACCCGCGACGGCACCCACAGCGGTCAGCCCTGCCGCGCCGGCGAGCCAGCCTGTATTACGGCTCAACGGTGCTGACCTGCCGGCAGATAAGTCCGGGTGACCCGACCGCGCGGGCTGGTGACCACCTCGTAGTGGATGGTGTCGAGCAGATCGGCCCAGTCCTGCGCCTTCGGCTCCCCCTGGGTGCCCGGCCCGAAGAGGATGGCATCGTCACCTTCGGTCACATCGGACGCGTCGGGCCCGAGGTCGACGACGAACTGGTCCATGCAGACGCGTCCGACGGCGCGCCGGCGCCTGCCGTTGATCAGCACCTCGAAACGTCCGCTCAGGGAGCGGTACACGCCGTCGGCGTAGCCGATCGGCAGCAGTGCCAGCGTGGTGTCCCGGTCGGCCACCCAGAGGTGACCGTAGGACACGCCGTCCCCGGCACGTACCGAACGGACCAGCGCAACAGGGCATTTCAGTGTCATCGCAGGCCGCAGGCCCATATCGCCGAGGCCAGGGATGGGGCTGAGGCCGTACACGGCGATGCCGGGGCGCACCATGTCGAAAGCCAGGTCCGGGCGCGTCATCGCCGCGGGCGAATTGCACATGTGCGTCACCTCGAACGGCACCCCTTGGTCACGCGCATGGTCGCGCATATCGGTCAGCCGCTGCGCCTGCAGGTCGTTGAACGGGTTGTCCGGATCGTCGCCGTGCACCAGGTGCGTCATGATGCCGCGTAGCCGGATCGCGCCGTCCAGGCGGGCACGGCCCAACGCGGCCAGCAAGGCGGGATAGTCGGCCGCACTGACTCCGTTGCGGCTCAACCCGGTGTCGACCTTCGCGGTGACGACGGCCGTGCGGCCGGTCCGGTGCACCGCGGCCAGCAGATCGTCCAGTTGGCGCAGCGAGGACACCGCGACCTCGACGTCGGCCGCGACCGCCGGTGCGAAATCGGTGGCCGGCGGGTGCAGCCAGGCCAGCACCGGGGCGGTGATTCCGCCGGCCCGCAGGGCCATGGCCTCGCCGATGGTGGCGACACCGATCTCGGCGGCGCCGGCCGCCAGTGCGGTCCGGGCGACGGGGACCGCGCCGTGGCCGTAGCCGTCGGCCTTGACCACGGCCATGACCTGGGCCTTACCCGCATGCTCGCACAGCAGTCGCACGTTGTGTTCGATCGCGCCGAGGTCCACGACGGCCTGCGCCGATGCGCTCGGGGTCAGGGATGTCGTGAGTTCGGTCGTCTGCATGCTCATATCACCGCCGACCATTGTCCCAGAGTCACAAATTGCCGCAGGACAAGGCCCGGTGGCGGCGGGGCATAGTCAGCCCTGTTGATCCCACGGTGATGATGGCCGGGGCAGGATCACGGTGACTACCGCTCAGGCCGGAGAATGCCGGTACTCAGCTGATTACCACGTGAGTACGAGACGGCCCCGGAGTCCGCCGGCCTCTAGACGGCGGTGTGCGTCGGCGGCCTGCTCAGCGGGGAGCATGTCGGCGACCCGCAGGGTCAATATGCCGGCCTCCACGAGATCACGGAGGCTGCGGAGGACGTCCGTGCGGGTGATGTGCTCGTTGACGAACACCTTGTGCCAGGTGATCGATCGCTCATTGGAGCCGACATGCTGGCGGCCCGAGGTGACCGCGCCGCCGTCGCGGATCGCCGGAGTTATTGCGTCGTTGTAGAGCGCTGCATCGACGACACCGTCGACTCCATCGGCTACGACGTCGCGAATACGTTCAGCGACATCTGCTCCGCGACGTACGACAGTGTCTGCTCCGAGCCGCCTGACCAGTGGCTCATCCGCTTCGGCAGCATCGGCAATAACCTGTAGCCCTTGGTGCTTCGCCAGTTCAACGGCATATCCGCCCAGTGCTCCGGCCGCACCCGTCACGGCAATCAGGCCACCGGCAGGAATGGATATCGCCTCAAGCATGGCGTATGCGGTCAGCGCATTCATCAGGAAGGTGGATGCCGCCGCCGCTGTGGCGTTGCTGGGTGCGCGCACGACCGAACGAGCATCGGTCACAACATATTCCGCGTATGCACCGACACCGGCCATCGTTGTGGGTGCCAGACCGACAACGTGCTCACCGAGTCCGACCGAGTCACGATCAGCGACCTGGTCGACAACACCACTGAAATCCCATCCAGGGATGTACGGCGGATCCGGATATCGTCCTCCGGGGAGCGTCTCCGGCGGATAGGCCGCACGCATCCATCCCGACCGCGCTGCGGTGTCCGCAGGATTCACCCCTGACGCCAGCACGCGGACCCGCACCTGCCCAGGCCCCACGTCAGGCTTCGGCACCTCCAGAACCCTCAGGACCTCGGGACCACCGAACTCGGTATATCCGATCGCCTTCACACCCGACGCAACAGGACACGTACGGCAGCTATTCCTGACGAGCCAAGCCCCCAGTGGCGCAAGGCATCACCAAATGGACCGCAGTCGAACTAGTGGGCAAACGGCTGCACCTCGTCGAAATGGCCGTTCGGTTTGAGTGCGTCGAGGTGCGTCAACACGGTGATGATGTCGTCCTTGAGCGCTCTGGCCAGGTCGGCCGAAAAGCCCTCGCGCACCACGACCCGCAGGACGACGACGTCGCTGGCGTCCTCGGGCATCGTGTAGGCCGGCACCTGCCAACCGTGCGCGCGCAGCGCCTCGGACACGTCGAACTCGGTGTAACCGGGATCCCCCTTGAGCCGGAAGCTGACCACCGGGATCGCCGAACCGTCACTGATCAGCTCGAAATGTTCACTGTCACGCAGCTCGTCGCCCAGCCAGCGGGCCGTCTGGGACAGACACTGCATCACCTGCGTGTAGCCGGCCCGGCCCAGCCGCAGGAAGTTGTAGTACTGACCGACCACCTGGTTGCCGGGGCGCGAGAAGTTCAGCGTGAACGTCGGCATGTCGCCGCCGAGGTAGTTCACACGGAACACGAGCTCCTCGGGCAGGTGGTCCTTGTTGCGCCACACCACGAATCCGATGCCGGGATAGGTCAGCCCGTACTTGTGACCGCTGACATTGATCGAAACCACCCGCGGCAACCGGAAATCCCACACCAGATCGGGATGTACGAAGGGAACCACGAAGCCGCCGCTGGCCGCGTCGACATGCACGGGCACGTCGGCCCCGCCGCCACCGGCGAGCTTGTCCAGGGCATCGCAGATCTCGCCGATCGGTTCCAGCTCCCCGGTGTAGGTCGTGCCGAGGATCGCCACCACGCCGATGGTGTCCTCGTCGACCGCATCGAGCACCTGCTCGGGGGTGATGACGTAGCGACCCTCGGCCATGGGCAGATAACGCGGTTCGACATCGAAGTACCGGCAGAACTTCTCCCACACGACCTGGACGTTGGAACCCATCACGAGGTTGGGCGTGCGCCCCTTCCAACCGTCGCCGACCTTCGCGCGCCACCGCCATTTCATCGCCAGGCCCGCCAGCATCACCGCTTCGCTGGAGCCGATCGTGGACACCCCGACAGCGCTCGCCGGATCGTCGGGCTGCAGGTCCTCCGCGTGGAACAGGTCGGCCACCATCGACACGCAGCGGGCCTCGATGGCCGCGGTCGCGGGGTACTCGTCCTTGTCGATCATGTTCTTGTCGAACGTCTCGGCCATCAGCTTCTCGGCCTCGGGATCCATCCAGGTGGTGACGAAGGTCGCCAGGTTCAGCCGCGAACTGCCGTCGAGCATCAATTCATCGTGGATGAATCGGTACGCCGCGCCGGGGTCCATCGCATCGTCGGGCAGCCGCGACGACGGCACGGGCGCCATCGCCAACCGCCCGGTGTAGGCCGGGGAGATATGCGGGCCATGGGAATGCTTGTGCGCCATGAAAAGCCTTTCGTTACAGGGATGCGATCGCGGAACGGACGTGGGCGAGAATGCGGGAGGCCGAGGTGGGCGCCGGCCCAGGGCCGGGGTTGGTGGCCGACAGATTGGCGGCGCGCGCATGCACGAACGCTGCCGCGGCGGCCGCCTCCCCCGGCGCCAGACCGGCGGCCAGCAGCGCACCGATGATTCCCGAGAGCACATCACCGGAGCCTGCGGTGGCGGCCCAGGATTGTCCGGCGGGGTTGAGATAGGTGTCCCCCGAACCAGGTTCGGCGATGACGGTGACATTGCCCTTGAGCAGGATGGTCGCCCCCAGGCGCGTGGCGAGGCCCCGGGCCGCGGCGATGCGGTCCGCGCCGACCGGCTGTCCGGCCAGCCGTTCATACTCACCGGCGTGCGGGGTGAGCACCGTCGGCGCATCCCGACCCGCGACGAGCGCGGGGTCGGCGGCCAGCAGCGTCAGCCCGTCGGCGTCGACGATCACCGGCAGGTCGGTATCCAACGCGAACCGCAACGCGGCCTTCCCGTTCTCGTCGGTGCCCAGTCCCGGCCCTACCACCCAGGCCTGCACCCGGCCCGCGGCTTGCGGGCTCGGCGCGGCCACCACCTCGGGCCACTGCGAAAGCACCTGCTGCGCAGCACTTCCCGCATATCGCACCATGCCGGAGGTGGCGGCGACCGCGGCACCGGTACTGAGCACTGCGGCACCCGGATAGGCCGCGGAGCCGGACAGCACGCCCGTGACGCCCTGGGTGTACTTGTCGTCGGTCGGACCGGGCACCGGCCAGCGCGCTTTGGCGTCGGCGGCCGTGAAACCCAGCAGGGCCGTGGGTGGCAGGTCAAGGCCGATGTCGATCAGCTCGACCTGTCCGCAATCACCCAGGGCATGAACGGGTTTGAGGGCGCCGAAGGTGACGGTCAGCGCGGCACGCACGTGTGGTCCGTCGGCTGCGCCCGTGTACACGTCGATGCCACTGGGGATGTCGACCGCCACGACGGGTGCGGTGGTGGCGGCGAAGACGGCCTCGGCGTTCGGCCGCAGTGGCCCGGAGCCCGAGATACCGACCACTCCGTCGATCACCAGATCGGCTGCCGTCGGGACAGTTTCCACCACCCGGCCGCCGGCCTTGCAGAATGCCGCCAGCCCCTTGGCGTGCGCGCGTTCGCGGTTCAACAGCACCGCCGTGGCCGCCGCACCGCGGCGGAGCAGGAAGGTCGCCGCCCACAGCGCGTCGCCGCCGTTGTCACCTGAGCCGACCACCGCACAGACGCGTCTACCGGCGATCCCGCCGGTGCGACGCCGGAGTTCCCGGCCGATCGCCGTGGCCAGACCGTAGGCGGCCCGACGCATCAGGGCGCCGTCCGGCAACGACGCCAGCAGCGGGGCTTCAGCTTCGCGGATCGCGTCAGCGGTGTAGTAGTGCCGCATCAGCTCCCGTCCCACTCGACTTGCCCGCGCGCCAATAGGTTACGTGGCTTTGCACGTCTGCACCTCCCAGTCCGCATTTCGCGCCTCAACGCCAACCACACACCCGGGCAATCGTCTCGCCTGCCTCGCGCAGGCGGTCCGGGGTATGTGAGGCATAGCCGAGCACCAGCCCGGGCGGTCCGGGCAGCCGCCGATGCCAGGACAACGGATGCACCAGCACGCCGGCCTCGTGCAGTTCGCCGGCCAGGGCACCGTCGTCGACATCGGCGGGCAGTGTGACCAGCAGGTGCAGTCCTGCGGCCACGCCCGTCACCACCGCACCGGGCAGCGCACCGAGCAGTGCGTCGCGCCGGGCGCGGTGCCGGGCGCGGACCAACCGCACATGCCGGTCGTACTCGCCGCTGTCCAACAGCCGGGCCAGGACCAGCTGCGGCACGGTCGGGCTGCCCAGATCGCTGGCATGCTTGGCGGCCACCAGGTCCGCGTAACGCCGCCGCGGCGGTATCAGCCAGCCCAGCCGCAGCGCAGGCGCCAGGCTCTTCGACGTGCTGCCTGCATAGGCGATGCGCTCGGGCGCCGACGGATGCAGCGCCGGTACCGGGGCGCGGTCATAGCGGTATTCGGCGTCGTAGTCGTCCTCGATCAGCAGTTCACCATCCCATCCGAGCAGTTCACGACGACGGTGCGGGCCCAGGACGACGCCGGTCGGGAACTGGTGTGCCGGGGTGAGGAAGGCAGCGGAGGTTCCGGTGGTGGCGAGCACGTCGACCCGGATGCCCTCGTCGTCGACCGGCACCGGAACCGGGCGCAACCCCCAGTACTCGAGTTCTTCGATGGCACCGCGCGAACCGGGATCCTCGACGGCGATGGTGTCGACTCCTTCGCCCCGCAACTGTTGGGCCAGCAATGCGACGGCTTGGGCGACGCCTGCCACGATGAGGATGTCGTCCGGATCCGTGCGCAGGCCGCGGGTGCGGGCCAGCCACGGAGCCAGCGCGGCCCGCAGCCGCGGATGTCCCCGCGGGTCCCCGTAACCGAGATCTTCCGGCGGCGTCTCGGACAACACCGCCCGCTCGGCACGCAACCAGGTGCTGCGCGGAAACGCGGACAGATCAGGGACGCCCGGTGAGAGATCGATGCCCTCACCGACCGGCAGTCGCGGTCGCGGAAGTCGCGAAACCGGCTCCTGCGGTGCACGGCGCGGTCGAGCCGCCGGGACAGGTTTGGCCAGGATGCTCGTACCACCGCCGGAACGCCCGCCCACCAGTCCTTCGTCGGCCAACCGGCGGTAGGCCTCGACGACCACGCCGCGGGAGATGGCAAGTTCCTCGGCCAGCACCCGGGTCGCGGGCAGCCGGGTGCCCGCGACCAGCCGACCGTCCGTGATCGCGCTGCGTAGCGCGTCGACGAGCCAGCCGGTCAGCCCTCTCGCGGGCGCAGATGACGGGTCGAGCAGCAGAAAATCCGCCCCGCCCACAACTTGGTTCACTTGATACGTCCACTCTTGGTGCTGTTTATAGGACCATCGTGACGCGAGCATAGGCTGATGTCCAGTACCACCCGCGCCGCGATATCCGGTGCACTCGGCATGACCTTCGTCGGCGGCAGCGTCGCCGTGTCAGGCGCTCTCGCGGACGCCCCACTGCACACCGCGCAGGCGCTGCGCTACGCGCTCGCCTGCGTACTACTGCTCGGCTGGGTCCGGCTCACCGGACGGCGGGTCAGCCGTCCGCGCGGCACCGAGTGGCTGTGGCTGCTCGGCGTCACACTGACGGGACTGGTGTTGTTCAATGTCGCCCTGGTCTACGGGTCTCGGCACGCCGAACCAGCCGTGCTCGCGGTGGCGGTGGCGGGCGTACCTGTCGCACTGGCGGCGATCGGGCCGATTTTGGAGGGCCGCCGGCCACGCACGCGAATCCTGCTGGCCGCGGGCATCGTCACCGCAGGCGCGGCGGTGGTCGAGGGACTGGGCCGTTGCGACGCGGTCGGCCTGCTCTGGGCATTGGTGGTGTTCGCCTGCGAGGCCGGTTTCACCCTGCTGGCCATCCCGGTGCTCGGCCCGCTCGGACCCGCCGGGGTGTCGGTGCACACCACGTGGCTGGCGGCGGTGATGTTCGGTGCGCTCGGCCTGACGACCGAAGGATGGTATGCCGCAACACGTTTCGACTCCGGTGAGCTCGCGGCGATCGGGTATCTGGCGGTAGCGGTGACGGCGCTGGCCTTCATCCTCTGGTACACGTGCGTGCGGTGGCTGGGCGCCGGGCGGGCCGGGCTGCTCACCGGGGTGGCCCCCGTCGCCGCCGCGACGATCGGCATACCGCTCACCGGGCACTTCCCCGCGCCACCGGTGTGGGCCGGCATCGCGTTGATCGCCTGCGGGCTGGGATTGGGGCTGGCTACCGGCGAACTGCGCAGAGCCGCACCGTCATCGGAGCTCGCCGGCGCGATCGAGCCATGACTGCAATCCTGACATCAGCAAGCTGAGACCGAAGTCGAATCTCGCGTCGAAATCCAGGAGATGCTCAACCGGGCTCGATGCGAGGTGCGGGTAATCGCCTGCGTCGACGACGCCTTCGAGTGTCGAGGTTTCGCCGCCGGTTGCGCCCTGCTGCTCAAGAACTTCGCCCAAGACGAAGCAGAAGACCGAACTCGCGGCCCACAGGGCATGTTCGTGGACCAGACCGGCATCTTGCATGCACCCGACGAGGCTGTCGGTGTACGTCAGATTGGCGCGTTTAGCGGCGTAGTTTCCACCGACGATGCGCGCTCCATCGCGTTGGGTCAGCAGAGCCGACCGCAGGCCGCCGGCATGGCTGCTGATCCGATCTTTCCAATCGGAGTGGTCGGCGCGGATGGCGGGGAACGCTTTCGCCAGGATCGTCTCGGCCATCTCGTCGATGAGTGCCTCTTTACCGTCGACCAGTCGATAAATCGTCGGTAGGTGTGCTTGGAGCCGGTCCGCCAGGCGCCGCATCGTCAGCGATTCCAACCCACCCTCCTCGACCACCGCCAGGGCTTCCTGCACCACCGTGTCGACACGCAGCCGGGCCCGTCCGGCCCGACCGTGGGTGGCAGCCTCACTTGACATGTTAACAATGTTATCAGTAGCCTCTGACCAGCCATTAACAATGTTAATCGAACGGAAGGTATGACGTGGCAGGCGAGACGGCCACCGGGGTTGACGTCGCAGTCCGACAGCTCCGGTGGGAGGCGGACGGCGTGGTTTCCGTGCAGTTGCAGGCGTGCGCGGGCGGGTTGCTTCCCTCCTGGAAACCGGGAGCACACATCGACCTGGTGTTGCCCACCGGCATACAACGCCAGTACTCGTTGTGCGGCCCCGTCGGCGAACGGTCCTACTATCAGATCGGAGTTCGGCGGGAACGCGCCAGCCGGGGCGGTTCAGAGTATGTGCACGCCTTTCTGCGCCCGGGACAGCGGCTGCGCCTCGTCGGTCCGCGCAACACCTTCGAGTTGGAGCGGGCCACCTCATATCTGTTCGTGGCGGGCGGCATCGGGATAACGCCCATCCTCCCGATGATCCGCCAAGTCGAGTCCTGGGGGCTGGACTGGCAATTGCTCTATGGCGGTCGCACGGCAGCGTCGATGCCGTTCCTCGACGAACTTCGACAATACGGACGACGCGTGCGTTTCCACCCCTCCGACGCGAGCGGCCGCATTCCACTGGGCGAGTACTTCGCCACGGTCCGAACGGGCGTGAAGATCTATGCGTGCGGCCCGGCCACGTTGTTAACCGCTCTGCAGGACGCGGCCTCGCATTGGCCGCCCGAGAGCGTGCACCTCGAGCGCTTCAAACCCCGGTCGCGGACATCGCCGGCCGATGACAAGCCCGTGGAAGTTGAATGTGCCGCCTCGGGCACGACCGTCACCGTTGCCGAGGGGCAGAGCATCCTCACCGCTGTCGAAGACGCCGGGGTCAACGTGGCATCGTCCTGCCGATCCGGGATATGCGGCGCGTGTGAAACCCGGGTGCTCGACGGGGTGCCCGATCACCGCGACGACATCCTGTCGGAGAACGAACGAGCCGCCAATGATCGCATGTTCATTTGTGTTTCGCGCGCACAGACGTCCCGGCTGGTTCTCGATATCTAGGAAAGAGACACATGACAACCGTTGACACCACCGTGTCTGCGCAGACTCCCGAACGCACGGCGGCCGATTCCTACACTCCGGTGTCGATGGATCGCATCAGAGAGGTCGTGGGCTTCCCCGAACGGTTCATCGCAGAGAAGAAGGAACCCAGACTGGGCGAGTTCTCCGCCCGGTTCATCGCGCACAGCCCGTTCTTCTGCCTGTCCACCGTCGGCGCGGACGGCCAGCTCGATACCAGCCCACGGGGGGACCCACCGGGTTCGGTGCGAATTCTGGACCCGTGGACACTCGCGATCCCCGATCGGCCCGGCAACAAGCTCGCCGACACCCACCAGAACATCACCAGCCATCCCGCGGTGGGGATCGTCTTCTTCGTGCCCGGTATCCGCGAAGTGATCCGGGTCAACGGTGACGCGTTCGTCACCGACGATCCGGAACTGCTCGAAATGCTCAGCGCGGACGGGAAACCGGCGGTGCTGGCGACAATCGTGCGCGTCCGCGAGGTATTCGGGCAATGCGGTAAGGCCGTCATCCGGGCCAAGCTGTGGGAAGGCGACAGTCGAGGATTGGCCGAGGCCGTGACAGTGGGCGGGGACTTCTACACGCTCACCATCACCGAAAGCGCGGCGAAGATGGCCGAGAAGCTCGGTGATCTGGCGGGCGTCCTTCACACGGTCATCGACGATCACTACCGGAATGACCTGTACTGACCTAGGAGTCGACCTCCGCCCAGAACCGGGCCGCCCGCTGCGCGATCTTGTCGGGGTATTCGCCGTTGATGGCGTGCGAGGCATCGGGCCACAGCTCAACCTGACCACGGGGCAGGAGTTCTCGGGCGCGCGCCACGGCCCGCGCCGGGTCCAGCATGACGCTGCGGCCGGCAATCAATGCCAGCACCGGCACGTCGAGGGACCGCAGTTGCTCGTCGGTGAACAGTTTCGGCATCGGGGTGCGCAACACGAAATCCTTGGATCCGGCCGAGATTAGCGCCGCCTCCGGTTCGGCGGAATCCACATCTGACCCTCCCGAGATCCAGGACAGCACACGACGGCGCCAGTTCTCGGGCACCCCGGGCGCGAACAAGGCGACCGAGGCCAGTATCGCTTTCACGGGGATGCGCACGAACGTGAAGACCGGGTCCAGCAGTGTCAGCGATGCGATCCGCTCGGGGCGGTGCACGGCGCAGTTCGCCGCCGTCCAGCCGCCCATGGACACACCGAGTAGATGCGCACGCCCCAGCTCCAACCCGGCCAGCGCTTCGTCGAGCCACTGCGCCTGATCGGGCGGGCCACCGATCGCGGTGTGCTGGACCGAAAGGCCCGCCTCGCCGAGCAGGTCGACGCAGTACACCGTGCGCTGAGCCAGCAGCGAACCCAGATTCGTCCGGTACATCGGCGTGGACGCATTGCGGCCCGGCAACATCACGACGGGCACACCCGTATCCGGCCCGCCGAACCGATACGTCCGTACCGTGCCGAATGACGTTGGCACATCGAAGTGTTCGAAGGCAGGCAGCGTCGCCATGCCGTTGCGGTACGTGCCGAGGAAATGCTCGAAGGCCGCGTCGCTGACGAACGCACCCAGACCTCCACGGCCGGACCGCGGGGCGATGTTCACTTTCGGTTCGGCAAGATCCATTACGCCGAGGGTAGTGCGCTGTCATCAGCGGCCGGGTTCGACTCGGTCCGCAGCACCGCTGGGCGTAACCGCGGTGGCAGCATGCGCAGGACTCCGCCGAGCAGCCCGACGACAGCGACCGAGATCGCGATGATGACCGGCGCCGCCGCACCAGGGATGAGATTCTCGAGCAGCATGTAAGCGCCGAAGATCAGGAACAGAACCGCCGCTGCGATCTGGATGAACCGCTCCGGCAGGTGCTTGCCTGCGATCGCCCCGACCACGATGGCCAGGGCGTCGGCGACCACCATGCCCAGCGTGGAACCGATCCACACCCCCACCCAGTCGTTATCTGCGGCGAGCGTGATGGTCGCCAGCATCGTCTTGTCGCCGAGTTCGGCGAGCATGAACGCCGAGGTGACCACGAAGAACGCAGGCGCAGTGGCCCGCTGAGCCCGGCTGGCCTCGTCGTCGGAGAGGCTGTCGCCTCGCAGCGTCCACAATCCGAAGAAGATGAACGCGACACCGGCCAGGATGCCGAGCAGGTGTGTCGGCAGCGCGGCACCGAGGTAGTGGCCGATCGCGACCGACATGATGTGCACCACCGTGGTTGCCACGGTGATCCCGCCCAGCACCACCCACCAGCGGTAGCGCAGCGCAAACGTCATCGCCATCAGCTGGGACTTGTCCCCCAACTCCGCGACGAATATGACGGCAAAGCTCAGCAGCAACGCGGCGGACACCACAACTCCTTGATCGTGACTGCCGCGGGGGATCGGTATTCTCCTCCGGCCGGCAACCAGTAACGGTCTCGCAGCCGAAGGTCTCGCCCACCGGATCCGATCCGGTCCGGGCAACCGGGTCGCGTGGCGTTGCCGCACGGCCAGTATGTCGATTGCCCGATTCGGGGCTACTCCCCTTCGTCGTCTCCCACGCTACCGGACACCCGAAGCGGCCCGCAAGCCGTGGGCGCCGAAATGGGCTCTCTCCCAATTAGTTTGGAGAACCTGCCGCAGAAGTTCGGGAACCCGTAGAGCACCCGGCAGCGGTGCCTGAACACCGCGCGCCCGGCCGCCTTATTCGACGGTGACGGACTTGGCCAGATTCCGTGGCTTGTCGACGTCGTACCCACGCGCCCGGGCCACACCGGCCGCGAACACCTGCAGCGGAATGGTCGAGAGCAACGGCTGGAAAAGTCTTGACACCGCCGGGATTTCGATCAAGTGGTCGGCGTAGGGGCGCACCGTATCATCGCCCTCCTCGGCGATGACAATGGTGACCGCACCACGGGCCTGGATCTCGCGGATGTTGGACAGCAGTTTGGAATGCAGCATCAGCGCATTCTTCGGCGAGGGCATCACCACGATGACCGGAAGACCCTCATCGATCAGCGCGATCGGACCGTGCTTGAGCTCACCCGCGGCGAACCCCTCGGCATGCATGTACGCGAGCTCCTTGAGCTTGAGTGCACCCTCCAGTGCCACCGGATATCCGACGTGGCGGCCCAGGAACAGCACGGTCGGCGATTTCGCGAACCGTTGCGCCAACTGCCCCACCGGCCCGATACCGGCCAGGACGCGGCTCACCAGATCCGGCATCGACTCCAGCTCGTGGTACTCGCGTTCGACTTCGTCGGGGTATTTGGTGCCGCGGGCCTGCGCCAGCGCCAGACCCACCAGATAGTTCGCCGCGATCTGCGCCAGGAACGTCTTGGTGGCGGCCACCCCGATCTCCGGGCCCGCACGGGTGTAGAGGACCGCGTCCGCCTCGCGCGGGATCTGACTGCCGTTGGTGTTGCAGATCGCCAGCACCTTGGCCTTCTGGGTCTTGGCGTGCCGCACCGCTTCCAGGGTGTCGGCGGTCTCCCCGGACTGGGAGATGGCGATCACCAGCGTGCTGCGGTCCAGCACTGGGTCCCGGTATCGAAATTCACTCGCGAGCTCCACTTCCACGGGGAGCCGAGTCCAGTGCTCGATGGCGTACTTGGCCAGCAGGCCAGAGTGGTAGGCGGTGCCGCACGCCACGATGTAGACCTTGTCGATCTCGCGGAGTTCCTGGTCTGACAGGCGCTGTTCATCGAGCACGATGCGGCCGTCGACGAAGTGTCCCAACAGCGTGTCTGCCACGGCGGCTGGCTGCTCGGCGATCTCCTTGAGCATGAAGAACTCGTAGCCGCCCTTCTCGGCGGCACTCAGGTCCCAGTCGATGTGAAAAGTCCGGGCATGCGCGTCATCCCGATTTCCGTTGAAGTCATAGATCTCGTAGCCGTCGGCGGTGAGCACCACCGCCTGGTCCTGGCCCAACTCGACGGCGTTGCGGGTGTGCTCGATGAACGCGGCCACATCGGAGCCGAGAAACATCTCCCCCTCGCCGACCCCGAGCACCAGTGGGGTGGAGCGGCGCGCCGCGACGATCATTCCCGGGTCGTCGGCACTGGCGAACACCAGCGTGAAATGGCCTTCCAGTCGCCGCAACACCGCCAGCACCGAAGCGGGGAAGTCGCCTGCCGTGTCACCGTGCGCGTACTGCCTGGCCACCAGGTGAACTGCCACCTCGGTGTCGGTATCGCTGGCGAACTCCACCCCCGCCGCCTCCAGCTCGGCACGCAGGACGGCGAAGTTCTCGATGATGCCGTTGTGAACGACGGCGATCTTGCCCGCGGCATCGCGGTGCGGGTGGGCATTGCGGTCGGTAGGGCGCCCGTGCGTCGCCCACCTGGTATGACCCAGACCGGTCGTCCCGGAGAGAGCGCTGTCGTCAGTGTCGGCGAGGGTGGCCTCCAGGTTGGCCAGCCGGCCCGCGCGACGCCGCACCGCCAGCCCGCCATGACCGTCGATGAGCGCAATCCCCGCTGAGTCGTATCCGCGGTATTCCATGCGGCGCAGCGCGTCGACCACAATGCCGCGAGCCGGGCGCGCCCCGACGTAGCCGACGATTCCACACATAACCCCCCAGGGTAGTGCACCGTCACCGACGCGCTGATCGATCAGTCATACTAGTTATACTTGTGCTACTAGTATGACTCGGAGGTCTCATAGTGGCTACAGACGGCAAGTACGCGAGCACGGTCCGGGTCGGCGAAAAAGGGCAGATCGTGATCCCGAAAGCCGCCCGCGAGCTGTTCGGTATCAACCCCGGCGACACCCTGCTGCTATTGGCCGACGTGGAGCGCGGCATCGCGATCGTGCGACCCGATCTGTTCGACCAGTTCCCCGACACACCCAGGGAATAGCCGATGATCCGCACGCAGACCGCGCTACGGCTCTCCGGCGGCGCCCTTGCACTACTCAGCGCTGCCACCGCGGCGGTTGGGTTACGCAACCTGAGCTACGCCGCACGAGACGCCCGCCGGGTGGCCAGGGCCGGATTCACCGAGAAGCACGCCAACGTCGGCGGCTCGGTCCTGAACTACGCCGAGGGCCCGGACAACGGGCCCCCTGTGGTCCTGATTCACGGGCAGGTGACGGACTGGCGCAGCTGGAGCCGGACACTTCCGGACCTGGCCCGACGCCACCATGTGTTCGCCGTCGACTGCTATGGCCACGGCGGCTCGCAGCACGTACCGCACAAATACCGGGCCACCGCGCTGGCGGCCGATATCAACGACTTCGTGGCCGGGGTGGTCGGCGAGCCGGCGATCATCGCGGGCCACTCGTCTGGCGGGTTGATCGCCGCAGTGCTGGCCGCCGATACCCCCGCGCTGGTACGTGCGGTGGCGCTGGAGGATCCGCCGTTCTTCTCGTCAGTCCTGCCTCGCGCCGTGAAAACATTCAACTACGTCGGACTTGCCACCGGCGCACACGACTTCCTCGCCACCGGCGGGACCGACTTCACCGCCTATTTCCTGCGGCACGCCGCGATCTGGAAGCTGTTCGGCCCACTCGCCGGCCCGCTGCAGAGCAGTGGTGCCGCCTGTCGCCGGCTCCGTCCCGGAAAACCGGTCAGGTTCTTCGCGTTGCCCCCGACATTCAACGAGCTCTTCCGCGCGATGGATTCCTACGATCCGCGATTCGGCAATACCTTCTACGACAACAGCTTTCACGACGGATTCGACCACGCCGAGACGCTTGCCCGGATCAGTGTCCCGGCGGCTCTGATTCACGCGAACTGGAGCTACGACGACGACGGTGTGCTGCTGGCCGCGATGAGCGGCGAAGACGCGGAACGCGCCCGATCACTGCTGCGGGATGTCACCTTCCACCGGGTCGACACCGGTCACGGCTTCCATTTCGAAGACCCGCGCGGGTTCAACAGGATCATCGCGGAACTGTCGGATCGGCTGTGAGTTACGGTCATCGGGTGGCCAGCACAAAAAAACTCTTTGGCGCGTTGACGCGCCGCGGACCACACCGCGTGCTCCGCGGTGACCTGGCTTTCGCCGGCATGCCCGGTGTCGTGTACACCCCGGAATCAGGCATGAACCTGCCGGGTGTGGCGTTCGGTCACGATTGGTTGACCAGGTGCGACCGTTACGACAGCACCCTGGAGCACCTCGCGTCCTGGGGCATCGTGGCCGCCGCACCGGACACCGAGACCGGGTTGGCACCGTCGGTGCTGAACCTCGCGTTCGATCTGGGCGCCACGCTGGACATCATCACCGGGGTGCGACTGGGACCGGGAGAGATCAGCGTGCATCCGACCAAACTCGGGGTGGTCGGACACGGGTTCGGTGGATCTGCGGCGGTGTTCACCGCCGCAGGGATGGCATCCCGGCCACAGGGACCGAAGGCCGTGGCGGCGCTGTTCCCCACCGTCACCACACCGCAGGCCGAGCAACCGGCCGCGACGTTGAAGACACCCGGGCTCGTGCTCAGCGCGCCGGGCGATCCGATGACGCTGCGGTCCAACGCCGTAGAACTGGCCCGGTCCTGGGGTGGTGCCACGCTGCGCACCGTACAGAAGGCCAAGCCTGGCGGGCTGATCGAAGGACGACGGTTGGCCCGCGTGGTCGGCCTGCCCGGCGCCGACCGTGACACCCAGAAGATCGTCCGCGCACTGCTCACCGGCTACCTGCTGAACACTCTGGCCGGCGACAAGAATTACCAGGACTTCGCCGATCCCGAGGCGCAGTTGCCTCACACCGAGATCCCGGATCCGAACGCCGATCCGGTTGCCCTCGAGGACAAGGTCGCCGCGCTCCTGAAGCCCTGAGTGGCGAGCCAACCAACTGGTTGGTGTATAAAACGATGATGCGGACCGGGATCTTTCTGAGCTATGCCGACGGCTTCAAGGAAGCCGCCGGCGACGTCGTCGAGCTGGAGAAGGTCGGCGTCGACATCGCGCTGGTGGCCGAGGCCTACTCCTATGACGCGATCAGCCAACTGGGCTATCTCGCCGCCAAGACCTCGACGATCGAGCTCGGAACCGGCGTCGTGCCCATCTACACCCGCACCCCTTCACTGCTGGCCATGACCGCCGCCGGGATCGACTACGTGTCCGACGGCCGGTTCCGTCTGGGCATCGGCACCTCCGGCCCACAGGTGATGGAAGGCTTCCACGGCGTGCCGTTCGACGCGCCGCTGGGACGCACCCGCGAAGTGGTCGACATCTGCAGGCAGGTATGGCGTCGGGAGAACGTCAACTACAACGGCAAGTACTACCAGCTGCCCTTACCAGCGGACCGCGGTACTGGACTGGGGAAGCCGCTGCACTTGATCAATCATCCGGTGCGCGAACGTATCCCGATTACGATCGCGGCGCTCGGGCCCAAGAACGTGGAGCTGACCGCCGAGATCGCCGAGGGCTGGCAACCGGTCTTCTACTACCCGGAGAAGGCCGACGATGTCTGGGGCGAGGCACTGCGCGCCGGGGCCGCCAAGCGCGATGCCTCGCTCGGACCGCTCGACGTCATGGTCAGCGCCAGCCTCGCCATCGGCGATGACGTCGAGGAACGGCTGGCCTGGGCCAAACCCCAACTGGCTCTGTACATCGGCGGCATGGGCGCCCGCGGCAAGAACTTCTACCACCGCCTGGCCACCCGCTACGGGTACGGGACGGTCGCCGACCACATCCAGGACCTGTTCCTGGCCGGAAAGAAGGCCGAGGCCATCGCGGCGGTGCCCGACGACCTGGTGCGCAACGTATCCCTCATCGGCTCACGCGGTTTCGTCAAAGAACGATTGGCCGCCTATGCCGAAGCCGGGGTGACCACACTGCTGGTGCACCCCATGACCGCCGACCGCAGTGAGCACATCCGTTTCGCCGAGGAGCTCCAGGCGCTACTGCCCTGAAGCCGACGTCAGACCAGCGTGCTCCCCCCGTCGACCGTGAGCACGACACCCGTGCCGAACTCCTGCTCCATGCAGTACACGTAGGCCAACGCGGTGTCGGTGGCCTCTCCGATCCGGCCCGCAGGCAGGGATTGGGCGAACCGCTCGTAGATTGCCTGCCGGTCGGGCTCGGCCAGCCCGGACCACAGCGGCGTCTGTATCGGTCCCGGCGCGATTGCGTTGACGCGCAACGGCGCAAGCTCGACCGCCAATGCCCTGGTCATGGCGTTGACTGCCCCGCACACACTGGCGGGCAACACGCCCAGCCCGGGGCGCTCCGCGGCGACCCCGCTGGTGAGCGTGATGGAACCGCCATTGCTGAGGTGCGGTGCGAAGACACGAACAGCATTCAACTGACCGATGAAGCGGGTGCCCAGGAACTCCGTGATCACCTCGGGAGTGAGATCGGCGACCCCGACGAGCTCCAGCGCCTCGCCCGCGGTGAACACCAGGTGGTCGAGCTCACCGATCTCATCGACCAGATGTGCCAAGTCGGCCGGGTCGGACAGGTCAACAGTGCTACCGCGCGCCCCCTCGGGCAGAGCCGCCAGTGCGCGGTCCACGCTGGACTGCTTGCGGGAAACCACAATCGGAACGCCGCCGCGCTCCGCGACCGCGGATGCGACACCCAAGCCGATGCCGGAGGTGCCGCCGATGACCAGGACCCGTGCGTTCTTCAAGTTCATGACTCCACCGTGCGTGCGACGGTGCGCCGGTGTCCAAGACTCTTTTCGTCGTCCGGCGATACCCTTGAGGTATGGCCCCTGACGATCTCGACCTGCGCAAGCTGCGTTATTTCGTGGCGGTCGCCGAAGAGCTCCACTTCGGACGGGCCGCACGGCGCCTGCACATCGCCCAGCCGGTGCTGTCCCGCCAGATCAGGTCGTTCGAAGGCGAACTCGGCGTGCAGTTGTTCCTGCGGGGATCCCGCGGCACCCAGTTGACGGCTGCCGGGGTCCAGTTGCTGCAGGACGCCAAGGTGCTGATCGATGATGTGAAAGCGTTGCGGCAGCGCCTCACCCGAGCCACTCCACAGGTCACCGTCACCGTCGGAGTGATGCCGGGGCTGCGGGCAACGGCGGCGGCGACGGCGTTCGAGGGCACCGGCCCGGGCCGGCGTGCAGTGGTGCGTCAGGTCAGTTGGAACGAGCAGGTCGATGTGGTGCGCACCGGCGAAATCGACGTCGTGTACGCCCGCGAGCCGATCGATCATCGTGGGCTGGGCACCGTGGCGTTGTTGGAGGAGCCGATGGACGCGGTTCTCCCCGCTGACGACCCGCTGGCCGAACGCTCGTCGGTTCGGTTGTCCGACCTGGCATCCCGCGTACTGCTGCATGATCCCGCGATGCTGCCGGGATGGCAGGCACTTGTCGCCCCGGAACAACGCTGGAAACCACCGCACAGCACCGTTCGCAGTGTCGAGGACAAGCTTGAAAATGTGGCCGCGCGTGAGGGATTCGTCGTGTTGCCACGGTCGACAGCCGGCTACTACCGACGACCCGATGTGCGGGTCGTCCCGATCGAGGACATCGGCTCCGTCCAGGTGACGTTGATCTGGGACGCGGCCACCGAGAACCCGGCCCGTGACCAGTTCGTCGCGGCGGCACTGGCCTGCCGCGACGACACGATCTAACCGCCGACCTGCGGCAGTTCGTCCGCCGCGATGTCGCACGGTGTCCCACCCGGCGGTGCGGCCAATGGCTCGGCCATCTGCCCGGCCATCGGGGCAGGTGGCGGCTGGGCCGGTTCGGGATCTGGCGGTTCCGGTGATATCGGCTGCTGTTCTTCCGGTTCCGCAGCACTGTCCGCGTCGACCGGCTCATCCTCATCAAGCTCAGGCTCATCCAGCTCGGCCTCGTCAGACTCCTCAGCCGTTTCGGACTCATCCGGGTCATCATCGCCGTCGTCGAGAATCTCATCGGCTGCCTCATCGGCGAGCGGATCGTCGATTTCGGTCAGGGCGTCCGCCTCGGGCAATCCGTCTGCGGCAGAACCGATCAGCCCGCCGAACAGGTCCGCGAGTTGCTGACCGAACCCGGTGACGCCGGAGCCGACTCCCGGTGATCCCCCACCCAATGCGGAGCCCTGGCCGAAATCGGCAGGCGGCGCCGCCACCTCGGGTGCGGCGCCCACCGGCGCGGCAGCGGGCATGAGCGGCTCGACCGACGGCGCCGGATAACCGGCCGGGCTCACCGGCGCCGGCCACGACGGCACCGTCGGTGGCCACGACGGCACCGTCGGTGGCGCAGCCGGCGCGGGCAGTGGGCTCGGCGGCGACCAGGCGGCGGGAGTGGTCACCGCGCTGTTCCGGCCCTCGGGGCTCGCCGGCGTGGCGCCCGGGCCGGGCGTCCACACCGGTCCCAGATCGCCGGGAATGTCGAACACCGGCACCGGCACGCCACGGAGGGCGGCGATCGCGGCATCGTAGGCATCCGATACCTCTGCCGTCGTCGTCCGCATCGCAGTCAGCCAATCCCCGCCGATGTCGTTGGCGACAAACGGCTTCACCTGCTGGTCGATCAGCTCACTGGCTGCCGCCCGGTCCCCCAGACCGGTGGTGACGGTCCGCGCCGCGGTCAGCCATTCACCGCGCTGCCCGGCCCGTCGGCCCTCGATCTCCACGGCGGCCGCGACCTTGGCATCCACCGCCCGCCACAGATTGTCGTGCAACTCGGCCAAAGTTCCGACGGCCGCGTGTAGCGCCGCGGCGGCCTGCGACGCCGATCTACTGTGGCGCAACAGGAATTCATGAGAAGCTTGCGCACCGCTGCCCTGCCAGACCCCGGGCAGGCTGTGCAGCTGGCTGTCGTGCACCTGCAGAGCCTGTTCGGCCGAGGCTGCGGCCGAGCCCAGCACCGCACGTTGGGCGTCGAGCGCCCGCAGATCCAAACCGTCCTCGGCGTCGTACCAGGCGTGCACCTGGCCGGGGTGCCGCGTCAGATCCTGATGGTGGTAGCCGAGCACCCCACACGCCAGTACGTACTCGGCGATCGTGTCGACGGCCGGTTTACCCTGCGCCAAACGCGTTGCCGTATCGGTGTTGTCGGTCACGGCGATGATCACCGCACCCGGCTCGCCGCCAGGGCGTCAGCGTCAGCGTAGCGCCCTGCCGAGGACCGCAGCTCGGCTGCGATCTCATTGGCCGCCCGCACCCATTGCCGCAACGGGTCGGTGAGCTCGTCGAGGGCCGCCCGCACGGCATCTCCGTGGACGGCATGCGCCTGGCCCGCGCTCGCACTACCGAACACCGGCCGGTTCAGCCGGGTGCGGATGGCGGCGTCGACGATATCGGCGACCGTGTCGTAGCGACGCGCGACATCGAGTAGCGCCACGATGTCGACACGGGCTGCGTGAACTTCTCCCATGCCGAGTTAGACGCAGCAGGACCCCATCGGGTTCCGTCAGATTTGACCGCTGACCGATTCGGCAATGCGTACCGCCAACTGCCGGGCGGTGTCCTCATCGGCGGCCTCGACCATCACCCGCACCACCTGCTCGGTGCCCGACGGTCGCAACAGGATCCGTCCGGTGTCACCGAGCTCAGCCTCGGCGCGCGCCACGGCGGACTGAACCGACGGCGCCTGGGCAACGGTCGCCTTGTCGGCGACCTTGACGTTGATCAGCACCTGCGGCAGCGTCTGCATCGGTGCGGCGAGCGCCTCCAGTGAAGACTGGGTCTGAGCCATCCGCGACATCAGCCGCAGTCCGGTGACGATGCCGTCACCGGTGGGCCCCAGTCCCGGCATCACGATGTGGCCGGATTGCTCGCCGCCCAGCGAGAATTCACCGGCCCGCAGTTCCTCGAGTACGTAGCGGTCGCCCACGCCGGTGGTGCGGACCTCGATGCCGGCCGCGCGCATGGCCAGGTGCAGGCCCAGATTGCTCATCACCGTGGCGACCAGGGTGTTCGACGCCAATTCGTCGGCTTCCTGCATGGCCAGTGCCAGCACCACCATGATGGCGTCGCCGTCGATCACCTGGCCCGCTGCGTCGACCGCCAGGCAACGGTCGGCGTCACCGTCGTGCGCCAGGCCGAGATCGGCGCCGTGCCCGAGAACCGCGGCCTGCAATACGTCCAGGTGGGTGGACCCGCAACCGTCGTTGATGTTGAGACCGGTGGGCTCGGCGTTGATGGCGATGACGTTGGCACCCGCGGCCCGGTAGGCCCGCGGCGCTGCCGCGGAGGCCGCGCCGTGAGCGCAGTCGACAACCACGGTCAGCCCGTCGAGTCGGGTGGTGACGGCCTTGCCCGCATGCCGTAGGTAGCGGTCGAGCGCATCCTCCGCGTCGAGCACGCGGCCGATGCCTGCGCCCGTGGGCCGCAGCCCCGGGCCCGCACTCACGAGCTCCTCGATGCGGTCTTCGGTGGCGTCATCGAGTTTGTGGCCACCGGGGCCGAAGATCTTGATGCCGTTATCGGGCATCGGATTGTGCGAAGCGGAGATCATCACGCCGAAATCCGCGTCGTAGGCACTGGTCAGATACGCCACCGCCGGGGTGGGCAGGACACCGACCCGCAGCGCGTCGACACCCTCGCTGGCGAGCCCGGCAATCACCGCTGCTTCCAGCATCTCGCCACTGGCCCGCGGATCACGGCCGACCACAGCCACCCGGCGCGCATGACCGCCGGAATTGCCGAGGCGTCGTGCCGCCGCCGAACCGAGTGCAAGCGCCAGTTCGGCGGTGAGTTCCCGATTGGCGACGCCGCGCACGCCATCGGTGCCGAACAGTCGACCCATGCCCTTAAACTTCTCATAATCAGCGGCTTGAAACACAACCGACGAGGTCAGCGGTCCGCTCGCGGCCAAATTGGTACCGAAACGAGATACCGCAAAAAGAATCACCGCCCACATCCGGCTGGATGTGGGCGGTGACGCTGGTCTGATCGGTCAGCCCGCCGGGGCGTCGGCGCCCTCGGTCGGTGATGGAGTTGTGGTCGTGGTGGTAGCGGTCTCGCCCGGACCGGTGCCCTCGGCGAAGCCCTGCGGCACGTTTTCGTCACCTTCGGCGGCGGTGCCGTCGTTCTGCCGGAAGCTCACGGCCCCGATGTTGTTGCTGCAGACATTCTGCTCGGTGCCGTTGGCATCGACGGTTTGGGCCGCCGACGTCACCTGGTTGACATCGCCGTCGCACACCTTGGAAGCCAACTGAGCGGCCGAGGCGACCGACACGTCTTCCAGCACACCCGCGGAACCGACCGCGACGTCAACTTGGCCGTCCTGCGCTTCCGCGCCGGCAAGACCCACACCTGCGGAGAAAAAGAGCGCCCCTCCCAGAGCCGCACCCACGGTTACCCGCTTGAAGGTGTCGTACTTCGTCCAGATCATGCAGTACTCCTCTCAGTCAGGAAGCGGGCCGGCCCCCAACGAGCTGACTGACCCGTACCGGCGACAGATTCGGCCTGTCCGAACGTGCGTCGACGCCCCCGCTTCACCTCCAGGGTTTTCACACTTCTCGCGAAAGTCAAACCAAAATTTAATAATTCGCCCTGATTGAGTGGTCGGCCCTTCGCAGAACGCGTTAACCAATAATGCTCCCGTTTCCGATGACCGGTGATGACGTGCAATCCGTGACCCGCCGGAAACATTGCTGGGAGCGCCGCTGAATTGCGACAGAAAAAAACCGCCGAGCGTGCATATTGCACGCTCGGCGGCGGTAAAGCTGAACAGATCAGCGCTTGCTGTACTGCGGCGCCTTACGGGCCTTCTTGAGGCCGTACTTCTTGCGCTCGATGGCACGCGGGTCACGCGTGAGGAAGCCGGCCTTCTTGAGCGCCGGTCGATCCTCGGGCTGCACCAGGATCAGGGCCCGGGCGATTGCCAGACGCAGCGCGCCGGCCTGACCGGACGGGCCGCCACCATCGAGGTGGGCGTAGATGTCGAAGCTCTCCAGCCGATCGACGGTCACCAGCGGAGCCTTGATCAGCTGTTGGTGGACCTTGTTCGGGAAGTACGCCTCCAGGGTGCGGCCGTCCAGGTGGAACTTGCCGGTGCCGGGAACCAGGCGCACCCGCACCACGGCCTCCTTGCGGCGGCCGACGGTCTGGATGGGACGGTCGATGATCACGGGCTCGCGGTGCTCGGCGGGCTCGCTGACGGCTTCGGTCACGACTTCGGTTTCAGTCACTTCGGTCACTGGGCCACCTGCTTGATCTCGAACGGAATCGGCTGCTGGGCAGCGTGCGGATGCTCGGGGCCTGCGTAGACCTTGAGCTTCTTCTGCACCTGCCTGCTGAGCTTGGTGTGCGGGAGCATGCCGACGATCGCGTTCTCCACGACCCGGGTCGGGTGCTTGATCAGCAGGTCGCCGATCGTACGCTTGCGCAGACCGCCGGGATAACCCGAGTGGCGGTAAGCGAACTTCTTGGTGAGCTTGTCGCCACTGAGGGCGATCTTCTCGGCATTGATGACGATGACGAAATCGCCGCCATCGACATTGGGCGTGAATGTCGGCTTGTGCTTGCCACGGAGCAGCTTGGCTGCTTCGACGGCGAGCCGGCCGAGCACCACGTCGGTGGCGTCGATGACGTACCACGAACGCGTGGTGTCACCCGCCTTCGGCGTGTACGTAGGCACAGTGCTTACCTTCTTATCTCGGGTTAGGTGCCGGTCAGGCGTTTGCGATTTGAGGTTTCCCGGCGACCGACGTTGACCCGGGACCCGTATGCCCCCAAAAGGGCAGCGCACACCAACGGGGCAGCTTACCGGTGACTGTCCACGCAGGTCAAAACGCCCCAGCTGGCGCCGAACGTGGGCTTGTGTGCGAAATTCTCGCGAACTCTCGCACATAAGCCAACAGTGGGCGCTAGGGGAACCGTTGGGCCACCTCACAACGTCCTATTCACATGCCATTCCTGGGGACTGAAGCGTTGGCCGCCGGCAGGCTCAACCGCTATCAACTGCGCACCCGCTACGACACGGTGTTCCGTAACGTCTACGTCCCGCGTGGCAGGAACCTCACGCCGCTGGACAAGGCGGTGGCGGCGTGGCTGTGGTCAGGTCGGAATGCAACCGTGGCCGGACTGTCCGCCGCGGCCCTCCACGGCTCATTGTGGATCGACGCCAAGCATCCAGCCGAGCTCAATCAGCCCAGTCGCTCTCAACCGTCGGGAATTCTCATCCACAGTGACAGGCTCGCCGAGGATGAGACCTGCCTGATTCGGGGCATCCAGGCAACGACACCACAGCGCACGGCGTTCGACCTCGGTCGTCGCCAGGGACAGACCATGGCTGTCATTCGGGTGGATGCGCTCATCCAGGCCACCGGCCTCAAGATTCCCGACGTAGCGCATCTCATTGATCGTCACCGTGGCGTTCGGGGACTTGCCCAGCTGCGACATGTACTGGAGCTGGCCGACGATGGAGCGGAGTCACCGCAGGAAACCCGGCTCCGGTTATTGCTCACCTCAGCGGATATGCGGCCGTCGCACACCCAGATCGACGTGTTCGACCACGCGCAACACGTGGGGCGTCTCGATATGGGCTGGCGGGAATGGAAGGTCGGTGTCCAGTACGACGGTGTCCAGCATTGGACGGATTCGAGGCAACGCACGCGCGATATCGATCAGAACGCCGAGTACCAGGACCTCGGCTGGCGCATCGTGCGCGTCGGCGCCGACCTGCTCAGGTACCGGCAAGGCACCATCATCGCCCGCACCCGCGATGCGCTGCGTGCCGCCGGCGCCCCCTACTGACCAATGTTGGCTTGTGTGCGGGATTCTCGGGAAATCTCGCACACAAGCTCACGTCGGACGCCCGGTGCCCGTCAGGAGAGCTTGCGCGCGATCTCAGCGGCACCAGCGGTCACCTGAGCACCAGCATGTTCGAGGTTCTCAGGCGTCAGGCGGTGAGTGAGAAAACTGATGCTCAGCGCATAACGAGACGGTTCTCCACCGGTGGAGGGCACGGCCGCGGCCACACAGGTCAACTCCTCTGCCGCTTCCTCGCGGTCGACGGCGAAGCCCTGGGCACGGATGTCCTTGATCTCCGCAGCCATCTTCTTCATCGACGTGATGGTGTGGGGCGTCAGCTCGGGCAGCCCCGATGACGCCACGATGTCGCGCCACACGCTGTCGGGCATGCTCGCCAGGAGCGCCTTGCCCAATGCCGACGCATGCCAGGGATCGGACTGGCCGACGTCGCTGACCTTCTTGACCGCGCGACGGCCCTCCACGACCTCGAGGATCAGCACCTTGCGGTCCTTGTTTACGGCGAAGTTGACCGTCTCATTGAACTCACGCACCAGGCTTTCCATCGTCGGCCGTATCGCTTCGGACGGAACCTGACCGGAGAAGGCTCGCTGCCCCAGACGGAACATCTCCCAGCCGAGTCGGTACTGGGCGCTGTTGAACCGCTCAACGTATCCGAGCGAGGCCAGGCTGTTCAGATATCGCAGCGCCGTCGCCTCGTTAAGTCCTGTGCGCCTACCGATTTCGGTCAAATTACCCGAATCCGCCTCCGCGACTGCCGTGAGGATTCGCGCTGTGCGCTCGACGCCGATCAGGTTCGAGCCCTTTTCGGATCGTGCCTCAGTTTTCACCTAGTGAAGGTTACCAGCACTCAGTGACGGCTCCAGGAACGCCGCAAGTGGCAGGCCGCTTCCTGTTGACACGGTCCCGCCGGTCTTCTAGATTTTCATTCAGCGCAATCATCTATCACTCAGTGAAATTTAACCCACACATCGAAGGAGACCCGATGTCCACCGCAGCCGCCAGCCGTTCCCCGAAAGTCGACGGGGCAGGCATCCTGGCTTCACAAGGTCTCTTGCCTGCCGATGACTACAGCCTCGCGCCGTCGCCCAAGGCGTTCGACGACGGCGGCAAGTATCGCCTGGAAATCTCTGGAGTAGAACGCCTTTCGACGCTCGAGGCGCTCCTCGACGAGTCCGATAAACAAGGGGTCTTCATCCACCGCATCGTTGCCTTCGGCGGCGGTACGACGCTGCTCAACACCGGTGAGCTTGCCGATGTCGCCGCGCTGGCGGCAGAGAACGACATCGAGCTCATTGCGGTTCCCGGCCCCCGCACCGGCTGGGACCTCGGCCGGCAAGCGCTGAGCACCGAAGGCCAGGCGGGTGGCAGGCGGGTACGGGGACTGGACAACATCCGCTACCTGCTCGATGACTACCTCCGGGTGTTCTCCACCGGCATCCGCGGCGTCCTCGTGTGGGACGAGGGAGTGCTGGACATCCTGAACAAGGCACGTGATGCCGGCCAGATCCCTGCTGACGCCAAGTTCAAAATCTCGGTGTACGCCGGCCACGCCAACCCCGCGTCGATCAAGCTGCTGCAGGATCTCGGTGCCGACAGTGTCAATCCCGTCGGTGACCTGAGCCGTCCGATGCTCGCCGCGATTCGGCGTTCCGTCGACCTTCCGCTCGACGTCTGGGCCGAGACCTTCGAATCCTTCGGCGGGATGAACCGGTTGTGGGAGGCCGGCGACATCGCCCGCGTCGCGGGCCCGGTCTACTTCAAAGTCGAGCCGGGCGAGTCCGAAGCCGTGATGTACAACGGCTGGGTCCGGCCCGAATTCCACGAAGAACTCATTCGGCACAAGGTGCGCCACGCGGCGATCCTCAACGAACTGGCCCGAAGCAGCGCCCCCGGCGTTCTGGTGTCACCGCGGCCACGCACCACCGCCCACGCTCTCACCAGCTGAGCACCGTCGTTGCCGCGAATGACATGCCAACGCGAGGATGGGTGAAAAGCACAGTGACACAGCGCCACCTGGCCGCGATCATCGGCCCGGGCAACATCGGCACCGACCTGCTGCACAAGCTGAGGCGGTCGCGGGTTCTCGACGTTGCGGCGATGGTCGGTATCGACCCGAGTAGCGACGGTCTCGCCCGGGCTGCCGAGCAGGACGTGGCGGTGACAGCAGGCGGCGTCGACGGACTCCTACAGCTGAGAGCCTTCGACGACATCGACGTGATCTTCGATGCGACCAGCGCGGCAGCCCACCTGGCCAACTACACGAAGCTTCGGCCGACCGGACGGCGGGTCATCGACCTGACACCGGCGGCGATCGGGCCATTCGTCGTCCCGGCGGTCAACATGGCCGACCTTGCCAGCCACCAGAACCTCAACATGGTGACCTGTGGTGGCCAGGCGACCATCCCGATCGTCGGGGCGCTGTCGCGAGTGACACGCGTGCACTACGCCGAAATCGTGGCGTCGATATCGTCGCGCTCAGCAGGCCCGGGCACCCGCGCCAACATCGACGAATTCACCCGCACCACTGCGCGGGCCATCGAGACAGTGGGCGGCGCAGGCCGCGGCAAGGCGATCATCGTGCTCAATCCCGCCGAGCCGCCGATGATCATGCGTGACACGGTTGCCGCGCTGGTGTCGGCAGTCGACGAGTCGGCGCTCGCATCAGCGGTCACCGAGATGGTGACGACCGTGTCGCGCTATGTTCCGGGATACCGGCTCCGCCAAGAGGTACTGGTCTCCCCTGTCCCGCAACGGGATCCACGCAGGCGATTGGTGGAGGCCGCGGACCGCGACGAGGAGCTGGCCCAGGTGACGGTATTCCTCGAGGTGGAGGGGGCGGCCGACTATCTGCCCGCCTTCGCCGGGAATCTCGACATCATGACCGCCGCGGCGGTCCAGGCTGCCGAACAGATAGTGCTGACTGCCGCGGCTTCGGAGGTGTCCGGATGACCACCGAGGTCTACGTCCAGGACGTGACGCTGCGCGACGGCATGCATTCGGTCGGGCACATGTTTGCACTGTCCGACATTCGACGCATCGCACGGGCGCTCGACCTGGCCGGAGTGTCAGCGATCGAGGTGGCTCACGGCGACGGTCTTGCCGGCGGCGGGTTGACCTACGGGGCCGGTGCCCACAGCGACGTGGAATGGATCTCCGCTGCCGCCGAGGTGATCCAGAACGCGCGCCTGACAACTCTTCTGATCCCGGGTATCGGCACGCTGGATGATCTGCGTGCGGCCGTCGATGTCGGCGTCACCTCGGTGCGGATCGCGACCCCCTGCACCGAGGCCGATATCGCCCGCCAACACATCGATACCGCCCGCACGTTGGGCCTTGATGTGGCTGGATTCCTGATGATGTCCCACCTCTGCAGCCCTGAACAACTTGCAGCGCAGGCCAAGGTGATGGAGGAGGCGGGCGCCGGTTGCGTCTACGTCACCGATTCGGGCGGACGGCTGACCATGACCGACATGCGGGATCGCGTGCGCGCCTACCGGACCGTCCTGGCGCCGTCCACCTCCGTCGGTGTGCACGCGCACCACAACCTGGCCCTGGGTGTCGCGAATTCGCTCACAGCGGTGGAGGAAGGTGCCCACCGGGTCGACGCATCGCTGACCGGCCTTGGTGCCGGGGCAGGCAACTGTCCGTTGGAGGTCTTCATCGCCGTCGCCGAACTCAACGGGTGGCACCACGGTTGCGACCTGTTCGCGCTCATGGATGCCGCGGACGACATCGTCCGCCCGTTGCAGCAGCGACCCGTCCGGGTGGACCGCGAGACCCTCACTCTCGGCTATGCCGGCGTGTACTCCAGTTTTCTCCTGCACGCCGAGCGCGTCGCCGCCGAGGTCGGCGTGCCGACCCGCGATCTGCTCGTCGAAGCCGGTCGCCGGGCGATGGTCGGCGGTCAAGAAGATCTGCTCGCCGATCTCGCACTCGATATGAGGAGGTGAGGACCTTTTCTCAGCCCGAGTTCTCCGCCACTGTCAGACGAGCACAGGGCGAAGGGCTTGACCCGATCGTCAGCTGCCCATTTCACGAGAGATGAACGACCATGGAGAACGTCACTCAATCGCCGCCACCACAACGACTGGTATCAACGCCGTCCGAACCGCCAGGCCGCACGTCGCCGCCCGAGCGGCGACGTCACCACGGGCTCAAGGAGAACAGCCTGGGTGTGCCCAGCATCTTCTTCTACATCATCGCCGCGGCATCGCCCCTGACGGTTGTGGTGGCGCTGTTCCCGATCATCATCGGCTCGGGCAATGGAGTCGGCATGCCGGGCGCGTTCGTGATCGCCGCGGTGGTGCTGATGATTTTCGCGGTCGGCTATGTCGCGATGAGCCGGCACGTCACCAATGCCGGTGCCTTCTATGCCTACGTCACCCTCGGACTCGGTCGAATCACCGGTCTCGGGTCGGCGTTCCTGGCGATGTTCGCCTACAACGCCATCCAGGCCGGCCTCTACGGCGGGTTCGGATACTACGCAGCCGGGCTGGTCAACCCCCGGCTGGGAGTGGATATCCCTTGGTGGGCATATGCATTCGCCGCATTGGTGCTCTGTTTGGGGCTCGGCGTCCAGGGCGTGCACTCGGGTGCGAAAGTGCTCGGCGTGTTCATGACGCTGGAGGTCACGATGATCACCATCCTGAGTGCCTTCAGTTTGTTCGGCGATGCCGTTCCGGTCTCCGAGTTCTCACTCGCGCCGTTTGCGCCCAGCGCCGTATTCGGGGGTGCCCTTGGCGTCGCGCTGATGTTCGCGCACGCGTCGTTCATCGGTTTCGAGGGGTCGGCGATCTACGGCGAGGAGGCACGTGACCCGGCGCGCACCATTCCGCGCGCGACGTACCTCTCCATCGTGTTCATGGGTGTGCTGTATGCGGTGTCGGGCTGGCTCATCATGAACGCGCTGGGCCTCGACAAGGTGGTCGCGATCGCCACCGAGACCGGTGGCAACTTCATCTTCGTCGCGAGTGACAGCATCATCGGTCACAACATCTCGCTCGTCTTCGAAATGCTGATCGTCACAGCGACATTCGCGGCCATCGTCACCTTCCACAACAACGTCTCGCGATACCTGTTCTCCCTCGGCAGGCAGGGTTTGGTGTGGAAGCCTCTGGGCTGGACACTGCCGCGACGCCAGACGCCCTGGGTGGCCTCGATCGTGCAGAGCGCGACGGTCGGGATCGTGATCGCGCTGTTCGGGCTGCTCGGCCAGGATCCCTTCGCGACGTTGTTCACCTGGGCGACGGGTATCGGCACGATCGGTGTGATCTTCTCGCAACTCGTCGCGGGTGTGGCGATCTTCGTGTTCTTCCGCAAATCGGACGTCGACAAGCGGCGGTGGAACACCGTGGTCGCACCGATCCTCGCGATCATCGGCCTGACCGCCTTCTTCGTCCTGACGCTGAACAGCCTGGACGTCCTGTTGGGGGTGCACGGTATGACTGCCGTGCTGATGCTCTCGCTGGTCTTCATCGCGCTGCTGGCGGGCCTGGCTTATGGCGTGTACCTGCGCTTCTTCGCACCCGCAAAGTACGCACTGGTCGGCCAGGCGCTCAACGAGCGGGCACTGGCCGAGCCGGCACTCGAATCGCTGCAGTAACCGACAAAAAACGCGACAAAACGTGTACGCCGGCAAGTTCGCCAGGTACTTTTGCACGCATCGATACGTACAAATGTTCCTAACGGAAGGTGAGCCATGGCCACGCCACCGCGGCGCGCACGTCGTCACGATCCGAACAGGAAGGAGCGCATCGTGGAGGCGGCCCTGGCGGTTCTCGCCCGCGACGGCGTCGCGGGCATCACCCACCGCGCCATCGGTGAGGCCGCCGACGTCCCACTCGGTTCGATCACCTATCACTTCGCGACGCTCGACGACATCGTGAAGCTTGCCTTCCAGAGGCACGTGGACAAGTTGGCCGGCCGCTTCGAGGAGCGATTGGCGTCGTGCCGGCAGGGGCCGGATCTCATCGAGTGCATCGTGCTGGCGATCACCGATGACCTCGCATCCCATCCGGACGAGCTCGCCGTGACCTACGAACTCTACGGAGACGCCGTGCGGCGAGGCGACAACAAGCGGCTGACCCAGCAGTGGATGGAGCGGGCCGAAGACGCTCTCGCCCACCACTTCGACCGTGCGACCGCCCGACTGCTCGACGTGGTCGTCGAGGGCCTGATGGTGCACATGTCCATCGCCCAGCAGCCGATCTCGAAGGACGCCGTCCGCGCCCTGCTGAGGACGGCGGCGAAAGCCGGCGACGTCATCACCTGAACAGCACACCCATTTATCGAAACAGGAGTCACATCATGACCTTTCACCGACAGATGTTCATCGACGGCGGCTGGACCGACGCGTCCGACGGTGCAGTCGACCAGGTGGCCGCCCCCGTGACCGGGGAGGCACTCGCCGAGATCGCCCACGGCACCGTCGCCGACGTCGATCGCGCCGTGGCCGCCGCCCACGCGGCGTTCCCGGATTGGGCGAGGACGCCCGCCGGCGAACGGGCCCGAGCCTTCCTCAAGCTCGCCGATCTGGTCGAGGCCGACCAGCGCACCCTCGCCGAGATCGAATCGCAGAACGTCGGCAAGCCGATCGGTCTGGCGCTCGAGGAGATGGAGATGATCGCCGACCATCTCCGGTTCTTCGCCGGCGGCGCACGCACCATGGAGGGGCGCTCGGCAGGCGAGTTCGTCCGCGGTAAGACCAGCATCATCCGCCGCGACCCGTTGGGTGTCGTCGGCTCGGTGGCACCGTGGAACTACCCGCTGCTGATGGCGATCTGGAAGATCTCCCCCGCCTTGCTGACCGGAAACACGCTCGTACTCAAGCCCTCTGAGCACACCCCCTTCTCGGTCCTACGACTCGCCGAGCTTGCTGAGGGCATCTTCCCGGCCGGCGTCCTCAACGTGGTCACCGGCGACGGCGAGGACGTCGGCGCCCGGCTCGTCGCTCATCCGGACGTCCGGATGTCGTCGCTGACCGGTTCAGTGGAGACCGGGCGCGCCCTCATGCGGGCCTCGGCCGATTCCAACCTCAAGAGGCTGCACCTCGAGCTCGGCGGAAAGGCGCCCGTCCTCGTGTACTCCGACGCCGACGTGGCTCTCACCGTCGACAAGATCATGGAGGGTGCGTTCTGCAACTCCGGACAGGACTGCATGGCGGCTTCCCGGCTGTACGTCCACGATGCCGTGCACGATGACCTGGTGTCCGGCCTCGAAAAGGCGGTCAAGGAACTCAATCTCGGCGACATCGCCGACGAGAACACCTCGATGGGCCCGGTCATCACAGCCGCCCACCGGGATCGGGTCGAGGGTTTCGTGGCCCGCGCGAAGGCAACGGGTCACACCGAGATCATCCAGGGAGACAACCCCGGCACCGGCTTCTACACCGCCCCCACGGTTGTGGTCGGGGCACTACAGGGCGACGAGATCGTGAGGACCGAGGTGTTCGGACCGGTCACATCGGTGACGCGATTCGGCGACAACGACGATGTCATCGCGTGGGCGAACGATACCGAATACGGGCTCGCGGCTTCGGTGTTCACCAACGACATTTCGCGCGCGATGACGGCGGCCGCTGACCTTCAGTTCGGCACGGTATGGATAAACGACCATCTGCCCGTCACTCCCGAGATGCCTCACGGTGGCTTCAAACAGTCCGGCAACGGCAAGGACATGTCGGTGTATGCGCTCGAGGAATACACCGAGATCAAGCATGTGATGATCAACCGGGAAAGCGCCTGACATGGCTGTGAGCGCGGTGAACATGTTCCGTCTGCGACCGGGCGTCAGTATCGGGGAGTTCGAGAGTTTCTCGGCAGAGCTCGATCGACCGACCTGTCTGGCACTGGATGTCGTGTTGAACTTCGAAGTCTTCCTGGTCGATCCACCCACCTCCGCCGGCGTCGACGTCATCGAGGTCATGACGGTGACGTCATGGCCTGAGTGGGAACGCGTGCGCGACGGGGCACCGGAGCTGAGAGCTGTGGTGGAACGCTTCGACGAACTCGTGGAGCCAGGCAGCGTATCCACCCTGCTGACCCGTAATTCACCACTTCCCCAGGAGAACTGACATGTCCGCTCCCCCGAACTACCACGCCACGACGGACTACGACGCCATCGTGATCGGCGGCGGCCACAACGGCCTCGTCACGGCGAACTACCTGGCCCGCGCCGGGAAGAGAGTACTCGTGCTCGAGGCCCGCCCCGTCGTCGGGGGCGCCTGCGTGACCGAGGAACTGATACCCGGCTCGAAGTGGTCATCGTGTGCGTTCATCGCGGGGCTTCTACGACCGGAGATCATCGAAGAACTGGAGCTGAAGAGGTTCGGCCTGGAGTTGTATCAGGGTGACGCCTTGTCTTTCAGCCTCTTTCGGGACGGCACCTCCTTCACGATGTGGAAGGAGACCGACCGCACCCTGCGTGAGATCGAGAAGCTCAACAAGCGCGACGCCCAGTCCTTCCTCGATTTCGGTATGCGACTGCAGCGGTTCGCCGGGCTGGTCACCCCCTATCTGCTCACCGCTCCACCGGAGCGCTCGGAAGTTCTCGCCGCCTTCGAGGCGGCCGGCGAGCAGACCCTCTTCGGCGAGTTCACGTTGCTCTCGGTCCGCGACCTGCTCGACCGGTACTTCGAGGACGAACGACTCAAGAGCATGCTCACCTTCTTCGGGATGGTGTCGATTTTCGGTGGCCCCTCCTCACCCGGAACGGCCTACACCTACGGCCACCACTCCTGGGGCGAATTCAATGGCAATTTCGGGCAGTTCGGCCTGGCCCGCGGGGGGATGGGCGCGATAAGCGACGCCCTTGCGGCGGGAGCGCGCCACTACGGCGCGACGATCCGCACCTCCGCACCCGTCGACAAGGTGGTCATCGAGCGTGGCGTGGCCACCGGGGTGCGCCTCGAGGACGGCGCGGTCATCACCGCCCACCAGGTATTCTCCAACGCCGACCCCAAGCGCTCGCTGCTGCGGCTGATCGAACCCGGGGTGTTGCCGCCCAGGCTCGTCCAGGATGTCGAGAACATCGATACCCGGGGTTCGATGGCCAGGATTCACCTGCTGATCGACGAACTACCGCAGTATCTTCCGTTCCGGGACGCCACCGCCGGTCCGCAACACCACGGACACCAGCTACTGGGGCCCAGCCGGGAGGCCTTCGAGGAAGCCTTCGAAGCACAGCGTCGCGGTGGGTTCCCGAGCACCTTCGTCATCGAGGCCGTCACCCAGTCGGTCACCGACAACACCTTGGCGCCTGAGGGTTTGCACACGATGACGCTGGGAATCCAGCAACTCCCCTCCGAACTCACCGGGACGACCTGGGCGGCGGAGAAGGAGAAGTGGGCTGATCTGGTGTTGGAGGAGCTGTTCGGCTACGCCCCCAACCTGCGCGAGCACATCTTGGACCGGGTGATCATCACACCGGACGATCTGGCCAATGAGTATCTGATCACCGATGGCAACATCTTTCACGGCAGCATGATGCTCGACCAGCTGTTCGGAGCCCGCCCGATCCCGGAGTTGGCCAATTACCGGACACCGGTGGGCAATTACTACCTCTGCGGCTCCGGCACCCACCCCGGCGGCGGGGTGATGGGGGCCAACGGGCACAACGCCGCCAAAGCCGCTCTCGCCGACGCGGCGGGCGGTCCGCCGACGGGGAGGACCGCGGGTACTGCGGCAGCCGATGCCCGGCCGCCGTGGCAGCAACGTCTGGTCGGCGCCCTGATGTCCACCAGATCCGGACGCTGGGTGGGCTATCAGGCTGCGCGGCAGCCCGCGCTACGCAAGATCACCACCTACGCGGCCCGAGTGCGATGACGACGCCGCCGGTTGGCCTGCGCAGCGCCAAATGGTTCGCGGGGCGCGACGTTCCCGGATTCGTTCACCGGTCGGCCATGCGGGCCTCGGGGTTCTCCCGCATGGCCTTCGAGGGACGGCCGATCGTCGGGATCTGCAACTCATGGTCGGAAGTCGTCAACTGCAACATGCACTTTCGCGGCTTGGCCGACTCGGTGCGCCGGGGCGTACTGGCGGCGGGCGGATTCCCGCTGGAATTTCCGACCATCTCGCTCGGCGAGCAGCTGATGAAACCGACCACCATGCTGTTCCGCAACCTCATGGCGATGGACGTCGAGGAGTCCATCCGGGCATACCCTTTCGACTCAGTCGTGCTGCTGGGCGGATGCGACAAGACAGTTCCGGCACAGCTCATGGGGGCGGCCAGCGCTGACGTCCCCGCCATCGTGCTGACCGGCGGACCGGCCGCTCCCGCGGTCTTCGAAGGCAAGCAGCTCGGGGTGGGAACGGATCTCTGGGAGTACATCGACGATGTCCGCGCCGGCCGGATGTCGATGGCCGACTATGAACGGCTGGAGGCTGCGGCCGGGCCGTCACGGGGACACTGTCCGGAAATGGGTACCGCCTCCACGATGGCCACCCTCGTCGAGGGGCTCGGCATGACCCTGCCCGGGGCTGCGGCGGTTCCGGCGATGGACTCTCGGCGCCTCCAGGTGGCCGAGGAATGCGGAGCGCGGGCCGTCGGGCTGGCCACCGAGCGCCTTCGGCCGTCCCAGGTGATGACGCGGGCGGCGTTCGACAATGCCATCACGCTGATGCTGGCGGTCGGTGGATCGACCAACGCGATCGTGCACCTCCTGGCAATCGCCGGCCGTGTGGGAGTGCCGCTGACCCTCAACCGCTTCCATGAACTCTCCTCCCGCACGCCGCTGGTGGTGAACGTGCGACCCGCCGGCGAGCACCTCGTCGAGCAGGTCTTCCACGCCGGTGGCATCCCGGCCGTCATGAAGGCCATCGAAACACTGCTGCATACCGACGCACTGACCGTCACCGGCAAGACCGTCGCCGACAACCTCCCGACCACCCTCCCCTCCACGCCGGCCGCCGATACCACCGTGATCGCCCCGCTGAGCGCACCTTTCCAACCCGCCCAGGGCCTTTCGGTGGTGCGCGGCAACCTCGCCCCCGACGGGGCGGTGATCAAATGCAGTGCAGCCAGCCCCGGACTGTTGGTCCATCAGGGGCCCGCAGTGGTTTTCGAGAACATGGGCGATCTGATGGCCCGATTCGACGATCCCGACCTGGCCGTGACGGCGGATTCCGTCCTCGTCCTGCGATCCGCCGGTCCGCGTGGCGCCCCCGGTATGCCCGAATGGGGCCAGTTGCCCATCCCCAGCAAGCTGCTCAAGCAGGGCGTCACCGACATGGTCCGCATCTCCGACGCCAGGATGAGCGGAACCGCCTATGGGACTTGTGTTCTCCACGTCAGCCCGGAATCGGCGGCCGGCGGTCCGCTGGCCCTGGTGCGTGACGGCGACGTCATCGCGCTGGACGCCCATGCCGGCACGCTCGATGTTCTGCTGCCCGATTCCGAGCTTGCGGAGCGACGGGCCGCACTCGGTGTGGCGCCGACGAAGCGCCACACCCGCGGTTACGCCGCCATGTACGTCGAGCACGTCATGCAGGCCGACCGGGGTTGTGACTTCGACTTCCTGGTCGGACGTTCAGAACGGCCCGACGAGGAGCCCGAGGCGATATTCCGCGGCTGGGTCGGCGGCTGGTGAAACTTCCACGTTCCCAACACTTCTCCTGCGGCGCTGTCAGGTGAGCTCGGTGACGTCCGTGGCACCGAGCGCAGTGCTTCGCGAAGTGTCTTTGAGGTCGACGCCGGAGCGCCCCAGCTCGCGGGCACCGGTGACCAGGCCGGTCGCCACGCGGGCCGCCTCGGCATACCCGAGTCCGTCGGGCGGGTGGATGTTGGAGATGCAGTTCCGATCGGCGTCGGTGCGCCCGGGCCGCGGTAGATGAGTCAGGTAGATGCCCAGACTGTCTGCGACGCTGAGGCCGGGCCGCTCGCCGATGATCATCAGCAGCGTCCGAACCCGCGCCTGTGCCCCGATGTGATCGCCGAGTCCGACCCTGGCCTGCGTGGCGACGACCGGCGGCGCGAGCGAATAGCGGTCGGCCAGCTGCGCCACCAGCGCGCTCAACAGCGCCGCGCCGTGGTGGTTCAGTGCGGTCGGCGACAGCCCGTCGGCCAGCACGAAGCCGATGTCGGCTTCGCAGGCGGGCACCTGCATCGAGTCGGCGGGCAGCCTGCCCAGGTCGGGCCTGCGCAGGTATTCCTCGCGGGAAGTGACCCGGCTGGTCACCATGATCGGTTCCCCGATACCGACGTGCCGGACTTCGGCGGACAGCTGGTCCACGTCCAGCGGCACATGCACGGCGTCGCGGGCGGCGGCATGCGCGCCCGCCAGTTCCAGCACCTGCCGGGTGGGCAGCGCATTGCCTGCGCGGCCCAGCCCGATCCTGGCCTGCGTGGTCTTGCGCAGCTCGTCCCAGAATTCCCGGATTGCCGGGCCCTCGGTCGTCACGGCGTCTGCGCCGAGGTCAGCGAGCGCAGCGGCGAGCTCGCCAGATCGAACGGGGTCAGCCGGCCGGCGTCGTCGACCATGCCGACGGTGCGCAGCCACGCCTCGAATTCCGGTGCCGGCCGTAGCCCCAGTGTGCGACGGGTGGTCAGGACATCGTGGAACGACAGGCTCTGGTAGCCGAGCATCACATCGTCGGCGCCCGGCACGGTGATCACGAACGCCACCCCGGCCGCCGCCAGCAGGGTCAGCAGCGTGTCCATATCGTTCTGATCGGCTTCGGCATGGTTGGTGTAGCAGACGTCCACTCCCATCGGCAGGCCGAGCAGCTTGCCGCAGAAGTGGTCCTCCAGCCCGGCGCGGATGATCTGCTTGCCGTCGTACAGATACTCCGGACCGATGAAGCCGACGACGGTGTTGACCAACAGGGGCTGCAGGTCCCGCGCCACCGCGTAGGCACGGGTCTCCAGGGTCTGCTGATCGACGGGCTTGCCGCCGGTACCGAGGTGGGTGCCTGAGCTCAGTACCGACCCTTGGCCGGTCTCCAGATACATCACGTTGTCCCCGACGGTGCCGCGGTGGAGTGAGCGGGCAGCGTCGTTACCTTCCCGCAGCAGCGCGAGATTCACGCCGAATGCGGTGTTGGCGCCTTCGGTGCCCGCGATCGACTGGAACATCAGATCGACGGGGGCGCCTGCCTCGATCAGCCCGATCGTGGTGGTGATGTGTGACAGCACGCAGGACTGTGCCGGAATGTCGTAACGGGTGCGGATGGCGTCGAGCAGTGCCAGCAGGTCCGCGGTGGCCTGCGGTGAATCGGTCGCCGGGTTGATACCGATCACCGCATCACCGCAGCCCAGCAGCAGGCCGTCGAGCACGGCGGCGGCGATGCCACGGGGATCGTCGGTCGGATGGTTGGGCTGCAGTCGGGTGGCGAGGGTGCCGCGGGTACCGACCGTGGTGCGAAATGCCGCAGTGACCTCGGTGGCCGCCGCGACGGCGATCAGATCCTGGTTGCGCATGATCTTGCTGACCGCGGCCACCATCTCCGGCGTCAATCCCGGGGCGACGGCGGCGATCCGCTGCGCGCTGTCGTCGTGCGAGGCCGCCTCCAGCAGCCAGTCCCGGAACCCTCCGACGGTCAGTTCCGAGATCGACGAAAATGCTTGGCGGTCATGGCTGTCGATGATCAGCCGGGTCACCTCGTCGGTCTCGTACGGCACGATCACCTCGTTGAGAAACAGCTCCAGCGGCATGTCGGCCAGCACCCAGGCGGCCGCGGCACGTTCACCGTCATGCTCGGCCGCACACCCGGCGAGCTGATCGCCCGAGCGCAACGGAGTGGCCTTGGCCATCACCTCGACCAGGCCGTCGAAACTGTAGGTGCTCCCCGAAATCTGTTGGTGGTACTTCATTTCAGTTCACTCTCCGCGTTCGCGAGCATCGCGAACTCCTCGTCGGGCGAGTTGGCCACCAGGCGGTGCCTGCTGTAGACGGCGAAGTACACCATGAACGCGGCGAACACGGCCAGACACCAGCCGGCCGCGACCGGATTGACGAGGAACGTGGCGATCACCGCCAGCAGTGCGATGACGAGTGCGAACCCGGTGGTCACTGCGCCGCCCGGGGTGCGGTAGGGCCGCGGCATATCCGGTTCACGACGGCGCAGGACGATGTGGCTGACCATCATCAGCACATAGCTGAGCGCGGCTCCGAATACCGCCATGTTCAGCAGCAGGTCACCCTGGCCGGTCAGTGACAGCAGGAACCCGATGATGCCCGGGATGATCAGTGCCAGTGTCGGCGCCTTGCGAGAGTTGGTCACCGACAGCGCCTTCGGCAGGTAGCCCGCGCGGGACAGCGCGAACAGCTGCCGTGAGTACGCATAGATGATCGAGAAGAAGCTGGCGATCAGGCCCGCCAGGCCGATGTAGTTGACCAGCTTGGCGGCGGTACCGTCACCGAGCGCCTCCACCAACGGATTCCCCGAATTCGACATCGCCTCGGCACCGCCTGCCCCGGTGGTGAGGACCAGCACCGTGGCGCAGGTGACCAGCAGGACGCCCATCGCGGCGATGATGCCGCGCGGGACGTTGCGCTCGGGTTCGGCGGTCTCCTCCGCGGCCAGCGGTACGCCTTCGACGGCGAGGAAGAACCAGATGGCGAACGGGATCGCGGCCCAGATGCCGAGGTAACCGTGCGGCAGGATGACCGAGGCCCCGGCGGCCGCCTCGTCAACAGCGATGTTGGTCAGGTTGGACACGTCGAAATGGCCGACGGCGGCGATGGCGAACACGAGCAGGCCCACCAGCGCGATGGCAGTGATCACGAACATCACCTTCAGCGCTTCGCCCACCCCGGAGAGGTGGATCCCGATGAACAGTGCATATGCCGCAAGGTAGATCCACCAGCCGTTGGTGATGCCGAACAGCCCGAGGGACTCCACGTACGCGCCGATGAACGTCGCGATGGCCGCGGGTGCGATCGCGTACTCGATGAGGATCGCGGTGCCGGTGGCGAATCCGCCCCACGGGCCGAGTGCGCGGCGGGCGAAGGTATAGCCGCCGCCCGCCGCGGGGAGCGCGGAAGACAGTTCGGCCATCCCCAGCACGAGCGCAAGGTACATGCCCGCGATTACCACCGCGGCAATCGCCAGTCCCCCGAAACCGCCCTGCGCCAGGCCGAAATTCCAGCCTGAGTAGTCACCGGACACCACATAACTGACACCGAGGCCGGCCAGTAACAACCATCCGGCACTGCCCGATTTGAGCTGACGCTTGCGCAGATAATCCGCGCTCTCCAGGTGTTCTTCAACGCCCGCCATGTCAAACTCCTTGATTCGCAATACTTTTGCATGAGACATTCCACGACCGACAGCCACAGCTGACCAGACACCGTCGTCGCGGTCCCACTGTCAGACTAAAGGTCGGTTTGCCAACCTTTGAGGAAAAGTATCGCCCGTCCCGTCCGCCTTGTCCAGTCCCAGGCGGGATTCGCGGGAGCGGCTATCAGGCTTGAGCGCAAGCCCGACTACGGTATGCGTTGTAGCTCATGCCAATTGCTCGGTCCGCAGTGGAATACCCACCACGATGCGGGCGGCATTGTGACCGAGCATGCGGGCCAGCTTCAGGTCCGCGGGGCGGGCCGAGGACAGTCCGGGAAGCGATTCGGCGAGCTTCTCATGGTGGACGGACACCCGCCCGTGACCGTCGATTCCGACCCCGACGCTCAGCGACGAACGGACAGCCGCCAGTCGCCCGAGCGTGTCTGCGTCCTCGTCACCACGCGGCCGGTCGACTACACACGGCACGCCCTCTTCCTCGATTCCGGCCAGCACCTCGTTCTCGACGGCGCCGCCCCGGCAACTGAGCACGAGAATGGCAGGCTTGTCCGGCTGTCCGCCCTCAAGCATGGCTGCCGACGGCGTTTTCGGCGTCTGCCCGACCGGCCCCGAGCGATGAAGCATATGCCGCCACAAGGCCGGAGGCCACTGCATTGCGCGGTCCTTCAGTGCCGCGGACATTGCCGGTGCCACAGACGATCCCGAAGGGGGCCAGGGCGTCGGCGATCAACTCGGGTATCTCGAAGTCGAGTGCGCAACCACCGAGCAACACCACAAACCCGATCTGTCGCAGGTCACCTGCCGGGGCGATCGCTCGAAGCGCCCGCAGCGCGTTCACCACGAACACCCGTTCCTTGGCCGTTCGGCGCACCAACCGGATCCGCTCCAGCGAATGCCGTGTGGGTATCGGGTTCATCCCTGACTCACTCAGGGTGACGACCCGTGCGAACGCGGTTGACGGCAACGGCGTCTCGAAGAACTGCACCGTGCCGTTCTCCAAACGGATGTGAAAGAAACTCTCCGACTTGCCCAGTGGGCAGCGTTTGATCTCTTCAGCCAGCTCGAGATTGCCCAGCCCCAGTTCGGCATCGATCAACTTGGTCACCAGATCACCGGCGCCGGCCAGATGTGTGGCATCGATGTTTCCGTTGGTCTCGATCACCGCGGCGTCAGTGGAACCGCCACCGAGGTCGAGTACCACCAACGGCTTGTCGGTTCCCGGTGTCGTCAGCGCACCGAGGACCGCCATCTCCGCCTCGACACCGCCAACGGCGACCTCGACCCGGTCCGCTCCGGCTTCGCGCAACTCAGCCGCGACCGCATCGGCAACGGCTTGCATTCCACTTTCCTTGGTGCGGACCATCGCCGCGAGCGCGACTGCGTTCTCCAAGGCTACCTCGCCCGCAACGCCACCCCGAACCTCCTGCGGCACAAGGGTGTCGATCGCCAGCAGATCCTGGATACGCACATCGGCGAGGGCGTGGTTGGACAGGTCTGCCATGCTCTGGCGGACAGTGGAGATCATGCCGCCGGTGTTGGTCCCCGCTTCGCCGACTACGTCGACCAACGGGCTGACCCGGGCCACCTCGGCCATGATGTCGGCGGCGCCCCGTGACACGTCGACCGTCGCGGTCTTGCGCACGCCGGTCAGTTCCAGCGAGCCCGCCGGGATCGCACGGTCCTCGACGTCGCCCGACGGGGTGCGTACCACGACGGCCGACCGGTTACCGGTCAACGCGCGGGCCACCGGCGAGACCACCTTCGTCTGCTCGGAATCCAGGTCGAAAATCGTTGCCAGGCCGTAGGCATTCGACAATGTGCGGATGGACTGGCCGGGGCCGGCCACCTCCACGGCAGCCACCATCCCCCGCGGCACCAGGTCGACCCGCGACACCTCGTCGATGATCGGGATCTTGGTGTTCAACCGGTTGGCCACCAGAACGGCGTCATCGTTACACAGGATGGCCCCGGTGACCTCGACACCCCGCTCGACCGCCGCGTTGATCGTATGAGCGGTGACGTCGAAATCGACGCCCGCGGCCACCAGGACGATCACGGGCGCTCCCGGTGCGGTGTCGGCCAGCGACTCGAAGCCGACAATGGTGCCGACTCCGAGTCCCCGACCGCCAGGTGTGCGCGGATCGTGGCCGATCATGGTCGACTCGGTGATGATGGTCTCGGTGATGGTCTCCATCGCCAGCCCACTGATCACCGGGGTCGCCTCGTTGAGCAGTATCAAATCGAGGTCGGCCAAGGGGATTCCGGCACCTTCCAGTGCCCATCGGACCGACTTCACGACACCGTCGACGTTCTTGACCGTGCCCTTGATACCCGTTGTACGTGTCAATGCCGCACCGATGTACTCGACCGACCCCTGCGCGTCGATCGTAGCGAGACTGGCCTCCGTGGTGGAGTTGCCGATATCGACCCCGACGATCGCCCGATTCACCTGCGTCAACTCTCTTCTGTCAAACCGATCCTCGGATCACGCCGATGCCGTGGAGAATTCCGGCACCACCTCGACGGTTGGGGCGCCCTTACGGACCAACTCGGTCTCCTTCAGGTGCAGGAGCGCCGCCTTCGCCTGCCAGCGCGGGCGGGCCATCTGATCGTTGAGGGTCGGAACCGGTTCAGGGGATTCGCCTTTGGCGTACTGGGCGGCGTTCGATCCGATGTTCCGGTAGGTCTCCAGCGTCAAGAGCGGACACTGCGGGAACAGCTCCAGGCTGGAGAGCCGAGGAAGGTCGCGCTGGTGAATCATCGACGTTCCGCGGGCCAGCAACCCGATCCCGATGCCCGACCCGGACAGCTTGGCCGCCGTGTGCGCCATCAGCGCAAGGTCGGCACTGTGCTGAAGCCGGATGATTCGGGCGCTGCTTTCCTGTTCCTCGATGCCGGCGAGGATCTGACGGATCACCTCGGCATGTGGCAGCCCGATGATCGTCTGGGTGAACAAGCTGCCGAACGCAGGCGATATCGCTATCACCACCTCGTCAGGACGCTTGCCACGCTCGGCCGGACCGACCTCGTTGAACGTGAGCGTCCGCGCTCCGGCTGCTGCCAATTCGGTCGACACTGTCATTCCACCTCTACCTCGGGGTTCGATGCGCTCGTCACATGGCGCAGCCGTTTCATCTCTTCCCAGCGTGCGCCGGACGGGCGATACCCGGTGTCGGGGCCCTGGTAGTCGTTGGCGTCGTTGACCGCTGAGCGCACCTCCAACTCGCGGGTCAGGATCGCCGATGTTTGCAGCAGATCGCCGGATACCCGTTGCCGCAGCACGGCCAACAGATTCTCGGCGACGTCGGAGAAACCGGTCGCATCAAGGGCTTTCACGAGATCCAGACCGGTGACATTGTTGTCCATCACCTGCTGGGCGCCCTTGAGATCCTCGAGGATGTCGCGCGGCATCAGGTCACGGCTACCGTCGGCGTACACCGCGGTGTCGATTTCGGCGTCGGTGATCGGGGGCAGGTCGAGGTAGCCGAACACCGCCTGCAACGCCTTCGCGGCGCGCGTGCGGACCGCAAGAATGTCGGCTTCCTTCACGTGGCGCAGCCCACCGTCGATCTGCAGGTCGCGCTGAATGGTGTTGAAGTCGTCGTAATCGTCACTGTCCACATTGGAACCGGCGAACATGTCGTCATAGTTGGGCATCGTCGAGTAGCCCGAGCAGATGAAGTCCGTTCCGGGCATCATCTGTGGCATCAGCCGCGCCGTGCGGCGCATCGCCGAATGCGAGAAGGACTGGTCGTTACCCGAGGCGCACTCCAGGTCCACCGCGGAGGCGATGAGGTTCTCGGCGGCCACCGCGCGGATCCCGCCTGGCACCGCGCCCGGCACACCGATGCATGAGATCGAGCCGTTCTGCAGACCCTGCACACCCGCGCCCTTGGCAACGAGGATGCAGCGAATCTCCAGGTACAGCATGGACTTTCCCTGAGCATTGCCCATTTGAACCTCGGAGCCGGTGCCTGAGGTGAACCGCATCTTGATCCCGCGCGATGCGTAGGCCGCGGCCAGGAACGCCTTGGACCACGGAGTGTCGTCACCGTCGACGAAGACCGGCTCGGTGCCGTACACCGAGATGGTCTCGGCATAGGCGGTGATGCCCCGCATGCCGAGGTCGAGTTCGGTTGCCTCCTCGAGCGCGCACTGGGTCAGCGGACCGCCGGTGCCGACCTGGCTGCCGATCTGCTGCGCCATCGCCACCAGCGGCGCGTAGCGCACGACGCCGAGAGTCGTTTCGACCTCGGAGAAGCCACGGATAGACGCCTCGGCCGCGTCACAGGCCACCTGGAGCGGATTGTCGCGTGCACTCGTGCAGTGCCCCTGGTTGGCCGGGGTGCGCCGGGCGCGCATCTTCTGCATGCCCATCATGATCTCGACGATGTTCAGCGTCTTGGCAACCGCGAGCAGCTTGGCCGGGGTGAGACCGCCGACGACTGCGATGACTTCCTGGCGGGTCACCCGCGGATCGACCAGCATGCGCGCGATCTCGGCTGCGGGCACGGCCATTGAGGCTTCGGTGGTCTCGACGTCGATGGCCTTGTCGGCGATGAACTGGTCGATGAAATCGAAGTCGGCACGCGCGGTGCCGTCCATCTCCACGATCAGGCCGTTCTCCACCCGTACGCTCGGTTCGGGGTCATACGGGCTGTCCATCGCGACCATGCCCACCTCGGGCCATTCCTCGACAAAGCCGTCGAGATTGACCGGGCGGCCTTCCAACACCAGCGTTCGGAGCGAATGCCGGACACCGTCGCCAGTTGAGTCCTCGCTGTGCGGAGCTGCAGTCATCATTGTCTCCTATTCGCTTGTCGCCAGAATGTCGCGCCGCTGATAGACATCAGCCGCTTCGCGCACCAGTTCCGCGAGCAGAGTCGCGTTGTATTGGGACTCCAATTCGTCGGCGATGGATTCAAGTTCATCCTTCGTCGACGCGTTCGGCCGTAATGCGTTGTAGATCGCGAGCACCCGCTCGTCGGAAATGGCCGTCATTTCCGCGGCACGCCGCAGGTTGGCACCCAATTGCTTTCTTCCGACCTTTTCCGATACCTGCGCCTGCAACCGCAGCGTATCCGGTGTGATTCGGAGATCTGTGGCCTGAACCTCGCCGGCAACGACGGCCTCGATGGTGATGTCGTCGATGGATTTACCGGTGGGCGTGAATAGTAGATCCCTCCGGTTGGCGCTCAGCGGATAGTCCACCGCGGGATCGAGGGTCGGTTCCGTCATGCACTGCTCCCAGGGGTCGGGGCGACTACATCACCCGTCGTCTCACACGTGACACGGTCGGTCGCGCGTATGCCAATTGTGTCTCGTATCACGTTGCAGCAACGTTGCAGCGGTCTGACCACGCAAAATTGCAGGTCACAAACCCGTTATGAGCGACTGTGTCGCCAGAACGCGTCGCCGGGGTTGCCCCGTCGAGGAGCCCCGACGCGGTCCCGGACATCCCCACCGTTCGGCCAGGGAATCGCCTCTGAGGGCCGTTTGACCCCACCACGGCACGCCGGTGAAGTTAGCGTGAATCATCATGCACAACGTTGCGGTGCCGGCGGGTGAACCTGCACCTCCACCTGATGGCACCACCCTGCTCGCCAAGACCGCGGAACTCGGTGAATATTTCGCGCTTTCCACCCCGGACGACGGCGAATGGCAGGAATTGTCGCTGTTGTTCGACGATGCGGCGGTTGTCGATTTTGTCGACCGTACGCGAAACGCGATCGCCGCTTCGACGCGCTGCGCCCCCGGCAGTATTCCGGTCAAATTGGCGGCGTCATCGTTTCAACTGGGCATCTCGGCACGGCTGTTGTCCCCGGTCGTCGGAGCCGCAACGTGTTTTGGCACTGTGCCCTTGTTGAACCGTCAGTCCCTGACGTGGCAGCCGACTTCGAAGCATTTTCCGCGGTTTGCAATAACCGATGTGCATTGGGTCGAGGCGCCGACACCATCGCAGGCGGCAGCCTTGATCGCGGGTTCATTACTCACCGGAGTCCTCGGCCCCCTCAATGCCAAGCTGCGATCACTGACGTCGCTGTCGTCGCAGGTGGCCTGGGGCAACGTGATCTCCGCGGCAAACGGGGCCGTGACGGTCGTGTCGATGTCCCAACCGCAGCATGAGAGCGCCGGTCGGGCACTGGTGCGGGCCCTCATGGAGATCGAGCCGCTCATCGGAACCGGCAGCTTTGCCCACGGCAGATTCGTCCGGCGGAGCTGCTGCCTCTTCTATCAGGCTCCCCGGGGCGGGCTCTGCGGTGACTGCGTGCTCGCCGTGTCGGGCAGGACACACTGAGACGATCTGCAGCGAGTTCGCCGCTTTGCAACGTCGGTGCAACGGGACCCGCGATAACGTTCGCCCCGCTGACCGGCAGGACGGAGTCATTCATGAGTGGGTCACCGACTCGCTACGCACCGATTCACACCGGCCTGCACGAAGCGAGGGGTGGACGCTCGCATGAAATCGCCGATATACGCGGCATTTTCGCAGAATCTGCTCGGTTGCGCACCGTCTTTGTCATGAACGACGAGCTGCTGTGCCACGGACTCATGCACGTGTTGTCGCAAGCGCATGGTGTCCAGTTTGCCGGCGATCTGCAGCATGGCGCCGAGCTCGCCGGGCGCCTGCGCGCACTGCGCCCCGACCTGCTTGTGGTAGCTGCCGAGCCCGACCTGCTGCTGTCCGGGCTGCTTGCCGAGCTGGATCCGGTACCCAAGGTCGTCGTTGTCGTCGACGGCGACGATTCGTCCTGTCGTGCTCTTGAACTGATCCGGGCCGGGGCGGACGCTCTGGTCGACCGCAGGTCCCCTTCGACGGAGCTCCTCAACACCGTGCTGAGAGTGATCGACGGCCAGCAGGCACTCGACGCACGTAGTGCCAGTTCGCTTATCTCGGAACTTCGTTCACGCGGTGGCGATTCGGGGCCCGACCTTTCACGCATGCTGACCCGGCGGGAACGGGAAGTGTTGAGTCTGCTCACCGACGGACTCGACAACCGGGCGATCGCCACGAAGCTGTTCATCGCGGAGGCGACGGTGAAATTCCACCTGCACAACATCATGGGCAAATTCGGTGTGCACAAACGCGCAGCGCTTGTGTCGGTGGCCCTACGCGGTCAACGATGACAACCACCGGCTCGTCACCGGCACTGGCGTTCCCCACCGAGTACCGGTCGGCGTAACCCTGGACCCGCCTACGGCCATGCTCCACCATCCCTACTGCTGGTCCAGGCGATCGCCTGCGGAATTCTCATGACGGCAGCACGAGCGCCAGCCCGGCGGCGACAGCCGCTCCGATGAGGGGTCCCAACACCGGCACCCACGAGTAGTTCCAATCAGGTCCGGCCTTGCCCTTGATCGGTAAGAACCAGTACGCGATACGGGGTCCGAGATCGCGGGCCGGGTTGATGGCGTATCCGGTCGGCCCACCAAGTCCGAAGCCGATCGTTATCACCACGAATGACACGCCGGCATAGCCCAGAGTCTGGTTGATCTCCGGGTTCGTCAAGACCCAGATGACCAACACGAAAGCGCCGAGGATCTCGGTCACGATGTTCCACCGGAAGCGACGGATGGCGGGCGAGGTACAGAAAATGCCGCGGGTCCCCGAGTTGTCGTCCATCTTGTCGAATTGCAGTTTGAACGCAGCCCAACACAACGAGGCGCCGACGATGCCGCCGAGTATCTGGGCCGCCCAGTACACAGGGACCGACGACCAAGGGATTCCCCCGGAAATCGCCACCCCGAGTGTCACCGCCGGATTGATGTGGCCACCGGACGGGGCGGCGAGACTCGCGCCGGCGAAGACACCGAAACCCCACCCGAGCACAATGATCAGCCAGTCGCCCCCACCCCCGTGGGAGTACGAATTCTTCAGCACCACCGCCGCCACGGAGCCGTTACCGAGGAGGCAGAGTACCGCGGTACCCAAGAACTCCCAGACGAATATGTCGATATTCGACACTGACCAACCTCTCCGACGGGTCGCTGCTGACGCTTTCAGATATGAGTCGGCAAGAATCGACCGAATGTGCCTCACAAGTCTTTTCGAATGGTGCCGACCTGTGGAGGTTTCAGGGGGTGTTCCGGCCGGTTACTCTCCGAATGACGGGCAATTGCTGGTCCACAGGTGAGCTTTTGGATAGGCTTTTGTCGACCGGGACCGGCGGATATCGACCAACACTCGCCTGTATCCGCGACGGGCATTATCATCATGTTCGCGATGCCCTACGAAAATCTCGCAATTCAGAACCCGGCTCGCGTCGCCCAAATATATTGCAGGAAAACCTCTTCGAAAGGTGCGTCCATGAGTGCCATCACCCTGACAGCCGCTACCAAGGTCATCGACGCCGCGACCGCGAAGGCACGCGAGATCGGCCAGCCGATGAATATCGCGGTCGTCGACGACGGTGGTCACCTCGTCGCGTTTGTGCGCATGGACGGGGCTATCAAAGCCAGCATCGACATCTCCATCCGTAAGGCGCGGACCTCGATTCTGATGAACCTGCCCACCAGTGCACTCACCCCGCTGGCCCAGCCCGGCGCCGAGCTCTACGGGCTGGAACAGACCGCAGGTGGCATGGTCATCTTCGGCGGTGGCATCCCGCTCAAGGTGGACGATGTCGTGATCGGGGCGATCGGAGTCAGCGCGGGCAGCGTCGAACAGGATGTTTCCGTCGCCGAGGCCGGCGCGGCGGCACTCTGAACGAGGCTTCAGATCAGCCGCAACGCAATCAGATTGGGGTAAACGCCGCCCTCCATCTTGATCGCGCGTCCGCCTGTCTATCGGTGGAGTCGCCGCCGGGTCGTCTCGCAGTGTAGATACTCTCCGGTGCCCGAAGTCACGAAACGTCGACCCAGTCCAGGGTTCGCTGAACGGCCTTCTGCCAGCCGGCGTAACCCGCATTCCGCTGGTCTGCAGACCACGTGGGTGACCAACGCTTGTCCTCCTGCCAATTAGCCCGCAGATCATCGGGGTTTCCCCAGAAGCCGACCGCGAGGCCGGCCGCATAGGCCGCACCCAGCGCCGTCGTCTCCGCCACAACGGGTTTCACCACGTCGACACCGAGAACGTCGGCCTGGATCTGCATGCACAACTCGTTGGCGGTGATCCCGCCGTCGACTTTCAGCACTTCGAGGTGAACTCCCGAGTCGGCCTCCATCGCATCGACGACGTCACGACTCTGGTAGCAGATCGCCTCCAGCGCCGCACGGGCGACGTGTGCGTTGGTGTTGAACCGCGACAGCCCGACGATCGCGCCACGGGCATCGGAGCGCCAGTACGGGGCGAAAAGTCCGGAGAACGCAGGCACGAAGTAGACGCCGCCGTTGTCGTCGACCTGCCGGGCCAACGATTCGCTCTGCGCGGCGCCGCTGATGATGCCGAGTTGATCCCGCAACCACTGGATCGCCGAACCTGTCACTGCTATCGAACCCTCAAGCGCGTAAACGGGTTTCGCATCGCCGAATTGGTAACACACCGTCGTCAACAGCCCGTTGTCGGAACGGACGATCTTCTCGCCCGTGTTGAGCAACAGGAAGTTACCGGTGCCGTAGGTGTTCTTCGCCTCACCAGCGGCCAGGCACACCTGACCGACCATTGCGGCCTGCTGATCGCCGAGGATCCCGGTTACCGGAATCTCGCCACCAAGTGGCCCGGTCGCCAGCGACACCCCGTACGGTTCCGGCGACGACGACGGCGCTATACGTGGCAGCATCTGACGCGGAATGTCGAAGAACGACAGCAGTTCGTCATCCCAGTCCAGCGTCTCCAGGTCCATCAACATGGTGCGGCTGGCGTTGGTCACGTCGGTGACATGCACACCGCCCCGTGGACCACCGGTCAGATTCCACAACACCCAGGTATCGCTGGTGCCGAAGAGCGCGTCGCCACGTTCGGCGGCGGCCCGCACCCCGTCGACGTTCTCCAGAATCCACTGCACCTTGCCCGCCGAGAAATACGTCGCGGGCGGCAGCCCTGCCTTGCGGCGGATGACGTCACCCCGGCCGTCACGATCAAGAGCCGACGCGATCCGGTCAGTGCGGGTGTCCTGCCAGACGATCGCGTTGTAGTACGGCCGGCCGGACCTACGGTCCCAGACCAGTGCCGTCTCACGCTGATTGGTGATGCCCAGCGCCGCGAGATCGCTCGTCTGCAGCTTGGTGTTGTTGAGCACCGAGGTCAGCACCGACGCGGTACGTTCCCAAATCTCGACCGGGTTGTGCTCAACCCAGCCGGCCCGCGGCAGGATCTGTTCGTGCTCAAGTTGGTGGCGGCCCACCTCGGCCCCTGAGTGGTCGAAGATCATGGCACGGGTACTGGTGGTGCCTTGATCAATGGCAGCGACAAAATCAGGCAACGTTGCTCCGTTGTCTAGAGGGCCGAGGGGGTGCCCGACACCAACTGTCAGAACTTATCTCGTCAGAAAAACCCCTGGGCTTTGTTGCTGTAGGACACCAGCAGGTTCTTGGTCTGCTGGTAATGGTCGAGCATCATCTTGTGATTCTCCCGGCCGATACCGGACTGCTTGTAACCACCGAACGCCGCGTGCGCCGGGTAAGCGTGGTAGCAGTTGGTCCAGACCCGGCCGGCCTTGATGTCGCGCCCGGCCCGGTACGCGGTGTTGCCGTCACGGCTCCACACCCCGGCGCCCAACCCGTAAAGGGTGTCATTCGCGATCGAGATCGCATCCTCATAATCGGTGAACGAGGTCACCGCCACCACCGGGCCGAAGATCTCCTCCTGGAAGACCCGCATGTTGTTGTTACCGGTGAAAATGGTGGGCGCCACGTAGTACCCGCCATTGAGGTCACCGCCTAGTTCGGCACGTTCGCCACCGGTGATCAGCTTGGCGCCTTCGGATTTCCCGATCTCGATGTAGGACAAGATCTTTTCCAACTGGTCGTTGGAGGCCTGCGCGCCGATCATGGTCTCGGTGTCGAGCGGATCACCCTGGCGCACCGCCTTGGTGCGGATCGCCGCCAACTCCAGGAACTCGTCGTAGATGTCGGCCTGAATCAGCGACCGCGACGGGCACGTGCACACCTCCCCCTGGTTGAGGGCGAACATCGTGAAGCCTTCCAGCGCCTTGTCCTGGTAGGCATCTGCTTCGGCGAGGACGTTCGAGAAGAAGATGTTCGGCGACTTGCCGCCGAGTTCGAGGGTGACCGGGATCAGGTTCTGGCTGGCGTACTGCATGATCAGCCGGCCGGTGGTGGTCTCACCGGTGAACGCGATCTTGGCGATGCGGTTGCTTGAGGCCAGCGGCTTGCCCGCCTCCACACCGAACCCGTTGACGATGTTGAGCACGCCCGCGGGCAGCAGGTCGCCGATCAATGACATCACGTAAAGGATCGAAACAGGGGTCTGTTCAGCCGGCTTGAGCACGATCGCATTACCCGCCGCCAATGCCGGGGCCAGCTTCCACACCGCCATCAGGATCGGGAAGTTCCACGGGATGATCTGACCGACCACCCCGAGCGGCTCGTGGAAGTGATAGGCGACGGTGTCCTCGTCGATCTGGGACAGCGAGCCCTCCTGCGCGCGCAGCACACCGGCGAAGTAGCGGAAGTGGTCGACCGCCAACGGGATGTCGGCATTGAGCGTCTCGCGGATCGGCTTGCCGTTGTCCCACGACTCGGCCAGCGCAATCGACTCCAGGTTCTCCTCGATCCGATCGGCGATCTTGTTCAGGATCACCGCCCGCTCGGCGGGCGCCGTTTTGCCCCACGCCGGGGCGGCAGCGTGCGCAGCGTCGAGCGCCTTGTCGACATCGGCCTCATCCGAGCGCGCCACCTCGCAGAACACCTCACCGGTGACGGGAGTGCGGTTCTCGAAGTAACGGCCCGCGGTAGGCGCGACCCACTGGCCGCCGATGTAGTTCTCGTAGCGCGCCTCAAAGGACATCAGGGCGCCGTCAGCACCCGGACGGGCATAAACAGTCATGACATTCTCCTGCTTTCGGACACCGAAATGTGTCGGTCGTCACTCAAAGTAGGAGTGCGGGGGTTGCACCACGGTTGCACGGGGCTGCAACCCCGTGAGATCAACGAAATGGTCGATTCGCCCGCGTGAAACCCGCCATATCGCTGATCTGGGACGTGCGGGCACGCAAGGGCCGGCCCCCGTCAGCCCAGTTCAGCATCCAGGCCGGCCAGGTGCCCGCGGGCCTGGGCCTTGGCGACCGGGTCGGCATGCGCATGGTCATACAGCATGCGCCAGCCGTGCCGGTCGTCGCGACCGTCAGGCAACTCAAGCCAGCGACGCAGCAGTCCGAGGTTGCCATCTCTGGACGCAGCGAGCACCGCGCCCCGCAGGCTCGCCGTCAATTCGGTGCGCAGTCGCGCGATGGCCGGTGAAACCGACTGCGGCAGCAGCGCACCCGTATACGCAGCCAGCGCGGCCGCGACGTCACCGGACTGCAGGGCGTCGAACACGTCCCCCAGATCGCTGCCCACCGGCGTCAGCAACCGATAGGGACGTGAGGCGATGTAGTCACTCCCGATGACCCGGCGCAACCGCGACATTTCGGCGCGGATGGTCACCACGTCGAGGTCTTTGTCGTCCAGCAGCATCGCGAGGTGATCGGCACTCAGCCCCTCGGGGTGGCGGATCAGCAGCACCAGAATGTCGGCGTGCCGGCCGGTCAGGAAGCTGGACCGGGGCTGACCGTCAACGTCGGCCACGTGCCAGCGCGGCCGGTCGGAACCGAGCACCGACAAACGCGCCACGCCGTCCGGACGTACCGCGGGCCCACCGATCAGCTGCAGCAAGGCCAACTGATTCTCGACGGCGACGGCGGTGGCCCGTACCAGAGCCAGGGTCTGCGGCGACGCGACCGCCGACCCGCCGGTCAGGTCGATCGCGCCCAGCACCAGCCCACTGGCCGGGTCGTGCACGGGGACCGCCGTGCAATTCCACGAATGCACGACGCGGGAGAAGTGTTCGGATCCGTGGATCTGTAGTTCACGATCCAGGGCCAGCGCGGTGCCGGGCGCGTTGGTTCCGGCGGAGCGTTCGCTCCAATCCGTGCCGGGCACGAAGTTCATCGCCTCGGCCTTCCGGCACGCCACCCGGTCGCCTTCAACCCACAGCAGCGTTCCGTCCGCTGCCGATATCGCCACCACAACTCCGGCGTCGACAGCATCGTTGACCAGCAATTTCCGGATGAGGGGCAGCGTCGGCGCGAGCGGATGAGTGTTGCGCAATTCGGCGAGCGCGGCCACCGCGGCCGCCGTCTGCCCGCCCCGGTCGGGATCTACACCGGTGGCCAGGCTGCGCTGCCAACTCTCTGCCACGATGCGGCGTAGCGGCGTGGAGTGGAGATAGGTGGCGTCCACCTGGCCCTCGACGAACAGGTCATGCGCGGCACGCACCGCCGCCGACGACACCCGTCCGTCGAAGGTCTTTGACATGCCCACTGATCACGCTCCTGGCGCTGAGCCAATTTGTGCCGACTACCTGCGCGTTACGGCCAGGATAGCCGGAGTTTCCCTACGCCACGAAAGCTCGGCGGCGCACGGTGTGGTTGCGCAGGTCACAGCCGCCGAAGGCACGGGTTCGGTCCGCCTACCCGTATAGTGGGTCGTGAGCGGCACATCTGTTCTGCCTTTGCCGCCTTCTCGATCGTCAACCGAGCGCCGCGAGATGTCACTCGCGCCGGGCAGGACGACCGCCCTCTATTTTCGGAGCTTTCATTTTGTCTGTCCAAGAAACCACTGGCACCGCTGTGCCCACATTCGACGACCTCGGCCTGCCTGCCGAGATCGTCGCCACCCTGGCCGGGAGCGGAGTAACCAGCCCGTTCCCGATCCAGGCCGCCACCTTGCCCGATTCGCTCAAAGGCCGTGACGTGCTCGGCCGCGGCCGCACCGGTTCCGGCAAGACCTATGCGTTCCTGTTGCCCCTGGTCGCGCGACTCTCCACCAGCGGCACCCGCCGGGCTTCGGGCCGGCCGCGCGCGCTGATCCTGGCGCCGACACGTGAGCTGGTCACCCAGATCCAGGCGTCGCTGGCTCCGCTCGCCGCCGCGACCGGCCTGCGGTCGGTCAACATCTTCGGTGGCGTCGGTCCCGGACCGCAGATCTCCGCGCTCAAGCAGGGCGTGGACATCGTCATCGCCTGCCCGGGCCGCCTCGAAGACCACATGCGCTCCGGCCACGTCGACCTGTCCTCGGTCGAGGTCACGGTGCTCGACGAAGCCGATCACATGGCCGACCTCGGCTTCCTGCCCGGGGTGAAGCGGCTGCTGGACCGCACGCCGCGGAACTGCCAGCGGTTGCTGTTCTCGGCGACCCTCGACGCAGGCGTCGATGTGCTGGTCAAGCGCTACCTGCACGACCCGGTGGTGCACAGTGTCGATTCCGCGCAGTCACCGGTGAGCGCGATGGTGCATCACGTGCTGCATGTGGACAACGCCGCACGCATCAACGTGGTGGCCGACCTGGCCGCCGCGCCGGGACGCACGATCGTCTTCTCCCGGACCAAGCATGGCGCGAAAAACCTGACCCGCCAGCTCAATTCACGTGGAGTTTCCGCTGTTGAGCTGCACGGCAACTTGTCTCAGAATGCGCGCACGCGCAATCTGACGGCGTTCTCCGACGGCTCCGCAACCGTATTGGTCGCGACGGACATCGCCGCGCGCGGTATCCACGTCGACGATGTGAGCCTGGTGGTGCACGCCGACCCGCCGGTCGAGCACAAGGCCTACCTGCACCGGTCCGGTCGCACGGCCCGCGCCGGCGCCGACGGCACCGTGGTGACGTTGATGCACGATTCACAGGTTTCAGACGTACGGAACCTCACCCGTAAGGCGGGCGTGAAGCCCACCATCACCCGGATCAACAGCATCGACCATCCGGTGCTGCAGGAGATCGCCCCGGGTGACCGGGTTTTCGGCGAACCCAAGCACATCGAGGTGACGGCACCGGCACGCCCGCAGTCATCTCAACCGCGCCGCGGGCGTCCGCGCAACCCGAGCCGTTCCGACAACCCGCACGGATCGCGGTCCGGTGCAGGTGCATCGCGGGGCGGCGGCGGACCGCGCCGTCCCCGCCGGTCCAACGACTCTGCCACCGGTCGCTCCGGCGGCAGATGAAGTGAGTGTGCGGTCCCGCCGGTCTCTCCAGTCCGACGGGACCGCACAAGCTTTCTCGACGGGTCAGTTAACCCCACGCGTTGGCCGCACTGCGGTCAGTGGCAGCCACATCGTCGGCACCGTCGCGGACCGCGTTGCCCAGGCTGAACAGAATCTCGTTCAGCGAAGCGGCGGCCTGGTTCCAGCGGGTCTGCTCCACGTGGTAGGCCTCGGCCGCCTCGCGGGTCCAGACCTGCTGCAGTGGGGCGATGTGTGACCGCAAGTCGTCGAGCGCGGCATTGAGCCGCGACGATGTGGTGTGAATGTCCTGACGGACCGAGTATTCGATCTCGTCGAAATTGTACGACAGCACCTGATTCATTCTTTACTCCAATTCTCTGCGGGCCCATCTGTTTACAGGTTGTCGCCGACGGCACCGAGCCGTTGCGAATGACCGTCGGCGGCCTCGCGCAGCGTCTGCTCGTTGGAGCGGATGGTCTCGGCGATGCGTTGCAGCGATGTGTGCAGTTTGAGCGACTCGGAGTTCCAGCGGTCGACCACGTCGCGGAACCGGGTGGCGGCGGCACCGCCCCAGACCGACGGCGGCACGCTGTTCATCCGGCCGATGAAGGTCTGCAGGGTGGCACGGAGGTCGTCGTTGAGCACGTCGACCTTGCCGGCCACGGTAGTCATCACGTCGAAATCGGTACCCAGGGTTGTCGCCATTGGTGGCCTTTCGGTGTTGTTGCGGTCTATAACATTTCGACGCAGCGGGAGTCGATCCGGTTCCATTTCCGCGGGAACTTCTCAAAAAACCGCATGCGCCGACCGGATCGCGGCCTCGCAGGCCCCCTGCACGGTGTCGCCACGTCCGGGCGCGCTCTGACATCCGATGGCTATGCGGACGGCCCGGTCAGCCAGCACGGCCCACCGAATCTCCCGGTCGGCGCGGATCTCCCGGTAGCTCACCACCGAGCGGCCGGCGATCCGGTCATCGGGATTGAAGTCGACGAACACCCCGGCCGGCTGCTCGTCCAGAGCTCGACGAAGCGTGTCCGCCACCGATTGTCCGGACGTGGCGGATTGAGTGAGATGGACGACGGTGTCGGGGTCGGTGGTCGAGACCACCTGCACGCGGTCCGATCCTGGTCCACCGGTGACGCGCTGGACCCTCCACTGCGCCGGGACCTGCATTCCCACGCGGCCTTCGACCAGCAGCGACATCGGGTGCCCGGCGCCCGTGGCGGCGTCCGGGCGGACCGCAATCGCCGCGCATACCGCCGCCACCGCCAGCGCACCACCGACCGCACGCTTGCCACGGCTCGGCGGGCGCCCAATGGCGACGGGCTCGACCGGCTTGCTGTGAAGCATGCCTGCCGCGCACCGCACTGAGGCGGTGTCAGACACCGATACCGTTGCGCCGCGGCGGCGTAACTCGCTGGTGACGGCGCGGCAGAGCGTCTCCTCACCCTGCGCGTCCACGGCGACCTCGGTCGCGCCTCCGGCCGCGTCGGCCACCAATCCAGCGAGTGTGTCGATGTCGGCATCGCGGATCAGCGTGACGGGATCGGTGTCGGGGCGCGACACCACGATCAGGTCGGCGGCGATCTCCACCACTGCCCACGCGTCGTGCAGGCCGGCGCTCAGTGCCGCGACCCGCCGCATCGTCACGACATCGGCGGTGACCGCGGCGGCGGCCTGCCGCACCCGCGCCAGCTGCTCGGTGGTCCACCAGGTTGGAAAGACCACGATGAGTCTCTCGACGGGTGCACCGACAGCACGGCGGATCACCTCGGTCCACAGCTCGTCCACCGAAACCGGTTCGTCGCCGACCAGCGCGATCGGATCGTCGATGCAGTCCACCGCGGTCACGGCCTGCTCCTCGCAGAGAGTTCCAGGACCGGTGACCATCACCGGGCCTGCCTCGATCACCGTGGTACTCATATGCGTTCGGACGCCAAGCGCACCTGGACCAGCTGCTCGGGTGCGGTGCGGACGATCAGGGTGCCCCGCCCCGGCGGCAGCGGCGTCGGCCGCACGGCACCGAGCAACACGCCTTCCTCAGGGCTCGCGCTCATCACCAGACCCATGCAGCCGAGCTCTCTCAGCCGCGCCAGCACCGGATCGAACATCGCTCTGGCCGCACCCCCGGACCGGCGTGCCACCACCAGGTGGAGGCCGAGATCCCTGGCATGGGGCAGGTGGTCGAGCAGCGGTGTCAGCGGGTTCACGCCCGCTCCGGCCACCAGGTCGTAATCGTCGACCACCACGTAAAGCTCCGGACCGGTCCACCAGGACCGGGTACGCAATTGATCCTGGGTGACTTCAGCACCGGGCATCCTGGACTGCAGCGTCTCCCGCAGTGCGGTCAACTGAGCCGTCAGGGCGGCTGCCGATACCGCGTAGCCGGACAGGTGACCCGCGTCCACTGCGCCGAGCAGGGTGCGCCGAAAGTCCACGAGCATCATCTGCACGTTCGCCGGATCGTTGGTCCGGGCGAGTTCGCTGCACAGCGCGCGGAGCGCAGTGGTCTTGCCGCAGCCCGCCTCTCCGAGGATCATCAGGTCGGACTGCTCGGCGAAATCCACCAGCATGGGCCGCAGTTCGCGCTCCCCCAACCCCAGTACCACCTGGGTCGCGGGCCGCGAGAGCGCGACGGCCGGCATCGTGTCGTCAGTGACGATGGCAGGCAGCAGGCGGACAGCAGGCGCGCGGACATCCGCATGCTGGGACCGCAGCGTCTGGCCCGCCGTCGACATCGCCTCCACAAGACCGGTCGCCGAGGCGGTGCCATCCAGTCTGGGGACCGCAATGAGCAGCTCGCGGCCGTCACGGGTGAGGCCACGTCCGGGCGGACACTGGCCGAGTTGACGGGCACGTTTTCGGTCGACCTCCGATTCAGCCGGGTCACCGAGGCGCAGCTCGATACGGGTGCCCAGCTGGTCTTTGAGCGCAGGCCGGAAATCGGCCCACCGCGAAGCGGTTGCCACGACGTGTATGCCGAACGAAAGCCCCTGCGCAGCAAGGGTAGTGATGGGTCCTTCCAACTCGTCGAAGTCCTGGCGCAGGGCGGTCCAGCCATCCACGATCAGAAACACGTCTCCGAACGGATCATCGCAACCCCCACCGGCACGCAGCGCCCGATACTCCGCCATCGACTCCACCCCGACCTCCCGGAACCGGCCCTCCCGCGCCCGCAGCAGGGCTTGCAGCTCGGCGACCGTGCGCCGCACCAGGTTCACGTCGCGGCGCCCGGCAACACATCCGATATGCGGCAACGACTGCAGAGACGTCAACGCCCCGCCACCGAAATCGAGGCAGTAGAGCTGAACGCCACGGGGGTCGTGGGTGGCGGCCAGGGCCAGTGCGAACGTCCTCGCCGCAGTGGACTTTCCCGCGTGTGGCCCGCCCACGATGGCCACGTTGCCTGCGGCGCCGTCGAGCCTGACCACGAGCCGATCGCGGCGCTGTTCGAACGGGCAGTCGATCAGGCCGACCGCGACGGTGAGTGGCATCTGCCCCGGCATCAGTACGTCGCTGAGCGGAACCACAGGCGGCAGTGGAGGTAACCACACCTGGTGCGCCGGGGTCCCGTGACCGGTCAGCCGGCTCACCACCGTGTCGAGCATCGTCACGGCGGGTGTCGATACGACGGAATGGTCATCCACTGGCGCCCAACCGGCCTCGAACGGCCTGGTCGCGACGTTGTCCGGTTGCGCGACGGCAGCCGAGGGTCCGTGATATCCGCCCGAGACGAAAGCGGTCTGGAAACGGATAATCTCGCCAGAGGGTGTCTTCAGGTACCCCACACCCGGGTCGTTCGGCAGATGGTAGGCATCAGTCACTCCCAGCACCGAGCGGGACTCATTGGGCGAGAAGGTCTTCAGACAGATCCGGTAGGACAGGTGGGTTTCCAGGCCGCGCAACCTGCCTTCGTCCAGGCGCTGACTGGCGAGCAGCAGATGCATCCCCAGTGACCGCCCGAGCCGCCCGATGGCGACGAACAGCTCGGCGAAGTCCGGATGCTGATGCAGCAGCTCGGAGAACTCGTCGACCACGATCAACAGGGCGGGCAGCGGCGGTCGCCCAGATCCCCGTTGCCGGTACTCGGTGATGTTGGCGAGATTCCCTGCGGCCCGCAGCAGTTCCTGCCTGCGGGTCATCTCGCCGGCCAGGGCATCGCCCATCCGTGCCACCAGCGGCGCCTCGTCGGCCAGATTGGTGATCAGTGCGCTGACATGGCGGGACTTGTCCAGACCGAGGAACGTTGCACCTCCTTTGAAGTCGACCAGGATGAGGTTGAGCGCCTCGGGTGGATGAATGGCGATCAACCCGAGCGTCAAGGTCCGCAGGAGCTCCGATTTACCGGAACCCGTTGCGCCCACGCACAATCCGTGCGGCCCCATGCCACCTTGAGCGGCTTCCTTGAGGTCGAGGTACACCGGGGCGCCGCGCTCGCAGACCCCGATCGGCACGCGGAGCGCGTGGGGCGGCCGCCAACTGGTCGCGGGGTCGATCTGGTCGGGATCGCCGACCCCGATCAGTTGCGCCCAGCCGGCCGGCGTGCCCGGCACACCGCGAACCGGCCGGTGCCGCGTCAATCTACGCGCACAGGTCAGGGCCTGCTCAGCGGTCAATCCATCTGGTAATGCCATGAATTCTTTGCAGGACACACCTTCTGGATCGATATGGAGGTGCAGGCCGTCAACCACCGGCGCACCCCGGATACTCAGCACGGTGGCACCGGGGATCGACGTCGACACCTCTGCGGCGGCGTCCATGATGACCACCCGGTGGGCCGACCGACCGTCAGCGGGTACCTCGGTCAAGGCCCGGTATCGCATGCAGGCCGCACCGGCGTCGTTGCGCTGATCGGGATGCCGGTGGTGCGGCAGCCATTTCAGCCAATCCCATTGTTCGGCGCCCAGCGCATCGAGCACCGCCACCACCTGCAGGTCTGCCGGACTGTGCAGTACTGCCAGGCCGCAGATCATCGCGCGCAGCAGCCCACGGGCGTCGTGCGGGTCTCCCCCGATCGAGAGCTGCCCGAGGCCGCACAACTGCACGGTGATCGGCACCTCGGCCACCGTCGATCGCCTGCGCAGCAGCCGCTGCAGTGCGTTCGTGGTAACCGGATCCTGTTCGCCCTGCGGGATTTCGGGCGCCACCAATCGGATCCGTAACGGTTGGTCCCCGACACCGACCCGCACCTCACCGAAGGTGGTGTCGGCTGGTGTGCGCTCCCACATCCGGCTGCCACCCGCCAACGTCCACAGCAGCCCCGGTTCGGGATGCTCGGTGTGTAGCGCCACCCATTGTGCCCGCGCCGTTGCGCCCGCAGCGCGGTCAAGTCCGTCCAGATAGCACAGGTATTCGCGGCGATCCCGGCTCAGCTCGGCGGCATGACCGGTACCGCGCATGCTGTACACCAGCGTGCCGACGACGGACATCAGCATCATCACCGGGAAGAACATCACCATCGGGCCGCGCGAGGTGGCAGCCCCGGAACCGAAGTAGACAGCCATCATGCCCACCATGGCGATCACCACCACGAGCGGCAGTAGCCGGGCCAGTGGGTTGGCCGGGGTCGTACGCGGCACCGGCGGCGGCGCGTCGATGCTGACTTCACCGTTCGTTGCGGTGAGTGGGTATCGGGTGAGGTCCATCAAATGTTTAGACGCAGACGGGCGCTGATCGGTTCCATCCACAATCACGAAAATTGCTGTGCGGGGAGGCCTCCGCGGTCGGCTACGGTGGATCCACTGGTGTCAACCCGGGGGGTGATGAGATGCCGGATGCGCTGTGCCGCGTGTCGATTCACTGGATGGACGACACCGACGATCGTCCCGCCACGGTCGACCTTTCGCTGCCGACTGCACTGGCCGTCGGTGCACTGATGCCGTCGATCCTCGACGCGCTCGGCGCCCGCGGCGACGTGCTGCGGCGCTTTCGACTCACCCGCATCGGCGGATCGTCACTGAATGAGTCGACGACGCTGGCGCAGAACGATATTCAAGACGGCGAACTGCTGCTGCTGACCGCTGCGACGGTGCCGGCTCCGTACCGCTGCGAGCAGTCGGTCACCACCGTCCTCGCCGTCGACGAACCGAAGAGCCGTCCCCACCCACTGTGGCGCGCCGCCGCCTGTCTGTGGTCTTCGCTGCTCGGTGCGTCGGCGCTGGGTTTCGCCGCGCTCGGCGTCCACACCGGGTCCCACATCGCCGCAGCGGGCCTGGCGGCCGCGGCAACCATCATTGCCGCCGTCGCCGCACATCGCCTGCGTCCCGGCGCTCCGATCGTGGCGATGCTGAACGTATCCGTGGTGGTGCAGGCCGCGGTGCTCGGTTTCCTGGTCGTCCCTGGCGGTCCGGGAGCAGCCAACGCCTTCCTGGCCGCGGTTGCCGGAGCCTCGGCAGGCGCGGTGCTGCTTCGGGTTTCCGGTGACGACGCGGCGCTCGACACGGTGACATTGACCGGGATCCTCGCGTTCACGGTGACGGTTGCCGTCGCGACGGCGGGCGCGGTGCTGTGGCCGCTGACGGTGCAGGCCCTCGGGGCACTGGTGTCCGCGGTCGCGCTGGGCGCCCTGACGGTGGCACCGCGCCTGTCGGTCGCGATGGCCGGCCTCACTCCGCGGATTCCCGGGCAGGACGACGAAACCGACATCGAGTCCGCACCCGTCGATGACGTCCGCGTGACGCGCGGGCACCGCAGTCTGACCGGCCTGGTGATCGGCTGCTGCGCCGCGGCGGCGCTGGGTACGCTGCTCATCGCGGTGAGTGGCCGGCACCCGGTGACACCGGTGGCGATGGCCTTGACCACCGCGGTCGGGTTGGCGTTGGTACTGCGGTCACGGTCCTACGCGTCCCGAAGCTGCCGGACGGCGCTGCTGGCGGCCGGGTTCGTGGGCCTGACCGCAACATTCACGCTCGTGGTGGTGTGGTCGCCTAGCCACGCCAGCTGGACAGGCATCGCCGTGGTGGTCGTCGGCCTGGCCGCGTTGACACCCACGGCACCTGCCGGGCCCGCAGCATTACGTGCCGTCGACGCAATGGAGTACATCGCCCTGGCGTTGGTGGCGCCGCTGGCGTGTTGGCTGGCAGGGGCTTTCGATCTCGTCCGCAGTCTGAGCCTGTTGTGAGCCGATTGTGCAGGCTGGTCTCGGCGGCACCCATCGCGCTCGCGGTTGCGGTGGCACCGGCGGCCACAGCCGTGGTGCCACCGGTCGTCGACAATGGACTGCTGCCACCACCGGCACCGCCCTCGCCCACACACCAGACCGAACAACGCGAGCCCTGCTTCAGCCCGCAAACCCACACCGACGCAGGCGATGCCCACAAGATGGACGACGTGTGGCGGCTGGCCCGCGGGGCCGGGCAGACAGTGGCGGTGATCGACACCGGGGTCACCCGCCATCGTCTACTGCCGCATCTCGTCGGTGGCGGCGACTACGTATCGCGCGGCGACGGCACGCTCGATTGCGACGGTCACGGCACCATCGTCGCCGGGATCATCGGCGGCGCGGCGAACACCACCGGTTTCAGTGGAGTCGCCCCTGAGGCGACGATTCTGAGTATCCGCCAGTCCAGCAACAAGTTCAGAGCGGCCGGTGGCGCACTCGGGGTGGGAGACGTCGAGACCATGGCCGAGGCGGTTCGCACCGCGGCCGACCTGGGCGCCACCGTGATCAACATATCGACCGTTGCGTGCGTTGCGGTCGCGGATCGTCTCGACGACCGTGCGCTCGGGGCGGCCCTGGCCTATGCAGTGGATGTCAAGAACGTCGTCGTCGTCACGGCGGCGGGCAATGTCGGCGGGGCCGGGCACTGCCCGGAGCAGAACCCGGCGTCCGGTCCCGCCGGCAGGCCGAACTGGGAGGACGTCCGCTCGGTGGCCAGTCCCGCTTGGTATGACGATCTGGTGCTCTGTGTCGGGTCGGTCGGTTCCGACGGCAGGCCTTCGGAGTTCAGCCTCGGCGGACCGTGGGTGGACGTGGCCGCGCCGGGCGAGGGCATCGTGTCGTTGCATCCGGATGGGGAAGGATTGATCGACACGCTTGCCGACGGGAGTCCGATCTCGGGTACCAGTTACGCAGCGCCGACGATCGCGGGCATCGCCGCGTTGGTCCGGTCCCGGTTCCCTCAGTTGAGTGCACGTGAAGTGATGCGGCGCATCACCTCAACCGCGCACCGTCCGCCGGGCGATTGGGATCCGTTCGTGGGGAACGGAGTGGTCGACGCGCTGGCTGCGCTCAGCGCAGGCCCCGGAGTACCAGCGGTTCCCACGCGCACCGTACCGACGGTAGCAGCGCGCCCGCCCGTATTCGCTGATCCACAGCCGCGCCGGGTCGCGTTCGGTGGGGCGGCAGTCTGTGTCGCCGCGGCGGTGCTGTCGGCACTTATCCTGTCTTCCAGACGGTTACGACGGAGAATCCCCGACGACTGAGGCGGCGGCCGTGCTCAGTTCCGGTCCTCGCGGCAGCGACGCCAGCATCGGCCACGGCGCGGGGACAGCGGCAGCGGTCAGGCCGAGGCGCGTGGCAACCTCGTCATCGTGGATGCCGAACCGGACTCCGAGGTCGTTGACGAGGTACAGCGAGCCCGGGGTGCCGTCGTCACCGGTCACCGCGGCGGACCGCACCAGTGCGCTACGGCCCGCGGGGATCAGGACCCGGTCGATGTTGGGGCCCGACTCGTCGGCCTGCGCCAGGGTCAGCGCCTCCTGTGGCAATGAATCACCCACCAGCAGTGTGGTATTCGTATCCGGACCGGCCTGTCGTACATCCCAGCCGGCACACACCACGGCACCGGCCGGCTGCCGGACCCCGGCTGGGAACGCGGCCACCGGCAGGGTCTCGACAAACGGAACATCGACGAGGGCGTCGGCCGCGACGGTGACCGGTTCACTGCGCGGTTGGGCCACGGTGAATCGGATGAGATCGGCCGCGACCGCACCGATGCGCTGCAGCCCGGCGCCGAGGACGACATAGAACTCGGCCCCGCCGAGATCAGCCCGAATCACCCTGACCACACTGCCTATCGTGAGGCCACCCAACGCCGGCGGTCCCGGCGCGCCGGCGTCGGCGATCACCGGCGCCCGAATGGCCGGGACCTCGGGCACGGTGTCCAAAAGTGCGCGCGAGACATCGCGGGGTGCAACGCCTTCCAGTCGCAGCGCGCGCACCACGGCCATATCGCGCAGATCGACCACCGCGCGGCGGCCGTCGAACAGCAGATAGGTGGTCGCGGCGCTCTCCCCGCGCGGCCTCACGAGCATCGCCTGGCCAGGGCGCTGTGGGCGGGTGTCCCCGCCGCGCCGTCCCACGACCAGCACCGTCGCGGGCGGATCACTCACATCGCAGACCGTCCAGCCGGATTCTTCGATGCTCAGCGCAGGATCGATCTGCGTCGGCGCACCGGGTATCCCGACAAGCGGCCCACGTTTGGCCGCCGCGATCACCGCATCGCCGACCGGCTTCGGATCGGCGGGCGTGCCTGCGATCAATCGGGCCGAGGCCAGGTTGAGAACAGGATGGATGGTGTCGCCGATGCGCACATGCAGCGCGCCGGACGTCCGCGTCATCAGGATCGGCGCACTGCCGAGAGCGCCGTCGGGACGCAGCACGGCCAGCACCACGCATGCCACGACCGCAATGACAGCGAGCAGGCAGCCGGCTGCCAACGAGATCGATTGCGCACGAAGGGGATCGTCGAGCATCCGGGCGTCACCACGCACCAAGGCGTGCTCAGTGCGCCGAATCAGGAATCGGTAACCGCTCAGCTGTAACCGCGATGCCGGTTGTCGTGCCATATTTCCCCCGGCCATCACCGTAACCCGGCGCCGAACGTCCCTGGCGCAGAAGATTTACTCCTCGCGTTGACGCTGTCGGTAGGCCGCGACGTGCTGGCGGTTGCCACAGTTGCCGGTGTCGCAGAACATTCGCGACCGGTTGCGGGACAGGTCCGTCAACACTGCCTCGCAGTCCGGCGCCGCGCAGATCTTGAGCCGCCGGAGCTCACCCATCCGGATCAGGTCGGCCAGGGCCATCGCGATCTCGGCGCCCACCCGCTGCCACAGCGGATCGTCGGCCGACGCCAGATGCAGGTGCCAGTCCGGGTTCTCCGGATGCCTGGTCAGCCACGGCGACGCCTTGTTGTCGCCGAGCAGTGCGTTCACCAGGGTGACGGCGTGTTCCTCGTCGTCGGCGACGGCCCAGATCTCCCCCACCCGCACCCGCAGGCGGTGCACGGCCCGCAGCTCGACGTCGTCCCGGTCGCGCCGCCCGGTCCAGCCGAAATGATCGAGATATCTGCCGAGACCGGCGGCGTCACCGAGCTCGTCGCCGTTCACCCGGTCGCTGTTGACCAGCATGCAGGCGGCCCGCAACGTGAGATCCGTGTCATAAGTAAAAAGCATTTGACCCATGACCCCCTTTCGCCGTAGCGTCATGACCAACTTCCACTTTACTCATGACATGCCTCGGGGAGGTGTACCGATGGCCACGACCCAACTCGACCGGCTGACCGCAGCCGGTCAGTTCCGGATTGGTCTGCTGTTCGCCGTCAGCTCCGCGCTGGCGTTCGGGTCGTCGGGCCCCTTCGCCAAAGCCCTCATGGAGGCCGGCTGGAGCCCCGTCGCGGCCGCCACGGCCCGGCTCGCCGGTGGGGCCTTCGCGATGATCGTCTTCGCGAGCATCGTGCGTCCCGGGTGGGCCCGCGAGGCCATCCGCCACACCAGAATGGTGATCGCCTACGGCCTGGTGCCCATCGCCGGCGCGCAGCTGTTCTATTACAACGCCGTCGCACACTTGTCGGTCGGTGTGGCACTGCTGTTGGAGTACACCGCCCCGATCCTGGTCGTGGGTTGGCTGTGGGCCACCACCCGGCACCGGCCCAGTCCCATGACGTTCGCCGGTGTCGGCCTGGCTGTGGCGGGGATCATGCTCGTGCTCAATGTGTTCACCGGAGCACACATCAACATCGTCGGCGTCGGTTGGGGCCTGGCCGCGGCGGTCTGTGCGGCCTGCTACTTCATGATGTCCAACCGGGTGAGCACCGCCGGAGACGGTCTGAACCCGATCAGCCTGGCCACCGGCGGCCTGATCGTCGGTGCGGCCGCGGTCGGGTTGCTGGGGATCACCGGCGTGATGCAGCTGAAGTTCACCGCCAGCCCGGTGACCATCGCAGGTTTCACCACGTCGTGGCTGGTGCCGGTCATCGCGCTCGGCCTGATCCCGACCGCGCTCGCCTACACCCTGGGCATCCTCGGCATTGCGCGCCTCAAGCCCCGCTTTGCCTCACTGGTGGGCCTGTCAGAGGTGATGTTCGCGGTTCTGGCCGCCTGGATCCTGCTGGGTGAAGCGATCACGCTCATCCAGGCCGTTGGCGGCGCAGTCGTCTTGCTCGGCCTGGCGCTGGCCCGCCAGGGCGACCGCAACGAACAGGAATCCCGGACAATCGCCGAAGCCTGCTGGCCTGATGCCCCTGGGCAAAATGCGACACCTGAGCAAACGATTAGCCCTGGCTAACCATTTTGTGTGACGATGGCGATCGTGACTTTTCTCCGGATGCCGGCCCGACTGGCCGCGATCGCCTCCGCAGTTCTGTTTTCCGGTGCCGCCCTCGCGGTGGCCCCTGCCCCCGTCGCGGGCGCCGCACCCTGCCCCGATGTGGAGGTCGTGTTCGCCCGCGGCACCAGTGAGGCACCCGGTGTCGGCCGTGTCGGCCAGGCACTCGCCGACGCGCTGCAGTCCCAGCTCGGCGGTCGCTCCGTCAGCACCTACGGGGTGAACTACCCCGCGACCTACGATTTCCTGGCCGCCGCGGACGGCGCCAACGACGCCACCAATCACATCGCGGCGATGGCACAGGACTGCCCGTCGACGCGCATCGTGCTCGGTGGCTACTCACAGGGCGCGGCAGTGGTGGACATGCTGGCGGGTATCCCGCCACTGGGCAACAAGGTCGGCGACGTCGGATCCGCGCCGCCCCTGCCGGGCAACCTGTCGGACAACATCGCGGCCGTCGCAGTGTTCGGCAATCCCTCGGCCAAGTTCGGGATACCGGTCACCTCAAGCAGATTCGGCGGCCGGGCGATCGACTTGTGCAGCGATGGCGATCCGATCTGTTCCGACGGCCGTAATCCGTTCGCGCACACTCACTATGAGAGCTCGGCCTTTATTCCACAGGCCGCGGGATTCATCGCGGGAATGGTTTGACGGCCGTTCGGGCTAATATTCGGTGTGACCTTTGATCTTGTTCGCCGTTGTACCCTGCTCGTCGCTACCGCCGCGCTCGTCGCGGTAGCCGCCCTAGTTTTGCCCGTGCTCGCGCCGAGGCCGACCGGTGGCCTCGGTGTGGCGGCAGCCGAGGATTGCCCCGACATCCAGGTCGTCTTCGCCCGTGGAACCAGTGAGGCCCCCGGTCTCGGACGGATCGGCAGCGCTTTCGTCAATTCGCTGCGAAACAAGGTCGGCGGCCGCTCCGTGGGCACGTACGCGGTGAACTATCCGGCCAGCTACGACTTCCTGGCCGCGGCCAACGGCGCCAACGACGCCAGCGGTCACATCCAGTGGATGGTGGACAACTGCCCGGCCACCCGGCTCGTGCTGGGCGGCTACTCGCAGGGCGCTGCGGTGATCGACGTCATCGCTGCCGTCCCCTTCCCCGCGATCGGATTCAATTCTCCGCTGCCGCCGAACGTTCCCGAGCACGTCGCAGCGGTCGCGGTATTCGGCAATCCGACGGCCAAACTTGGCCTACCGCTCACGGCCAGCCCGGTCTACGGCACCAGAGCGATCGACATGTGCAACGGTGGAGATCCGGTCTGCACCGACGGCGACAGCGTCGCCGCGCACCGCGCCTACGAAGGTGCAGCCAGCCAGGCGGCCGACTTCGTGGCGGGCCGGCTCTAGCGGAGCCCCGAATATTCACCGAACTCGCTAATTCGTTCGGCTACTATCAGTTAGATGGTCAAACATCCCACCGGCCGACGGTTCCGGCGTTGGTTCTCTGCGGCCGTGATCACGATGGCCGCGGCGCTTGTTCTGCCCGTCGCACCCGCGGTGATGTTCGAGGGCAACGGGCTGCCGGCCGCCTCGGCCGCACCGTGCCCGGAAGTCGAGGTGGTGTTTGCCCGGGGCCGCACCGAGCCTCCGGGTGTCGGCAAACTCGGCAACGCGTTTGTCAGCGCGCTGCGCTCCAAGACGGACAAGAACGTCGGCGTCTACGCCGTGCAGTACCCCGCGGACAACGAGATCGACATCGGTGCCAATGATATGAGCCAGCACGTGCAATCCATGGCCGCCAACTGCCCTGACACCCGCGTGGTGCTCGGCGGTTATTCGCTGGGCGCCGCAGTCACCGATGTGGTGCTCGCGGTTCCCATGGCATTCTTCGGCTTTAAAAATCCCCTGCCGCCCGGTATGGAATCCCACATCGCTGCCGTCGCAGTGTTCGGCAACGGCAGCGCATGGGCAGGGCCCATCGGAGCGATCAGCCCGGTCTACCGGGACCGCACCATCGACCTGTGCCACGGCGCCGACCCGATCTGCAACCCGGCTGACCCGAACACCTGGGAAAGCAATTGGTCGCAGCACCTCGCCAACGCCTACATCGACGCGGGCATGCCCAATCAGGCCGCCGACTTCGTCGCAGGGCGGATCTAGACACACCGAGGCCACAGCTTGTCGGTGGACCCGCCGATGCTGGCGTCGTGGCGCGCACGGCGTTCGACCTAAGCCGGCTGTTGCCGAACACCGAAGCGGTGCCGATCCTGGATGCATTGATGAACAAGACCGGCCTCGACCCCGAGGAGGTGTGGTCGATGGTCGAGGCGAATCGAGGAATTCGAGGTAATTCTCACGAAAACCTACACGTTCGACACAGGCAGGCGGGCGAGCACATTACTCAGAGCGAGCGCAGATCCCGAGTGACGGCGCTACGGGCGACCAGTTGGTCGTCGGGCGGATAGTCGACGTGCACGAGCGTCAGCCCGCGCGCCGGGGCGGCGGCGAACGCGCTCGATCGACTGGTGGCGCTCAACAGCCCGGCCGTCCAGTCCGGTGACCGCCTGCCCTCCCCCACCGCGAGCAACGCACCGACCAGCGATCGAACCATGTTCCAGCAGAACGCATCTGCCGTGACATAGGCGGTGATGTAGTGCCCGTCGCGGCTCCAGTCCAGGCGCTGCAGATCCCGGATGGTCGTCGCGCCGGGACGGTGCCGACAGAACGCGGCAAAATCGTTCAGTCCCAATAGTTCCCGCGACGCCGCCGTCATCGCCTCGACATCCAGCGGCCGGGGCCACGGCGTGACGTAGCGCCTCTCCTGCGGTTCGACCCCCCAGGGGGCCGTGCACAACCGGTAGGCGTAGTGCCTGCGCAGTGCGGAGAATCTGGCGTCGAAGCCGGCCGGAGCGCGGACGACGTTGCGGATCCGGACGTCGGTCGGCAGGAACCGGCCGAGCCGCCGGACCAATGCCGCGAACTCGGACTCCGATGAGCGCACGGTCCGCGAGTAGGCATGCGGCAGCGCCTCGGCCGGAACATCAACGTGCGCCACCTGGCCGGTGGCGTGCACTCCGGTATCGGTCCGTCCCGCGGTCCTGGTCACGACCGGGGTGCGGAACACCGTCGACAACGCCTCGTCGATCACTCCGGCCACGGTGCGCTGGCCGGCTTGGGCCGCCCAGCCCGCGAAGTCGGTGCCGTCGTAGGCGATATCGAGGCGTAAACGAACATGCCCGCCACCGGAATCGATGGCGGGCATGTTGCGAACGTCCTCAGGACTTGGCTTCGTCAGCCTCATCCGTGGCCTCGGCCTCTTCGGCCTCGGTCTCGACCTCGGGGGTCTCCTCGGCCTTGACTTCCTCAGCCGGAGCTTCCTCGGTCGGGGCTTCCTCAGCCGGGGCTTCTGCCGCCTTGGCCTGCGAGGCCGCCGCGCGGCGCGCACGGTCAGCTTCGGAGGTCACGGTCTTCTCCCGCACCAGTTCGATGACCGCCATGGGGGCGTTGTCGCCCTTGCGGTTCTCGACCTTGATGATGCGGGTGTAGCCGCCGGCGCGATCGGCGAAGAACGGGCCGATCTCGGCGAACAGGGTGTGCACCACATCCTTATCGCGGATCTTCTTGAGCACCTCACGCCGGTTGTGCAGGTCGCCCTTCTTGGCGTGGGTGATCAGCTTCTCCGCGTACGGCCGCAACGCCCGGGCCTTGGGCTCGGTCGTCTTGATCCGGCCGTGCTCGAAGAGCGCCGTGGCCAAGTTGGCCAGTAGCGCCTTCTGGTGCGAAGACGACCCGCCGAGGCGAGGTCCCTTGGTGGGCTTGGGCATTGCGACTATCTCCTAAATGGGGCCGATCCCCGTATCAGGTAGGACCGGGACGGTTCTCTTTCGAGAAATTGGGTTAGAGCTGTTCGGTTTCGGCGTAGTCCTGGTCGGTGTCCAGGTCGTAACTGGCGTCGCTGGTCCAGGTGCCGGTGGCGGCGTCGTAACCGGCGACCTCGGACGGATCGAACGTGGCCGGGCTGTCCTTCAACGACAGACCCAGCTGGTGCAGCTTGATCTTCACCTCGTCGATGGACTTCTGGCCGAAGTTCCGGATGTCCAGCAGATCGGACTCCGTGCGGGCGACCAACTCGCCGACCGTGTGCACGCCCTCACGCTTGAGGCAGTTGTACGAACGAACCGTCAGGTCGAGATCATCGATGGGCAGCGCGAACGACGCGATGTGGTCGGCCTCGGCGGGCGACGGCCCGATCTCGATGCCTTCCGCCTCGACGTTGAGCTCCCGGGCCAGACCGAACAGTTCAACCAGCGTCTTACCGGCCGAGGCCAGTGCGTCGCGCGGGGTGATCGAGTTCTTGGTCTCGACGTCGAGGATCAGCTTGTCGAAGTCGGTGCGCTGCTCGACACGGGTGGCCTCCACCTTGTAGGTCACCTTGAGCACGGGGCTGTAGATGGAATCGACCGGGATACGGCCGATCTCGGCGCCCGAGGCCTTGTTCTGCACGGCGGGGACGTAACCACGGCCACGCTCGACGACGAGCTCGACCTCCAGCTTGCCCTTGTCGTTCAGGGTGGCGATGTGCATGTCCGGGTTGTGCACGGTCACACCGGCCGGCGGCACGATGTCACCGGCGGTGACCGCACCCGGGCCCTGCTTGCGCAGGTACATGGTGACCGGCTCGTCCTCCTCGGAGGACACGACCAGGCCCTTGAGGTTCAGGATGATGTCGGTGACGTCTTCCTTCACCCCGGGAACGGTGGTGAACTCGTGCAGCACACCGTCGATACGGATGCTGGTGACCGCTGCGCCCGGGATGGACGACAGCAGCGTCCGCCGAAGCGAGTTGCCCAAGGTGTACCCGAAACCGGGCTCCAACGGTTCGATGACGAACTTGGAGCGGTTCTCGGCAATGCTCTCCTCGGACAATGTGGGTCGCTGAGAGATCAGCATGTGTTCTCTATCTCCTTCTCGGCACCCGCTATTTGATGCCGTTAAGTGGACCGGCCCGCCACCTCGACGGGCCGGCTTCTTACTTCGAGTAGAACTCGACGATGAGCTGCTCGGCCAGCGGCACAACGATCTGTGCACGCTCGGGCAGCTGGTGTACCAGGATGCGCTGACGGTCGCCGACGACCTGCAGCCAGGACGGGACCGGGCGCTCGCCCGCGGCCTGCCGTGCCGCCTCGAACGGCAGCGTGTTCAGCGACTTCTCTTTGATGTCGATGATGTCGTACTGCGACACCCGGTAGCTCGGGATGTCGACCTTGACACCGTTGACGGTGAAGTGGCCGTGGCTGACCAGCTGGCGGGCCATGCGGCGCGTGCGGGCGAGCCCGGCGCGGTACACGACGTTGTCCAGCCGGGTCTCCAGGATGCGCAGCAGGTTCTCACCGGTCTTGCCGGAGACGCGGTTGGCCTCCTCGTAGTACCGACGGAACTGCTTCTCCATGACGCCGTAGGTGAAGCGGGCCTTCTGCTTCTCCTGCAGCTGCAGGCGGTATTCGCTTTCCTTCACCCGGGCGCGGCCGTGCTGGCCGGGCGGGTAGGGGCGCTTCTCGAACGACTGGTCGCCGCCGATGAGGTCGACGCCCAGGCGACGCGACTTGCGTGTCGCGGGTCCGGTGTAACGAGCCATTAGTGTCTGATCTCCTTCTAGACCCGGCGCCGCTTGGGCGGACGGCAACCGTTGTGAGGCTGCGGGGTGACGTCAGAAATCTGCCCGACTTCCAGGCCTGCGGCCTGCAGCGAGCGGATCGCGGTTTCGCGGCCCGAACCCGGGCCCTTCACGAACACGTCGACCTTCTTGACGCCGTGTTCCTGCGCCTTGCGGGCGGCGTTCTCGGCGGCCAGCTGTGCGGCGAACGGAGTCGACTTGCGCGATCCCTTGAAACCGACGTGACCCGACGATGCCCAGGCGATGACGTTGCCCTGCGGATCGGTGATCGACACGATGGTGTTGTTGAACGTGCTCTTGATGTGCGCGGCGCCGAGCGGAATGTTCTTCTTTTCCCGGCGGCGGGTCTTGACGCCCTTCTTGGGGGCGCCTGCCTTCTTCGGTGGCATGGCTTACCTGGCCTTCTTCTTGCCGGCGATGGTGCGCTTCGGGCCCTTGCGGGTGCGCGCATTGGTCTTGGTCCGCTGGCCGCGCACCGGCAGGCCGCGACGGTGCCGCAGGCCCTGGTAGCAGCCGATCTCAATCTTGCGGCGAATGTCGGCCTGCACCTCGCGGCGCAGGTCACCCTCAACCTTGAGGTTGCCTTCGATGTAGTCGCGCAGCTGCGTCACCTGATCGTCGGTCAGGTCCTTCGTGCGCATGTCCCTGTCGATGCCGGTGCCGGCAAGGATCTCCTGGGAGCGGGTACGGCCGATGCCGTAGATGTAGGTCAGCGCGATCTCCATGCGCTTGTCGCGCGGGAGATCGACGCCCATAAGTCGGGCCACGTGTGCCATTCCTTCTTCTATGCGGAGGTCTGTTCCCAGTCCGTTCCCACGTCGTCTGTCTGTGGGGTCCGGCCTCCGTACCGGACGTGTCGAGCAGCGCTAATCGTCTTTTTTGGCGCTGGCGCGCCAGGCAACTCATTGGTGCTGGGAGGTCTGCATTCAGTTGTGGGTGGTGCGGAAAGTGCTTCTGATCAGCCTTGCCGCTGCTTGTGGCGCGGATCGCTGCAGATCACCATGACCCGCCCATGCCGGCGGATCACCCTGCACTTATCACAGATGGGCTTGACGCTCGGGTTCACCTTCACGGCTGTTTCGATCCTTCTGATTCCGTCGGTGGCGCACGCATGCGCTCGCCACTCTTCTCGTCGTTACTGGTCGGGCTCTTGGGTCACTTGTACCGGTACACGATGCGGCCCCGGGACAGGTCGTAGGGAGAAAGCTCCACCACCACCCGATCCTCGGGCAGGATGCGGATGTAGTGCTGCCGCATCTTGCCGCTGATGTGGGCCAGGACCTTGTGTCCGTTCTCCAGCTCAATGCGAAACATCGCATTGGGCAGAGGTTCGACCACGCGACCCTCGACCTCGATGGCACCGTCTTTCTTGGCCATACTTTCTGGCGACCTTGCTTTCGTTTCGTTGCTTCTTCGTCTCACTGCAGCCCGTGCTCGGCACAGCCTTCAACCGACTTAAAAACGTGAGCCGGATCGATAGAATTCCAGAAATTCCAGCAGTTCCAGGACGGGGCGCACAAAAAGCCGGCGCGAAAGCCGCACCATTGGTCCACAATACCCGCTCGGGGGCCTGCGCCAAAATCACAGCTGGCCAGCGGTAGGCCACCGAATATTCATGCACTCAACGGCCCCGGAACACGTGACAATGGTTCATAGTGAGCTGCGCCTCCCCCGGCGCTTGCGACGGCCCCGGAACTGGAGAACAGAACACGTGATGGCGGTATACCTGGCGGCGTTCATCGTCGGCGGTGTGTCGGTACTGGCCGCGTTGCTGCTGGCCGATGTCGGACACGGGGACGGGATGCCGTTCCTGAGCCTCACCGGACTCTCCGCTGCCCTCGTCGGCGCAGGCACCGGCGGGTTGATCGGCACCTGGGTGGGAATGGGCGCCTTCGGGGCCGCAGTGCTCGCCGCCGCGTGCGCGGTGGTGCTGGTCGTCGGACTCAACGGGCTCCTGCTGCCCTACATGCGCAGACAACAGGCCAATTCACACAAAGGTCGGTCTTCCTACATCGGGCTGCTTGGGACGGTCACCCTTGAGGTGCCTGCCGGCGGCTGGGGTGAGGTCTCCTTCGTCGACGGGGACGGCAACCGGGTGTTCTCCCGGGCCAAGAGCAGCGAACCCGAAGCCCTGTCCAAGGCGACCCGTGTCTACATCGCCGACATCGACGCCGATTTCGTTCACGTCGTCGCTGTTCCACAAACCTGAGCGGTACCCGAGCCCGGAACCGCAAGAAAGGCCAACACCATGTCCCTGCTGCTCATCGTCATCCTCGTCGCCGTCGCCGCCATCCTGATCCTGGTGGTACTGCCGCTGGTGTACGTCAAGAACTACATCAAGGTTCCGCCCAACGAGGTCGCCGTGTTCACCGGGCGGGGGCAGCCGAAGGTGGTGCGGGGCGGGGCCCGGTTCCGCGTACCCGGCATCGAACGCGTCGACATCATGAGCCTCGAACCGTTCAACGTCAGCATCAACCTGCAGAACGCGTTGTCCAACAACGGCGTTCCGGTCAACGTCGAGGCCGTGGGGTTGGTGCGGATCGGATCGGCGGATGAGGCCGTGCAGACCGCGGTGCAGCGGTTCCTCACCTCCGATCTCAATGAGTTGCAGCGCCAGATCAACGAAATCCTCGCGGGCAGCCTGCGCGGTATCACCGCGACCATGACCGTCGAGGACCTCAACTCCAACCGTGACACCCTGGCGCGCAGCGTGGTCGAGGAAGCCGGCGGCGACCTGGCCCGCATCGGCATGGAGGTCGACGTCCTCAAGATCGCAGGCATCTCCGACGCCAATGACTACCTCAAGTCGCTGGGGCAGCGACGCATCGCCGAGGTCAAGCGTGATGCGGCCGTCGGCACCGCCGAGGCCGAGCGCGACGCCCAGATCCGATCCGCGAAGGCACGCCAGGAGGGATCGGTGGCCCAGGCAGAGGCCGACACCGCCATCGCGACCGCCAATCAGAAGCGCGACGTGGAACTGGCCCGGTTGCGCGCCCAGACCGAGGCCGAGAACGCCGAGGCCGACCAGGCGGGCCCGCTGGCCAACGCCCGCGCCCAGAAGGACGTCGGCATCGCCACCGAACAGGCAGAGGCCGCCCGGGTGCAAGCCCGCATCGAGGTCGAACAGCGGCGCAGTGAACAGGCCACCGCCGCCCTGCAGGCCGATGTGATCGCCCCGGCCGAGGCACAACGACAGGCCGATATCGCCCGCGCGGAAGGTCAGCGCCAGGCGGCGATCCTGGCCGCGGAAGCCAGTGCCGAGGCGCAGCGCCGCGCCGGGCAGGCCGAGGCCGACGCCCGCAAGGCCGCCGCCGACGCGCTGCGCGTGGAGAAGCAGGCCGAGGCGGACAGTCTGCAGGCCAAGCTGGTCGCCGAGGCCGCGGGCAAGAAGGAGCTGGCGGACGCACTGCGGGTCGAACAGCAGGCCGAGGCCGCGGGCATCGAGGCCAAACTGCTCGCCGAGGCGAACGGCAAGAAGGAGATCGCGGCCGCGCTCAACAGCTACACCGCGGACGCGGCCCGGCTGTTGATGCTGCCGGACGTGCTCGCCTCGGTCGTCAAGGCCACCGAGGCGGCCGCGACGCCGCTGTCCGAGATCGACCGGCTGTCCATCATCGGCGGCTCGGGCGACGTGCAGGATGCGATGGGCGGCCTGCTCGGGGTCAGCCCGTTGGCGGTGGCCAAGATCGTCGAGGCGCTCAAGACGTCGGGCATCGATGTGGCCGCGATGTTGAAGGGTTCGAACGGTTCGACGCCAGGGCCCGTCAACGACGCCGTCGCACCCCTGTGACGGCCGTACTGGAGGCAACCGAGATAATCGCTGGCCTACCGGCGCATAATTGGTGGTGATATGACTGGACCCGTCCCCCAGCCCCGTAAACCTGTCATCCTCACCGTCGACGACGACCCTGCCGTTTCCCGTGCGGTGGCGCGTGATCTGCGCCGCCACTACGGCGAGCGGTACCGCATCGTGCGCGCCGAATCCGGTCCGGACGCATTGGAAACGCTCAACGAGTTGAAGCTGCGCGGCGACACCGTGGCGGTGTTCGTCGCCGATTACCGGATGCCGCAGATGAGTGGCATCGAGTTCCTCGAAGCCGCGATGGACCTCTACCCGATGGCCCGCCGCGTGTTGTTGACCGCGTACGCCGACACCACCGCGGCGATCGACGCGATCAACGTCGTCGACCTGGACCACTACCTGCTCAAGCCGTGGGATCCGCCGGAGGAAAAGCTCTACCCGGTGGTCGACGGGCTGCTGGAGACCTGGCAGGCCGTCGGCGACCGGGCCATTCCGCACACCAAGGTGATCGGCCACCAGTGGAGCCCACGGTCCTGGGAAGTGCGCCAGTTCCTGGCCCGCAACCAGCACACCTACCGCGCGTTCACCTCCGACGAACCCAAGGGCCGCCAGCTGCTGGAGGCTGCGGGCCTCGACGGGTTGCAGCTGCCGGTGGTGATCACCGAGGGCGGTGCCACGCTGGTGGAGCCCAGTAACGGTGAACTCGCCGACATGCTGGGGCTGTCGACCTCGCCGTCGTTGAACATGTACGACCTGGCCGTCATCGGCGGCGGGCCTGCCGGGCTGGCCGCGGCGGTGTACGGCGCCTCCGAGGGACTCAAGACGGTGCTGATCGAGGGCGCCGCCACGGGTGGGCAGGCCGGCCGCAGTTCGCGCATCGAGAACTACCTCGGCTTCCCCACCGGGGTGTCCGGCGCGGAGCTCGCCACCTCGGCCCGGCGTCAGGCCGAACGCTTCGGCGCCGAGGTCATCACCACCAGGGCGGCCACCGCGCTGGACATCGCAGGCGCGGCGCGCACCATCACCTTTTCCAACGGCGACACCATCGGTGCCAGGGCGGTGATCCTGGCCACCGGCGTCGACTACCGCCAGCTGTCCGTCCCCGGGTGTTGGGACGATCCCGACAACCCGCTGAATTTCGTCGGCCGCGGCGTCTACTACGGCGCCTCGGTCTCCGACGCCGCCGAGTGCGCCGACGAGGATGTCTACATCGTGGGCGGCGCCAACTCGGCGGGTCAGGCGGCGATGTTCATGTCGCGCACGGCGCGATCCGTGACGCTGCTGGTGCGGGGACCGTCACTGGATACGTCGATGTCCTATTACCTGATCCAGCAGATCGAGCAGACACCCAACATCACCGTGCGGACCTGCACCGAAGTCGTCGGCACGCGGGGCGAGGACGACCATCTCGTCGGCCTGGTGCTGGAGAACAAGCGGACCGGCGAGCGCGAGGAGGTGACCTCGTCGCGCATGTGTTGTTTCATCGGCGCGACGCCGCGCACCGACTGGCTCGACGGTGTGGTGGCCCGCGACGGCCACGGATTCATCCTGGCCGGACCGGACCTGCGGGATGTGTGCGGCTGGACGTTGGACCGGCCGCCGCACCACTTGGAAACAAGTGTGCCCGGTGTGTTTGTTGCAGGAGATGTGCGCGCTGATTCCGCCAAACGGGTGGCCGCCGCGGTCGGCGAAGGGTCGATGGCGGTAATGCTGGTGCACCGCTACCTGGCCGAGGCTTGAGGAGCTGAGCAAAATGGGCGAGATCTGTGTGCGCGACGAACTACGGACACTGTTCCTGTTCGAGTCGCTGTCCGACGAGCAGCTCGACAGGTTGTGTGCCAACGGGCACATAGCGACCTTCGAACCCGGGCCGGTGTGCCTCGAGGGTGAACCCGCGACGTGCTTCTACGTGATGATCGACGGCGAACTCGTGATGAGCATGAAGTCCGGCGGCATCGACATCGAGACCAACCGCACCTCGATGCGCGGGGTGTATTGCGGTGCGTGGTCGGCTTACATCCCCGGTGAGCAGCCCGTGTACGAGGCCTCGGTGCGGGTGACCCGCCCATCCCGGTTCTTCGTGCTCGACGCCGACGCGTACGCGGACTTCATGCGCTCGGAGTTCCCGATGGCGGTGCACCTGCTGGAAGGTCACAAGGTCGGCGGGTTGCGCAGTCGCCAGATCATCGGCCAACGGGAGAAACTGCTCGCGCTCGGCCAGCTGTCGGCGGGCCTGACCCATCAGCTCAACAATCCGGCGGCGGCCACCGCGCGTGCGGTCGGCGATCTGCGCGACCGGGTCGGCAAGATGCGGCACAAACTGGCCATGCTCGCCGACGGGAAGTTCACCCCCGAGGCGCTGCGCGTCCTGACCAGGATCCAGGACGAGGTCGCAGAACAGGTCGCCAAGTCCAAGGTGCAGAATCTGACGGCGCTCGAGACCTCCGATCGTGAGGACCAGATCGGCGACTGGCTCGATGATCGCGACATCGTCAACGGCTGGGATTACGCGCCCACTTTCGTCGAGGCCGGACTGGACACCGATTGGCTGGAGCGGGTCTCGGCGTCGATCGATGACGTCGACGCCACCGCGTCGCTGCAGGGTGCGCTCGGCTGGCTGAAGTACACGATCGACACCGAACTTCTGATGAATCAGATCGCCGAGGCGAGCAAGCGGATCTCAGCGCTGCTGGCCGGCGCCAAGCAGTACTCACAGATGGACCGGGCGCCGTATCAGAGCGCCGATGTGCACGAACTGCTGCACAGCACCCTGATGATGTTCGGCGACCGGATCGGCAAGGAGGGCAAGGGAATCCGGCTGGTCAAGGACTGCGACAAGTCCCTGCCCGAACTGCAGTGCTACCCGGGTGATCTCAACCAGGTGTGGACCAACCTCATCGAGAACGCGATCCAGGCGATGGACGGCAAGGGCACGCTGACGGTGCGCACCTTCCGCGAGGGGGATCTGGTGCGCGTGGAGATCTGCGACGACGGGCCGGGCATTTCCGAGGACATCATCGAGCGCATCTTCACCCCGTTCTTCACCACCAAGGCATTCGGTGAGGGCACCGGGCTCGGCCTTGACCTGGCGTGGCGCATCGTGGTGGAGAAACATCGCGGCGATCTGCGGGTGCAATCGGTGCCGGGCGACACCCGATTCATCGTGCTGCTGCCGGTGCAGGCGCCTGCGCCCGACATCCTGCCGATACCCGAACCCGGCAGCTGAGTTTCTGCGCCGCCGTCACCCCGTGAGCGCGACCACCGCCACGATGACGGGTATCGACGCGATCGTGCTGATCAGTGTCGCGTCCCTGGCCAACGTTTCACCCCGCCGGTACAGCGCCGCGTAGGTGTTGATGTTCTGCGCCGAGGGCAACGCCGCGAGCACGGTGATGATCATGAGCTGGTGGTGGTCCACCCCCAGGCACCGTGCCAGCGCATAAGCGACGGCGGGCATCAGCAGGGTCTTGAACAGGATTGCCAGCATGAGCTCGCCGCGATGGATATGGCCGTCGCCGCGTGAACGCGCGCTCAGGGAGATGCCGAAGGCCAGCAACACCGTCGGCACCGCGAGCGCGGCAAGCAACTCCAGCGGATCGCGGAGGGCCTGCGGAATAGGCACATCGGCCACCGCCAGGATCAGCCCGACCGCACTCGCCGCGATGATCGGGTTGGTGAACAGGCTCAGCAGGCGACGGCCGGTCGAGGTGTCCCGGGAATCCTCGGAGTCCAGGATGCCCAGGCTGATCGGCACCAGCACCAGCGTCTGGAACAGGATGATCGCTGACACCTCGGTGGTGCTGCCCAGCACATAGGCGCTCACCGGGATGCCGAGGTTGCCCGCGTTGACCTGGGACGCCAGCATCGAACCGATGACGGTATCGCCGCGCGGACGTCGCATCACCTTGGCGATCGCGAAGAACAGTGCATAGACCACAAGCGCGGCGATCGCCGATACCAGGAGCATGAGCGAAAACACATGGCCGGGTTCGGAATCGGCGAGACTGAGCAGCAGCAATGCGGGAACACCGATGTGAAAGGCCGCGCGGTTGAGCACCATTCCCGCGTTCTCGCCGAGCACATCGCGGCGCCCCACGACGATGCCCACCACGATGACGATCCCGATGACAGCGAAGGCCTGCAATACCGCCAGCAACTACCAGCCCCCCAGCCTGATGAGTTGTCTCCTCCACGATCGGTTCCGATGAGCGCGAGAATTATCGCGCACCGCCACGTGTAACCCAGAATCGCGGTGATTCATTCGGAATAGCCGCGACCCGCCGCAGGGTTGACCGGACCATGACGCAGACCACAACTTCTCAAGACACCAAACCCGATCTCGGCCGGTTCGGCTCATTCGGTCGCGGGGTCACGCCCGCACAGGCCAGGGAAATCGAGGCGCTGGGCTACGGCGCCGTCTGGGTCGGCGGATCACCACCGGCCGAGCTGGAGTGGGTGGAGCCGATCCTGGAAGCCACCACGACGTTGCAGGTGGCCACCGGCATCGTCAACACCTGGACGGCCGCACCCGGACCGGTCGCCGAATCTTTCCACCGGATCGAGAATGCGTATCCGGGCCGTTTTCTGCTCGGCATCGGCGTCGGTCACCGCGAGGCGCACACCGAGTATCGCAAGCCGCTCGATGCGCTCACCGACTACCTGGACAAGCTCGACGAGTACGGGGTGCCAAAGCACCGCAGGGTCGTCGCGGCGTTGGGACCGAAGGTCCTGCAACTGTCGGCGGACCGGGCGGCCGGTGCGCATCCCTACCTGACCACCCCCGAGCACACCGCGCAGGCTCGCGAACTGATCGGGCCGGAGGCGTTCCTCGCACCCGAGCACAAGGCCGTGCTCACCACCGACGCGGACCAGGCGCGGGCGGTGGGTCGCAAGGCACTCGACATCTACCTCGGGCTGACCAATTACCGCAACAACTTCACGCGCCTCGGCTTCACCGATGAGGATCTCACCAAGCCCGGCAGCGACCGGTTCATCGACGCCGTGGTGGCGTATGGCACCGTTGACGCGGTCGCGGCGCGCCTCAAGCAGCATCTGGATGCGGGTGCCGACCACGTACCCGTGCAGGTGCTGACCTCATCGGACAAACTGGTTCCTGCGCTGGCCGAACTCGCCGGGCCACTCGGCCTGGCCTGAGAAGAAGGACTTCGGATGACCGAAACGCTCTCGCTCAAACCTCAGCTCGGCACTTACGGAGTGTGGACCTTCGGGCCGGTGACCCCCGAACAGGCCGCCGAGATCGAGGCGCTGGGCTACGGCGCAGTGTGGGCCGGCGGATCCCCGGCGGGCGACCTGTCGTTCGTCGAACCGATCCTGGAGCGCACCGAAACGCTGCAGGTGGCCACCGGCATCGTCAACATCTGGACGGCCGAGGCCAAGCAGGTCGCCGAGTCCTATCACCGCATCGAGGCGGCGTACCCGGGCCGGTTCGTGCTCGGCGTGGGCGTCGGCCATCCGGAACACACCGACGACTACCGCAAGCCCTACGACGCGCTGGTCGAGTACCTCGACGTGCTCGATGCCGCCAAGGTGCCCACCAGCCGTCGGGTGCTCGCCGCGCTCGGCGACAAGGTGCTCAAACTGTCCGCGCAGCGCAGTGCGGGCGCGCATCCGTATCTGACCACTCCCGAACACACCGAGCATGCCCGTGGCGTGCTGGGCGAAGCGGTCTTCCTGGCGCCCGAGCACAAGGTGGTGCTGACCGGCGACGCGGCGGCAGCCCGCGCGGTGGGCCGCGAGACGGTCGACTTCTACCTCAACCTGAGCAACTACCTCAACAGCTGGCGTCGGCTCGGGTTCACCGAACAGGACATCGCCAAGCCGGGTAGCGACAAGTTGATCGATGCGGTGGTCGCACACGGCACCGCGGGCGATATCGCTGCGCGCCTGCGTCAACACGTCGCGGCCGGCGCCGACCACGTGGCGATCCAGGTGCTCGGCGATGGTGACACGTTGATCCCGACGCTGACCGAGCTCGCGGGACCGCTGGAGCTGCGCGACTGACCGCGCGAGCGCGCCGAACGTACCCAACGACGGACCGTTAGGGTTGACCCATGCGATTGCTGGTCACCGGCGGCGCCGGCTTCATCGGCGCGAACTTCGTCCATCTGGCCCTACGCGAGGCGCTCACCACGTCGGTGACGGTGCTCGACGCCCTCACCTACGCGGGCTCGCGTGAATCCCTGAGCCCGGTCGCGGACCGGATCCGGCTGGTCGAGGGCGACATCACCGACGCCGGGCTCGTCGACAAGCTGGTCGCCGAGTGCGACGCGGTGGTGCACTTCGCCGCCGAAACCCATGTGGACAACGCACTTGCCGACCCGGCGCCGTTCGTGCAGGCAAATGTGATGGGCACCTTCACCGTGTTGGAGGCGGTGCGCGCACACGGGGTGCGGTTGCACCACGTGTCGACCGACGAGGTGTACGGCGATCTGGACCTCGACGATCCGGCGCGCTTCACCGAGTCCACGCCGTACAACCCGTCCAGCCCGTACTCGTCGACCAAGGCCGCCGCCGACCTGCTGGTACGGGCGTGGGTGCGGTCCTATGGCGTGCGCGCCACGATCTCCAACTGCTCCAACAACTACGGCCCGTACCAGCATGTGGAGAAGTTCATCCCGCGCCAGATCACCAACCTGCTGACCGGTCGGCGGCCCAAGCTCTACGGCGCAGGCGCCAACGTGCGTGACTGGATCCACGTCGACGATCACAACAGCGCGGTGTGGCGCATCCTGGCCGATGGCACCGTCGGCCGCACCTACCTGATCGGCGCGGAATGCGAGCGCGACAACCTGACCGTCATGCGCGCACTGTTGCGCTTGATGGACCGTGACCCTGACGACTTCGACCACGTGCCCGACCGCGCCGGACACGACCTGCGCTACGCCATCGACCCCACGGTGCTGCAGGACGAATTGGGTTGGGGCCCCAAGCACACCGACTTCGACGAAGGGTTGCGCGCCACCATCGACTGGTATCGCGCGAATGAATCATGGTGGGCGCCGTTGAAGGATGCCGTCGAGAACAACTACCGGGAGCGAGGCCAGTGACCTCACGCGAACTCAAAATTCCAGGAGCCTGGGAGATCACGCCGAAGTTGCACGGTGATGCGCGCGGACTGTTCTTCGAGTGGTTCACCGACACTGCGTTCACCGGATTCGCCGGCCACCGCTTCGACATGCGTCAGGCCAACTGCTCGGTGTCGGCCGCCGGGGTGCTGCGCGGGGTGCACTTCTCGGAGCTACCACCCAGCCAGGCCAAGTACGTGACGTGCGTGCGGGGCGCGGTGTTCGACGTGGTGGTCGACATCCGGGTCGGCTCCCCAACCTTCGGCCAATGGGACTCGGTGCTGCTCGACGATCGCGACCGCCGGTCGATCTACCTGTCCGAAGGGCTCGGGCACGCTTTCCTTGCGCTGGAAGATGATTCGACGGTGATGTACATGTGCTCGACGGGCTATGACCCTGACCGCGAGCACACCGTCAGGGCCACCGACCTCGGGATCGAGTGGCCGGACGCCCACGAGCTGATCGTGTCCGATCGCGATGCGGCCGCGCCGACACTCAAAGAGGTGCAGGCGGCGGGCCTGCTGCCGACGTGGGAGGACACCCACGCTTTCGTCGAGGAACTTCGCGCCGGAGTGCACTGAACCCGGCGATCGGGATGTCCCCGCCTACTGCGTCGGTAACCGGCCGAAAACTGCGCCCAGGACCAGCCCGGCGAACGGCACCGCAGCAAGGATTGCACTCACCGTCGCGCTGCCGCCGGTGACCAGGGTGAAGTTTGTGAGCACCAGCAGCAAGCTGCCCAGCAGACCCAGGCAGGCCAACCCCGGCGCGATGCGCGTCTGCCAGAGTCGCCCGCCCGCGTGCTCACGGTGCCGCACGAAATAGGCGAGCACCGCCACCGAGGTGGTGAGCATCAGCACCACCATGCCGACGGTCGCCACCCCCGCCATGGACCCGAACACGCCCACCAACGGATCCACGCCGAGCACCGCCAGGATGCCCACGATCACTGCGGCAGTGACGGTTTGGACGACTGACGAGAAGGCCGGTGAGCCGTGGACCGGATGCACGACGGCCAGGCGACCGGGCAACAGTCCTTTTCGGGCAAGCGCGAACTGGTAACGCGCGATCACGTTGTGGAAGGACAGCACGCAGGCGAACAGGCTGGTCAGCAGCAACACGTTGACGATGTCACGCCCGATTCGGCCCAAATTGTCGTTCGTGGTGTCCAGCAGCATGTTCGCGTCGCCGTCGAGGGTGCGCTGCGCGACCTCGGTCACCTGGTCGGGCCCGATGGCCACAACGAAGGCCCAGCAGGTCAGCGCATAGAAGCCGCCGATGATCAGCACCGCGGCGTACGTCGCGCGCGGGATCGTCCGCTCCGGGTTGCGGGCTTCGTCGCGGAACACCGCCGTTGCTTCGAACCCGATGAACCCGGTGAGCGCGAACAGGACTGCGATGCCGAGCGCACCCTGGGTGAAGACGCCGGGGGTGAACGACGTCAGGGTCAGACCGGCCGGACCCGGATCGGCGACGATCACAAGGTCGAGCAGGATGACAATGCTGATCTCCAGCACGAGCGCGACGCCGAGCACCTTGGCGCTCAGGTCGATGTGCCGGTAGCCGAGCAGCGCGACGATCGCCAGTATCGCCAATGAATAGAGCGGCCAAGGGATTTGCGGGCCGCCGTAGAACCGCACCGTATCGCCGATCGCCCATCCGATGTAGCCGTAGATGCCCACCTGAATGGCGGTGTAGGCGATGAGCGCGACGGCGGCGATCCCGTTGCCCATCCGCTGGCCGAGCCCCAGCGTCACGTAGGAGAAGAAGGCGCCCGCCTCGGGCACGTACGGCGTCATCGCCACGAACCCGATGCTGAAGACGAGCAGAACCAGTGCGGCGATGAGGAATCCGACCGGCGCTCCGGCACCGTTGCCCAGGCCCATGGCCAGTGGCATGTTGCCGCCGATCACGGTCAGGGGCGCGGCGGCGGCAACCACCATGAATACGACACCGACGGCGCCGAGCTTTCCCTGCAGGCGCTGCCCGTCGGCAGTCGAGGTGCTTGTGCTCATCAGTGGCCCTCCATCAACAGCGCGGTGCGGAGCAAGGTGTGGTCGAGGGCGTGGGCGGTGCGGCCGTCACGTCCGGTCAGAGTTCGCGCACCGACGAGTGCGTTGACGATGGCTTCCTCGGTGGCCTCGATCGCCAGGTCGAACAGTCGCGTCATCAACTGCGGGGCGACCATCCGCAGCGGGACCTCGGGGCGTTCGGTGTCGACGTCCTCGTCCCACGCGTACGGCGGAATGCCGCGGTTCCCGGTGGCGAAGGCCAGCATCAGGTCCCCGCTGTACTGCTCGCCGGTGCCGCCGAGCCTGCCGATTGCCAGCGTCGCCCGTTGCGCCAGCCGCGCGCACTGGTGCGGTAGCAGCGGCGCATCGGTGGCGAGGATGACGATGATCGAACCCGATCCCGGCTCGTAACTCCGTGGCAGGTCGGGCGTGGGCACCTGATCCGGCCCGATCATCTCCCCCACGTGCACGCCGTTGATCCGGAGCCGTTCGCGTCGTCCGTGATTTGCCTGTACCAACGCACCGACGGTGTACCGGCCCGTGGCGGTGTCGGTGATCCTCGAGGCGGTACCGATGCCGCCCTTGAAGCCGTGGCAGATCATGCCGGTTCCGCCGCCGACGTTGCCCTCGGCGACCGGGCCGTCGGCTGCTTCCGCCAAGGCGGCGTGCACGTGTTCGGCGCGCACATGGTGGCCGTTGATGTCGTTGAGCAGTCCGTCATAGGTCTCCCCGACGACCGGCAGGGACCAGTACAGCCCCTCGCCGCGGGCCTGCACCTGCGCGTCGACGAGTGCGTCGCGGACCGTCCCGACGCTGTGGGTGTTGGTGATTCCGATGGCCGTGGTGAGCTCGCCGGATTCCCTGATCCACTCCAGTCCGGTCAGTTCTCCGCTGCCGTTGAGCCGGTGCGCGCCTGCGAAGACCGGTTCGGTCCAGATGTCGGAATGCGGGACGACGACGGTGACCCCGGTGTTGACGGCCGGCGGGCCGGCCTGTTGAAGCGTGGTGTGGCCGACGCGGACGCCCGCCACGTCGGTGATGGCGTTGTGGCTGCCGGTCGGGTGCTCCCCGACGAGGATGCCGAGGTCTCGGGCCCGCACGGGGGTTTCGGTTTGCAGAGTTTTTTTCACGATTGGAAAATAATGGACGTGACGGGCGCCACGCGCAAGAGGAACGGGGAAATCAGTAAGGATGGGGTGGTGGCACGACCCAACCGGCAGGCGCAACGGCGCGAGGAGATCCTCGACGCGGCGATCGCACTGATCGAGCGGCATGACCTCGCCACGCTGCGCATCGCCGACGTCGCGGCCGAGCTGGGCCTCACCGCCAACGCCGTCCGCTACTACTTCAAGGAGATGGACCAGCTGCTGTCCGAGCTCGCGCAGCGTTCGGACACCCGCTTCTACGACGACCGCCTCGCGGTGGTGGAGCGCACCGACGATGTGTGCGAGCAGTTGGCGCTGACCATCGCCGCCGGCCTGCCCACCGGTCCGGAGGATGCGGAATGGCGGGCGATCTGGCGGGCGGTGCTGGCTGCGGGCTTCGAACTCGACCAACGCCGCGACGTGCAGCACATCTATCACCGTCAGGTCGGCCTCTACGCGGGCATCTTCGATGCCGGTGCGGCCTGCGGCGTGTTCACCCTGGACTCCCCCGCCCGCGACATCGCCATGACACTCATGGCGATGGAGGACTATCTCGGGTACCGCATCGTGGCTCGCGATCCTCAGATGAGTCGGGACACCGCGCTGCGGCTCATGCGCCGGTACGCCGAGCTGGCCACCGGAGCCCGGCTTCCGGTGACGGTTTGACCCTCGGTTCGCGCGCACCGGCCGCGGCAGCCCTGCTGGTGGTGGCGGCCACCGTCAGCCAGGAGGTGGGCGCGGCGTTCGCAGTCGGCCTGTTCGCCACCCTGGGTACCGCGGGTGCGGTGTTCGTGCGCTTCGCGATTGCCGGGGTGATTCTGTGCGCAGCGGTGCGACCCGCGGTGCGGGGCTTGACGCGGCGGGCGTGGGGTTCGGCGGGCGCCCTGGCCGCGGCGCTGGCCGTGATGAACTTCAGCTTCTACTGCGCCATCTCGCGGATCCCGCTCGGTGTTGCGGTGACGGTTGAAGTCCTTGGCCCGCTGATCCTTTCGGTGGTCACGAGCAGACGACGGGCAGCGTGGCTCTGGGCCGTGCTCGCCTTCGCCGGCGTCGCCCTGCTCGGCCTGACCCGGCACAGCGACGGGCGTCTGGACCCACTCGGGTTCGCCTTCGCGGCGGCAGCGGCGGTGAGCTGGGCGGGCTATATCCTGGCCTCGGCACGCACCGCCGCAGAGTTTCGCCGCGTCGACGGCCTCGCGCTGGCGACCGTGATGGGCGCGCTCGTGATCGCGCCGTTCGCCCTGCTGACCGTCGACCTGGCCGGCGTCTGGCGCGGGGACATCGCCGTCCTGGCCGTGACCGTCGCGGTGATGTCCTCGGTCATCCCGTATTCACTGGAACTGCTTTCCCTGCGTCGGCTGACACCGGCCGCGTTCGCCGTGCTGACCAGCCTGTCACCGGTCGCCGCGGCGGTGGCAGGGCTCGTGATCCTCGGTCAGCAGATCGGCGTGCCCGGCTACCTCGGTGTCGCCCTGGTGACGGTCGCGAGCATCGGCGCGGTGCGCTCGGCGCCGACGGGCTCCGCGGAACCGCTCGGCTGAGACCACCTGCCCCAGTTTTCCCGGCGAGCAGACGCGTATGTACCCCTGCGGAGCACTTTTCGGGTACCGGCGCGTCTGCTCGCCGGAGAACTGGGGCAGAAAGACAATTCCACCTCTTGCCAAGGCGGTTGACCAATTACTAGGATATGCAAGTATCTCGGGTATTCGCCGAGTCTCATCACTGCGTAAAACCTCTTGGACGGACGCCATGACGAAACAGATCCAGCACTTCATCAACGGCCAGCGCACCAATGCCGGGTCCACCCGCACCGCCGACGTGCTGAACCCCAGCACCGGCGAAGTCCAGGCCCAGGTGCTACTGGCCTCGGCCGCCGATGTCGACGCCGCGGTGACCGGGGCCGCCGAAGCCCAGAAAGAATGGGCCGCGTTCAACCCCCAGCGCCGCGCCCGGGTCCTCATGCGATTCATCGACCTGGTCAACCAGAACGCTGACGAACTCGCCGAACTCCTGTCCCTGGAACACGGCAAGACGCTCGGCGACTCGATGGGTGACATCCAGCGCGGCCTGGAGGTCATCGAGTTCGCCGTCGGCATCCCGCACCTGCTCAAGGGCGACCACACCGAGGGCGCTGGCACCGGCATCGATGTGTACTCGCTGCGTCAACCCCTCGGCGTGGTCGCGGGCATCACCCCGTTCAACTTCCCGGCGATGATTCCGCTGTGGAAGGCCGGTCCTGCCCTCGCGTGCGGAAACGCCTTCATTCTCAAGCCTTCTGAGCGGGATCCCTCGGTGCCGCTGCGCCTGGCCGAGCTGTTCATCGAGGCCGGCCTGCCGCCTGGGGTGTTCCAGGTCGTCCAGGGCGACAAAGAGGCGGTCGACGCCATCCTCGAGCACCCTGCCGTCCAAGCCGTCGGGTTCGTCGGCAGCTCCGACATCGCCCACTACATCTACTCCGGCGCGGCAGCTCACGGTAAGCGCGCGCAGTGCTTCGGCGGTGCGAAGAACCACATGATCATCATGCCCGACGCCGACCTCGACCAGGCCGTGGATGCGCTGATCGGTGCCGGCTACGGCAGTGCAGGCGAACGGTGCATGGCGATCAGCGTGGCGGTACCGGTCGGCGAGGAAACTGCAAACCGACTGCGCGCCAGGCTTGTTGAACGCGTCAACCAACTGCGCGTCGGACACAGCCTCGACCCAAAGGCCGACTACGGCCCCCTGGTCACCGGCGCCGCACTCGAACGCGTCAAGGACTACATCGGCCAGGGCGTGGAAGCGGGTGCCGAGCTCGTGGTCGACGGCCGTGAACGCGCCAGCAGCGAACTGACTTTCGGTGATGCCAACCTGGAAGGTGGCTACTTCATCGGCCCCACCCTGTTCGACAACGTCACCAATGACATGTCGATCTACACCGACGAGATCTTCGGCCCGGTGCTGTGCATCGTGCGGGCCCACGACTATGAAGAAGCACTCGCGTTGCCGTCTCAGCACGAATACGGCAACGGTGTCGCCATTTTCACCCGCGATGGCGACGCCGCCCGCGACTTCGTCTCGCGGGTCCAGGTCGGCATGGTCGGCGTGAATGTGCCGATCCCGGTTCCGGTGGCCTACCACACCTTCGGCGGCTGGAAGCGGTCCGGTTTCGGCGACCTCAACCAGCACGGGCCCCACTCGATCCTGTTCTACACCAAGACCAAGACCGTGACCCAGCGCTGGCCCTCCGGCATCAAGGATGGCGCCGAGTTCGTCATCCCGACCATGAAGTAGCGTCGGCGGTGGACCTGCACGACCTGGATGACGACGAACGCGTGATCGCCGAAACAGCGGCCGCGTTCGCCGAAAAACGCATCGCGCCATACGCATTGGAGTGGGACGAGACCCATCACTTCCCCACCGATGTGTTGCGCGAATCGGCCGAGCTCGGCATGGCCGCGATCTACTGCGGTGAGGACACCGGCGGCAGCGGACTGCGCCGGCTCGACGCGGTACGCATCTTCGAGGCTCTCGCCGGTGCCGACCCCACCATCGCGGCGTTCCTGTCCATCCACAACATGTGCGCGTGGATGGTGGACACGTTCGGCACCGAGGAGCAGCGCAAGACCTGGGTGCCGAAGCTGGCGTCGATGGAAGCCATCGCCAGCTACTGCCTCACCGAGCCCGGCGCCGGTTCGGATGCCGCGGCATTGCGTACCAAGGCGGTCCGTGACGGCGACGAGTACGTGCTCGACGGCGTCAAGCAGTTCATCTCCGGCGCCGGTAGCTCCGATCTGTATGTGGTGATGGCGAGAACCGGGGGCGAGGGTCCACGGGGAATCTCGGCCTTCGTGGTCGAGAAAGGCACGCCGGGGCTCAGTTTCGGTGCCGATGAACAGAAGATGGGCTGGAACGCGCAGCCCACCGCACAGGTGATCTTCGAGAACGTGCGGGTGCCGGCCGATGCGCTGCTGGGCGGTACCGAGGGCACCGGCTTCGGGATCGCGATGAACGGTCTCAACGGCGGCCGCATCAACATCGCGGCGTGTTCACTCGGTGGTGCGCAGTCCGCCTACGACAAGACCGTGGCGTATCTGGCCGACCGGCAGGCGTTCGGCGGTGCGCTACTCGACGAGCCGACCATCCGGTTCGCCATCGCCGATATGGCCACGGGCCTGGAAACCTCACGGAACATGTTGTGGCGGGCGGCCGTTGCGCTTGACAGTGATCACCCCGACAAGGTGACGCTGTGCGCGATGGCCAAGCGCTATGTCACCGACACCTGCTTCGAGGTGGCCGATCAGGCGCTGCAGTTGCACGGCGGCTACGGCTACCTGCGCGAGTACGGTCTGGAGAAAATCGTCCGCGATCTGCGGGTGCATCGCATCCTTGAAGGCACAAACGAAATCATGCGCGTGGTGATCGGGCGCGGATCAGCCAGAGCCAGCGCCACAGCATAGGGAGACACACGTGACGACGATCGCATTCCTGGGTTTGGGCCACATGGGCGGACCGATGGCCGCCAACCTCGCCGCCGCGGGACACGCGGTGCGTGGCTTCGACCCGGTGCAGGCCCTGAAAGAGGCCGCAGAAGCCAAGGGTGTCAAGGTGTTCGACACCGGCGCCGAAGCGGCCGCCGAAGCCGAGGTGGTGATCACCTCGCTGCCCAGCGGTGCAGTGGTCCGGGCGTGTTACACCGAGGTACTGCCGGCGGCCCCGAAAGGGACGCTGTTCATCGACACCTCGACCATCTCGGTCGATGATGCCCGGGCCATGCACGCCCTGGCCGGCGAACACGGGCATGCGCACCTCGATGCGCCGGTGTCGGGCGGGGTGAAGGGGGCGACGGCGGGGACGTTGGCGTTCATGGTCGGCGGTACCGAGGACGCCGTGAAGCGCGCCCGCCCCGTGCTGGAACCCATGGCGGGCAAGATCATCCACTGCGGTGGGTCCGGCACCGGGCAGGCGGCCAAGCTCTGCAACAACATGGTGCTGGCGGTGCAACAGATCGCGGTGGGTGAGGCGTTCGTCCTGGCCGACAAGCTCGGCCTGCCCGCGCAGTCGCTGTTCGACGTGATCACCGGGGCGACCGGAAACTGCTGGGCCGTGCACACGAATTGCCCGGTGCCCGGGCCTGTTCCGACGTCACCGGCCAACAACGACTTCCAGCCCGGCTTCGCCACGGCGTTGATGAACAAGGATCTCGGCCTGGCGATGGCCGCGGTGGAATCGACCGGTTCGGCCGCACCGCTGGGCAGCCACGCCGCCGACATCTACGCCAAGTTCGCCGTCGACCACGCCGACAAGGATTTCAGCGCGGTGATCGAGACGCTACGCGGCTGAAGTGCTGTGTTGCGCCCACCACTGGGCATGCAGGCGCTGGCAGGTCGCCAGGCGCAGCGCGTCGTCGGCCCCGGCGTAATCCGCGCGGACCGCGGCGGCCGGCCGGTTACGCCCGTCGGCGGCATCCGGGTCGATGAGCACCGTGGCCAGCCCCGTCGCGTTCGCGGCGCGCAATCCGGCAGCCGAACCGGTGACGGCCAGGGCATCGTGGGCGGCCACGCCGAGCTCACCCAGAGCGTGGCGGTACAGCTCGGCATCCGGGCTCACGTCGTCGGCGGTGACGACGGTTTCGACCAGACCCTCACCGACCAGTTGACGCACCAGGGGTTCGACCCAACTGCGTCGCCCACTGGAGACCACGCTGACCGGGACGTCGGCTGCGTAGGCGTCCATCACGAGGTCCACCAGACCGGGCCTGGGCGCCAGCCCGGCGTCGAGGATCATCTCCTCGAACATCATCTCCTTGGTCATGCAGATCTCATCGGCGAGCAGCTCGGCCAGCACATCGCACTCGGTGCCGACGCAGCGCTTCCGCAGCTCGGCGGTGACCCGCTGACGCTGATCATGGAGTGTCAGTAATTGCCGGTAGCGTGCGACGCTCCACTCGATGGGCAGACCGAGTGCGGCGAACGCGGCATTGAATACGACGCGGTGTCCGTCGGTATCGACATCGGAGAGCGCATCAAGATCGAAGATCACGGCACGCAGCGGGAAGGCACGGGCGTCGCCGGGTTGGGGACAGTCCCACCAGAACCGACCGGCACGCCATGTTTTCTCCTGTGGAGTGGTCACCTGATCACAGTGGCGCACGTCACAACCCCTCCGCGTCCCCCATAGGGGGGATTGGACAGGCGAAGTTGCGCAGCGCAGCAGAACCGGCCCTCTAAGGTGATCGCATGGCGCCCACCAGCCCAGTGCGCCTTGTGCTGGTCGATGACCACGAGATGGTCATCGAGGGTCTCAAGGCCATGCTTGCCACCTTCGAAGACCGGGTTCAGGTCGTGGGGCAGGCCGTCGGCGCCGAACGGGCCCTCAGCGTGGTCGCGGACCTGGACCCCGACATCGTGCTCTGCGACGTGCGGATGCAGGGCTCGAGCGGGCTCGACCTGTGCCGGGTCCTGCGCGAACGGGATCCGGACCGCAGGGTCGTGATGCTGTCGGTCTACGACGACGAGCAGTATCTGTTCCAGGCGCTGCGGGTCGGCGCGTCCGGTTATCTCCTCAAGAGCATCAGCAGTGACGAACTGGTGCGTCAGATCGAATTCGCGCACAGCGGCAAGACCGCAATCGACCCCGGCATGGCGGCCAGGGCGGCCGATACCGCGGCCCGGTTGCAGCGCGACGAGTTCTGGCCCGGCGTCCGGCAGGGCCTCACCCAGCGCGAGAGCGAGATCCTGTCCTACGTCGTCAGCGGACTGTCCAACCGCGGTGTCGCCAACAAGCTCGTCATCGGTGAGGAAACGGTCAAGACGCACCTGCGATCCATCTACCGCAAGCTCGGGGTCAGCGACCGCGCCGGCGCCGTGGCGACCGCACTACGCGAAGGCATCTACCAGTGACCCCGGCCCGCGACCGCCCGTCCCGGGTGAACCTGACCGCCGACCGCGAGCTGGCGCTGCTGCGGGAACTCATCCGGGCCGCATCCAGCGGACCGGGGGTGGAGCCGCTGGCGGCCGCCGCGGCTCGGATGATCACCGCAGCCACCGCGACCGACGTGTGCTTCGTGCACGTGCTCGACGACTCGGACCGCTCGCTGACCCTGGCCGGGGCCACGCCGCCGTTCGACAGCGAAGTGGGCAAGATCCGGTTGCCATTGGGTCAGGGCATCTCCGGCTGGGTGGCCAGCCACCGCGAACCCGTGGTGATCAACGACCACAAGGAATCCGACCCGCGCTACATGCCGTTCGAGTCGCTGCGCGGCCGCGATTTCACCTCGATGGTGTCAGTGCCCATGGAGACGGATCCGGGTGGGCTTGTCGGGGTGCTCAACGTTCATACCGTCAACCGCCGCGAGTTCCCCACGCGTGACGTCGAGTTGCTGGTGGTGATCGGCAGGCTCATCGCCGGTGCGCTACACCAGGCGCGGCTGCACCGGCAGCTGGTGGCCCGCGAACGGGCGCATGAGAATTTCGTCGAGCAGGTGATCGAGGCGCAGGAGATCGAACGACGCCGGCTGGCGGGCGATATTCACGACGGGATCTCGCAACGGCTGGTGACGCTGTCCTACCGGCTGGATGCGGCGGCCCGCGCGGTCGACGACCCTGCGGCGGTGGCCGAGCAACTCGCGAAGGCCAGGGAGTTGGCGGATCTCACCCTGCAAGAGGCCCGCGCGGCGATCAGTGGCCTGCGCCCGCCGGTGCTCGACGACCTCGGCCTGTCCGGCGGGCTGGCGAGCCTGGCGCGCTCCATTCCCCATGTGGAGTTGGAGGTCGATCTCGCCGAGACGCGGGTGGCCGACCACATCGAACTGGCGCTGTACCGCATCGCCCAGGAGTGCCTGCAGAACGTCGTCAAGCATGCTGAAGCGACCCGTGCCCGGCTGACGTTCGCGGTCGAAGATGGCGTGGCACGGCTCGAAATCGTCGACGATGGAAGAGGTTTCGATACCTTCGAGCACCCGCTGGGCAGTGACGAGATGGGCGGCTACGGGCTGCTGTCGATGGCTGAAAGGGCCGAGATCGTCGGCGGCAGGCTCAATATCCGGTCCAGGCCGGGGGCAGGCACGGCCGTCACCGCGACCATCCCGCTGCCCGCGGTCATCGACTAGGGCCAACCGGCCGCAGCCGTAGCCCACATTAATTCCACAACCGTTGACTTCTGGATTCGTGCGGCGTTACGCTCGGTGCATTAATTCAACGACTGAGGAGTTTCGAGATGCCTGCTCCCCGTTGGGTCGCCCGCGCCAACAAAGTTGGGCTCAATCGACTCACCCGTTTCATCGCTCCGTGGGCGCCCGGATGGGCGGTCGTCATACACCGCGGCCGCAAGTCCGGGCGCACCTTCCGGACGCCGCTGTGGGCCTTCCGCCGCCCGCAGGGATACGTCATCGCACTGACCTACGGCTCGCAGGCCGACTGGGTACGCAATGTGCTCGCTGCCGGTGGCTGCGAACTCGAGAGCCGAAGGCACCGGTACCAACTGGTCTCGCCTCGGGTCTACCGCGACGAAAACGCCGGCGGCATGCCCGCATTCATCCGGTTCATGTTGCGCAGGGTCATCAAGGCGCCAGAATTCCTGAGCCTGGATGTCGCAGCCACGGCCGACGCCCGGGGCTAACCGCCGAGCTTCTCGGCGTTCTCGGGACACTCATACTTGAGCGCCACCTCCACGATCACCATGAGCACATCGGGCGGCAACGGGCTGCCCATCTGGGTCAGCACATCGACCACGTCCTGCTTCGAATGGTTGAAACTGCCGCTGGCCATGATGCAGGCCATCGCCACCTGGTCCTCGATGGCAGAGTCCGGACCCTCGACACCGGCGGCGCGAATCTCGTCGTAGGCCTCCTGCGGCATCACCGACGCGCCCGGCGCCGCAGTCGCGCTCGGGTCCGTGGTGGTGGTGAACGGGGTGACGTCCGGGGGTGCGGTGGCAACCCCTGCGGTGGTCGCGCTGCAGGCAGCCACCAGCGCCGCCGCCGACACCACCAATCCGAGAATCTTGGCGTGCATGGCGCTCCCCTCGATCGAGTTCGAGCCTAACGCCGCGCGTTTCAGAAATCCCCGGAGTGACGGCGCAATGTTTCGATGGACTGCGCCAGCGCCCGCGACTGGTCATCGGACATCCCGATGTCGGCGAACACCTGCTGATTCAAGGTGACGGTGGCGTCCTCGACGGTGGACCGCCCCAACTCGGTGAGCCGCACCAGGGTGGTGCGTCCGTCGGTGGGATGTGGGATGCGCTCCACCAGGCCGCTGGACTCGAGGCGGCGGATGGCATGCGTGACGCTGGTGACGTGCACCTGAAGCCGGTCGGAGGCCTTGGTGATGGGCAGCTCACCGGCACTGCTGAAGGCCAGCAGCCGCAGCAACTCGAAACGGGAGAAGCTCAGATCATAGGGCCGCAACGCGTTCTCCACGCGCGCCAGCAGGATCTGATGGGCCCGCATCACCGACGTCACAGCGACCATGCCGTCGGCGACGTCGCCCCATCCGGCGGCCTCCCAATTGGCGCGCGCCAACGCGATGGGATCACGCTTGTCGGAATGGGGCACCGCCTCTTCTTACCGCATGCCCGCGCGGAGACGGCAGAACCCACGACCGGAATCTCAGTCCGTTGCGGCGATCACCGCACGTAACACCGCCCTGGTGGAGGGTCGGCCTCCCACCGTGATGCGTACACCGCCATCGGCGTAGTGGCGCACCTGCAGGCCGGCACGGTCGAAGACATCGCGCCATCCCCTGGCAGCCTCGGGCAGGTAGACGAAGTTGGCATGCCCGTCGGTGCTGTAGACGCCAAGGGCCCGCAACCGCATCCGCAGGTACCTGCGTTCTGCCGCGATCACCCGGATACGTTGGCGCAATTGACTTTCCGCATCGTAGGAGGCGGCGACCGCCACCAACCCGCTCACCGGAATACCGAACGGCAGTTGCATGGCCCACAGCGTGCGGGCCAGCTCCGGCGCGCAGAAGCCATAGCCGATCCGCAGTCCGGCCAGCCCGTAGGCCTTCGAAAAGGTCCGCACCACCACGAGGTTGCCGAACCGTGCGACCAGGCCTGCGGCGTCGATGCGGTGATCGGGGCTGAGGAACTCGACGTAGGCCTCGTCGAGCACCACCACGGTGTCCGCGGGCACCCGGGCCAGGAACCGTTCCACATCGGCCGCCGGCTCGACGGTGCCCGTCGGGTTGTGCGGTCGGCACACCACCACCACCCTGGCGTCGGCGGCCGCGTCTGCCATCGCGTCCAGGTCGTGGTGACCGTGCACATCGAGCGGGACGGTCACCGGCCGTAACCGGGCCATGTGCGCAAAGATCGGATATCCGTCGAAGGTAGGTGCCGACATCACCATGGTGTCGCCGGGGCTGGTCACCGCGTGCAGCACCTGCATGATGACACCGGTCGCGCCGATCCCGATCACCACCTGATCGTCGCTCAGCCCGACGTGTGCCGCGATCAACGACCGCAGGCGTTCGGGAAGAAACTCCGGATACCGGTTGACGACATCGAACGAGGCCGCCATCGCCGAGCGCACCGCAGGCAACGGCGCAAACGGACATTCGTTGAGCGACAGAGCCAATGGGTTCACCGCTTCCGGCAGGGCACCGACAGCATCGACGAGCGCGCCGCGCGTGGCGGCCATCAGTTCCGCCCGCCCCACTGCACGGCCGCCGCACCGGCGAAGTCGCCGGCATGTGCAAATGCCGCCATCAGCACCGTGTCACCCGCTTTGAGCCGGCCCGTACTGGCCGCGCGGTCCAGGTTCACCGGGATACCCGCGGCGAACAGATTTCCGCACTCGTCAAAGGTGTCGACGTGACGTTCGGCGGGCAGTTCCAGTGCCTCACGCCAATTCCGCAGGAACACCCGGTTCGGCTGGTTGGTGACGAGCAGGTCGATATCCTTGGGCGCTATGCCGATTCGGTCGCACACCGCGTAGGACACCTCAGGAACCTGGCGGTTGCCGCGGGCCAGCACCTTGGTGATCTTGCTCTCGGTGAAACCGATGCAGCCTTCCCCCGGCCCGGCTTCCCACCATTTGCGCGGCGGATCGATCGCGATGGTCATATCCCCGGCATACTCGCCGTAGGTTCGGCATTCGACATCGAGAATCGGCGCCGTGTCGGAGAGCGTCACCAGGCCGACCGCCGCGCCGTCGCCGGGGACCGAGGACTGCGCCTTTCGCCGGATCGTCGGCTGGTCGAAGATCTGACCGGCCGCGTTCTGCGCGACCGCGATCACCGCGGACCGGCCCTCCCCCGATGCCAACAGATTCCGGGCCAGCTTGAGTCCCAGCACAAACGCCGCGCAGCCGCCGTTGTGCAGGTCGATCACCCAGTTGGGTTTCATGCCCAGCCGGTGCGCCATGCCGCCACCGCCACCGTAGAAGGGCATATCGGGCAGCTGGGTGTGCGTGATCAGAATGTCAGCGCCCGTCACCGCGTCCTGCCCGTGGCGTTCGATGAGCCCGGTCGCGGCGCGTTCGACCATGTCGATCGCCGTCTCGTCGGGTGCCACGTGGTGACGTGATCGCGGGGCCCGGAACATCAGGTTGTCCCGCAGGTCATCGGAGTCGGCGAACTGCGCGTAGTAGTCGGCGCCGACCGGATCACCGGGCAGGTAGGTCGAGACGTCGATGAGGCTGACGGTCGTGTTGTTCATGGGCGATCTCATCTCATCCAGGCCGGGCTGACCGGCAGGCCGTTGTGGTGGCGATACTCGGCGATCGCCTTGAGGTTGCGCAGCTCCAGCAGGTGTCCGGGACCGAACATGTCCCAGAAGTCGCCCACCCAGACCGGGCGGGCCGCCGGTGCGGTCTCCGGATAGGGGTTGTGGTCGTAGAACGGGTGGTGGCAGTTCGTCCACAGCACAACCGATCCGGGCTTGTCGAACACCACCTGCGCATCGACGATGCGCATCAGGTAGATCATCCACAGGTGCTTGCCCTGGTCCCATGCGCAGTGGTAGTCGACGGTCATGGCATCACGGTGGGCGACGGTGCGGGTGTAGATCTCGCTACCCGGTCCGGACGGTCCGGCACCGAGCCGGTCGTGGGCCAGCCACAGCCCGGGCTGCTCGGTGGGGGTGAAACCCCGCAGGCTGTATGTCCATTCCTCCAGGGACCGGGTGTCGGCCAGGTAGTCGAACAGCTCGTCGGGCGGACAGTCGATGTAGTCGTTGACGGTGCAGTACTCGCCGAACACCTGGTCGTGTGGATACACCGACCGCATCATCTCCATGATGATCGGCGTGGCCTGCTCCTTGGGCGAGGTCTCGATACGGATCAGCCCGTCCATGGGATCGGTGGTGCCCCGATGGGTGGTGATGTCATCAAGCGCGGGTAGCGACATGGGACCTGTTCTCCTCTGTGGTCGATGGGGCGGTCTTACTGAGAAATGCTGCGAACGGCGGGATTTCGTCGGGTGAACAGTCCACGCTGATCACCGACGGCCCGGCGGTGTCCAGGGCGAGGTCCAACGCGGCGGGCAATTGGTCGATATGGTCGACGTCGAACCCGGACAGTCCGGGGAACATCGCCGTCAACCCGGCACCCAACCGGCTCGGGCCGAACCTGTTGTAGCTGTAGCGGTCCTGGTAGAAAAGCTGCTCGCGGGTGACGCACATGGCGTGGGCGTGGTTGTCGAACAGCAGGAACGTGATCGGTAACCGGTACTGCAGTGCGGTGTGAATCTCCATGCCGTGCATGAGGAATGAGCCGTCTCCGGCGATCACGACCGTCCGCCGGGGCCGCGTACGACTCCGGTGGAAGGCCATCCCGATGCCTGCACCGAAGCTGTATCCCATGCCTCCCATACCGAGGGCGACGATGAAACGGCCGTCACGGCGGGCCGGGAGGTAGTGGATCGCCGAGGCGCCGATGTTGCCTGCGTCGACGACGATGTCGGTGCCCGCGGGCAGGGCGCCGTCCAGTACCGTCATCGCGTCCCGGTACCGGACACCGGGTCCGTCGTGCGGCGGTGGACATAATTCGTTGTGCGGCAGCAGATCCGGCACCCGGGTCGCGGTGGGCCTGCCCTGGCCGGACAGCGCCCGGTTCAGCAGTGACAGGGACCCGCGCAAATCCTCGGTGTGGATGTGGGTGCACGGTACATACGGCTCCGCCGACCCGATCGAATACGTCGGGACCGTCTTCAGCACGTCGTCGAGACCTGCGCGGGCGGTCACCGTCATGCGGGTGCCGACCAGCAGGCACAGCGCGCTCTGCGCGGCCGCTGTGGCCACCCCGGGGTGGCCCATCACACCCGAAACTCCCAGCGCCGAGGATGAGCCGAGACCGGGTGTGCCCGCGACATCCTTGGCGTCGGGCACCGTCGCGACGCGGGCCCGCAGGGTCGCACGGAGAGCCTCCAATTCGATGCGGGCATCGTCGCGGGCCACCTGCTCGCCGGCCAGGATCGTGATCGGACCGTCGGCCCGACGCAGCGCCTGCGCCAGCAGTTGTGGATCGGAAAGCTGTGTGACCGACCGGGTTCCGTTGACATGCCCGTTCGATCCGGTCACCGCGCCGAGGTCGGCCTGCTGAATGTCCTTGGGCAACAGCAGCACTGCCGGCCCACCGGTGCCGGCGGCGGCGATCGCCTCGGGCAGCGCGGTGAGGATGTCCCCAGGCGTGCACACCCGTCTGCAGTACACCGAGACCGCAGAGAACAAGGCCACGCCGTCGAGCGCACCGTTGACCCCGCTGGTGTCCTGGAAGGCGCCGCGGCCGTCCAGGGCCGTGGGCGCCTGGCCGATGAGCGCCAGCACCGGCACCCGGCTGGCCAGCGACTCACCCAGACCGGGCACGGTGTTCAGGCAACCGCCGCCCGAGGTCGCGGCCACCACTCCGAGTCCGGCACCGCTGCGGCTGTAACCGTCGGCCATAGCCGCCGCGGAGAATTCATGCTTGGCCAGCACCGCGGTGATGTCGTCGCGAAAGTACGCGGCGTCGTAGAGATCCTCGATGTTGGCGCCGTCGACGCCGAAGAAATGTCCGATACCGCTCGCCGCCAAATAGCCGACGATGTGGTCGACCACCCTGTGCCCACTGTTCATATGAAGTAACACGACCCACCGGTAGGGTCGGTTCACCGCCGGGGCGATTGGCAGGTATTCCGCAGAATCCTCGATGGACCCGCGGGCATGGCGAACCGGCTGTGGTCAGCGCCGCGTTACCGCCATTCCGTCCGTTTCAGGCGTGCGGTGACAGCTGATTCACAGTTGCTTTTCCAGCAGCACTTTCCCATCGGGGGATGAAACCAGTTGCACCGCAGCGATTTCGTCCATCGGCAACGGGGTGTTTGCACTGGGAAGCGCGGTGGCCCCGGACAGCCCGAGCCAGGTGGCGATCTCAGAGCTGCTGCCGTCGCGGCCGACCACGACCATGCCGAGGTTCTGCGGCGCAGCGCCGCGGTTGCCCCAGTCTCCGTAGGTGCACGCCATATCGATGCGGGTGCCCCAGCCGTAGCTGCTCATCGCGATGCTGGCATTGATCGGCGTCTGCGACACCTTGCTCATCTCCAGCATCTGTGCGGTCTCCTGCTGGGTTCCGCTGTGCAGACCGATGGTCTCCGGCCGGATCCCGATGACCACCGCGACGGCGAGCAGTGCGGCCGCCAACCCGACCGCGCCCGTTGTCACCCAACGGGAACGGCGTCGACGCCAGCTGACTTTGTCCAGCACCGACTGCAACACCTCGGGGCGCAACGGCGGCTCGGGTTGTTCCTCGTCGAGGGCACGCACGTCGTCGAAATCGAGCATCGCCAGCAGCGCGGGCATTCCGCTCAGTTCGGCGACCGCCGCACGGCAACGATCGCAGCCCGCCAGGTGGTTTTCGTACTCATGGCGCTCGCTGCTTTCCAACGAGCCGAGCACATACGCGGCATCCCAGGTCGCGTAGCGGTCGTCGTCCACCGGACCGACGCTATGGGGTACACCGGACTGTGTCATCGTGTCACCCCCATTTCCTGCAGATTGAGTCGTAAAGCGCGGACCGCGTAATGCAGCCGCGATTTCACCGTGCCTTCCGGGATCTGCAGGTCGTTGGCGATCTGCCCGGTGGTCCAGCCCTGGTAGTAGGCCCGGCGAACCACCGCCCGGTGTTCTTCGGAGAGTTGGCTGAGCGCGGTGCTCAGCAGTAATCGGTCCAACGCGCTGTCCACCTGGTCGGGGGCGGCTGCGACACCGTGATGGTCAGCCACCTGTTCGGGGTCCGGGACACCGGTTTCGTTGCGAAACCTCGCGCTCCGGCGTTCGTCGATGATCATGTTGCGTGCCACCGTGAACAACCAGGCTCTGGCGGAGCGATCCACGTCGGCGGTCACATCCGGATGGCGCCAAGCACGCAGCAGCGTCTCCTGCACCACGTCCTCGGCCCGGGCACGATCACCCGTGAGCCGCAGGGCGTACCGCCACAATGCGGCAGCGTGCTCGTCGTAGAGCACCCGCATCATCGCGGTCTCCGGATCTTCCATTACCAACCTCCGTCTGTGATACGACGTTGGCGGCGTTCCGGTTCATTACACCTTTGCGCGGGCGCCCGCCGCGCCGGTTCGCGCAATATTGACGTAAGTGTTGCTGGTGGGTGCTAAACGGTGAGAATCCGGGGCCCGTCATCAGTGACGGCCACGGTGTGCTCCCAGTGCGCGGCACGGGTGCCGTCGGCGGTGACCACCGTCCACTCGTCCTCCAGCACCACGGTTTTCGCGGTGCCCAGGGTCAGCATGGGTTCGATCGCCAGCACCGAGCCCGGGGCCAGGTACGGGCCGCGCCCCGGTGAGCCTTCGTTGGGCAGGAACGGATCCATGTGCATCTGCCTGCCGATTCCGTGGCCGCCGTAGCCGGCGACGATGCCGTACTTGCGGTTGTGCCGGGCCTCGGCGGCATGCGTTTCGACCTCGATGGCGTGCGACACGTCAGTGAGCCGGTTGCCGGGCACCATGGCCGCGATACCGGCCTCCATGGCCGAGCGGGTGGCTGCCGAAAGTGCCTCGTCGGCATCGATGAGCGCACCCACACCGAAGGTGACGGCAGAGTCGCCGTGCCAGCCGTCGACGATCGCCCCACAGTCGATGGAGACCAGGTCTCCGGCGGCGAGCGCCTCGGCGGCCGTCGGAATTCCGTGCACCACGCGGTCATTGACCGAGGCACAGATGGTGGCCGGAAAGCCGTGGTAGCCAAGGAAAGACGGGGTTCCGCCGCCGTCACGGATCACCGATTCGGCGATCCGGTCCAGATCCAGGGTGGACATTCCCGGCGCGGCGGCGGTACGCACCGCGCTCAGCGCGGCGGCGACCAGGGCGCCAGCGACCGCCATCGCGTCCAGTTCTGCGGCGCTGCGCTGCGCGACGACCTTGCGGTTGCGCAGCCCCGGCAGGGAAATCACTTACCCAGTGCGCGCAGCGCGCGGGCGAAAACCTCGTCGAGGGCACCGACGGCATCCACCGTCAACAGGTCGTCGCTGTAGTACGCCAGTAGCGGTTCGGTCTCGTCGCGGTAGACCTTCATCCGGTTGCGGATGACCTCGTCGGTGTCGTCGGCGCGGCCGCGACCCTTGAGCCGGCTGAGCAGCTCGTTCTCGGAAACCTGGAATTCCAGCACCGCGTCCAGCTTGGTGTTGCGCGCGGCGAGCATGTCGCGCAGCGCTTCGGCCTGCTCGACCGAACGGGGATAGCCGTCGAGAATGAACCCGCCCGCGGCGTCCTGCTGGTCGATCCGGTCCTCCACGAGCCGGTTGGTCAGCTCGGCGGGAACAAGATCACCGGCGTCGAGATACCGCTTTGCTTCCAAACCCAGTGGGGTCCCGTCACCGATGTTCTTACGGAACAGATCGCCGGTGGAGATTTGCGGGATGCCGAGCTTCTCGGACAGCTTCTGCGCCTGCGTGCCTTTGCCCGCCCCCGGCGGTCCGAGTAGAACGACTCTCACTTCAGGAACCCTTCGTAGTTGCGTTGCATGAGCTGGCTCTCGATCTGTTTGACCGTATCCAACCCGACGCCGATCATGATCAGAACCGCAACGCCGCCGAACGGCAGGTTCTGCAACGTGGCGCCACTTCCCATCTGCAGGAAAACGTTGGGCAGCACGGCGATGCCACCCAGGTAGATCGAGCCGGGCAGGGTGATCCGGCTCAGCACGTACCGGAGGTAGTCCGCGGTCGGCTTACCAGGACGGATGCCTGGGATGAAGCCGCCGAACTTCTTCATCTCGTCAGCACGTTCGTCGGGATTGAAGGTGATCGACACATAGAAGTAGGTGAAGAACACGATCAGGCCGAAGTAGATCGCGATGTACACCGGGTCCGCCGGGTTCGTCAGATTCTCGGCGACGAACGTGGACCACCAACCGGTGCCGGGTTCCGAGCTGCCGCTCTGGATCAACTGGGTGATCAGCTGCGGGATGTAGATCAGCGATGACGCGAAGATCACGGGGATCACGCCGGCCTGGTTGACCTTGAGCGGTAGGTAGGTCGAGGTGCCGCCGTACATCTTGCGGCCCACCATGCGCTTGGCGTACTGCACGGGGATACGGCGCTGGCCCTGCTCGACGAACACCACGCCGGTGAGGATGGCCACGGCGGCCACACACACGAGCGCGAACACCAGTCCGCCGCGGTCCTCGAGGATCATGCCGCCCTCGGACGGGATACGGGCGGCGATGCCGGCGAAGATCAGCAGTGACATGCCGTTGCCGATGCCACGCTCGGTGACCAGCTCGCCCATCCACATCACCAGCGCCGCGCCCGCGGTCATCACCAGTACGATCACGATCAGCCCGAAGATCGAGCTGTCCTGGATGACGTCGAGCGAGCAGCCCTGCAGCAGTCCGCCGTTGGCGGCGAGCGCGACGATTGACGTGGCCTGCAGGATCGCCAGTGCGATCGACAGATAACGCGTGTACTGCGTCATCTTGGCCTGGCCGGCCTGGCCTTCTTTTTGGAGCTGTTCGAAGCGCGGGATCACCACCACCAACAGCTGCACGATGATGCTGGCGGTGATGTAGGGCATCACGCCGACCGCGAACACGGTCAACTGCAGCAACGCACCACCGGAGAACAGGTTGATCAGCGAGTAGATCTGTCCCGCATCACCGCCGCTGACCTGCTCGATGCACTTCTGCACGTTGGGGTAGTTGACGCCGGGAGACGGAATGGACGCGCCGACCCGGTACAGAATCACCAGGCCGAGCGTGAACAGGATCTTTCGTCTGAGGTCGGGCGTCCGCAGGGACGAGATAAAAGCCGAAAGCACTCTTCCTCCTGCGCAGCCGACCTTCTCAGCGCGGCGTGCCAAATGGGGCTGGTGGGTCCAGCGTCTTGGTCAAGTCATATACATGACTCCCGACGTCCTGGACGCTATAGGCCCAGGTCACCGGAACAGGCGCGAACCTGTGGAGTCACGCGTCAAACAGTCTACGAGAGTAACAGTTGACCCCCGACGGCCCCGCATCGATCAGCGGCAACAGCGGGCGGGCGACCATACAGTTTCAGAGCGTACAGTCGGCGACGGCTCATTACATGACCTAACTAACCGGGACCGAAGGGGTTTACATGGCGCGTACTGCTGACGACACGTGGGATCTGGCGTCCAGTGTGGGTGCCACCGCGACGATGGTGGCCGCGGCGCGGGCGATGGCGACCGACGCCCCCGATCCGGTGATCGACGATCCGTTCGCCGCGCCGTTGGTGCGTGCTGTCGGCGTGGACTTCTTCACCAAGCTGGTGGACGGCGAGTTTTCGGCAGGGGACCTCGACGAGGAGGCCGCGACGGGCCTGGCCCGATTCGCCAACGGCATGGCCGCGCGGACCCGCTTTTTCGACGACTTCTTTCTCGACGCGTGCCGCGGCGGGATCCGGCAGGCTGTGATCCTGGCCGCGGGCCTGGACTCGCGCGCCTACCGGCTGCCGTGGCCGGCAGGCACCGTGGTCTTCGAGATCGATCAGCCACAGGTGATCGAATTCAAGACGACGACCTTGACCGAACTGGGCGCAGCGCCCACCACCGACCGCCGGGCGGTGGCCGTGGACCTGCGCTACGACTGGCCTGCCGCACTCACCGAGGCGGGGTTCGATCCGGCCAAGCCGACGGCGTGGATCGCCGAGGGTCTGCTGGGCTACCTTCCGCCGGATGCCCAGGACCGCCTGCTCGATCAGATCACCGAGTTGAGCGCCCCAGGCAGCCGCGTCGGCGTCGAGGGTGTGCCCTCCACCTCAGATCTGGATCAGGACACGATGCGGGCCAAGATGCAGGATTTCTCCGACCGTTGGCGCGCCCACGGCTTCGACCTGGATTTCAGCGAGCTGGTATTTCTGGGCGATCGTGCGGAGGTGACGACATATCTCGAGGGGCACGGCTGGCGCACGAACAGCATCGCCTCCAACGATCTGCTGATCCGCACCGGCCTTCCGCCGGTCGAGGACGACGCGCAGATCGCGTCGGTGGTTTACATCAGCGCCGAGAGGTAGTTGCGATGGCACGTTCCGATACCGACAGCTGGGACCTTGCGTCCAGCGTGGGCGCGACAGCCACGATGGTGGCCGCGGCCCGCGCGATCGCGAGCACCGAGCCGCAACCGTTGATCAACGATCCGTATGCCGCGCGGCTGGTGCGTGCGGTGGGTGTGGATTTCTTCACCAAACTCGTCGACGGCGAGATCACCCTCGACGGTGAGGAAGCCGACGCCTCCAGGCTGATGGTCGGGGTGATGGCGGTGCGCACCAGATTCTTCGACGACTTCTTCGTCATTGCGGGCGAGGCGGGGATACGCCAGGCGGTCATCCTGGCCTCCGGGCTGGATGCCCGCGCCTACCGGCTGCCATGGCCGGATGGCACCGTCGTCTATGAGATCGATCAGCCCGAGGTCATCGGCGCCAAGACGGCGGCGATGGTCGACATCGGGGCGACGCCGACCGCTCAGCGCCGCGCCGTGGCGGTCGATCTGCGCGACGACTGGCCCGCGGCACTGCGCAGCGCGGGCTTCGATCCGGCGGCGCCCACCGCGTGGAGCGCGGAAGGACTGTTGGCCTACCTGCCGCCAGAGGCGCAGGACCGGTTGTTCGACAACATCACCTCGTTGAGCGGCACCGGCAGCCGGCTGGCCACCGAGGACCACCTCGACGGGGCGCGGTTTCGCAACCGCGGCAATGCCATGAGCGAGCGCTGGCGCGCACACGGTCTCGACATCAACCTGTCCGACCTCTGGTACGACGGCGACCGCAACCGGGTGGACGGATACCTGACCCAACACGGCTGGCAGGTCACCACCCGTCCCCGCGCCGATGTCTTCGCCGATTACGGCCGCACCCTGCCCGACACCGACGAGACCGCACCGATACGTGATTCGTTGTCAGTCACAGCAATTCGACAGTAGGAGATACACCAATGGCACGCACCGACGGGGACGCCTGGGACCTGGCCAGCAGCGTCGGCTCCACGGCCACCGGCGTCGCGGCATCGCGCGCACTGGCGACCAAGCAACCCGACCCGCTGATCAACGATCCGTATGCCGACGCACTCGTGCGCGCCGTCGGGCTGGAACACTGCATCCGCCTTGCTGACGGTGAGGCGTGCGTGGAGGGCGATCAGATGCTCGACCGGCAGCGCATGTGCGAACAGATTGCCGTGCGAACCCGGTTTTTCGACGACTTCTTTACCGGCGCGGGAGAGGCGGGTGTTCGCCAAGCCGTGATTCTCGCGTCGGGGCTCGACACCCGTGCCTACCGGTTGGCCTGGCCTGCGGGCACGGTGGTCTTCGAGGTGGATCAGCCGGGGGTCATCGAGTTCAAGAGCCGCACGCTGGCCGACCTCGGCGCCGAGCCCACCGCCGACCGCCGCGCGGTCGCCGTCGACTTACGCGATGATTGGCCGCAGGCACTGCTGGACAGTGGTTTCGACCCCACCCGCGCCACCGCGTGGATCGCCGAAGGGCTGTTGATCTACCTACCCCCCGAAGCCCAGGATCGCCTGTTCGACAACATCACGGCGCTGTCCGCACCGGGCAGCGGGCTGGCGACCGAGCACATGGACATGGCCAAGCTGTCGCAGGCCTGGTCGACGAAGGTGACTGAATGGTCGCGCCGGATCGGATCCGACGTCGACCTGATGGACCTGTTCTACTCTGGTGACCGCAACACCGCAGGCAGTTATCTGACCTCGCAGGGCTGGCAGGTGCGTGTCCAACTGTCTCGTGAGGCCTACGCAGGGTATGGATTTGAGTTTCCCGATGATCTGGCTGAACTGGCCGGCGACTCGGGCTATCTGTCGGCAACACTGACTTAAGGGATGCGATGACACGGACCGACCGCGATAGTTGGGATCTGGCATCCAGCGTGGGTGCGACGGCGACGATGGTGGCGGTGGGGCGCGCGATCGCCAGCACCGATGCCCACGGCCTGATCAATGACCCGTTCGCCGCCCCGCTGGTGCGGGCTGTCGGCATAGAAGCCTTCACGATGATGGTGGACGGCAAGTTGGACATCGCCGAAGTAGCACCCGAAGCAGCGGGTCAGGTGCGCTCGAACATCGACGAAATGGCCGTACGCACAAAGTTTTTCGACGACTATTTCGTGGCGGCCACCGATCGCGGAATCCGGCAGGTGGTAATTCTCGCCGCAGGCCTGGATTCCCGCGCCTACCGGTTGCCGTGGCCGGATGACACCGTGGTGTACGAGGTCGACCAACCCGACGTGATCGAGTTCAAGACCCGCACGCTGGCTGACCTCGGCGCCGAACCCACCGCGCAGCGCCGCACCGTGCCGATCGATCTGCGCGAGGATTGGCCTGCCGCGATGCGCGCAGCTGGTTTCGATCCCGGCCTGCCGACGGCCTGGTGCGCGGAAGGCCTGCTGATCTACCTGCCCCCCGAGGCCCAGGACCGGCTGTTCGACAACATCCATGAGCTCAGTGCACCCGGTAGCGCCGTCGCCACCGAATTCGTACCCGGCATGAAGGATTTCGATGCGGAGAAGGCGCGCGCCTCAACGGACGCATTCAGCCGGCTCGGACTGAACATGGACATGCCCTCGCTGATCTACCACGGTGAACGGCATTCCGCGGCCGACTATCTCGGTCCGAAGGGCTGGCAGATGGCCGGCGTGGCACGTTCGGACCTGTTCGTCCGGTATGGCTTGCCGACACCGGAATTCGGCGACCGTGATGTGCTCGGTGAGATCGTGTACATCAGCGGCACACTCGGCTGAGTTCGACTACGAGTCGGACAGCCGGGCAAAACTCAGCGTTTCCCCCCGGACGCCGCCCATCCACAGGTCCTGACAGGCCGCCGCCATCTCCTCCAGACCGTCGACGACCGCACCGAAGACGTTGCCGGGCACCCAGCCCTGGTCGCCGTTGATCAGCAGGTTGTTGCGTCCGTAGAACAAGGCCAGGTCGACGATGGCACCGGTTGTCCCTGTCCCCGTGGTGTTCTCGTAGCCGTATGCTGGATTACCCAGATCGTCGTCGTCGAATGAGAACCAGCACAGATCACCGGGAATCGGTGTCACCGTGGTGTTCTCCTTTCCGGGGTCCGCACTGAACCCCGGCAGCAGGGTGTAGATCTCGTTACGGGCGTATTTTCCGTGAAACACCTGCGCCGACAGCGGCAGTGCGTCCCACACGGCCGCACAGGTGCGCGGCGCCTCGGCGTCGAGCAGGCGCGCGACGCAACTCACGCCGCGCAGATCGAGGGACACGCGGATCAGCCGGCTCATCCAACCTCCTCAGTGAGCAGTGGCGGCACCATGCGGTGCCAGTCTGTGGCGTTCTGATAGGTCTTCCCGATGCGTAGCACCAACGCATCGGCATGCCGCGGGCCCACCACCTGCAGCCCGATCGGCAGCCCGGCCGAACTCAGACCGCAGGGCACCGACAGCGCGGGTTGCTGGGTCAGGTTGAACGGATACGAATACGGCGCCCAGCTCGTCCAGTCGGGTGAGGCCGAGCCATCGGGCACGTCCTGCCCCACGGGGAACGCGGTGACCGGCAGGGTAGGTGTGATCAGCGCGTCATAGTTCTGGTGGAAACGTCCCATCAGCTCACCGAGCCGCATCCGCACCGCGGTCGCGTCCAGATAGTCAGACGCGGAGTACAACGCGCCGAGTTCGGCGGTGCGGCGCAGCCCGGGGTCGATCCGGTCGGCTCCACTGAGCCTGCCCTCCAACACTTTTGCCTCACCCGAGAACCACAGCACATGGAAGGCGTGCACCGGGTCGGTGATGTTCGGATCGATCTCGTCGACGCGCGCCCCGGCGTCGACGAGCACCTGCACCGCAGTGCGCACCGCACGGTCCACCTCGGGTTCGTTGCGGCCGTAGCCGAGGTTCGGCGAGTACGCGATCCGCAGACCCGCGACTCCCCCGTCGAGATCCGACCCGAAAGGTGAACCCGGAGTTGGCATTGCCGACCAGTCCCGGGGATCGAAGCCGGTGATCACATCCAGCAGCGCAGCGGCGTCGGCCACGGTGCGGGCCATCGGCCCGGCATGCGACAACGTACCGAAGGGACTCGGCGGATACAGCGGGATGAGCCCGTAGGTCGGCTTCAGCGCGGTGGTGCCGGTGAACGCCGCGGGTATCCGCACCGAGCCGCCGCCGTCGGTTCCCACCGACCACACCCCCATGCCGAGGCCGACCGCGGCCGCGCTCCCGCCGCTCGATCCGCCCGCCGTGGTGGCGGTATTCCACGGGTTTCCCGTCACGCCGTAGCGCGGCGAATCGGTGACGCCCTTCCACGAGTATTCCGGCGTGGTGGTCTTGCCGAGCAGCACCGCGCCCGACTCGCGCAAGCGCGCCACACTGGGCGCGTCCTCATCCCACGGCCCGGCCTCGTCGATGAGCCAGCTGCCACGCAGCGTCGGCCAGCCCCGCGTCCACAACGCGTCCTTGATCGAGGTCGGGATGCCGTCGGCGGGGCCCAGTGGGCGTCCCGCGTGCCACCGCGCCTCCGATTCCCTGGCCGTGGCGAGCGCGCCGTCGCCGTCGACCAGCACGTAGGCATTCACCCGCGGGTTGTGGCGGTCGATGGCGTCGAGAGCCGCCCGGGTGGCCTCGACCGGCGAGAGCGTTCTGGTGCGGTATCCCTCGATCAGGTCGACCGCCTGCAGCATCGTCACACGCCCCCCTCAGAGCCCGATGTCGCCGGCAGCCCGGCTCCGGTCACATAGCCGCGCACCTTGTCGACCACGTTGAGTAGTTGCTGCCCGGCCAGCCAGCGACGGACGTTCTCCGCGAACTGTGCGGCCAGGGTGTCACGCCACCCGAGGACATCGCCGGACATGTGGGCGGTGATGGTCGCGCCGGGGGCATCCCACAGCGGATGATCGGCGGGCAGGGGCTCGGTGTCGAACACGTCGAGGGTGGCTCCACCGATGCGCCGCTCGGTCAGCGCTGTGAGCAGAGCCGCCTCGTCGACGATGGGCCCTCGGGCGATATTGACCAGGTGCGCATCGGGTTTCATGGCGTCGAGCACCGCGTCGTTCACCAGGCCGCGGGTCGCTGCGGTCAGCGGCGCGGCCATCACGAGGTGATCGCACCATCCGGCTTCGGCTGCCAGATCGGCGGCGGCCACCACCTGTCCGAAATCGGGATCCTCGCTGCGGGCGACGCGCCCGGCTCCGCGCACGGCCAGCCCGGCTGCGCGCAGCAGGCGGGCGATCTCACGGCCGATGCCGCCCGTGCCCACCACCAGCGCCCGTGCGCTGGTGATGCTGCGGGTTTCCCGGTGCTGCCACCGATGTCGACGTTGCAACTCGAAGCTGGCATGACTGCCCTTTGCGTGGGCGATGACCGCGCCGAGCACGTATTCGGCGATGGGACGGTCGAATACGCCCCGCGCGTTGGTGACCACGACGTCAGATTCCCGCAGCTCGTCGAAGAGCAGGGTGTCCACGCCCGCCGCGGCGACGTGGATCCATTCGAGCGTGCCGGCGTCGGCCCACACCTCGCGCACCGCGGTCGAGAAGTAGTCCCACAGCAGTAGTGCGCGGGCCCCCCGAAGAGCCTCGGCCAGGCCGTCGGCAGCGCAATATCGGAAGTCCACATCCAAACCCTCCAGCCCGTGCGGACGGTCGGCTGCACTCTTACAGAGCACGGCGATCACCGGGTTCGGCACGGCCCCGACGCTAGGGACACGCCGTATGATTGTCAACAATCTCTTGCCGGTTTGGTCATCCGGCCTCACACTGTGGACATGACCCTCGGGGAACTGGCACCAACCCCACCATTGCACCAGGTAGGGATAGGTGTTGTGACGCCATATGACTTCGCGCTCGACCGCGAATTGTGGCGCTGGGTGCCCGACGATGTGAGCCTGTACGTGACCCGCCTCCGATATGCCCCACTCGCGGTGACCGTTGACATGGCGGTGCACGTCTCCGAACCCGAGCAGGTCCTCGCCGGCGCCGCCAACGTGCTCGCGGTGTCGCCTCTGGTCACCGCGTACGCGTGCACCGCGGGCAGCTTCGTCAAGGGAATGGCCGGGGAGGCGGCGTTGGTCGCGGCGATGTGTGCCGCTGGCGCCCCCGCCGCGGTGACCACCAGCGGCTCGATGCTCACCGCGCTGCGACATCTCGGGCTGAACCGGGTCGCCACCGTCACGCCTTACACCACCGACCTCACGGTCGGGCTGACCAGTTATCTCATGGAGGCGGGCGTCGAGGTGGTCGCCACCGCCGGATTGGGCATGACCTCCCAGATCTGGGCGGTGCCGTACGAGACCACCGCCGATCTGGTGCGCGCCACCGACGTGCCCGAGGCCGAAGCCATCGTCATCAGCTGCACCAACTTGCCGACATACGACCTGATCGCCCGGCTGGAAGCCGAAATCGGCAAACCGGTGGTCACCGCCAATCAGGTCACGATGTGGGCCGCCCTCGCGGTCGCGGGCCGCAAAGCCGTCGGCCCCGGGCAGCGGCTGCTGGAGGCGTGAGAACCGCGCGGCACCCGATGCAGCGGCTAATTTGAGCGCACCGGTTGTTAGAATTGTCAACAATCCGACTGTTTCGATGATGGTGATCCAGGAGACTGCATGGCGACGGTAGGGGTCCTCTATCCGGGCCACAGCGCAGAGGACGACTATGCCGCCCTCGAGAAGCGGTGGACGGGCACGCTGCGGCTTCCGGTGGTGATCACCTCGGTCGGTGAGGACGCACATCGGGTCGACGCGCTACTCGATCTCGGCCGGGCCGAGCGGCTGGCCGACGGGGTCGCGCAATTGGCTGCCGCCCGACCGGAATCCGTGATGTGGGCGTGCACATCCGGCAGCTTCGTGTTCGGCGCCAAGGGCGCCAGGGCGCAGGCGGCGAAGGTGGCGGCGGTCGCAGGCGTGCCCGCCTCGTCCACCTCGATCGCCTTCGCAGATGCTCTGCGCCACTTGGATATCCGCCGGGCGGCGATTGCCGCGTCGTATCCGGCGGACGTGGCCGCACATTTCGTGAGCTTCCTGGCCGACGAGGGCATAGACGTCGTCGCGATGGGCAGCCACGGCATCATCACCGCCGCCGAGGTCGGCGAACTCGGCCCCGACCACGTGGTCGCCATGGTCCGTGCGGCCGATCATCCGGACGCCGAGGCGGTGCTCGTCCCCGACACCGCCATGCACACACTGGAATTCATCGACCGCCTGGAAGCGGCGGTCGGCAAACCGGTGCTCACTGCCAACCAGGTGACGGTGTGGAAGGGGATGCAGCTCGTCGGGCCGGTTCCGGCGGCGCCGGGCCTGGGACACCTGTTCGGCGGACGGAAATGACCGAGTTCATCGCGCCGGTGGTGCAGGAGTCGACGCCGAGCATCATCGCCGACAAGCTGCGCCAGGCCATCGCCAGCGGCGAGCTCGAACCCGGCGCTCAGGTCGGAGAGGCCGGGCTGGCCCGCAGGTTCGGCGTCAGCCGTGGACCGCTGCGGGAGGGGATGCAGCGTCTCACCCAGGAAGGCCTGCTGATCTCAGTCCGCAACCGGGGGGTGTTCGTCAACCGGATCACCGACGAGGATGTGCGCGACACCTACCTGGCGCGCGAGGCCATCGAACGCGCCGCCGCGCGAAAGATCCTGCAGGGCGACCCCACCGCCGCCGGGGACGCGCTGCTGACCGTCGTCGAGGAGATGGCCGCCGCGACGGGTCCCGCCGAGATCAACGAGGTCGACGTGCGCTTCCACGAACTGCTCCTCGAACTCGCGGGCAGCCCGCGGTTGACCCGCATGCACCAGACCTTCATCGTCGAAACCCGGATGTGCGTCGACGCGCTGACCGACTCCTACCCCACCCCCGGCGATCGGGTCGCCGAACACCGCGCACTGGCGGTGGCGATCCAGTCCGGCGATGTCGAGCTCACCGACAAGTTGGTCATCGCGCATATGGAGGAAGCGGTGGATCGGCTGGTCTCACACCTACCGGTCGGCTGAGCCCGACCCCTCCGTCGCCCCGTCCGCCCCGCTCGGCACGGTCTCGTACTCCAGCTGCGGCGGCGCCTCCGGCGTACCGGGTATCTCGGTACCGCTGATCGGGCACCGGGCGGTTTCCGGCACCTTGATCAACGCGAGCAAGCCGATCACGCAGGCGCCCATCATGTAGTAGGCGGGCACGAGGTTGTCCCCCGTCTTACCCACCAGCCACTCGTTGACCGCGGGCGCGGTCCCACCGAACACAGATGTCGACACGTTGTAGGCGATCGCGAAGCCGGCATAGCGGACCTGCGTGGGGAACATCGCCGGGAATGTCGCCGAGATGGTCGACAGCTGCGGGACGTAGAGCAGGCCCAGCACGGCGAACCCGATGATCGCACCCAGCATGTTCGTCGACATCAGCATGAACATCGGAATCCCTGCGATGAACAACCCGATCATCGAGAACCACCACATCGGCTTACGCCCGACCCGGTCCGAGATGTGCCCGGCGAAGGGCAGGAACACCATCATCGAGAGCATCCCGATCACCGGAACGATCAGTGAGTGGCTGCTCGACAGGCCGATCTCCCGCTCCAGGTAAGTCGGCATATAGGTGAGCAGGGTGTAGTTGACCACGTTGAGCGCGACGACCAGACCACCCAGGCGCAGGATCGGACCCCAGTACTCCGTCAACAGATCCTTGAACTGGGCTGTGGCGGCCTGTTCCTTTTCACCCGACTGCTCGAGCTCACGGAATATCGGGCTGTCCTCCAGCTTGGATCGCAGGTAGACACCGACCAGGCCGAGCGGGGCCGCGACCATGAACGGCAACCGCCAGCCCCACGTCCCCATCTGATCGTCACTGAGCAGGACCGAGAATCCGAGCATCAGCAGCGCGCCGAGCGAGAAGCCTGCCAGGGTCCCGAACTCCAGGAAGCTGCCGAGGAAGCCGCGGCGGCGCGATGGGGCATATTCGGCCATGAATGTCGCGGCGCCACCGTACTCACCGCCGGTGGAGAAGCCCTGGACCATGCGAAGCAGGACCATCAGCGCGGGCGCCCACAAGCCGATCGCTGCGTAGGACGGGATGAGGCCGACGCAGAACGTCGCGCCGGCCATCAGGACGATCGTGATGGCGAGCACCTGTTTGCGGCCCACCCGGTCGCCGAGCGGACCCCAGACGAACCCGCCGAGCGGACGCACCAGGAACGACACCGCGAACGTGGCGAGCGCGAGCAGGGTCGCCTGACCGGTGTCGCCGGGGAAGATGGCGGCCGATATGTAGCTCACGCCATAGGCGTAGATACCGTAATCGAACCATTCGGTGGCATTGCCGATTGCCGACGCGGCGATGGCACGCCGCAATACCTTCGGATCCGGCGCCTCGGCCGCCGGCTCCTGGTAGTCGACCTCCGGCTTGTCGCCGAAGCTTTTGATCGGGCGTTTTGGGGCAGGCACGGGTCCTCCTCGCATCTGACGACCCGGTGCCAGCCGCATTTCTGCCCGCTGGACTGACTGGGGTCAAAACCGCAGGACCAGGCCGTCGCTTCGTCGACAATTCAGTAGTTGCCAGAGCCTGACGTTACAACCCGGTCGGCGGCCGTGCACCCGCGCGTGACCACGCCGTTACCAAAACGGCACCGTATTAGCTGGTCAGAACCGATGCTGGCCGAGCCACAAAGCGTGCACGCCGGTCACCGATTCCTGCACCTGATGCACCGCTCCGGCAACCGAACTGCCGACCAGAGCGGCCAGCGCCTCCGGCACCGACGACGCGGCGGGCTGCGAGGACGGCTTGGGCCGCAACATGTCGAGCCACGACGACCCCGGGTAGCTCACCACCCGCACCTCGGTGTCCGGTTCGAGCCCGGCCAGCACCTTGGCGCGCATGACGGCGGTACGCAACCCGCCCAGCTCGTCGACCAGGCCACGTTCCTTGGCGTCGGCGCCGGTCCACACCCGCCCGCGCGCAATCGCATCCACCGCAGCCACCTCGAGCTTGCGGCCATCGGCCACCCGCTCGATGAAGTCCGTGTAGAACAGATCGGTCTCAGCTTCGACGTGGGCGCGTTGTTCGTCGGTGAACGGCGCATTCGTCGACCACGCATCGGCATTGACGTTGGTGCGGACGGCATCCGAGCCGACACCGAGTTTGTCCTTGAGCTCGCGGGAGATCAGCTTGCCGGTGACCACGCCGATCGACCCGGTGATCGTGCCTGCGTTGGCGACGATCTCGTCGGCGGCCATCGATACGTAATAGCCCCCGGACGCGGCCACCGCGCCCATCGACGCGACCACGGGCTTGCCTGTCTCGCGGGCCCGGACCACTTCGCGCCAAATGGTTTCCGAACCGGTCACCGAACCGCCCGGGCTGTCCACCCGTAGCACGATCGCCGACACCTCGTCATCGGCTGCCGCCTCCCGGATGGCCGCGGCGATGGTGTCGCCCCCGGCAGTGGGATTTCCCAGCGGCAGCACCTGGGGTCCACCCCGGCCGCTGACGATGGACCCGTGCAAAGTCACCACGGCCACAGTCGGTTTCGACTTGCGCCCGGGAAGTTGCGGGACGGGTTTCGGCGCGGTCGCCCGCGCATAGCGCGACAGATACAACCGTGGGGCACCGTCTTCGCCGTCGGCGTCGCCGGAGGCGCCGGAAAGCTCCCCGATCCGGGCGTAGGCCTCGTCACGGAAGCCGATGCGGTCGATCAGGCCGCCGCTGACGGCCTGCTCGCGCAGCAGCGGAGCCTTGTCGGCAAGGTCGTTGACTGCCTCGACCGTGACATGCCGGGATTCGGCGACGGCCCGCCACACCTGGTCCTGCAAGCTTTCGATCAGGCGGGTGTCGGCCTCACGGTGCGGGTCGGTGTAGCGATCCTGGGTGAAAAGGTTTGCCGCAGACTTGTATTCGCCACGGGTGAAGAACTGTGCCTCGATGCCGGCCTTGTCCAGCGCGTCCCGCAGGAACATCGCGTTGGTGGCGAATCCGACCAGACCGACGGTGCCCGACGGCTGCATCCACACCTCGCGGAATGCCGACGCCAGATAGTACGAGAGCGTGCCCGGGTAGGTCTCAGCCCACGCCACCGTGGGCTTGCCGTCGCTGAATGCGGCGATCGCGTCGCGCAACTCCTGTACCGGTCCTGCCGCGGCGGCGGGGACCTGCACGCGGGCGATCAGTCCGGCCACCCGGTCGTCTTCGGCGGCGCGGTGGATGGCGGCGACCAGTTGCCGCAGCACCAGCGGGCGTCCGCCGACGGCGATCATGGCGAGCGGATCGAATCCGGCGGACTCCGGGGGCACCGACTGCAGATCCAGCTCGAGCACGCAGCCGCTCGGCACCCCGCTGTGGCGGGCCGTATCGACCTTGCGGACCAGTGCCCGCAGGTCGTCGGGACCGGGCAGTCCAGGAAGGAAGGCGAACATGATCCGAGCCTACCGATCGGTATTCACTGCGCGCAGGAGCGAACTTCACCTACCTTGCGCAAGGTGTCACCGGGACCTGGCCACGGGCACAGCGCCCGGTCGCCGTTCCAGATCGACCATCGGGGCCAGGTCGACGCCACGTGTCTCCGGCAGCGCCATGACGGCGAGCAGTCCGGCAACGGCCACGCCGGTCATCGCCACCGCCAGCCAGATCGGCGCACCGCCGCCCACGCTCACCAGACCTACCGCAACGACAGGTGCCGGGCCTGCCAGCACTGCGCCCGGAATCTCACGGCCGAGGGCGAAACCGCTGAACCTGAACTCTGCCGGGAAGAGCTCGGCGTAGAACGCGGCCTGCGAGCCGAACATCGCCAGGCAGCCACCCAGTGCCAGTGCGAACGCCACCAGAATCAACGCGGTGTTGGCGGTGTCGAGCAGCCAGAAGAAGGGAAAGGGAATCACCGCGCAGAAGGCGCTGACTGCCAGGTACGCCGGTTTGCGCCCCGTGCGGTCGGACAGAGCACCGATGAGCGGAATCGCAATCGCGCCAACGGCGCAACCCGCAAGCACTGCGCTCAGGGCAACGCTCTTGGCGACACCCTTGTCTGCGATGTAGCTCAGCGAATACGTCTGGACGACATAAATATTGAAGGCCAGTACGCCGTTGGCCACCATGACCAGAAGCAATCGCTTCGGCATCGCCTTGACCAGTGCAATGGCGGGCACCCTGGTGCGGACACGCGCTTCTTTGAGGTCGGTGAAGACCGGTGATTCCGGAACGCGCAGCCGGATCAGGAGTCCGATGGCGACAACAAGCATGCTCAGCAGGAACGGAACCCGCCAGCCCCAGCTCATCAACTGGTCTTCGGGAAGCATGGCCACACTGGCGCTGACGGCGGCGGCCAGCCCGATGCCGATGAACACACCGGCGGCGGGCAGTGACGAGAAGAATCCGCGGCGCCTGACGGGGGCGAATTCGGCCACCATGGTCACGGCGCCGACATATTCGGCACCGACACCCAGACCCTGCAGCAGCCGGCAGATGACCAGCAGGATCGGGGCGAGCACTCCAATGCCGGCGTACGTCGGCAGCAGACCGATCGCGACGGTCGCGAAACCCATCAGTAGCAGAGTCGCGACCAGCGCGAAACGCCGCCCGTACCGATCGCCGAAATGGCCGAACACCATGGCGCCGACCGGGCGCGCGAAGTATCCGACGCCGAAGGTGGCGAATGCTGCGACAGTTCCTGCGGTTGTGGAGAATTCGGGAAAGAACAGGGTGCCGAACACCAACGCCGCGGCCTGGCCGTACACGGCGATGTCGTACCACTCGATAATGCTGCCGATCACCGTTCCCGGGATCAGGCGGTTTTTCGATTCGTCCCAGATCTGGTCTGAGGTTTCTGTGGCGGTCATTTCCGGGCTCCTCGTTGAGCGTTGTCTCCCGCCGCGCGCACCACATTGCGCAGTGGTTGCCCCTCGGTGAGGCGGTTGATGTTGTCGGCGATCACCGCGTACCGGCGGCGAGGCAGCTCGGTGGTCCAGGCGCTGGAGTGCGGTGTGCACCAGGCGTTGGGTAGTTCCCACAGCGGGACACCTGCCGGCGGGATTTCTGGGTTCTCGGGTGTGGGATAGCGGTACCACACATCGAGAATCGCGCCGCCGATCTGGTTGTCGCGCAGGGCTGCATACAGTGCAACCTCAGACACGATCGGTGCCCTGGAGACATTGACGAGGACGGCATGTGCCGGAAGGCGTTCGAGGGCGTGCTCATCGATGAGCCCCTCGGTGTCCGGGGTCAAAGGGCAGGCGAGGACCAGATAATCGGTTTGTTGCTGCAGCCGGTCCAGCTGATTGATGGGCAGTACCGACGCATGATCGTCGGAGACCGCCGAGTCGTCGACGGCAATGACGTTGACTCCGAAGGCATGCGCCCGGGCGGCGATGGACCTGCCGATGCGCCCGTAGCCGACCAGCAGCAGGGTCTTGTCCGCCAACTCACCATGGGGTCTCCGGTTGCGGTACATCTGTGGCCAGGCATCGGCGCCGAATCCGTGTTGCAGCTCGCCGGCCCGGATCTCCCACTCCAGCAGGCGCGCCACGACGAACTCGCCGATCGGTCCCTCATGCTCGAAAACGTTGCACACCACGGTTTCCGGGCTCAGTTCCCCGATGTGGATCTGGTCGAGACCGGCGCCGGGTACATGCAACATGCGAAACCGTGGCGCACCGGCGGGACGCGAGAACCGTAGGGAAACCACAATGTCGTCGTCGGCGATCTTGCTGTCGAAGGTCGTTGTGTCAGCTGCCGACCACGGCAACGAGATGACCTCGGCCGCGACATTGAGGTGTGGGAGAAGGTCGTCCCGGTGTTCACCGGCCTCTCCGATGAGGAAGATCTTCATCGCGGACCGCCCGGTCGCACCCCGCGCGATGCGGCTTGCAGTACCGAGCGCACCACTTCCGCGGTGACAGGCGCGGGGTTGCCTGCCCTGTTGGCGTTATGGATATCGGGGTCGGTGGGCGGTGCATCAGCCGTGGTGGCGATCAGCACTCCGCGTTCGATGTCGTCGGGCGTGAATCCCACCTCGTCAAGGCCGGTGGGCAGCCCTGCGTTCCTCGCCAGATCCCAGATGGTCCCGGGCAGATCGTCGGTGCCTATCGCATCGGCAATGCGCGCCATGGCCTCCGGGGCAGATCCCACCAGTTGTTCGGTGACGTACGGCAGTACGACGGCGTGTGCCGTGCCATGCTCGACGCCATAGCTGCCGCCGAGCATATGGGCTACTGCATGCTGAAGCCCATAGCCTCCTGTCAGCGCTGCACCCGAAAGGTATGCCGCATACAGCATTTCGTTACGCAAGCTAATATTCGAAGGGTCCGCAACCAACGCAGGCAGCGTGTCGGCAATGATGCGCGCGCCTTCGATCGCGGCGGGTGCCAGCAAGGGGCTCAGGCTCGGCAGATAGATGGCGTCGACACAGTGCGCAAGTGCGTTCATCGCGCTGGCCGCGCTGATCGTCGCCGGCAGCGCCTGAGAGAGTTCGGCGTCATAGATGACGGTTGACGGACGCATGGCCAGGCGTTGGCGCATGCGTTTCACACCGTTCTCGGTCATCCCGCAGTAGCCGGTCATCTCCGATCCGCTGTACGTGGTGGGCACGGCGATGATGGGTAGCCCGGTGTCGTAGGCGATGCCTTTGCACAACCCCGTGGCCGCACCTCCACCGATGGCGACGAGACAGTCGGCGCCGCGGCTCGCTGCTTTGTCCACGCCGCGGCTGGTCACCTCGACCGGCACCTGGCTGACCGCTTCGGGAAGCAGTCCGACGCAGAGATCACCGACGGCGGTGGCGAACTCGTCGCCCAGACTTGCGCGTCCCGGCGTGGTGACGATCATCGCCCGGTCCGCCTTGAGCCGGCGTATCTCCTCGGCGAGAGTCGCGGAGGAGCCGGGACCGAACACGATCCGCGGCGGCGTCGCATTGTGGACGCCGGCAGGGTGGGCGAAAGTACGCAGGGTGCGGCTCACCAGTCCACCACCGTTCCGTCGTCGAGGATCGCGGCGCTGCTGTGGGCCACTTCTGGCCGGTAGGGATGCTTGGCCGCCTCGCGTTCGTCGACGACCACCCCGAGCCCGGGTTCTCGTGGCACCTGCCAGTAGCTGCCGTCACGGCGCATGGGCGTACTCACCACGTCGTCGTACCAGCTCACCGCTCCGCTCATTTCCTCTTGAATGACGAAATTCGGTGTGCTGACGGCGAAATGCAGCGCCGCCGCACCCGCGATCGGCCCGTTGGGGTTGTGCGGTGCGACCCCGACCATCTCGGCGTCCGCGAGAGCCGCGATGCGCTTTCCCTCCAGCAGTCCGCCGGTGTGGTTGAGGTCGGGCTGGGCGACGTGTAGCGCCTTGGCCTGCAATACGGGGAGGAACTCTTTGAGGCCGACCAGCCGCTCACCGGCGGCGATAGGCACGGTTGACCGCTCGGCGACGATCCTCAGCGCTTCGGTGTCGCCGGGCTGGACGGGTTCTTCGCAGAACAACGGATCGTAGGGCGCCAGGACATCGATGTACTGCAATGCCGCGGCGATCGACGCCGGCCTGCCGTGGAAGTCGATCATGATGTCGACATCGGAGCCGACGGTCTCGCGCAGCGTCGCCATGAGTGTGTCGACGCGCCGCCGTTCAGCCGCGACAGTGAGATGCGCACCATACGGAATCAGTACGACTTTTACTGCGTTGTAGCCCTTTTCGACAACCTCGACAGCCTTGTCACGCAAGACAGCGGCGTCGCCGGTATCGTAGACCGACCGCATGTCCCCCAGGCCGAGGTGGGTGTACACACGTACTTTGTCGCGCACCTGGCCACCGAGCAGCCGCCACACGGGCACCCCGAGCGACTTGCCGAAGATGTCCCACAGAGCGTGTTCAATCCCGCTGATCGCGGTGACACCGACGATCCCGAGCCGGTAGTAGCTGTGTTTGGTCAACACCCGGAGGATCTGCTCGATATCGCGGGGGTCACGGCCGATGACCATCTGCTCGAAGTCTTCCAGGGCGCCCAGAACCGCCCTCGTCTTCCAGTTGAGGCTGGCCTCACCCCATCCGAACAGTCCGTCTTGATCCGTGCGGACCTTCACCAGGATCCAGTTGCGCAGTTCGGCATTGACGACGGTCGTCTCGACGCCGGTGATGCGGATGGGCGGCCCTTCCGGGTGTGACATGCAGGTTGTCCTTCGGTTCGGTATGACGAAGACCACGCTATGGGCCACCTGCTGATAAGGTCCAACTCTTAATTGTGATCAATTGATTTTGTTTACTTATTTCTGCTTGTCTGGGGGGTATGGACCGGACAGGCCTTGAATACTTTGTCGCGCTGGCCGAGGAACTCCACTTCGCCCGTGCCGCCGAGCGCTGCCACATCAGCCAGCCGGCGATGAGCCAGCAGATCCGCCGACTGGAACAAGCGATCGGCGTACGTCTCGCGCATCGCAACAAGCGGATGGTGTCGCTGACACCGGCGGGTATCGCGTTCCTCGGCGAGGCCCGAAAGATGCTGCGCCAGATGTCGGAAGCCGCCGATATGGCGGTGCGCGTCGATCGCGGCGAGATCGGCCAACTGCGTCTGGGCGTCACCGCTCCTGCCCTGTACGTGGTCTATCCCGAGATTGCTGCGCTGTTCCGAACGGCCCATCCGGATATCGGCGTACTGGTGCAGGAGATGACCACGGCCGAACAGGAACGCGCCTTGCAGGTGGGCGACCTCGACATCGGTCTGATCCACCCCCCATTGGAAGGAGGTGGCCTGGCCGTACAGGAGATCGGGCGGGCACCCTTTCACGTCGCCCTGCCGTCCGATCACCGGCTGACGGCGGCCAAGTCCTTGGAACTCGGCGACCTGGCCGACGAACAGGCCGTGATCTTTCCCCGGCAGATCGCACCACAGCTCTACGACACAGTGCTCCGGCAGTGCCAGGAGGCAGGCTTCACCCTGAAGATCGCGATGGAAGCGTTTCCCGCGCAATCGATCATCGCCCTAGTCGCTGCAGGAGTGGGCATCGGATTCATCGCCTCACGAACTCAACGACTCGACCGTCATGGCGTGACCTACCGCCCGATCCGTGGGCCGCACCCACAGCTGTCCATCGGAGTGGCGTACCACACCGACGGGACCACACCCGCTGTCCTGGCCTTTCTCGCGGCCGCCAGGACTGCGGGCCGGGCCATGCGGTAGTCGTATCCCGCGGTGCGCTGGCGCGAACTCTCGGCTGCCGGCCCGTACCGTGGGAGCGGTGCGATTCTCCATCTCTCTGCCGCAATTGGACCGCGACAGGTTCGACGCGGCCGGCTTCAAGGACTATGTCGCCCGCGCCGAGGAACTCGGCTTCGAGGCAGGCTGGACGGTGGAACAGACCGTCGGCCTGACCCCGCTGATCGCACCGCTGGAGTTGCTGTCTTACGCCGCGGCCTGCACCACGCGGCTGCGGCTGGGCGTCGCGGTGCTGGTGACCTCGCTGCACGATCCACTGCAGTTGGCGTCGTCGATCACTGCGGTGGACCGGCTCAGCCACGGCCGCATCGATGTCGGTGTCGCCCCCGGCGGAGGTTTCCGGCAGTTTCCAGCGTTCGGCGTGGACTCCTCGACGTTCATCGCGAGCTTCACCGAGGGGCTGAACCTGATGAAGGCGGCCTGGTCGGACGAAGAGCGGGTCACCTTTCACGGGCAGTTCCGCGACGTCGACGATCTGCCGATCACGCCCAAGCCGATACAGCGTCCACATCCACCGATCTGGTTCGGCGCCCACGCACCCAGGGCACTTGCCCGGGCGGTCCGGCACGGCGACGCGTTCATGGGCGCGGGCTCGTCGAGCACAGCGGCATTCGCCGATGCGGTCCGGGTGCTGCGCGGCGAGATCGACGAACAGGGCCGGGACCCTTCGACTTTCACGGTCGGCAAGCGGGTGTACCTGATGGTCGACGACGATGCCGACAGGGCCCGCGAACGCGTGCTGGCCGGGCTGCGCCGCATCTACGACACGAGACCGGGCATCGAATCGGTTCCGGTGGCGGGCACGCCGGACGACGTGGTGCGCGGACTTCGCGAGGTCATCGCCGCCGGCGCCGAGACCATTCTGCTCAACCCGGCCTGCGCAACGGTCGCCGAAGACCGCGAACAGCTGGAACGTCTTGCCGCCGAGGTCGTTCCACAGCTCACCTAGATCCCCCGGTCTGCCTCCAACGCGAAAGGCCCCCGCCGCAGCGGGGGCCTTTCATCAGGAAAATCTACAGCTCGGTGGCCGAACCACCTGCGGCAGTGATCGCCTCGCGGGCGCTACCGCTGAACTTGTGTGCGGTGAGGTCGACCTTGACGGCCAGCTTGCCGTCGCCGAGCACCTTGACCAGGCTGTTCTTACGAACCAGACCCTTGGCCACCAGCTCGTCGACGCCGACGGCGCCACCCTTCGGGAACGCCTTGCTGATGTCGCCGACGTTGACGACCTCATACTCGGTGCGGAAGCGGTTCTTGAAGCCCTTGAGCTTCGGCAGCCGCATGTGGATGGGCATCTGGCCACCCTCGAACGTCGCGGGGACGTTCTTGCGGGCCTTGGTGCCCTTGGTGCCGCGACCGGCGGTCTTACCCTTGGAACCCTCACCACGGCCCACGCGGGTCCTGGCGGTCTTCGAGCCGCGCGCCGGCTTCAGATCGTGAAGTTTGATCGGAGTCATCGTTCTCAGACCTCCTCTACCTGGACGAGGTGATGCACGGTCTTGATGAGACCGCGCGTCTGCGGATTGTCTTCACGGACCACCGACTGGCGGATCTTCCGCAGTCCGAGCGTCCGCAAGCTTTCCCGCTGCTTCCAGCGGGCACCGATGGTGCCACGCACCTGGGTGATCTTGAGCTCTGCCATGGTTTACGCCGATCCATCCCGCGCCGCTGCGGCAGCCAGCGCTTCGCTTTCCCGACGCGCGCGCAGCATCCCGGCCGGCGCGACGTCCTCGATGGGCAGACCGCGACGGGCCGCCACCTCTTCCGGTCGCTGGATCATCTTCAGCGCGGCCACGGTGGCATGCACCACGTTGATCGCGTTGTCGCTGCCCAGTGACTTGGCCAGAATGTCGTGCACGCCGGCGCATTCCAGCACCGCACGGGCGGCGCCACCGGCGATCACACCGGTACCGGGGCTGGCCGGGCGCAGCATCACGACACCGGCAGCCGCTTCGCCCTGCACCGGGTGCACGATGGTGCCACCGATCAGCGGAACGCGGAAGAAGTTCTTGCGCGCTTCCTCGACGCCCTTGGCGATGGCGGCAGGAACTTCCTTGGCCTTGCCGTAGCCGACGCCGACCATGCCCTTGCCGTCGCCGACGATCACCAGCGCGGTGAAGCTGAACCGGCGGCCGCCCTTGACGACCTTGGAAACCCGGTTGATCGTCACCACGCGTTCGATGTAGTTGCTCTTGTCGCCGCCGTCGCGGCCGCCACGGCCACCGCGGTCATCGCGACGGCCACGGCCGTCCCGGTCACCACGGCCGCCACGGTTATCCGACGCACCTGGGCCGCCGGCACCAGATGTTGCCTGCTCGGCCATCATGCAGTCCTCTCGTTGACAGTCATCAGAATTTCAGCCCGCCCTCGCGCGCGGCATCAGCCAGCGCGGCGATCCGGCCGCCGTAGGTGTACCCACCGCGGTCGAACACCACGGTCTCGACACCGGCCGCCTTGGCGCGCTCGGCGATCAGCTGACCGACGCGCACGCTGTGGGCCTTCTTGTCACCGTCGACCGCACGCACGTCGGCTTCGATGGACGAGGCAGCCGCAATCGTGGCGCCCGCCAGGTCGTCGACGAGTTGCACGTGGATGTGCCGTGCCGACCGATTCACCACCAGACGCGGCGTCTCGGCAGTGCCGGCGACCTTCTTGCGCAGACGGGCGTGACGACGCAGCCGTGCATTGCGGCGGGTCTCCGAGATGTTCTGCCCCACCGGCTTACGTGCGGATGCTTGTGTTGTGCTAGCAGCCATTTCTACTTACCTGTCTTTCCGACCTTGCGGCGGATCTGCTCACCCTCGTAGCGCACGCCCTTGCCCTTGTACGGGTCGGGGCGGCGCAACCGACGGATGACCGCCGAGATCTGACCGACCTTCTGCTTGTCGATGCCCGAGACCGAGAACTTCGTCGGCGTCTCCACCGCGAAGGTGATGCCCTCGGGTGCCTCGATCACCACGGGGTGGCTGTAACCGAGCGCGAACTCCAGGTTGGAACCCTTGAGCTGCACGCGGTAGCCGACGCCGAAGATCTCCATCTTGCGGACGTAGCCCTCGGTGACACCGGTGACCAGGTTGGCCACCAGGGTGCGGGACAGCCCGTGCAGCGAGCGGCTCTCGCGCTCGTCGTTGGGCCGGCTCACCACGATGGCGCCGTCGTCGCCGCGAGCGACCCTGATCGGCTCGGCGACATCCAGGGTCAGGGTGCCCTTGGGGCCCTTGACCGACACATTCTGACCATCGATGGTCACATCGACCCCGCTGGGAACCGGGACCGGGTGCTTACCAATACGCGACATGTCTTTTATCCCCTCACCAGACGTAAGCGAGGACTTCGCCGCCCACGCCTTGTCGAGCTGCCTGGCGGTCGGTGAGCAGGCCCGAGGACGTGGAGATGATCGCCACGCCCAGGCCGCCGAGTACCCGTGGCAGATTGGTGGATTTTGCGTACACCCGCAGTCCGGGCTTGGACACCCGGCGCAGGCCCGCGATGCTGCGCTCACGGCTGGGGCCGTACTTGAGTGCGACGACCAGCGACTTACCGACCCGAGCATCCTCGGTGTGGTAATCGGTGATGTAGCCCTCTTTCTTGAGGATCTCGGCCATGTTGGCCTTGATCTTCGAGTGGGGCAGGGTCACCTCGTCGTGGTACGCCGAATTGGCGTTGCGCAGACGTGTCAAAAAGTCTGCAATCGGGTCAGTCATCGTCATGACAACCGGCTCACCTTCCTCGCGGCGGTTCCCACTGTGTCCAATTTCTTGGGGGGCCTACCGCAACCTGTTTGGATTGGGTCTGTGGATGCGTGCTAGCGGCTCAGCTGTGTTACCAGCTGGACTTCTGCACGCCTGGCAGCTCACCGGCGTGCGCCATCTCGCGCAGGCAGATGCGGCACAGCCCGAACTTGCGGTAAACCGAATGCGGGCGTCCGCACTTGTTGCACCGCGTGTATGCGCGGACCGCGAACTTGGGCTTCTTGTTGGCCTTGTGGACCAGCGCCTTCTTTGCCATCTGCTCAGTTCTCCTTGAACGGGAAGCCCAGCGCCCGCAGCAGCGCGCGACCTTCGTCGTCGTTCGTCGCCGTGGTGACGACGGTGATGTCCATACCGCGGGGCCGGTCGATGGAGTCCACATCGATCTCGTGGAACATCGACTGCTCGGTCAGCCCGAACGTGTAGTTGCCGGTGCCGTCGAACTGCTTGGCCGACAGTCCGCGGAAGTCGCGGATACGGGGCAGTGCGATGGAGATCAGCCGATCCAGGAACTCCCACATGCGGTCGCCGCGCAGCGTGACGCGCGCACCGATGGGCATGCCTTCGCGCAGCTTGAACTGGGCGATCGACTTGCGGGCCCGGCGCACCTCGGGCTTCTGGCCGGTGATGAGGGCCAGATCGTTGATGGCGCCGTTGATCAGCTTGGCGTCACGGGCGGCGTCGCCGACACCCATGTTGACGACAACCTTGACCACGCCGGGGATCTGCATGACGTTGGCGTACTCGAACTGCTGCTGCAGCGAGTCGCGGATTTCCTCGCGGTAGCGCTGCTTGAGGCGCGGGAGGGTCTTCGCAGGGCTTTCAGTGGTAGTCATCTCTAGATGTCCTTGCCATTGCGCTTGGAGACGCGGACCTTCTTGCCGCTCTCCTCATCGACGCGGTAGCCGATGCGGGTCGGTTTGCCGTCGGAATCGACCACCATCACGTTGGACACGTGGATGGCCGCCTCCTGGGTGACGATGCCGCCCGAGGACGCGCCACGCTCGTTGCTCGAAACGGCGGTGTGCTTCTTGATCCGGTTGACGCCTTCGACCAGGATCTTGTCGCGGGTGGGGAAGGCTTCGATGACCTTGCCCTTGGCACCCTTGTCCTTACCGGAGATCACCAGCACGGTGTCGCCCTTGTGCACCTTCATTACAAAACCTCCGGGGCCAGCGAGACGATCTTCATGAAGCGCTTCTCGCGCAGTTCACGACCGACCGGACCGAAAATGCGGGTTCCGCGCGGGTCGTTGTCGGGCTTGATGATGACGGCGGCGTTCTCGTCGAACTTGATGTAGCTGCCGTCGGCGCGGCGGCGCTCCTTGACGGTGCGCACGATGACGGCCTTCACGACGTCGCCCCGTTTGACGTTGCCGCCGGGGATGGCGTCTTTCACGGTCGCGACGATGACGTCACCGATGCCGGCGTAACGCCGTCCCGAGCCGCCAAGCACACGGATGCACAAGATCTCCTTGGCGCCCGTGTTGTCGGCGACCTTCAACCGCGATTCCTGCTGAATCACTCGATCTCCTGACCTGGTTTTGTATGCACGCCAGATACCGACCTGGTCGTGCGCGGTCTTTGTTTGTTCCCGAAGGGCACGCGGGGCTGACTCAAACGCACAGTCAACCGAGGTCTGCCCAAGGCAACCCCTACATACTAGGTGAGCACCGTCAATGCACCAAATCGGTGCATTCGCGCCCCCAGCGTGAACGTACTGTCAGGTCTCGGCGAGTTTCTCGCAGTGGCGTCACACTCGCGAAATCGCTGCCGGCTCCCGCAGGTGATGCGCCGTCCGAGCCTGATAGGCCGCGGCAACCGCGAGTACTGTCGCGCTGTTCCGGCCGGCGATCTGCATCCCGACCGGCAGTCTGCCAGGTGCGCTTCCGCAGGGCACCGTCACCGCGGCGAAACCGCACCAACTGAAGGGCCCGCAGAGCCGCATCAGGGTCTCGATCACGCTCGCGCGACCCTGCGCGTGCGGGTCGAACACGCAGTCGGCCACCCGCGGCGCCGGGGTCGGCGTGGTCGGCAGGACGAGGACGTCGACGCCGGACATGCCGTTGTGCAACCCACGGGCGAGACGCTCGAGTTCGTCGACGGCCGCCGCGCGGGCCGCCGGGGTGATTCGTTCGGCCTGGCGCAGATAGCTCGCGACCTCCTCGCCGTAGGCATCACGGTGTCGGGGGTAGAACCCCGCGCTGCGCTGGGTGTCCAGAAAGTCCGCCAGCACGTATGCCGCTCGGGGGGCGCTCCATGCCCGGAAGGACGGGACTTCGACGGTGCAGACTTCGGCGCCTGCGGCCGCCAGTTCCTGCACGGCCTCTGCGACGCCTTCTGCCACGCCATCGGACAGTTCGCCGATGTCGCGGGGGCCCACCGTTCCGATGCGTATGCCGCGGACTACGGGTGCAGGGCAGGCACGGTCGGACAGGACCTCGAAGAGCAGGGTGAGATCGAGCGCGTCGCGGGCGATGGGCCCGCAGGTGTCCAGGCGCGGCGAGAAGCCGAGCAGGCCGTCGACCGGCACGTCGCCGCGCGCCGGGCGCAACCCGGATACCCCGCACAGCGCCGCAGGGACGCGGACGGATCCGCCGGTGTCACTGCCGATCGCCGCGAGGCACTGCCCCGAGGCGACGGCCACGGCCGATCCACCGCTGGAGCCCCCGGGAATCCGTTCGGGATCCCAGGGGTTGCGGCTCGGCGGTGTCGTGACGCCGTGGGCCAACTCGTGGGTGCGGGTCTTGCCGAGGATGAGTGCACCCGCGGAACGGAGTCGCGAGACCGCGACGGCGTCGGCAACCGCGGGCGCCGCGTCGGTCACCCTGGAGCCGCCGCGGGTGGGCATGCCCGCCACGTCGACGACATCCTTGACGGCCACCGGAACTCCGTGCAGCGGGCCACGGATCCGCCCGGCGGCCGCCTCCCGCGTCAGCGTCGCGGCGTCGTCACGGGTCCGCTGCTCGTCGAATGCGACGAATGCCTGCAACAGCGGATCGACCTGCCGCATGCGGGTGATCGACAGGTCGAGCAGGTCCGACGGTGTCAGGTCACCGGCCCTGATCTGCTCGGCCGCCGAGCGGACGCTCGTCGGCATACCTGTCATCGATTGTCGTCCATCGAGAAGTGGACGCTCTTGACCTCGGTGAACTGTTCCAGCCCCTCGATGCCGCGGGTACGACCGAGACCCGAAGACTTGAATCCACCGCTGGGCATCTCCGGGGCGGACTTGTTGTAACCGTTGACCCAGACCGTGCCCGCCGCCACCGTGGACGCGACGCGCCAGGCACGGCCGACATCAGCGGTCCACACCGCGCTCGCCAGACCGAACGGAGTCGCATTGGCGGCGGCGACCGCGTTGTCTTCGTTGTCGAAGGGTTCGATGGTGACCACCGGCCCGAAGACATCCTGTTGCACGATGGGCGAATTCACGTCGACATCGGTGACGACTGCCGGTGAGACGAAACCCCCGCGCAGACCCCCAGGGTGCAGTTCCTCTCCCCCGACCAGCACCGTGGCGTCATGGCGGACATCCTCGAGCAGTTGCAGCACCCGGCGGGCATGGCTCAGCGAGATCAGTGGTCCGACATCGGTCTCCTCCGACCGCGGATCGCCCACGCGCAATGCACCCGCGCCCTGGACTATCCGTGCCGTGACCCGGTCGAGCACCTCGGCGTCCACCAGTACCCGCGTACACGCCATACACATCTGGCCGGCAGTGATGAACGCCGCCGAGAGGATGGCGTCGCAGGCGCGGTCGATGTCACAGTCCCGGAACACGATTGCGACGCCTTTGCCACCCAGCTCGAGCAGCGGACGGGTCATATCCTGCGCGGCGGTCTTCATGATGTGCCGACCGACATCGGTGGATCCGGTGAATGACACTGCCCGCACGAGGGGGTGGCGCACCAACGCATCACCCACCGCGGCATCGCCGATCACCGTTTGCACGACGTCTTCCGGCACGCCGGCCTCGTGGCCGAGTTCCACAGCCCGCAGTGTCACCAGTGCTGTCTGCGGCGAGGGTTTGACCACCGCGGTGACGCCGGCGGCAAGGGCCGGCGAGAGGTCACGCAGAAGCAGCAGCACCGGCCAGTTCCACGGAACGATGAACGCCGACGGGCCCACGGGTTCGCGCACGACGTGCAGCATGTTGCCATCGGCCAGCGTCCCGGCGTGTCCGCCGATGTGACGGCACAACCCGGCGTTGTAGCGGAGCGCTTCGGCGGCGCCGAGCACCTCGACGCGCGCTTCGCGCAGCGGCTTTCCGGTTTGCGCGACCAGCGCCGCCACCAGTTCGTCGGAGTGGTCGACGAGGTTCTGCGCCCACTGCAGCATCACCGTGCTGCGGCGACGGTGATCCACCGACCATGGTCGCAGGGCGGCATGCGCCGCGGTGACCGCCCGGTCGAGCGCTTCCGGAGCGGTCGCTGCGACGTGCCCGAGCGGCGTGAGCAGTGTGGGATCTGTTGGCGCGGCGTCTTCTTCACTGCCCCACGCCGCAGAGTCGACCGGTGCCGCAGGCGCGATCGTCATGCGAACACCTGCCCGCCGTCGACCAGGATCGTCTGACCGGTGACAAAACCACTGGACCGACTGGCGAGCCACAGTACGGCGCCCACCAGATCCCCTGGCTCCATTTCGCGGGCCAACGCACGGGTCTGAGCGGAGCGGGCCGCGTAGCCGTCGGGGTTGATCGCCTCGGTGGCAGAGTCGGACACCAAACCGGGTGCCACGCCGTTGACCCGGATGTTGTGGGCGCCCAGCTCTTTCGCTGCCGCGCGGGTGAGCCCGTCCACCGCGGCCTTGGACGCGACGTAGTGTGCGAAGCCCGGTACACCCGCCCGGGCCACGGTGGAGCTGATGTTGACGACCCGGCCGCCGCCGCGCTCGATGAACGCAGGCACAGCAGCCTTGATCGCCTGCCAGGTGCCACGGACGTTGACGCGCAGGACCGTGTCCCAGTCATCGGTGCTGAGTTCACCGAGCGGCCGTTTCGGCCCGAGCCCCCGGTAGATGGCAGCGTTGTTGACCACTGCATCGAGCCCGCCGAAGCGGTCCACCGCCGACGCAACAACGTCGGTGAGGTCCGCGTCAGATGTCACGTCGCCGGCCCGGAAGACTGCCTTGCCGGGGCCGATGTCGTTGGCGCCCTGCACGAGGTCCTGTCCTTTCGCCTCGGCCGAGGCCACGTCGGTGGCGACGACATCGGCGCCTGCGGCCACCAGGGCGCACACGTACTCGGTGCCGATGTCGCCGGTGGCTCCGGTGACGATCACGACATCTCCGGTCAGGTCGATGGCTGGTTTGAGCGTGGTCATCAATCGTTTCCCTTCTACTGCAATGCTTTCGATGCTTTCCGGTCAAGATGTGGAGATTCGGGGCGGGGTGATCACCAAATTAACGCTGCGACAACCACACTCAATATGAGCCCGGCCACGACAGGAAGGAACAATCTTCGAACGAGCGTGGTGACCGGAACTTCGGTGAAGCCGGCGACCGCGACAAGCGACGACCAGATGATCAGCGTTCCGCCACCCGTCCAACCCGCGGCATTCTGGGCGATCGCGGCGAAGGTGGCGGTGACTTCCGGGCTTGACGAGTGGGCCAGCGCGTCGGCCAATCCGCCGGTGAACGGCAGGCCGGTCCATCCCGACCCGTCCAGGCCGATCAGCATGCCTGCCACGAGCATGGCGAACATGATCAACACCTGGTTGTCCGGAATGAAGCGCTCACCGCTGAGGATGATGTCGAACAGGATCGAGGGCGGGGTGGCGTCCTCGGGCAGCAACATGATGCGACCGGCGAAATCCGCGATGCCGATGAGCACGAAGCCGGCGACCGGAATCACCGCGCCCATGGCCCGGAAGGCGAACACCAGGCCGTCGACGAAGTGCTCGCCGACCTGCGCCAGACGGTCCTGGCCACCGGTGGTGAGCGTGAGGACCAGGGTGAGGATCAGGGCGAGCCCGCCGACGAGTGCCGCACCGTTGCCGCTCTCCGGCGCGGGCACCCACTCGGTGAATTTTCCGAGCAGCATGTAGGCGATCAGCCCGGCGAACGCGATCGGGACGATGATGGCGAACAAGCGGGTCCAGACGCCGTTTTGCGCTTCGCCGTCCGAATCATCCCCTGCCGCAGGGCCATCCCCCGCGCCGTCGGACGTCACCGGCGGTCTGGTTTTGGTTGCCACAGCCTGGCCACGCGGGACGGAGAGGGAGTCAACCGGAACGGTGGGACCGGTACCCACACTCGCCACAACGGTCTGCCGAGTGCCCAGGCGCCGCAGGCGCTGCAAGCCGCCGCCCCGGACATGGAGCACATAGGTCAGGGTGATCGCCACGGCCCCGACCACCCAGCTCAGGATGAGGGCCCGGTTGGCGATCAGGTCTGCCGAGACCCCGGCGCCACTCGCCGAGAGACTCGGGGCGACCCCGATCACGTAGTCCGAAGCCAGCGCCATGCCCTGCCCGGCGATCGCGAGCGCCATGGCAGCCGCCAGCGGCGACAGGCCGGCCCGGATTGCCGCGGGCAGCAGAAACGGTGCGACGAGCGCCAGAGCGGGCGTCGGCCAGAACACCATCGACAACAGGTAGGTGACGCCGAACAGGACGAAGTAGGACACCGTGCTGTTCTTCATGAGACGCGCGATGGGGGCGATCATCCGTTGTTCGGCGCCAATGGTTTTCATCGCGCCGACCATCGCCATCACGGCGGCCAGTACGAGGAATATGTTCAGGAACTCTGTGATCGCCACGGCGCTGGCGCTGAAGACGCTGCCGATGCCCTGCACGAAGTCGCCCGTGTAGACCCACGCCGTCAGGAACGTGGCGATGATGGCGGGCACCACGACGCCCTTGCGCGCAACCATGAAGCCGATCAGCGAAACTACGCCTATGAGGTAGACCCAATGTGCGGCGGCGAGGTGCATGTTATCTCCGGTTGGACTCGGTACGCCGCCCCGGGCTGCAGGACGGCTGTGGTCGTGACGGCGGGAGTTCGTGGGAAAAGCGCAGAACGGACCCGTTGTGTGATCGGGATTACACCAGAAATTTAGGAGTTCTTCTCGTCGAAGGCAAAGGGCACAGTGCCCTGGTCGGGAGAGGGTCTCTGTGCACGGTGCACTCTGGGCCGCCGGGCGGAACAGCAATGTGACGTCATTGTTTCTGCAGTGAAAATGGTTGCCGGGCAACCGGTCACGATGCAGCCGCATCCAGTTGCACCTCGCCAGGGGCGTCAGTCGACGCCGATCGTCACACCCTCCTGGCGGGGATCGGCGGCGCCCTGCAGCACTCCGCGTTCGTCGCGCCGGATCACCTGGGCACTGCCGCCGCCCCCGTAGGCCGGCTGGACGATGACCTGATGCCCGAGGGCACCCAGCCGGTCGCGCGTCTCCTTTGAGATCCTCGCCTCGACGCGCAGTTCGGCGGGCCGGCCGATCACGTCGGCGTCGGAGCCGGGGAAGACCGTGAAGCGGGGCGCGGACACGGCGGCGGCCGGATCGAGCCCGTGATCGAGTAGGTGTGAGATCAGCTGCATGTTCCACTGCACCTGCCCGTCGCCGCCCGGGATGCTGCCGAGCGCGACCAGTTCGCCGTCCTTACCCGTGGCGATCCACGCGTTGAGCGTGTTGAGGGGTTTGCGCCGCGGCGAGACCTCGTTGGGGTGACCCGGGATCAGATATGCGCCCCGGCCGAGCCGGTTGTTGAGCACCACGCCGGTGCCGGGCACCGTCAGCTTGGCCCCGAAGGTGAACCCCAGCGAATGGATGAACGAGACCGAGCGGCCGTCGGCGTCGACGGCGGCCGTGCAGGTGGTGTCACCGGCGTGCACCTGAAACGCCAGCCGGTCCTCCACTGCAGCCGACAACTGCCGACGCTGCTCCTCGATATGGTTGCGGTCGAGCACATCTCGTGCTCCCGATGTATCGCCGCCGCACCGCTCGAAGCGATCTTGGAAAGCCATGCGTGCCGCGCGGGCCATGCGATCGATCGCCTCGGCGCTCAGCCATGGCTTGCCACCCACCGCCCCGTCGCACAAAGCAGCCTGCTGCAACACCATCCAGCCCGGTGTCGGCAGCGGCGTCTGATGGATGGTGGCCCCGGCGTACCGACCGGTGATGGCGGGCTCGGGCACCGCGGCCGCGGTCGCCGCCCATTCGTCACCGCTGAACGGTGCGCCCGCCGCGCCCAGCACCTCGACGGCACGCTGCGCGAACTCGCCGGTGTAGAAGTAGTCGGGGTCGGTGGCCAGGCGCCGGATGGTGCGCGCCAGATCAGGTTGGCCCAAGCGGTTCCCGATCCGCGCCGCCTCGCCGGTCGGTGCATAGACCGCGGCCAGTCCGGCGTCGGCTCGGATCGCAGCCAGCGCCTCACGCACGTCGTCGGCCGTTTTGGCCGAGCACGGCAGGCCGGTGTCGGCCAATTGCGCAGCAGGTTCCCACAATTCGGTCAATGCGACGCTCGCCCCGTGCGCGTGCATGGCCGCCAGCGCGGCGGGTGCGCCGGGGACCGCGACGCCCAACGCTCCATCCAGGGGAATGCCCGTGCATCCGCGCTCGCGGTACAACTCCGTGGTGGCACCGTCGGGACCGAACCCGGACCCGCCGATCGTCCACACCCGACCGTCGGGCTCGCGCACCACCGCGAACGCGTCGCCGCCGATTCCGCACTGCCCCGGCAGTGTGAGCCAGGTGACCGCGGCCATCGCCAGCGTCGCGTCGATCGCGTTACCGCCGTCGGCAAGCACCCGGGCGCCGGCGAAGCTCGCGGCGGGATGACTGCTGCTGACCATCCCGCCCACCGACAGCGCAGAAGGCCGCTGCACCCCGATCACGCTCCCTTGCGTCGCCGCCGCGGACCGACGGGCATCTCCCCCGGATCGACACCGACGAAGATCTCCCCGTCGCGTTCCTGCACCGGGTAGGTCTTGATCGCAACCGTGGCAGGCGGGCAGATCGGCTCACCGGTCTCCAGGTCGAACGCACTGCCGTGACAAGAACATCCGATGCCGTCATCGACGAGCTTCCCTGACGACAGCATGCAGTCCAGATGCGTGCAGTAGTTGGAGGTTGCGTAGGCCTTGCCGTTCAAGCGGGCCACCGCGAACTCGTGATCGCCCGCGAAGAACCGGCGCACCATGCCTTCGGGCACCTGACCCGACCGGGCAACTCGCTCGAATTCCATTCAAACTCCTGATACTAAAAGGTCGGGGTGAGGTAGACGGTCTTCTCGAGCGTGTAGAACTCCATCAACGTCGCGCCCGCCTGCTCCTTGTAGGTCTGGGTGCTCGACGCCTTGTAGCCGCCGAACGGGGCGTTCATCGCCATGCCGGTGGTCGGCTGGTTGATCTTGACCAGACCGGTACGCGACTTATGTGCGAAATGCGTTGCCGCCGCGAGGCTCGAGGTGACGATCGAGGCACTCAGCCCGTACTCGGTGGCATTGGCCAGCCCGATGGCTTCCTCGAGTGAGGCGGCGCGTTGGAAGGCGATCAGCGGGCCGAACACCTCCTCGGCGACAATGCGCATGGTGGGTAACGCATCGGCGAACACCGCGGGCCGTACGAGGTAGCCGCGTTCGCCGATCGTGGTCCCACCGCACCGAAGGGTGGCTCCCTCGGCGACACCGGCCTGTACGTAGTGCAGGAACTTTTCGAGTTGGGCCGAACTGGCCAGTGGCCCCATCGTGACGCCGGGCTGGTCGCCCGGGCCGACCTGCAGCGCCTCGGTTCTCGCCACCACGCGGTCCAGCAGCTCATCGTGCACCGAGTCGACCGCGATAACCCGGCTGGTTCCGGTGCAGGCCTGCCCGCTGAGACCGAAGGCACCCTTGACGATCAGGGCGGCCGCCGCGTCCAGGTCGGCGTCCTCGGCGACCACCACCGGATTCTTGCCGCCCATCTCCAGCTGCACCCGACGGTCCGGTCCGACGGCCCCGTGGATCGCCCTGCCGACCGCCGTCGAGCCGGTAAAGGTCACCGCGGCGACCCGTGGGTCTGCCGCGACCGCCGCGCCTGCGGTCCCGTCGCCCTGCACCAGCGCGATCACGGTAGGCGGCAATCCGCCCGCCAGCAGTGCCTCGACGAGGCGTTGCCCCATCAGCGGCGTGATCTCGGACGGCTTGAACAGCACCGGGTTCCCGGCGGCCAGGGCCGGTCCGATCTTGCGCGACGGGATGTTGAACGGAAAGTTCCACGGCGTGATCGCCCCGACGATCCCGACCGGCTCGCGCAGCGTGTACACCAGTCCCTCCCCCGCCACGGGGTAGGTGGTCCCGGTGCATCGTGTGGCCTCACCGGCGTAGAACCGCAGGTTCGCCGGGGTCCGGCTGATCTCCATCGTGGCTTCGGCGGTGGTCTTGCCCTCTTCGGCGACCAGTTCGGCGATCAGCGCATCGGCACGGGATTCGATGTGTGTGGCTGCGGATTCCAGGATTGCCGCGCGCCGCTCGGGTGCGGTGGCGGCCCACTCCGGCGCTGCCTTCTCCAATGCGTCGACAGCTGCCGAGACGTCGGCCGCATCGGAGGCCGGGAAGCTGCCGATCACCTGATCAGGATCGGCCGGGTTGTGCCGTTGGAATGTCCGGCCGGATACCGCCGGGATCCATTGCCCATCAATAAAGTTGGCGGTCATCATGAGACCACCACCTCCTCAGAGTCCACCAGTTCCCACAGGTCGGCGTCATGGTCCCGCAACACGTCACGGTCGATTCGACGCCCGAGCAGTTCGCGCGCCACCATCACGTCTTCCCCACGGTCGAGACTGAACACCCCCCGCAAGGCATCGTCATCCAGGTAGAACGCAGTGAAGTCGAGCGTGTCGAGATCACCGCGGATCACCACCTCAGCTGTTGCGGCGCCGAGGAATTGGATGTTGTGGTCGTACTGGTCGGACCAGAACCACGGTGCGTCGTCGTTGACCGCAACCCGGTCCAGCATCGCGTTGGCCACGGCAGCGCCCTGCCGGTTGGCGTTGTCGAAGTGTTCGAGCCGCACATGGTTCCCGGCCCGCTCTGAGTAGCGGCGGGCCACATCGCCTGCTGCGAAAAGATTGGGGATCGACGCGCGACCTTGCTCGTCCACCACGATGCCGTCGTCGATCGCCAGGCCGCTGGCTTCGGCGACCGCGGTGGTGGGCGTGATACCGACGCCGATCACCACGGCGTCGACCTCCAACGACTGGCCGCCCCCGTAGGAGACGACGACGCCGTCGGCGGTGGTGCGCAGCCCGTCGACGGCGACGTTGGTGCGTAGATCGATGCCGTTGGCGCGGTGCATGCGGGCGACTTCGGTGCCGATACGCGGTCCGAGGATGCCTGCCAGTGGCACCTCGGCCACCTCAACAACAGTGACCTCGACGCCGAGAGTGTGTGCGGTCGCGGCGATTTCCAGCCCGATGAAGCCTGCGCCGATGACCGCCAGCCGGCGTCCACGGGTGAGTGAAGCCTGCAGCCGACGGGCGTCGTCGACGGTACGCAGGTAGTGCACAAGCTCTGGTCGTGGTCCTGGCACGGCCAGCGTGCGTGGGCGTCCACCGGTGGCGAACAGCACCGCGTCGGCGCGCAGCGATGCCCGCCCGGCGAGCTCGACCGTACGGGCGCCAGGATCCACCCGTGTGACTGTCGCGCCCGTGATGATCTCGACGTCGTTGTCGGCCACCCAGGCGTCGGGCAGGATCTGCAGCGTCTCGAAGGAGTCTGCGCCGGTGAGGAATTCCTTCGACAATGGCGGTCGCTGGTAGGGCGCATACGGTTCGTCGCCCACGAGGACTATGCGACCGTCGAACCCCCGGCGGCGCAGCGTGCGGGCCGCCACGGCCGCGGTCTGCCCCGCGCCGACGGTCACGAATGTTCGGCCGGTCATGCCTGCCCTTCCTTTCCAGCGGCCACCGGACTCATCCGTGCCGCGGTGTTGACGTAGATGGTGTCCGCTTCGACCCGCACCGGATAGGTGGGCTGGCAGCGGTCCTGGCTCTCCTCGTATCCGGTTTCGAGGTCGAACTGCCATTGATGGCCGGGGCAGATCACCTTGCCGTGCAACAACGTTCCCTTCACCAGCGAACGGTCCTGGTGAATGCACAGGTCGGCGAACGCGTACACCCGCCCCGCCGCCTCGAACAGCGCAATGGCCAGGCCGTCGATTTCCACCCGGAGCTTGCGGCGGCGGCCGAGCTCTTTGACACTCGCCACCGCAATCCAATCAGCGGTCATGGCGCAACCCTTCTCTCGAGACGGCGGGGACGGGATCAGACGGACGCCGGTTCCAGGTCCGGTGCGACGTAGTAGTCGTAGAGTCCCTTGGTGTAGGAGAAGCGCATCTCCGCGCCCCACCGCACCAGCTGAAGGCACCGCTGCTGCAGCTGTGGGGTGTCGGCGTGGTCCAGCACGATCTGGTAACCCCGCTCGCCGTGCACCACATCCGAGGTGATGTGCAGTTCGAAGAACTCGATCTCGTCCTCGCTGAATCCGTACACCTCACGCAGCGGCACGATCTGCTTGGTGTAGATGCTGGGTACCTGGGATTCCAGGCCGACCACCAATGCCGCGGTGGCGACCACGAAATGTTCGCGCTGCGAAACCGCATAGCACCAGGCCTGCAGTCCGCGGGTGATCGCGTTCATGTTCGCCGGATCCTCGATGCGTTCCTTGGTCGTCCCGCACGCCTCACCGAACTTGATCAGCAGGTCGGTGTGCCGGATGTCGGCCAGCTCCTCCTCATACATGTTCTGGAGCGTGAAATCTTTTGCGCCGGTGAACTCATCGGGGGTGTTGGAGTAGATGTTGGCCAGGTAGTCGGCGAACGGGCCCACGTAGTGGTAGTGGTTCTCGGCCCACCGTGCGAAGTGCTCCTTGCTCAGCTGGCCGTCCGCCCATGCCTTGGAGAACGACGCGTTCTTGGCCTCGCGGCCCTTGATGGCGTTCTCGAGTTCGGCGCGAAATTCGTCGCGCCCGAGCAGCTGGGTCATCGATCAATCCTTTCGGTGAAAACACTTGGGTACCAGGGAGATTAGCTAGAGCGCCGGGCGTCAGCCATGGTCACAATCACCGGCGGTCACTCCCTTGACGGGTCATGGTGCACACCCGCGGTGGCTCACGCCCGGGCGACCGCCGCGGTCAATGCGTCGAACTCCGACAGCATCGCCGCACCCACCGCCTTGTCCTGCTCACCGTTTCCGCCGCTGATCCCGACCCCGCCGACGATCTGGCCGTCGAATACCAGCGGAAACCCGCCGACGAAGATCGCGAACTTGCCGGGCAGCATGTGACTGATGCCGAACGCCTCGTTGCCGGGCAGCGCCGGGCCCCCGGGCGGTTCGTTGAACAGATGGGTGGCACGCTCGTGGCCGGCGGCCGTGAAGGCCTTGGCGATGGCGATGTCCACGCCGGTCAGCCGGGCACCCGGCAACCGGTGCAGGGCAAGGACGTTGCCGCCGTCATCGCAGACGCACAGGGTTTGTTTGACGCCGAGTTCCTCGGCTTTCGCACGACCGGCGGCCAGCAGTGGCAGCGCGTCGTCGAGGGTGATGCGGTGAATTCGGTGCATGGTTTCTTCGCTCTCTCGCAGCAGTCGGTATCGGCTGACGCTGGCATGTCTATCAATCCGCAGGCCCCGGACGGGATGGTCAATATGACCTGAATTAGTGCTCGTCGTCGGTTAAGTTGCACATGGTGTCTGTGCCGAGCAGTCCGGTATTCGATACAGAACGCACACAACGAGCACGGGGGTCGACGTGACGGAACCACCCACCGACAGCGGGCGCATGACCGTGCAGGGCCTGCTCGACGAGGAACTCATGGCCGGCGCCCGGATCACCGCGGGCACGGACCGGCTCGACGTCGAGTTGAGCTGGGTGCTGCCACTCAATGAAGTCCTGTCCCAACACGACCCACTCGACGCGGTGGCGGTTTACGCGCGGCCGGAGTCATTGGCGGCAAAGGGCGCCACCCTGTCCGCGCTGACCGCCCGCGGAGCCACCGCCCTGCTGGTGGACGGCGTCATACCGCCCGATCTGGGCCGGCTTCCCGATGGACTTGTGGTCATCGAGTTGGGCATCCCGGTCGGCTTCGCCGCCCTCAACCGCCTCCTCGCGGAGCGCGCACTCAGCCAGGAAGTGCACGTCATGCGGTACTCGACGCAGGTGCACGCATCACTTGCCGGCCTGTTCCACCGTGGTGCCGGCCTGCAGATCCTGGTCCGGGAGGTTTCCAACCTGGCGCGCACACCCGCGGTCGCGCTGGACTCCCGGGGACACGTGGTGGCCCACAACGGGCTGACGCCGGAAACACTTGCACCGTTGGCCGATTCGGTGAAGGAGATGCTCGCGGCCGACGTGCCTGCCGCCGATCGCCGCTCCGACGGGCACGACACCCGGATACAACCGGTCACGGGCCTGCAGGACAGCACCTGGACGTGTGTTGCCAGCGCGATCCGGCTGGGCAAGTCGTTCGAAGGCTGGGTCGTGGTCCTCGCTCCCACCGCGACGCCCGGCAGCCACGACCTGGCCCGGTACGAAGTGCTGACCGATCAGGCCACCGCGATCATCGGTTCGGAGATGTTGCGGCAACGCAGCGTCGACGAAGCCGAAGAGCGTGCCCGAGGAGATTTCGTGCAGGCGCTGGTGCACGGGAGCTTCTCCAGCGAACACGATATGCGGGCCCGCGCCGAGCACCACGACATCGAACTGGACGCCCGGTTCGGGGTGTTCGTCGCGCCGGGGGTGCTGCCCCGCCGGGTGGACAATCCGACCGCGAACATGGTCCGCCTGGCCCGTTATGCGGCCGGCGTCGCCCCGCACCGGGCTGTGCATGCCTACGTCACCGTGATCGGCGACGTTCTGGTCGTGGTCCGCACGCTACGCAGCCAGGACGGCGCGGCGATGCGCGCGGAGATGACCGAATACGCGCAGGCCATGTCGCTCGAGCTGGAGCGGCGTCGGGGCCTGCGCGCCCCGGTGGCATACGGTCGCCCGGCCTGCGGCGCCGGCGAGGTCCGGGAGAGCTATCGGGAGGCCCGTGTCGCACTCGGGATCGCCCGCCGGTTGAACCGCACCGGCGCGACGTCGTATCAGGAACTGCGTGGCTTCACCGTTTTGGCGCAGGTGGCGGAGACCGAGCAGAGCCGCAACCTGGTTCGGGATACGTTGGGGCCGTTGCGTTCCGGCCCGGACCTGCTGGAGACGCTCAGCGCCTACCTGGCCGAGGGCGGCAACGTGAACGCCACGGCGCGGGTGCTCAATGTGCATCGCAACACCATGCTGGGCAAGTTGGACCGGATCTCGCGGCTGCTCGGGATGGACATCAGGGTCCCCGAGAACCAGTTCACCGTGTGGCTGGCAATCCGCCTCGACCTCCTCGACGAAGTGCACTCCGCGATCGACCGGGAAGCCAGTTTCCGCTGATCACACCGGCTGCGGGTCCGGACCGGCGAACGATCCGGCCAGCCCGAGCGCCACGATCACCGCGCACACGGCGAACACGGCCGGGTAGCCGGCCACCTCGAGCGCGACGGCCACCCATGCCGCACCACAGGCGGAGCCGCCGAACCGGACGAGGTTGAACACGCCGAGCCCGGTGCCCTGATCTCCGGCGGGCGAGCGGGTCGCGCCGGTGGCCGCCGGTGTCTGCACCAGCGCGATACCGATACCGCCTGCCACCAGTGCAGCGATCAGCGCGGGCAGCAGCAGCCGGCCGTGGGCCATGGTGACCGCCAACGCGACCTGGGCCGTCATCAGCAGTACCAGGCCGCTACGCAACACACGTCTGGGGCCGAGCCGGTCCTGCCACCGCCCGACCCAGGGACCGAGTATCGCCATCGCGGCAGGCACGGTGAACAGCACGATCCCGGCGGCCGATATCGACACCGAGTTGCCGACCAGATACAGCGGCACAGCCAGCAATGTCGCGCCGAGACAGAACATCTGGGCAAACGCCGCCAGGCAGCTGCGCGCGAATCGCGTTTCCGCGACCAACCGGACATTGACGAACGGGGTCCGCGACCGCGTGCAGTGCCAACCGAACCAGACCAACGCGACGGCGCCGACCGCGACGGCGCCGATCGCCCACCAGCCCGTGACATCGGGCTGTGACACCAACGCCAGCCCCAGCATCAGCAGCGCCGAACCGACTGTCAGTGCCGCCGCCCCGGCCAGATCGAACGGCATCCTGGTGCCCGGATAGCGGGGTACGTAGCGCAACGTCCCGACGAAACCCGCCAGCGCCACCGGCACCAGCGGGACGAACACCCAGCGCCATCCCCAACTGTCGGCCACCAGACCGCCCAGCGTGGGGCCGATGGCCTGTCCGATGCCGTTGGCCGATGCCCACGCTCCCATCGCCCGGCCCCGCCGCGGCCCGGCGAACATCCATGCGATCAAACCCATGACGGCAGGGGCAAATGCAGCCGCAGCAACCCCGCCCACCGACCGCCATGCGATCAGCAGCTGCAACGACGGCGCGGTCGCGGCGCCGATGGCACAGACCGCGGTCGCCAGCAGCGCCGCGCAGTAGACGCGTCTGCGCCCGAATCGGTCGCCGAACCAACCAGCCAGCGGTATCGTCGCCGCGAAGCAGACCAGGAAGCCGACCACCACGAACACACCGTTGCCCAGTGGCGCGTCGAACTCGTCGATGATCGCGCCGAGCGGCACATTGACGACGTTGTTGCTGACGGTGCCCACCACGGTCCCCGCCAGCAGCGCCGCCAGCCCGAGCGGTGTGCCGCCGTCACGACCGGCCACGCTCGAGACGGTCTGTGCGGTGGAACGAATGTCAGTCATGACTGCGCGGAACCATCCTCGTATCGAAATACCGTGTGTCCCAAGCACTGTCTCACCGCAGCGGCCGCAGTTGGGCGACAACGTCAGGCGATCGTGCACAGCGACGTCGACGTTCGTTGGACAGGGTGCACACGCGCAGGGGTTTACCTCGTGGAAACGCCAGGTAATGCCGCCGACTGAAATCGAGCACATTGCACAGGGTGAGGCGGCCGCAGGTGTGCACTGTTGTCGTTGACCCGGGGCCCGCCCGCGCCGAACATTCCAGCATCAGACTGCACAGCCCCCAGCAGTTCAACGAGAGGTCCCGCATTGGACACCCATCTCACCGCGGCACACTGGATATACCTGGCCGGCATCGTCGTCATATTGCTCACGATGGCGATCCGCAAGAACATCGTCGTGCCCGCGGTCACCGCGACGCTGCTGACGGCCTGGGCGTTCTCCGGCAGCTTCATCACCGGCTTGTCGTCCATCTTCAACGCCAGCCTGACCGCCGCCAAGGAACTGTTCAACATCTTCCTGATCATCGCGATCGTCACCGCGATGCTCGGCGCGCTGCGTGAGATGGGCGCCGACCGGATGATGGTCACCCCGTTTCGCCGGGTGATGCGCGCAGGCACCAGCAGTTTCATCGTGCTCGCGATCGTCACCTACGTGATCTCGCTGTTCTTCTGGCCGACCCCGGCGGTGCCACTGGTCGGGGCGGTGCTCATCCCGGTCGCCATCCGGGCGGGTCTGTCGCCGCTCTCGGTCGGCATGGTGATCGCCATCTCCGGCCAGGGGATGGCGCTGTCGTCGGACTACATCATCAAAGTCGCCCCCGGTATCTCGGCTAAGGCCGCCGGGGTGGACCCCGACGCGGTCGCCGACAAAGCCATGGTGCTGTCACTGATCGTCGGCCTGACCGCACTGATCATCACCTACGTCATGCAGCGCCGTACCTGGCGCACACCGTCTCCGGATTTGTTGAAAGAGTGGGAGAACGCGGCCGATCGCCGACCTGAAGACGGTCCGAAAGACGCGCCGGGGGGCGGCACGGGCCCGGTGACCGCACCGACGCCCGCGCCCGCGCCGGCCGCCGCGGTACCGATCGCGGCGGAGGCCAGAACTGCCACCGCCGTGCTGACGAAGCCCGACCAACCACCGCCATCACCGGAACCGACGCCGAAGATGTTGTCGGCAAAGGTTTTTGCACTCCTGGTTCCCCTGGTCTACCTGGGCTTCATCGTCTACCTGTTGCTTGGCAAGTTCACCAGCGCGGTGCCACCGCTCAAAGGCGGGGATGCGGCAGCCATCGTCGGCGGTCTGGCCGCCTTGCTCCTGTTCGCGGCGGCGGCCACCAACGACAAGCGCAACTTCCTGGAGACGTCGTCCCAGCATGTGGTGGACGGGCTGGTATTCGCCTTCAAAGCGATGGGGATCGTGCTGCCCATCGCCGGCTTCTTCTTCATCGGCAACGGCGATTTCTCGGCGGCCATTCTCGGCATGCCCGCCGATTCCACCGGGCCTGCTTTCCTGTTCGATCTCATCACCGCCGCCCAGTCGCACCTGTCACCGAACCCGGTGGTCACCGCGTTCGGTGTGTTGTTCGTCGGTCTCATCGCAGGACTGGAGGGCTCGGGTTTCAGCGGGCTGCCACTGACCGGCTCCCTGTCCGGGGCTCTCGCGCCCGTGGTGGACATGGATCCATCGACGCTGGCCGCGATCGGACAGATGGGCAACATCTGGTCCGGCGGCGGCACCCTGGTGGCCTGGTCCTCGCTGGTGGCGGTCGCCGGATTTGCCCGCGTACCGGTGCTGAGTCTGGCCCGCAAGTGCTTCCTACCGGTGATGAGCGGCCTGGTGCTGGCCACCGTCGCCGCCCTCATCCTATTCTGAAACATGCTGCGAATCAATCAATCCCGTCTGGAACTCATCACCACGATCGCCCTCACCTTCGTCACCGGCGTCGTCGACGCGGTCGGTTACCTCGGCCTGGACCGGGTCTTCACCGGCAACATGACGGGCAACATCGTGATCCTCGGCATGGGTATTGCCGGGGCCGACGAACTGCCGGTGCTCGGCCCAGCCGTTGCGCTGGTCGGGTTCACCGCCGGGGCACTGGCCGCCGGGATCGCGGTCCGCCGCCGGGCGGCGCCCGGATGGGACACCCGGATCACCGTTCTGCTCACTGTGGGCGCGGCGATTCTCTTGGCGCTGACGGTGGCACTCGCGGTCGGTGACAGCTCCCCGGGGGCGACCGGGCAGGTTGTCATTGCGACCGCGATCGCTGTGGTGATGGGTCAGCAGGCGATGGTGGCGCGGGCTCTCGCGGTCAAGGACATGACCACCGTCGTGGTCACCTCCACCTTGACCAGCCTGGCCGGGGAGACGTGGGTGCGGGGTGCCCGCGGCACCGCAGTTTTCAACCGCCGACTCGCCGCGATCGTCGTCATCTTTCTCGGCGCGCTCTCCGGGGCACTGCTGTTACGACTGCACATTGCGGTGCCGCTGGCCTTGGCTGCGGTGATCACCTGTCTGGTCGTGATGATCGGTCACCTGCGGTTGCACGAGCGGGCGTCAGGTCAGGTCCGCGACGCAACGGAACCCGATATGGGTCGTCGAGCTGTCCTGCGACTGCGGTGAGCGGGCCGCGGGCCGGTACCGGTGGCAGTACTCGGGGGCACACAGGTGCGAACCGCCCTTGAGGGCCTGGTTCACGCTGGGATCAGCTGATGCCGGAGGACAGCACGCCGGTTCACCCGAGCCCGGTCGGTGGTGAGCGGAGAAGCGCGTCGTCGTCCACTCCCACACATTGCCGATCATGTCGAGCAGACCAAATGCGTTGGGCGGGAACGTTCCCACCGGTGAGGTGCCGCGCCAGCCCAACGCGCCGTCATTGCGGTACGGGAACCTGCCCTGCCAGGTGTTGGCCATCAGCTCACCGTCCGGAGTCACCTCGTCTCCCCATGCGTACACGCCCTCGGCGCCGCCACGCGCGGCGTACTCCCACTCGGCCTCGCTGGGCAGGCGACGCCCGGCCCATGCGGCATAGGCGGCCGCGTCGGGGTAGGCGACCTGCACCACGGGGTGGTCCGGTGAGCAGGCCTGTGCCTGCGGGCCGAATGGGCAGCGCCAGTTCGCACCTGGCACCCAGTCCCACCATTGCCGCCAGTCCCGCAGGTCGACAGGACCGGGCGTGGGCCGGAACACCAGGGCGCCGGGGAGCAGATCCTGCGCCGCCACCCCGGGGTACAGCGCAGGGTCGAGCGGACGTTCGGCGATGGTCACATAGTCGGTCGCCGCGACGAACTCGCCGAACTCGGCATTGGTGACAGGGTGCTTCTCGATCGCGAATTCCGCGACCGTCGCGGTGTGTTCCGGCGCTTCTTCCGGGTAGAAGCGCGTCGATCCCATCCGGAACGCGCCACCGGGTAGCTCGACAAGTTCGGTCAGCATGGGTGCTCAGCCATTCAGTCCTTCGAGAAGGCCAGCGCCAGCTCGGCTTCCACATTCTCATAAGGCTTGCCGGAGAGATCGACGGTGACGCGGGCGATGGTGCCGCCGGTGAACTCGAACGGCGTGCGGTACCGCTGCGACACCCCCGAGCCGGTGTTGCGCCCGACGCAGATGCCTCCACCGGCGAGCGCGAACATACCGGGGTGGGTCTGCATGTCCGGCAGCTCGGCGACCGCGGCGCCGTCGACGAACAACGTGGTGTCCCCAAGAGGCGTATGACTGTTCTCCACCGTGCCGGTCCTGCTGTACCGCACGCCGAAGATGTGTCTTCCCAACGGAATCGGATCCGGGGCGACCAGCAGTTGTTCGCGTTCACCGAGGAAGTTGTAGACGTAGTGCAGTCGGCCATCGGCAAGGAACAGCACGTGGCCGCCGTGCGCCCCACCCTGTTTGAACAGCACGCCGTGGGCGTCGTCGCGTTCGACGGTGACCTCCGCCAGCACCTTGAACGATTGACCGCGCAGTTCGGCGGCCGCACCGAGCCCGACTTCTGCGGCGTGCGGATAGTAGGTGTAGGAGGACCGCTCACCGGACAAATGGGGACGCCATCGCATCATCGTGTCCAGGATGTTCAGATCGGCCAACGGCAGCCCGTTGTACTTGGCGGCCTCGCTGAACCACAGTGCCTTGAGTTCTTCGAGTTTGTCCGGATGCTCGGCGGCCAGATCGTGACACTGGCTGCGATCGGCCTCGATGTGAAAGAGCTCCCAGCGGTCGGCGTCGAAGTGCGACCAGCCGGCCGGGGTGGCGGCGTGCACGGTATTGGCGAACCAGCCCTTGTTCCAGATGCCGCGCGTGCCCAGCATGGTGTAGAACTGCGTCTCCTTGCCCGTGGGCGCCTCCGGATTGTCAAGGGCCACTTTCATACTGACCCCATCGAGAGGTTTCTGCGCAATGCCGCGGACGGTCGCAGGCGGAGTGATGCCCAGCAGGTCGTAGACCGTCGGGGTGATGTCGCAGACGTTGACGTAGTTGTCCCTGACCTCGCCGTGCGCGGCAATCCCGTTGGGCCAGGAGATGATTGCCGTGTCGGCGATACCACCTTCGTGAGATGCGTAGCGCTTGAACAGTTTGTACGGCGTGTTGAACGCCATCGCCCACCCGATCGGGTAGTGGTTGTAGGTCTGCGGACCGCCGAGCTGGTCGATGACCTTCAGTCCCTCCTCGGCGGTGTCGATGTAGCCGTTGAAGAATTTGGTCTCATTGACCGACCCGTTGGGGCCGCCTTCACCGCTGGCACCGTTGTCGGAGATCACCACGATGATCGTGTTGTCGAGTTGGCCGGATTCTTCCAGGTAGTCCAGGATGCGACCGATCTGGTCATCGGTGTAGGACAGGAATCCCGCGAACACCTCGGCCATCCGGCAGAACAACCGCTTCTCCTCGGCGGAAAGGGTGTCCCACGGCCGCACGGTGTCCTGAGCCGGCCACGGTTCACCATTGGGGCCCGTGACGTCTGCGTAGGGATTGACCGGTGACAGTTCGGTGTCGGGCGGCACGATGCCGAGATTCTTCTGGTTCTCCAGCACGATTTCGCGGTAGCGCTCGTAGCCCATGTCGAATCGGCCCGCGTATTGGTCGGCCCACTCCTTGAACACGTGGTGGGGGGCGTGGCCGGCGCCCGGGCACAGGTAGGTGAACCACGGCTTGTCCGGGGCGATCACCTTGGCGTCCCGGATGAACTCGATGGTCTTGTCCGCGAGATCCTTGGACAGGTGGTACCCGTCCTCGGGGGTGGCCGGCGGGTCGACCGGGTGGTTGTCGTACGTCAGGTCCGGGTACCACTGGTCGGTCTCGCCGCCCATGAACCCGTAGAACCGCTCGAATCCGCGGTTCAGCGGCCAATGCCGTTTGGTGGCCGCGAGATTCGATTCCTCCAGCGGCGTCAGATGCCACTTGCCCACGCAGTAGGTGTTGTAACCGTTTTCGGCGAGCACCTCCGAGCACAGCGCGGTGTCAAACGGTATCCGGCCGTTGCAGTTGGGGAATCCGTCGGTGAACTCCTCGATAGTGGCCATGCCCACCGTCGTCGCATTGCGGCCGGTGAGCAGTGACGCCCTGGTCGGCGAGCACAGCGCGGTGGTGTGGAACTGGGACAGTCGCACCCCGCGCTCGGCGATGCGGCTCATCGCCGGCATGTCGACGAGACCGCCGAAGCAGTCCCACGTGGCGATGCCGGTGTCATCCCACACCAGGTACAGCACGTTGGGGGCACCTTCGGTGGCCGTGGGCGCGGCGTAGGGACCCCAATCCGGTTCGGAATCCCTGATGTCCAGTTCTATCTTGCCGCTGAACTCATTAGCCATGGCGCGCAGGTTACCCGCTCCGGGCTTGTGCGGTGGCGAGCAGACGTGAAAGTACCCTGAGACGCCGGTTTCAGGGCACATTCACGTCTGCTCGCGGGGAGATGTTGACCGGACGTGCTAACTTTTGACCATGCGGCCAGAAAATGAGTCATCCGGCCAGCGGCGGTCGTTCATCGAGGAAGCACGACGACGCCAGATCATCGCGTCAGCGGTCGAGGTGCTGGCCGAGGGCGGCTATGGCAATGCCTCACTGGCCCGGATCGCAAAACACGCCGGGATCTCCAAGGGCGTCATCTCCTACCATTTCGCGGGCAAGGACGATCTCATGACGGAGGTCGTCGTCCAACTGTTCGTTTCCGGCGGCGAGTACATGCAACCGTTCGTCGAGGCAGCCCAGGGATCACGAAACCGGTTGCGGGCCTATATCGAATCAAACCTCGCCTACATCGATGCGAACCGGACATTCGTGGCGGCGATGACCGAGGTTGTGCTGAATCTGCGCGACGCCGACGGCACCCTCAAATTCGTCAACACCAGCAACGAGGACGAACTCATCGCCCCCCTGACCGAACTCCTGCGCGACGGCCAACGCTCCGGTGAGTTCGGCGAGTTCGATGCGACCGTGACCGCGAAGCTGATTCGCGACAGTGTCGACGGGATTGCCGCACGCGCCGTGCGCGAACCCGACTTCGATGTCCACGCGTACACATCGGCGCTCACCCGGCTGTTCGACCTGGTCACGGCCAACGGCAGTGCACGGTGAGCGTTTCCACGGTCGAGCCCACCATTACCGCTCCTCCCCGCTTCGCGACGACCGCAGTGGCCGGTGTCGCCGCGCTGGGCTCGATCGCGCTGATGGCCGTTCTCGGCAGGTACGGCTACTTCGGCGACGAGCTGTACTTCCTGTCGGCGGGAAGCCGATTGTCCTTCAGCTACGCCGATCAGGGCCCGGCGCTACCGTTGATCGCTCACGTCATGGACGCCATCGCGCCGGGATCGCTGTTCGCGCTGCGGCTCCCGGCCGTCATCGCGACCGCTGCCGCGATCGTGATCACCGCGCAGATCGCCCGGGAGTTCGGCGGTGGCCGCGGTGCCCAGGTGCTGGCCGCCACCGGCTACGCAACGTCACCGTTTCTGCTCGTGCAGGGATCACAGTTGGCCACCAATGCGATCGACATCCCGTTATGGGTGCTGATCACCTGGTTGGTGGTGCGCTGGACCCGAACCCGGCAGGACCGGCTGTTGTGGTGGGCTGCCGCCGCGACGGCGCTTGCACTGCAGGTGAAGTGGCTGATCCCAGTGTTGTGGATCTGTATCGGAATCAGCGTGCTGCTGCTCGGACCGCGGGATCTCCTGCGCCGTAAGACCTTATGGGCCGGCGCAGTGTTCGTTCTGGCCAGCATGCTGCCTGCTCTGGCCTGGCAGGCCCGCAACGGCTGGCCACAACTGGTGATGGGCCGTGTCATCGCCGCCGAGAACGGTGCGGTCGGCGGCAGGCTGGCCTTCCTGCCGATGGCGCTGTTCGTTGCCGGACTACTCGGCGCAATACTGCTGGCATGCGGGGTGTGGGCACTGCTGCGCTGGTATCTGCTGCGGCCGTACCGCTTCCTCGGACTGACGGTGCTACTCGTGATCGTGGTGTTCCTCGCACTCGGCGGGCGGGGTTACTACGCTGCCGGGGTCTACTCGGTGGCGATGGCCGCAGGCGCGGTGTGGCTGACCCGCGCAGAAACGCGAAGCTGGCAACGGATCACAGCGATTCCGGTCATCGCTGCATCAGCGGCGATGGCGGTGTGGAGTCTGCCGTGGCAACCGGAGCGCGATATGGCGCCGGCATCGGCCGACGACAATCTGTCGATCCTGCTGTACGGCCGGTTCGGCTGGCCGGAACTCAGCGCGGCGACCGCGAAAGCCTACCGCGAACTCACCCCGCAAGAACGCGCGCATGCCGTGGTCGTTGCGGAGTCCTATTGGCAGGCAAGCGCACTGGACAACTTCCGGGATGCCTATCTGCCCGCGGTGTACTCCCCCAGCCGCGGCTGGGGATACTTCGGTGCACCGCCTGATTCGGCGACGACGGTGCTCTACCTCGACCGACGCCCCGAGACCGCCCACGCGCTGTGCGCGCATGTGCAGCCGGTCGGGCGGGTGGATAGTCGGCTGGGCTTCCCCGGCGTGACCAGGGACGTGACCATCTGGAAGTGCAGCGACCCGCGACAACCGTGGTCCCAGGTGTGGCCCCCGCTGCGTCGACTCTGACGGCGTGATCAGCAGCGCAACAGGCGCGGAATCAGCACGCGGGTGTCGGGGACGAACGGCCAATCGGGGTTCGCCAGATGTGTGGCGAGCTCGGCATCCGACCACCACCAGCCGTCGGCGACCTCGTCGGGCTGATGACGGATCGGACCGTCGTAATGGATCTCGTAGGCAAACAGGTGACAGCGCATGGGTTTTCCGGCCCACTGCCCATCCCACGGCGCCGAGGCCACGGAAGTCAGCGGCACACCGGTGATGCCGAGTTCCTCGGCCAGTTCCCTGGTCGCGGTTTGTGCGGGGGTCTCTCCCGGGTCGACGACTCCGCCGGCCAGGCAATCATGCATGCCCGCGAAGACGGCTTTTGTCGCAGTGCGTCGGTGTACGTAGATCCGGGCACCGTCCATCGAGCGGACCAGCACTCCCGCGCTGGCGTGCCACAGGCCCTCGGCATAGACCCGCGAGCGCGCAGCGACACCTGTGGCGTTGCCTGCGGCGTCGTACACCGTGACTTCTTCGTCGTTCACGCTGCTATCCCGGACGGCCGCATGACCGATGAGTCTATTCATTCGCGCGAATTCGCTCCCGGCACACGACGTCATGGCGGACATTGGAGATAGCACCGAACATGGAAAGGTCTCGACGGTGAACGACCAGCAACCCCGCCCCACATCAATCTTGGGACGCGCAGGTCAGGCCGCTTCGGCGCTGGGTCGACCACGATTTCGCGACGTCGTCTCCGGTCTGGTCACAGGCTTGTTCTCGATCCCGGAAGGGATGGCGTACGCGAGTATCGGCGGATTCAATCCGGTTGCCGGCCTCTACTCGGGCATGGTGTCCACCATCGTCGGTTCGGTTTTCGCCCGCACCGTCTTGATGGTGACGACATTGACCAGTGCCTTGGCGTTGACTTCCCGCAGCGTGCTCACCGCAGCCGGGTTGGATCCGACGGACCCCGCCAATATCGCGGCGCTGGTCATCGTGGTCGGCGCGGTCATGCTGCTGTTCGGACTGCTGCGCTTCGGGTCGATCATGAACTTCGTCTCCAACGCGGTGATGACGGGCTTCACCACCGGCATCGCGGTCCAGATCATCACCGGTGTCATCGGCGACGCAACCGGGTACCGACCGGAGAGCCACAACACAATTCGCAAGGTCGTCGAAGCGTTCGCCCATCTCGGTGCCTGGCAGATCGCGCCGGTCCTGGTCGCGCTCGGCACGGTGGCGACCTGGGCGGTGTTCCGCGTCATCAAGCCACTGGAAGCGTTCGCCACTCTCATTGCGCTGGTCCTGGTCACCGCCGTCGTCACGGTGCTTCACGTCGAAGTGGAGACGGTCGGCGACATCGCCGCGATACCGAATGCCCTGCCCCCGTTCCTCCTGCCCAATTTTGCCGCGATTCCCGACCTGCTCACCGGCGGATTGGCCGTCGCGCTCGTCGGACTCGCCCAGGCCGCCGGAATCTCGGCATCGGTGCCGAATCCCGACGGGCGCCGCGCAAGCACGTCAGGCGATTTCGTCGCCCAGGGTGCGGCGAATGTCGCCGGTGGACTGTTCGGCGCACTGCCTACCGGCGGCTCGTTGTCGCGAACCGGTGTCGCGGTTTCGGCAGGCGCACAGACCAGATGGGCAGGCATCTTCGCCGGGGGGTGGCTACTCGCGCTCGTCCTGCTGGCCGGTTCGGTGGCAGAACTGATCCCCATGCCCGTCATCGGTGGCCTGATCCTGGTGATCGGCGCCGAACTGGTCACCGGGCGCTGGGCCGACATCAAGTTGGTGCTGCGCACCGCGCCCATGTCCGCGGTGGCAATGCTGATCACGTTCCTGGCGACCACACAACTGCCGCTGCACACCGCAATCCTCATCGGCGCCCTGACCTCGCTCATCCTCTACTGCGTAAAGGCCGCCCAGTCGGCAAAGCTGGTGGCGCTGACCGCCGCTGCCGATGGCGGATGGAACCGGGCGCCGGTCCCCGCATCCTGCCCGAGCAACGAGGTCACCGTCCTGCATTACGCCGGGGTCGGCCTGTTCGCTGAAGTCCCGCGGATCGACGAGGAGTGGCCCAGCGTTGCCGAATCCGAGAATGCCGTCGTCGTGCTCAGCATGGGTGGACTACCCGATGTGCCGTCGTCGAAAGTCGTGAAAGCACTGGAGAAGTGGGCGCAGGCACTCAAGACCAACGGCGGCAAGCTGATCATTGCCGGCCTCAGCCCAGAAGCCACCACGGTGCTGGAGCACGGTGGGGTCCGCGAACTGGTCGGTCCGGACGGGATGGTCCCCGCGACCACCAAGGTGTTCGGCGCCATCGAAGAGGCCGTGGAACGGGGCAGACAGTGGATCGCCGACCGCCGTTAGGGCGTCACGATGTTGAACCAGAACGGGAACGTGTCCAGCAGCCCCATGAATTCGTTGAACGATTGACGATTGCCGTCGACGGTCATCTTGTTGGTCGACATCGCATCGTCGATCGTGGTGTTACCCAGTTGGATATCGTCGAGCGTGGCTTTCGTCAGCGTGAGACTGGCGTTGGCATCGGGTACCGGTGCCGGCGCGTAGTTGAGCACACCATTCTCGACCGTCAGCCCGTATTCCTTTTTCAGATCGGTGAAGTTGACGTTCACGGTGATGTTCTTGCCTGCGGCCTTCGGCCCGTTCAGACGCACGGCGAGGTAGTCGAACAACATTTCTGGCGGCATGGCCTTGATGGTGTCCGGGCTCGCAGTGTCGGTGCCGCCCGAAGTGGGCACGCCGTTGCGTAGTTCATAGGCGCCTTGCAGATACACCGAGCGCCATGGCCCGGACTCGGCCTGATAGCCCATCTGCTCATAGCTGTCGGCAAGCAGGTTCTTGCCGTGCACACTGTCGGGGTTGGCGAACACCACCTGTTTGAGCACCATCGCGGTCCAGCGATAGTTGCCGTTGTCGAAGTCGTTCTTGGCCTTCTCCAGAATCGCTTCCTCACCGCCCATGTACTCGACGTATTTCTTGGCCGATTCCTGCGGTGGCAGGTCATCGAGATCCGACGGATTGCCGTCATACCAGCCCATGTAACGCTGGTACACCGCGCGCGAATTGTGCTTGAGGGTGCCGTAGTAGCCGCGGTCCGGCCAGAAGTTGTCGAGCTCGGGCGGAAACTGGATTTCTTCGGCGATCTCAGAACCGACGAGGCCCTGGTTCATCAGCCGCACCGACTGGTCGTGCATGTACTTGTACATGTCACGCTGACGCTTCCAGTAGTCGATGATCTTGGCATTGCCCCACATTGGCCAGTGATGGCTCTGGAACTTGACCTCCGTATTCGGCCCGTAACGCTGAATCGTCTCGTTGAGGAACTGCGCCCAGATCCGGGCATCGCGCACCTGGGCGCCGCGCAGGGTCAGCAGGTTGTGCATCGTGTTGGTGGTGTTCTCCGCCATCCACATGGCCTTGAACTGCGGGAAGAACGTGTTCATCTCGGTGGGCGCTTCAGTACCCGGCGTCATCTGGAATTCCATTTCAACGCCGTCGATGGTCATCTTCTGACCCGTCGTATTGATGATGTCGGTCGGGATGATGAGCGACGGCTCACCAGTGGAAACCGTCATCCCGAGGCCACCGTTCACCCCGCCCTGGGCATTGCGCGGCAGCAGCGCACCGTACATGTACACCGCGCGGCGCCCCATCGCGTTCCCGGCGATCACGTTCTCGCTCACCGCGTCCTCAACGAATGCCTGGGGCGCAATGACTTTGACTTTGCCGGCATCGACGTCCTGCTGCGACAAGATGCCGCGCACGCCGCCGTAGTGATCAACATGGGAGTGACTGTGGATGACTGCCAGGACCGGCCGGGCGCCGAGCTTCTCGTTGGCCAGATCAAGCCCCGCCTTGGCGGTTTCCGGCGAGATCAGGGTGTCGACGATGATCCAGCCCGTGTCGCCCTTGACCAATGTGAGGTTGGACAGATCGTATCCGCGCACCTGATAGACCCGGTCGGGCACCACCTCGAACAGGCCGTACTGCATGCACAACTGCGCATTGCGCCACAAGCTGGGATTGACGGTGTCGGGTGCGGGCTTATCGTCAGCAATGTACTTTTTGTACTCTTCCAGGTCCCAGACGACGTTGCCGTCGGCGCCCTTGATCGTCAGCGTATCCGGGCGGGCGATCAAGCCACGCTTGGCATCCTCGAAATCGGCTTTGTCATTGAACGGCAGCGTGTCGAGCAGTTTCTGGTTGGCAGCTTTGGTCGCCTCGCTCGCCGGCTTGGGGTTGGCGTCGGTGCTGATCGCACCGGATTCGCCACCGGCGCCCGAAGACGACTCGTTGTCACAACCGGCGAGCACCGAGACCGCCGCCGTGCCGAGTCCGAACACCGCGAGCCCTCCCAATGCCCGACGGCGCGACAGGTGTTCGCGATTCTCGTCAATGCCAGCGTTGCGCGATGACTGTGTATGAGGCACAGATTCCATGCCCGATAAAACTACGCCGATTCGATCGCAATGGGGTTCATATGCATGCCAAAGACGTGTCACCGAAAGCTGTTAGGCAGATTAATGATTCGCCGGCGAACTCTCGAATCGCACGCCCTCTGCAACGAAAAGAACAACGCTTTCCTCCCAGTTGAGACCCGGTTTTTCGCCGAGTGAGATTGCCGGCATCTCCATCTCGACGAATTCATCAGCGGTATCCAATTCGGCCCGCCAGCCGGTGATCTTGGCAATGTCGAAATCGGGGGATGACGCACGAACCCAAGATCCCGGGGACGGATTCGTGGCAGGCTGGATGTCGGCTCTTCCCCACCACCTCGTCGATCGACGAGGACCGTCTGCAGTCGGCGTCCTGGCTGCACATCACCGGGAGGTAAATATGGCGCAAGAATCAAGCAAGCCCAAGCCGAACATTGTTCTCATCGTCTCCGATGACTTCGGTTACGGGGATGCGGGTGTGTACGGGGGTGGCGAAAACCGCGGGATGCCCACTCCCTGTCTCGACCGGATGGCCGAAGAGGGCATGCAGTTCATGTCGTTCTACGCGCAACCCAGTTGCACACCCGGGCGCGCGGCGATTCTCACTGGACGTATCCCGAATCGCAGCGGCATGACGACCGTGGCCTTCCAGGGCCAGGGCGGCGGGCTGCCCGCTGCCGAGTGGTCCCTTGCGTCCATGCTCAAGACCGCTGATTACAAAACGTTCTTCACCGGTAAGTGGCACCTCGGTGAATCCGACTATGCGCTACCCACCGCGCACGGTTATGACGAGATGCGGCACTGCGGGCTCTACCACCTCAACGCCTACACCTATGCCGACCCGGAGTGGTTCCCGGACATGGATGACGACCTTCGTGCGATGTTCGAACGGGTGACCCAGGGCGCGCTGTCGGGCAAAGCAGGCGAGAAGGCGAAAGAGGACTTCAAGGTCAACGGCCAGTACGTCAACACGCCGGAGAAGGGGCTCGTGGGTATCCCCTTCTACGACGAGTACGTCGAGCAGGACGCACTCGAGTTTCTAGACGACAACGCGAAGCCCGAATCCCCGTTCTTCTTGCACGTCAACTTCATGAAGGTGCATCAGCCGAACATGCCGCACCCTGATTTCCAGGGCAAGTCGCTGTCGAAGTCGAAGTACGCGGATTCGATCGTGGAGAACGACACCCGGATCGGCCGCATCATGGACAAGATTCGCTCGCTGGGCCTTGCCGAGAACACGTACGTGTTCTGGACGACGGACAACGGTGCGTGGCAGGACGTCTACCCTGACGCGGGATACACGCCCTATCGCGGGACCAAGGGCACCGTCCGCGAGGGTGGCAATCGTGTTCCGTCGATCGCCTGGGGCCCGGGAATCAAAGCCGGCTCACGCAATTCCGACATCGTCGGCGGCCTCGACTACATGGCGACCTTTGCCGCGCTGGCCGGCGCGCAACTGCCCGAGAACGACCGGGAGGGCGAGCCCATCATCTTCGACAGCTACGACATGTCACCGGCGTTGTTGGGGACCGGCAAGTCCGAACGCAAGTCCTGGTTCTATTTCAGTGAGAACGAATTGACGCCAGGCGCCGTGCGGGTCGGGCACTACAAGGCCGTTTTCAATCTGCGCGGTGATGACGGCGCGAGCACCGGAGGCCTCGCGGTCGACACCAACCTCGGCTGGAAAGGTGCGCAGGCATACGTCGCGACGGTCCCTCAGATCTTCGATCTCTGGCAGGATCCGCAGGAACGGTACGACATCTTCATGAACAACTACACCGAACACACCTGGACTCTCGTAACCATCAACGAGGCGATCAAGGAGCTGATGCAGACCTATCTGAAATACCCGCCACGGAAGCTTCAGAGCGAAGGCTATGCGGGCCCGATCACCGTCACGCAGTACCAGAGAGTCCAGTTCCTCAGAGAAAAACTTGCGACAGAAGGGGTGAACATCGCGCTGCCCACCGGCAATTGAGCGCAGCCCGGCGGCGGGTGCACTGCCCGCGAGTTGAGCCTGTGCACCCGCTTTAACCCGGCATTTTCGCGAATGAATCGGTTTCGTATGTCAGGCCGGACATACGATGAAAAGATGGGTCGGTCCAGCTAACAGCCACGAGTCAGCGGGAACCAGGGGACATTCGATGGCGCGCGTCATGGCACTGCTCTCGGTCATTCTCGCCGTCGTCACCGGGTGTGGTGGATCTTCCGAGCAGACCGCCACCGAGGACCCGGACAGCGCGGGCCACGTCATCGAAGATGCGCAGGCAGACAATCTGGACCCGGCTCTGCACGATGCGGCCTCCTCTGCCAGGACCATCACGTACGCCTCGCGCAACGGCGTCAACGACGCCGTATCCCATGTGACGGGAACGGTCTTCGTTCCCAAGGGCAGCGCTCCGGCCGGCGGATTTCCGATTGTGGCGCTGGGGCACGGGATCACCGGCACCGCATCCGATTGCGCTCCGTCGTTGTCGCCCGACCTACTCGGTGAGGCCGCATCCGTCGTGGCACTGCTGAACGCCGGCTACGTGGTCGCCGTGCCCGACTATCAGGGTCTGGGTAAGCCATCGGAACCCGACGAGTATGACTTTCACCCCTACTTGGATTCCACCACCGCCGGTTTCACCATGATCGACGCGGTGCGCGCAGCGCGGACGCTCGTCCCCGAAACGTCCACCTCGTGGGCCGCAGTCGGCGCGCGAGAGGGCGGACAGGCGGCGTGGGCCGCAAACGAACTCGCCGACAACTACGGTGACGATCTGAAATTGGTTGCCGCCGCGGCGCTCGCACCGGTGGCGGACTTCGCAGGTCTGGCAGAAGCGGCCATGTCCGGCACGTTGAACAGCGACCAGAAACTCGTGTACGTGGCCTACCTGGCGGCGCTGAAAGACGAGTACTACTACGATTTCGAGCTCGACGACTACCGGCGCGGCTCCGCCGAGCAGAACTGGGACGCGTTGCTCAACTGCAGTGACACCATGCAACGAAAGGCGCTCGCCGAGCAGATACCTCCGCAAGATTTGCGGCCCGCCACCCCGGCAGCCCTCGAGACGTTGCGCGGGTACATCCAGAAGACCAATTTGCCTCAAGGTCCTACTCAGGCACCGATGTACGTCATCTACGGCGGCCAGGATTCGGTGATTCCCGCCGCGTGGACCGACCGTGCGATAGCCGAGGGCTGCAAGATGGGTGACGTCATCCAGATCGCCTTCTGGCCGGACAAGGGCCGTGACCAGATCAATCCTGTCGCAGCCCTTGGCTGGCTCGACGACCGGATGAAATCACTACCCTCGGCCAACGATTGCCCGACGTTCACGGCAGACCACACACCATGACTCACTGACCTGGGCGGAGGAGCGGGTATGTCACTGACCAGCGGCGTGGTGCCGATCACCCTGGAAGTGCTCGCGCTCGCTGCGCTGGTGTTCGGTATCGGCCGCCGACGCGGGGATCCCCTGCTGCGCTGGGTGACGATCGCACTGCTGACAGGCGTGTTGTTCGCGGTGGTCGTCCGTGTTTTCGTGAAATACCAAGGGTGGTCGGAGAAGGCAGCCTCGGTCGGCACGGTGCTCTGGGTGGTCATCACCGGATTCGCGGCGGCCATGATGATCCTGGCCTGGCGTGGTGGCCGGTGGCCGCGTCGGATCGCCTCGGTGGTGGCGGTCGTACTGGCCGTGCTGTGCTCGTTCGCCGAGCTCAACAGCGCAACGGGATACTTCCCGACCACACAGGCGCTCTGGCAACGCGTCACAGGTTCCGAACCGCCGCAATGGATCGAGCAATCCGACCTTGCCGCCATGCGGGCGAACGGTGAGCAACCGACCCGAGGCACCATGGTGTGGGTCGACATCCCTCGCGACGCCTCGGGATTCGGCCATCGCCGAGAGCTGGTCTATCTGCCGCCCGCCTGGTTCCGGTCAGATCCGCCACCGGAGTTGCCCACCGTGATGGCCATCGGTGCGGAGTTCAGTCATCCCTCCGACTGGCCGGAATCCGGCAGCGCGCTCGCCACACTCGACGAGTTCGCCGCATTCCACCACGGCAATGCTCCCGTCGTGGTGTTCCCGGATTCGACGGGCAGCTTCAACAACGACACCGAATGTGTGAACGGCCCACGCGGAAATGCCGCCGACCATCTCACCGGAGACGTCCGCCCGTATCTGGTCTCACACTTCGGTGTCAGCGCCGATCCGGCCAACTGGGGCCTGCTCGGGTGGTCGTCCGGCGGCACCTGCGCACTGATGCTCGCGGTCCGCAATCCCGAACTGTTCAGCGCATTCGTCGCGCTGGACGGACAACTCGGCCCCAACAGCGGGACCAGGGAGCAGACGATCGCGCGGTTGTTCGGAGGGGATGCCGAGGCCTGGGCCGCATTCGACCCGAGGACGCTCATCGAGAACCATGGCCCATACGCGAACCTGTCTGCCTGGTTGGGGGTTTCGGAGGAGACCCCGACCGTGCACCGCGCCGCAGCCGATACCACCGCAAACCCCGAAACCCTTGCAGGGTGGGATCAGTACTCCGAGGAGCACGCCGCCAATGCCAACAAGTTGTGTGTGTTGTTGAGCGCCCACAATGTGGAATGCGCCGTGGTCAGCTACCCCGGTTCGCACACCTTCACCGCAGCTGCCGAGGGATTTGCCGATGCATTGCCATGGCTGGCCGGCCAGTTGGGCACACCGGGCGCCGAGCCACTCCCGATGCCGGGGGCGCCAGATGGTTAGTGCTGAAATCCACCCGAGGTGCTCGACATGGCCAAACGGCCGCGGCGGTCCCCGCCGCAAACTAAATTGCAAGATTGTGCGTCGTTTCACACCAGGGTTATTGCCGCATCCGCGGGTAGCCGGCCATGGGCCGCGACTCTGCATGAACTCCAACAGATCTGGCGAACCGATTGGGAGCTGAGTGATGACAATGCTGTGGCGACGAAGCCGTCGACTGCTCGCCGTCGTCGGCAGCGCACTGCTTGTACTACCTGCACCGTTGGCACCTGCGGCGCCCGGTGACGGTGGCGCACTGTCGGTGGCCCCGGTACTCAACCTTGCCGCGCTGGGGTCCAGTTCCTACCTCGGTTTCTACGGCCAGCAGGCGCAGCAGACGATCACGCTGCCGGTGCAGCCGGGTCTGGTGCCGACCGAGATCACCGCGACCGTATGGCCACCGGCTGACGTCCGGGCCGCGACCCTCACCGTGACACAGGAGGACGCCGTCATCTCGAGGGTCGAACTGCCGACCACCGGACCCGCCCCGATCAGCATTCCGCTGCCCCGGGTACAGATCGTCGAGAATTCCGTTTCGCTGACGATGACAGTCAACCTGCTACCGCTCAATGGCTATTGCCTCGATCCGAACAACCCGCTGCGGTTGACCGATGCCACGATGCGCTTCGACGGCACCGAACGACCTCCCACGACGGTGGCTGATTTCCTCCCGCCGGTGCTGCGGAAGCTGAGCATCTTCATCCCCACCAATCCATCGCAGGCCGAGTCCGACACTGCGGTGAAACTGACCGATGCCATCGTTGCGCACTACGGTCACCAGTACACCGAGGTGAGCCTCGGCAGGCTGGACGACGGCCAGACGACTCCGCCCGGACCGTCCCTGCCGCTGGAGCGCCAGATCGTGGTCAAGGAGAGCCCGGACAAAGGCCTCACGCTGCAGCGGACGAACGGCGTCGGCTCGTTGCTGATATCGGGGCCGCCCGCCGAACTGGCCAACCAGTCACGCCTGCTGTCCAGTGACATCTCCCGGTTGGCGCTGAGCTCCGGTGCGGTGGCCGGTCCACTGCACTCGACACCTCAGTTGCCCGGCGATATGACGACGATTCGCAAGCTGGGACAGCCTGGCGTCAATTCCTCGTCACTGTCCCCGGAGGTCTACATCGGTCTGGACCAGACGCGCCTGGGGCGTTCCGCTCACCACGTCCGCGTCCACCTGCGCGGCTCCTACACTCCCCTGCCCGACACCGTCAACGGCCAACTCGTCGCCTCGGTCGGTGGGCAGACCGTCGACCGTTGGACCACCGAGGACAACGGCGTGATCGACCGCTGGGTCGACGTCCCCGACGACTTGCTGCAGCGGTACACCACATTGGCGGTCAAGGTCGACATCACCGGTAACACGGGCGGCTGTGGAGAGTTCCAACCCATCACGCTCACCATCGACGGCGAAACCGACGTCGAGACCAAGCTCGCAAAACCCCCGGTGCCACCTGGATTTCAATCGATGCCACAGTCGCTGATGCCCAAGGTACAGATCGGTGTCGCCATCGAGAACGGCACCGCCGACTTCGACGACACCGCGCGGGCCATCGCGATTGTCACCGGACTACAACGTGTCAGCGCGCTCCCCTTCGACACCTCGGTGGCGCCTATACAAGAGGTTCTGGAGAGCAGGAACACTCCCGCGATCATCATTGCCGCCGACGGCTGGAACCATCCGGACATAAAGCTGCCCGTCACGATCGGCGGCGACCAGGTGCAAACCATCACCGGCTTCGACGATGACGGCAATCCCACGGACCTCACACTCGAGCCATCCCTGCAACTGGGGGCGTTGCAGACGGTGTTCGACGGGGACCGTTCACTTCTCGTCGCCACCTCCACCAATGCCCCCGAGCGACTCGATGCACTCATCAACTGGCTCAATGCCGACATCCAGCGGTGGGCGCTGCTCGACGGCATCGCGATCCTGTCGCCCCCTGACCGCACGCCCGTCACCGTCGCCGCCCCGGACAACCAGGCGGCGTCAGGCGACAGTGAAGCCGGCTCGGCGCAGACGCTGTTGTTCGTCGGTGCCGGCGTGGCGGTCCTGGCAGCGCTGGGCGGGGCACTGTTGTTGCTGCGCGCACGGCGCCGGGACAGATGACCACCACGCCCGCCGCGCCGCCCGCCCCGAAGACCCCGTGGCTGCAGAACCGGCATCCGGCCTACCGCCTGGCGTTGCGCTGGCTGTTCATCGCAGCTGCAACGGCACTCGCGTTCCACGACACCCTGGCCAGCATGGCTGACACCGTACGCAGCGGCGGCCTCAACAGTTACGTTGTGCTCCTGCCGCCGGCATGTCTGATGGCCGCGATTGGGGTGGCCAGACGCAACCGCAACGAACTGCCGATTCACGACCGGCAGACCGACATCATCGTCGGGTTGATGGGCCTCGGCCTCGCCATGCTGCTGAAAGGCGTACTGCTGGGCCGCTATACGCAGTACTTCCATCTGCTCCGGCTGGATCTCGTCGCGCTGTGGATGTTCCTCATCAGCGCATCCGTGGTGCTGTTCGGCCTGCGGCCGGTGTACCGCTTCCGCTGGGTGTGGGTCCTGCTGTTGGCCGTCTTTCCGCTGCCCTATCACATCGGTGTCATCCGGCTGGGCGGCACGCAGGTCGCGGCAGGCCTGGTCAGCCTGCTGATCGCGGCCCTGGCGACGGCAGTCACGAACGGTCATGGCTCCCGCCGCAGCTGGATCGCGTTCGGCAGTGCGTGGGCCGTCGGCATTGCAGTGCTCGCCGGTATGCGCGTGTTCACCCCGGACGCACCTCTCGTGATGTATCAGGTGATACCGGCGCTCACGGCCATCGTCTCGGTCAGCGCCGTACTGTTCGTGCAGGCACACCGTGGCGGGCCGCTTCGACTGCTCGACCGCAAGGTCGAACCGTTGGCAGCGGCACAGGTATGGGCCGGTGTTCCGCTCGTGCTCGTCGTGGCGTGCGCGCTGGCGTTCATGCCGTTGCCAGGCCACGTCCTGCCCGCAAAATCGGCGTTCGAGCAGGTGTCATTCGGATCGCCGCTACAGACCCCCGCCGGGTGGCACCTGACCGATACGCGCGAATACCCCTGGGTGTCCAGGGTGTACGGCCCTGGCGCCAAGCTGATACGCCAGAAGTTTGTGGCCGACCGGGGTAACCCCCAGTGGGACAAGCTCTCCCGTCCGCGCGCCATCGTGGTCGACAGCGTCACCAGCGCACGGCCATTCGCCTTCCAGACCTATCCGGCGAAGGTGCTCTATCACGTGTCCGGTATCCGACAGAGCACACCGCGCGAGGTCGACCTCGGTCACAGCGTCACGGGTTACCTCGCCAGCGTCGTCGACGACAACATCCTCATCACGTGGAACGCCCTCGATTGGGTATGGGGCAACAGTCGCTCCGCCCAACAGGTGACGGTGTTCGCGGTGGACAACCACGAACCCGATGCTCCGTTCCCGCAACCCACCGGAGCGCTGGTGCCGACGCTGAACACCCTGTTCACCGTTTTGTTCCGGGGCAACTCCGCGGCCGCCGACCTCACACCGTCGTTCAAAGACGCCGACATGGTGACCGAGTTCAGCACCAAACTCGTTGCAGCCCAACTACCACCCAACGGTCAGCGATGACCGGGCAGACTGGTTCGCCGAAAGGTGTTCCCACCTCCGCCGAGGACCGGGAGTACTACCTGCACCGTGCGATCAACGGCCTGCGTGAGGACGATCCACTACAGTCCGCATCGATGGCGGTGACTCCCCAGCAGCGCCGCCTGTTGTGGGCGCTGCTGATCACGGTCGTGGTCTTCGCGATCTGGCATCCGATGGGGACTGCCGTGGCATTGGTCGGAATCTGCACCGCCGCTTACGTATTCTCGATGATCGATCGGGTGATGATCTTCCGCGACGGGCTGGCCTCGCGGCCCATCACCATCACCGACGAGCAGGCCCGCGCCATCCCCGACGACAATCTCCCGACATACACCATCCTGGTGCCGGCATACAACGAGCCCGAGGTCGTGGGTGACCTGATCGGAGCCATCACCGCACTGGAGTACCCGCAGGACAAGCTTCAGGTGCTATTACTGCTCGAAGCCGACGACCAGGCCACGATCGACGCGGCGAACGCATGTGAAGACGAGGCGTTCACCCAGGTGATCACCACCATCCTGGTCCCGCCTGCGGATCCGCGAACCAAACCCAAGGCGTGCAACTACGGCCTGTTCTTCGCCACCGGCCACATCGTCACCATCTACGACGCCGAGGACCTCCCCGAACCGCTGCAGTTGCGCCGGGTCGCCGCCGCATTCGCCCGGTTGCCGGACAACACTGCCTGCGTCCAAGCCAAACTCGCCTACCACAACGGGCGCCAGAACATGCTCACCGCCTGGTTCACCGCCGAATACGGGCTCTGGTTCGGCTATCTCCTACCCGGCTTGATGCGGCGGAACTCGCCCATCCCCCTCGGCGGAACATCGAACCACCTGCTGCGTCCCGTCCTCGACAAGATCGGCGCGTGGGATCCGTACAACGTCACCGAAGATGCCGACCTCGGGCTACGCATCGCGTCATCCGGCTACCGCACCGCCGTCATCGATTCCACGACATTGGAGGAGGCCAACAGCGACCCGATCAACTGGGTACGGCAGCGATCCCGTTGGTACAAGGGCTATCTGCAGACCTGGCTGGTTCAGATGCGCCGACCGGGGATGTTGCTGCACACCCTGGGGTGGCGTGGTTTCATCCGCTTCAACCTGGTGCTTGCGGGAACCCCGATCATCGCTGTGCTCAACCTCGCGTTCTGGCTGATCACGGTGATGTGGTTCCTCGGACAGCCGGCCTTGATCGGTGCCGTCTTCCCCTGGTACATCTACTTTCCCGCGCTGGCGGCGCTGGTGCTCGGCAACTTCGCCACCATCTACATGAATTTCATCGCGCTCCGCGAAGACGACCGGGCCGATCTGCTCTGGGCCGCGCTGACGGTGCCGCTGTTCTGGCTGATGATGAGTATTGCCGCGGCGAAGGGCACATATCAACTGATCCGCAATCCGTCGTACTGGGAGAAGACTTTCCACGGCCTGACCCAGAAGCCCGACACCGAAACCGCGGCACCATGACGACCGCGCGGCCCTCGGATCGCAAACTCAAGGCGATCGTGTTCGGCCTCGCCCTGGTCACCTACCTGGTGGTCGGGTACTGGCTGCAGGTCCGCCAGGGGTTCATCCTAGGCGACTCGCTGTCACGCATCTCGGCCGCGCAGAGTGTGCTCTACAGCCGCGACCCGCATGTTGCCGCAATCGGTTTCATCTTCACACCGCTGACCGCCATGGTGCAGATTCCGGTGGTGCTGTTCAGTCCAGTGTGGCCGGCGCTGACCGAGTACGCATACTCCGGCACCGTGATGTCGGCGCCGTTCATGGCCGGTGCCGTAATGCAGATCCTCAGCATGGGCACCGACCGTGGTCTACCCCGCCCCTACCTCATCGCCGTCACCGCGATCTTCGCCGCGAACCCGATGATCGTCTTCTACGGCGCGAACGGGATGAGCGAAGCGCCCTTCATCTTCTTTCTGGCGTGGGCTGTGCGTCGACTCGTCATGTGGATGACCGACGACGATGTCCACCACCTGGTGGCGGCCGGGGGCATCGCGATGGCGCTGTCCTACCTGACAAGGTACGACGCCGTCGCCGCGATCGCTGCCGCCGGCATTCTGGTCGCCGTCACGACGTATCGGCGGGCCCGAACGGGCCCGCGATTTCGTCGGGCGCTGCTCGATATGTTCATAGTCAGCGGACCGGGGTTCGCCTCGTTCGTGGGCTGGGGTGTCACCAGTTGGTTGATCACCGGAGAGGCCTTCGCGCAGTTCAGTTCCCAGTACGGCAACACCGCGATCCTGGAGCAATCGGGAGGCGGGGCCACCGGGGGCCTGGCCGCCGGGTTCACTTTCGCGGCCGTCTGCATCACACTGTTGGCTCCCACTCTGATTCCCATCGGCGTCTGGGCCGGGTTCGCACGTTGGCGACGTCCCCATTGGACGGTTCTCATCGTGCCGTTGACGATGTACGGCGGCGTGCTGGCATTCCAGGCGTATTCGTACGCCAGCGGTTCGACCTTCGGCTTCCTGCGGTTCTACATCATTGCGATCCCACTCGCCGCGAGCCTGGCGATGTTGGCCGTGCCCGAGGGCACCTTCGCGCCGGCCAAACGGCCGGGCAAGTGGGCCCCCGCGCCGGCGACCGTTCCGGTCGTGCGGGGATTCCGCGGGCAGTACGCAGCTGTCGCAGTGGTATTCGCGCTGTGCCTGCCGACGACGATATGGGCGATGCGCTCACCGGATTACGCGCCGCAGGAGTACGCCCTCGGCGCCGTATTCCATCCTGATCCCTACAACCCGAGCCAACGCAAAGCCGACGAGCGCCGGATCGCGGCGACGTTCTCCACCGAGCGCAAGCTGGCCGCCTACCTCGACGACATGAACCTGCCGGAGAGTTCGGTGATCACCGATACCGTCTACGGGTTCGCCATCGTGGGTGCCTCAGCCAAGCCCAAGACATTCGTCGTTCCGTCCGACCCCGACTTTGTGCGACTTCTCAACGACCCCGAGAACAACGGGGTCAAGTATCTTCTGGCCGTGCCCAACAGCGGACGTGGTGTATCGGATGCCCTCAACCTGCGCTATCCGACGCTCTACGAAAGCGGAGGCGACGTCGCCACCTTGGAGCTCGAGATCCCCAATGACGGTGACAGTCAGCCAGTGTGGCGTCTGTACCGGGTGAACGAACCAAATTCCCTCGGGTAGGGGTTCAGCTGGTTCAGCTCATGCCACGGTGTCACGGTGTCACGGTGTCGATTTTGACATGAGGGTTGCTGCTCGGCCGAAATCGCAGCCCTCACGTCAAAATCGGTGAGGCCGCAAAACGCGAGCAGACAGTAAAGTGCCCCAAATCCGAAGATTTGGGGCACTTTACTGTCTGCTCGCGCGGGAAACGCGCGGGAGCGGAAAAGGCTACTTGGCCTTCTCCAGGACCTCCACCAGACGCCAGCGCTTGGTGGCCGACAGCGGTCGGGTCTCCATGAGCGAGACGCGGTCGCCGATCCCGGCGTCACCGTTCTCGTCGTGCGCCTTGACCTTCGTGGTGGTCCGGATGATCTTGCCGTAGAGCGGGTGGCTCTTGCGAGATTCCAGCTCGACCACGATGGTCTTCTGCATCTTGTCGCTCACCACATAGCCGATGGCTGTCTTGCGACGGCCACGGGTCTCTTCGGCGCGCGGGGTGTGCTTGGGGCCTTTTTCTTTCGAATTAGCCTGCGTCTCTGCCATTACGATTCCTCACCAACGGGGCCGGATGCCAGACCCAACTCACGTTCACGCAGCACGGTGTAAACCCGTGCAATCTCCTGCCGCACGACGCGCAGCCGACGGTTGTTGGCGAGCTGGCCGGTGGCCATCTGGAAGCGCAGGTTGAACAGCTCTTCCTTGGACTCGCGCAAGCGTTCCGTCAACTCGTCGTCGGACAGTTCGCGCAGTTCGCCAGGCGTAGTTCCTACTGCCATCAGAACTGCTCCTCTCGGGTAACAATGCGTGCCTTGATCGGCAGCTTGTGGATCGCGCGGGTCAGCGCCTCGCGCGCGGTCTTCTCGTCGGGGTAGCTCAGCTCGAAGAGCACGCGTCCCGGCTTGACGTTGGCAATCCACCACTCCGGCGAACCCTTACCGGAACCCATGCGGGTCTCGGCGGGCTTCTTGGTCAGCGGGCGGTCCGGGAAGATGTTGATCCAGACCTTGCCGCCACGCTTGATGTGCCGGTTGATGGCGATACGAGCGGACTCGATCTGCCGGTTGGTGACGTAGGCGTGCTCCAGTGCCTGGATGCCGTAGTCACCGAAGCTCACCGCAGTGCCACCACTGGCGATTCCGCGCTGACGCGGGTGGTGCTGCTTGCGGTGCTTGACCTTGCGGGGAATCAACATGGTTAGCTCTCCGTGCTCTCAGGGGCTGCGACCTCGACGGGTGCGGCCTCAGTAGCGGCGGGCGCATCGGTGGTGGCGGTACCGGTGGCGGCACGACCTGCTTCGGTGCTCGTCGCGGTGGTGCCCGACGAACCGCTGCGACGCGGACGGGTGCCCGACGGACGCTCACGACGCGGACGGTCGGCGGCCGGCGCCGCGGCGGTCAGCTCACGCTTGCCACCGACGATGTCGCCCTTGTAGATCCACACCTTCACGCCGATGCGGCCGAAGGTGGTCTTGGCCTCGTACAGGCCGTAGTCGATGTCCGCACGCAGCGTGTGCAGCGGGACCCGACCCTCGCGGTAGAACTCCGAGCGGCTCATCTCAGCACCGCCGAGGCGACCCGAGCACTGCACCCGGATGCCCTTCACATTGGGCTGACGCATGGCCGACTGGATCGCCTTGCGCATCGCGCGACGGAAAGCGACACGGTTGCTCAGCTGCTCGGCCACACCTTGGGCCACGAGCTGCGCGGTCGACTCAGGGTTCTTCACCTCGAGGATGTTGAGCTGGACCTGCTTCTTGGTCAGCTTCTCCAGATCGGCGCGGATGCGGTCGGCCTCGGTGCCGCGACGACCGATGACGATGCCGGGACGCGCGGTGTGGATGTCAACGCGAACCCGGTCACGGGTCCGCTCGATCTCCACGTCGGCGATGCCGGCCCGCTCCAGGCCGGTGGCCAGGAGGCGACGAATCGCGACGTCTTCCTTGACGTAGTCCTTGTACTGCTTGTCGGCGTACCACCGGGATTTCCAGTCAGTGGTGATACCGAGCCGGAAACCGTGGGGGTTGATCTTCTGGCCCACTACTGCGAGCCTCCCTTCGCTTCTTCAGAAGCAGCTGTCTCGGTGGTCTTCTTCGCGGCGGCCTTGCTGCCCTGAGCACGACGGGACCGCGTCGAACCGGCGGAAGCCTTGTCGCTGCCCTTGCGGGGCGGCCGGCTCTCGACGATCACGGTGATGTGGCTCGTGCGCTTGCGAATCCGGAACGCACGCCCCTGGGCGCGCGGACGGATGCGCTTGGCGGTCGGGCCCTCGTCGGCGTGGATCGTGGCCACCACGAGGGTGGCGGGATCCAGACCGTCGTTGTTCTGGGCGTTGGCCGCCGCACTGGCGATCACCTTGGCGACCGGCTCACTGGCTGCCTGCGGAGCCCACCGGAGGATGTCGAGAGCCTGCTCGACGCTCTTGCCGCGGACCAGGTCGATGACGCGGCGCGCCTTGCTGGCCGAGACACGCACAAAGCGGGCCTTCGCCATCGCGGATGGATATTCAGTCGTGGTTGCAGTACTCATCGCCGCTTGCTCTTCCGGTCGTCCTTGATGTGACCCTTGAACGTGCGCGTCGGAGCGAACTCGCCGAGCTTGTGCCCGACCATCGACTCGGTGACGAACACCGGGACATGCTTGCGGCCGTCATGCACCGCAAACGTGTGCCCGATGAAGTCCGGGATGATGGTCGACCGACGCGACCAGGTCTTGATGACCTGCTTGGTGTTCTTCTCGTTCTGAACGTCGACCTTCTTGAGCAGATGGCCGTCGACGAACGGACCCTTCTTCAGGCTGCGTGGCATCGCTATCTACTCCTAGCGCTTCTTGCCGGTGCGCCGGCGACGGACGATGAGCTTGTCGCTCGGCTTCTTCGGCTTACGGGTACGACCCTCGGGCTTGCCCCACGGGCTCACCGGGTGGCGACCACCAGAGGTCTTACCCTCACCACCGCCGTGCGGGTGGTCGACCGGGTTCATCACGACACCACGGACGGTCGGGCGCTTGCCCTTCCACCGCATGCGGCCGGCTTTACCCCAGTTGATGTTGGCCTGCTCGGCATTGCCGACCTCGCCGACGGTGGCGCGGCAGCGCACGTCGACGCGGCGGATCTCACCCGACGGCATACGCAGTGAGGCGTATGCGCCTTCCTTGCCCAGCAGCTGGATGCTGGCGCCGGCCGAGCGGGCCATCTTGGCGCCACCACCGGGTCGCAGCTCCACAGCGTGGATCACGGTACCGGCCGGGATGTTGCGCAGCGGCAGGTTGTTTCCGGGCTTGATGTCGGCGTTGGCGCCCGACTCGATCACGTCACCCTGCGAGATACCCTGCGGCGCAATGATGTAGCGCTTCTCGCCGTCCAGGTAGTGCAGCAGCGCGATGTTCGCGGTGCGGTTCGGGTCGTATTCGATGTGCGCGACCTTGGCGTTGACGCCGTCCTTGTCATGGCGACGGAAGTCGATGACGCGGTAGGCACGCTTGTGGCCACCGCCCTTGTGCCGGGTGGTGATCCGACCATGCGCGTTGCGGCCGCCCCTGCCGTGCAGTGGGCGAACCAGCGACTTCTCCGGAGTCGAACGAGTGATCTCGGCGAAATCGGAGACGCTGGCACCGCGACGACCCGGAGTCGTCGGCTTGTACTTGCGAATTCCCATATCAGTTAAATCCTCTTAGTTCCCGGCGGTTACGCCGGTGCCCCGAACAAATCGATGGGCTTGCTGCCTGCGGCCAGCGTGACGATGGCGCGCTTGGTGCCCTTACGCTGCCCGAAACCAGTGCGGGTGCGCTTGCGCTTGCCCTGGCGGTTCAGTGTGTTCACCGAGTCGACCTTGACGCTGAAGATCTTCTCGATCGCGATCTTGATCTGCGTCTTGTTCGAGTCCGGGTGCACGACGAACGTGTAGGTGTTGTCTTCGATCAGTCCGTAGGACTTCTCGGAGATCACCGGCGCCAGGATGATGTCGCGGGGATCAGTGACGGTTGCCATCAGGCCGACACCTCCTCTTTGGTATTCGCACTGATGTAGGCATTCAGCGCCTCGACCGAGAACACCACGTCGTCGGCGTTGAGCACGTCGTAGGTGTTCAGCTGGTCAGGCGAGATCACGTGCACGCCGGGCAGGTTGCGCACGCTCTTGCGCCCCGCCTCGTCGGTGCGGCCGATGACCACGAGCACCTTCTTGTTCTCGGTCAGTGTCGCCAGGAACGCCTTGGCGCTCTTGGTCGACGGAGCCTGACCCTCGATCAGCTCGGTGATGGCGTGGATCCGCTCGTTGCGGGCCCGGTCGCTCAATGCACCGCGCAGTGCCGCACGGATCATCTTCTTCGGGGTGCGCTCGCTGTAGTCGCGCGGCTTCGGGCCGTGCACGATGCCACCGCCGGTGAACTGCGGTGCACGCGTCGAACCCTGGCGGGCACGGCCGGTGCCCTTCTGCCGGTACGGCTTCTTACCGCCACCGCGGACCTCGGCCCGGGTCTTGGTCGAATGCGTGCCCTGGCGGGCGGCCGCCAGCTGGGCGGTCACCACCTGGTGCATCAGCGCGATGTTCGCCTCGACGTCGAACAGCTCGGCGGGCAGCTCGACGGAACCGTCCGTCTTACCTGCCGGAGTCTGAACTGTGAGTTTGAGTGTCATTACTTCTCGCCTCGCTTGATTGCGCTGCGGACAACGACCAATCCACCGTTACGTCCGGGGATGGCGCCCTTGATCAACAGCACGCCGTTCTCGGCATCGACCTTGTGCACCTTCAGGTTCTGGGTGGTGATGCGGTCACTACCCATCCGACCCGACATCCGGGTGCCCTTGAAGACGCGGCCCGGGGTGGCGCAGCCACCGATCGAACCGGGGCGACGGTGCACAGCCTGCGCACCGTGGGAGGCGCCCTGGCCGCTGAAGCCGTGCCGCTTCATGGTGCCGGCGAAGCCCTTGCCCTTGCTGGTGCCGGTGACATCGACGTAGGCGCCGTCGGCGAAGATCTCCGCCGTCAGCTCCTGGCCGACCTCGTAGTCGGCGGTGGCACCCTCGTCGTCGAGCCGCAGCTCGGCCAGATGGCGGCGCGGGTTGACGCCCGCGGCGGCGTACTGGCCGGTGACCGGCTTGTTGACCTTGCGGGGGCTGATCTCGCCGTAGGCGAGCTGCACGGCGCTGTAGCCGTCACGCTCAGTGGTCCGGATGCGGGTCACCACGTTGGGGCCGGCCTTAACGACCGTCACCGGGACGACTTTGTTGTTCTCGTCGAACACCTGCGTCATGCCCAGTTTGGTGCCCAAAATGCCTTTTCTAGCCATGTTTTTGGGTTCTCCTACTGGATGTTGACGTCGACACTTGCCGGCAGATCGATGCGCATGAGTGCGTCAACGGTCTTCGGCGTCGGGTCGAGGATGTCGATCAACCGCTTGTGGGTACGCATCTCGAAGTGCTCCCGCGAGTCTTTGTACTTATGCGGGGACCGGATGACGCAATACACGTTCTTCTCGGTCGGCAGCGGCACTGGGCCGACCACGCTGGCGCCGGTACGGGTGACCGTTTCGACGATCTTGCGCGCCGAGGCATCAATGGCCTCGTGGTCGTAGGCCTTGAGCCTGATGCGGATCTTCTGTCCCGCCACGCTTCTCCTACCTCGCTCCTGCTTCGTACATCGGCCGGCCCTCCCTGGGATGATCCCAGTCGGGCCTGGTACCCCGGCGCGGTCGCGCCGAGTATTGCCGCCGCTGTTTACCTGTCTGTGGTCCACCGGCCCCCGCGGTCGGGTGTGTCGCCCTCACGCATACTCGCCCGCGTCGGAAATCCGTCACGATCGAATTGGAACCGGATGCGCCCGTATGGGCGCTGGTCGTATGCCCAGCCAGGTACAAAACCCGGCGCAAGGCAACCCGAATAGTATGCCTTAGATCCGGGCGTGCTCCAAATCCCTGGCCAGCGCCGCCGACGACCCCGCCGAGCGTGGGCGCTGTGCACGCAAAACCGCTGCCCAGAGTACGTACTCCCCACGTTCGGCGCACCCGGTGCTTCTAAGATCGCCCCATGACCGGCGCTACCAGCACTTACCGCATGTGGCAACGATTGGCGCGGCGCCCCGGCGGCAGCCGCCTGTTCTCGGCCGCCGCCATGGCCCGCGTGCCGTATTTCGCCACGATCGTGCCGCACGTCGTCCGCATGGAGCCCGGGCTCGCCGAGGTGACGGTGCCGAAGTGGTTCTTCATGAAGAACATAGCGTTAATACACCTGTCTTGTATAGTGCTCATATGCGCGCCGCGATCTACGCGAGAATCAGCCTGGCCAAGGGCAAGGATCCGATAGAGGTCGGGCAGCAACTCGAAGCCTGCCGAGACCTGGTCGGCAAGATGGGCGCCGACTCGGTGGTCGAATATGTCGACAACTCGATCAGCGCCTATTCCGGTGCGGTACGGCCAGAGTTTGAGCGCCTCCTCACCGACCTGTCGGCGGGACGCCACGACGTACTGGTGTGCTGGCACGTGGATCGGCTGTACCGGTCTCTCGCGGACCTGGAACGCATCATCGACGCCATTGGCGAAGCGACCGTCCAGACGGTCAACTCCGGCGATCTCAACCTGGCCACGTCGGCGGGGAAGATGACAGCCCGCATCCTGGGCAGCGTGTCCCGTCAAGAGTCGGAGCACCACGCCGAACGCCGTCGCGCCGCGAACCACCGGCGTCGCGCGGCCGGAGCATGGCGTAAAGAAGGCTCCAGACCATTCGGGTATCACGGCGACGGAACACCCAGGGAACCCGAAGCCTCGATGATCCGGCAGGCCGTTACCGATATCCTGTCGGGAACATCGATTCATGAGGTTGCCCGCCGCTGGAATGCATCAGGGACGCTGACTGTCCGAGGCGTCCCGTGGACCAATTTGCACGTCCGTCGAGTGCTCACCAACCCGCGGTTGGCTGCCCTGGTCGCGCACGAGGGCCAGATCGTCGGCAAAGGGGGGTGGCTGCCGATTGTTGACGAGACGCTCTGGAGAGGCTTGCAGGCAATGCTGGGTGACCCGTCCCGCCGCCAAGGTCTGGCGTTCGAGCGTCGGCACTTGCTGTCTGGGATCTGCCGGTGCGCCGTCTGCGACGGCCCGCTGTACGCCGCCTATCCGCATGGGAAGAACCGCAACCCTAGCTACGTGTGCCGTCAAAGCCACGTGGGCCGCAGCGCCCCAGCACTGGACAAGAAAATCACCGACCTCGTGTTGGAGCACCTAGCCGATCAGGGTGTGACGGTGCGGGAAAAACCCGACACCAGCAGTCTGGAGACGCGGCGTACCGCGCTGGCGGCTACGCAGGATGAACTGGCCACCTTGCTGCGCAAGGGATCGTTGTCGGTGGGTGCCGTGGAGCGGGAATCGGCGATCATTCAAGCCGAGCTCGACGACATCGACCGGACGCTGGCCGACGCGGTCACCACGCATCCGGCCATACAACTGCTAGATGGTGATGGGGAGCTGCGGGACCGCTGGGACAGCGTCAGTGTGGATGTGCGCGCCAAGATCATCGACACACTGATGTCGATCACTGTGCATCCGGCGAAGCAGGGGCAACGTCGGCTTGATCCTGCTTCGATTTCAATCGTCTGGAAGTAGTTCAGCCTTGGCGTTTGGGGCTTGGTCCCGTCACCTCTTTGATTTTCATACAGAATTCTTAGTTAATCCTGTTTGTGCAGGTCGATTGCCGGTGATCCGGCGTTACCGCAGGTAGATACTGGTTTGGGTGTTCGTCTAACTTGTCGGACGCGGTCTCGATCCTCAATTTTGTGAGTACACGAAACACGCCGGCACAAACGAACAGGTGTTCGTTTACCGTCTGCGCTATGACCGACGCCGAGTGGATTGCGGAGCAGCTCAAAAACGCGCCGCCGTTGACCGCAGAGAAGCGGCAGCAAATTGTGCGGCTACTGACGCAGCAGCCCGTTGTGAAGTCGACCGAGGTGGCGTCATGACGATTAGCTTCGAGTCCATCGTGGACGCAGTTGTTGTCGATGCTCCACCCAGCAAACTCACGGATGGTATAATCATACCAGGACGCCGCTCGGAATGGGTTGGTGCTGGTAAATATCAGGTTCATCCTGACGGCCGCGTGCGTAAGGCCAGCAACCGACACCCGGTCAAGGACAGGGCGATCATCGCCGCGCTGGTCCCGCAGCCCACGTCGCTGTACTTCCGGCTGGCGTGCTGCGGCCAGACCGTTGACGTCAACCACGCTGCTGCTGCCGCGCTGCACTGGGGACGCTGCGTGTCCTCGATGCAGGGCGATAGCGGGAAGATTCCGCACTCGACCCGCATCGACCGGGACCCCGAGGCCGGCCCGTATATCCGCGACACCACGATCCGTCGAACTCGCCGCCGCAACGTGCGGTGTGGTGAACCGCGGGTCCTCGTACCACTCGTGCCAAACCCAAAGGGCGGTATGAGTTTTGCCATCCGGCCGTGGTCGGTGGCCATGTCCATTCTGGCCGGGTTCGGCCATGTCCTCGACACGTCGGCGACACGCTATCCAAAGGAGGAACCGTGCGATGCTCCAAGCCTGACTTGCACCCGCACATCCCGAGTGCGAAGTACTGCCCCGAGTGCCGTAGAGAACGGCAAGCGAAATGGCGCCAGCGCAACCGTGACGCCCGGGCACTGCTCGACGGTCTGGCTGACGATGGCGGCGGAGCCGCGCAGATCGCTGCGGCGCAGGAGGAACATGGCCGAGCCTGACCAATGGGATGAGCCCAGTGTGGACGATGTCCTGGAAGAAGCTCGTCACGAGGAGCATGACGACATCGGCCTCGTTCTCGACGACGGTAAAGCCTACGGGCCACTGTGCGATGAGCCCGCGTGCATGTGGCGCTGGACCCGGCACGGCGGCGAATGCTACTGAGAGGGGGCAACCGTGATTGACTTCGCAGCCCGATTCCCACGGACCACAGCATGGGGCGAGTACGAACGTGGCAAAGATGTTGACCCCTGGGTTTTCCACGAGACGATCTGCTCGTCGGTCACGATGGTCTACGGCCGGTCGAACGTCGGCAAGTCCTATCTCGTGTCCTCGATGCTGCTGGCCCTGTTGACCGATAACCACGAGTTCCTGGGGATGACACCCGTTGATCCGGCGAAGCTGTGGAAGCCTGCCGTCCTCTGGACCGACCCGGACTCCGGCCGCGAATACGGCACCCGTCTCCACAAAGAAGGCGGACTGCCACCCGAAGCTGAGGTCTCGATGTTCCACCTGGGTCGCACCGCGCGAACCGTCGAGTGGGATAGCCTCACAGACGGGCTACTGGCCGAGGGTTTCAACTTCGTTGTGCTCGACAACTTGATGGGGGCGACGGGAGACACGAACGACGCGGCAGCATTGACGACCGTGTTCGACGGGTTGACCAAGCTCACCAATCGGGGGATACCCGTAGTGGTGCTGCACCACGAGTCCGAGCACGGCTACTCGGTGGCGGGGGCTAAGCCGATGGGGCTGTCGATCAGCACCCAGAAGGCGCGGGCGTGGATTCAGGTTCGGAAGACCAACCGCAAGGGTCTGCGTGGCGGGAACACGGCATGCATCATCGACGGCAACGGGATGACTCAACCCCAACAGTTGGTGGCCGTGCCGCAAGCAGGGCCGTTCTATCGGCTAGTTCAGCGTGGACCGTGGGGTGACTCTGACGACAAGCCGAAGCAGCAGCGGTCCAAGGACCGGTTGGACGACGGTGCCGATCTCCTGGCGTGGCTGAACACCAATTGCAAGGGGGCGACGGTTCGTGACGCGGCCGCCAAGGTTGCCGCCCACCTGGGCATCACGGAGAGCAGCGCCAAGCAGAAGATCAACCGGGCAGGCATCCGAAAGGGCGAAACGGACAAACAAACCTGGGTACACCGCGTACCCAGCAAGTAACTGTTCCTGCTGGTAGAAGGCTCGGGTACTGGGTACTGGGTACCCCCTATATAAGGATATTCGTCCCTCACATCCTCATTACCCCGCTTGTTGTTTCACAGGTTGCCACCCAGTGAGGGCATGAACACATCGCTCAGAACGATGTTCAACATGCTTGCGATAACTACCTGTTGCTGCGGCGAAGGCCGCAGGCCGAGAGCCGCTCCTTTTCCCTTCGGGTGACGTTGACGTTGCGTTGGGTAGCGGGTTGAGTCCCTTCCGCCTTCGGCGGGGCCATCCATGAAAGAGAAGGGCATCGCTGCCGTTGGGTGGCTATCTCCCTGATGGGCTGTGGCTGGCCTCCTGTCTGGCCAGCATTGTTTAGAAGTTACTTCTTATAGGCGCATCTAAGCGCGGAATCTTCAAGCATCGGAACAACATTGACTCCACTAGCATTAACCGTCGCGACCGTTGACGGTCCCCAATCTGTGCCCCTGCATATCGATCACACGGGAGGCTGGACAGCCAACCGTGACGGCTTCACGGTCCATCTCACGGTGACCCGAAGCGGTCCGGTCTCGGCGACACCGAGTCACTGCCGCTGGATCGAGACCTAGAGACTTCGCCGCGCAACCCAGGATGGCCATCCCATTCCCCGCGGCGGACATCCGCTGTCCACTCCTGTGCAGCAAGGCAACTTGGTAGGGGGTTGAGCCAAGTTGTCACCCACATCTTCCGACGATGGGCCGCTCAAGTCCTGTACTTGATCACCACTGTCGCCGGAAACACCGCCCCGGTCGTTGAGCGCGCTTATTCCCCTTCGCGATGCTCCGGCCGGGGCGGTCTCATCTCTCATGGAAGGAAACACATTGTCTATCGAGGTAACCGCAACGTTGCCCTGGATTCAGGTCAGCAAAGCAGCGGGCCGCGGAGTGGTGCACCAAGGTGTCCACGTTCGCCACGCCCGCGACCTGGCTGAGACCCTGCTGGCCGGCATCGAGTGCTGGGCCGAGCACGGCACCACCAGCTCCATGACCGTTGACGACTTGACGGCGCAGGTCCTGCCCGATGGCCGCGTGAAGCTGATCGCCTACCACGACGATGGCGGCGAACGGTACATCGTTTTCACACAGGCCGAAGCTGTTGACCTCGCCCTCGCCTTGGTCGAGTGGGCCGAGGCGGATGGCCGATGATCCGCATCCCCAATGATCGCGGCGATGTGGTGGTGTTCAGGCAGCCCGGCAAGCAACGCTTGATCGAGATCAGCCGAACGCTCGCCCACGGCAAGGAACATCGCCTGATCTTCCCCGAGGCGCTGGCGATCGCCGTCGCGGATGCCCTCGTGGATGTCGTCGAGCAGTGACCGGGAAGCGCAGGCGGAATGCCATCCGTTGCGGGTGTGGCCGCAGCACTCATCGACGTAGTGGCGTGTGCATCCTCTGTACCGATCTCGATCTGGCTGTCGAGCAGCATCCGAATGGCGGCCTGATCATCTTGGGTCAGCGACTGTCCAACCAACAAAGCCGTGCGATCAGTGATCGGATACATGACCTGTTGGACCTCGACGAGATCTTCGGGGCCGAGTGAAGCGGGTAGAAGTGGGCATGGTCGACGGCCCGCCTGTCGTGCTCCAACTCGACCTCAACGGCGATGTCGACATCACCCGAGCGATTGCCGGTGATGGCAGATGTACTCGGCTGACCCTGGATGAGCAAACGGCTTGGCTGGTGTGCGAGGCCGTATCGGATCTGCTCGAACAAGACGACATCCATTCGCCCTGAGCAGCTCTCAGAGCAACCGTGAGACCATGCCTAGGCATTCCACCCACGGGCGCAGCAAACATCAACCACAGGGCCGCTGAGAGCGGCGCACGGGGCAGCCTCGACGAGGACCCGGCCACCAGACCCCCCACCAAGGCCAGCCCGGCGCGGCCGTCATAGTCGGACAGCCACAGCCTGCTAGCACAGGAATCTCAACCTGAACCCCCAGACAGTGCTCCGCCGCTGGTCGGAAGGGGTGAGGTTCGTCTTGAACCTTACCGATCAGGTACCTATTCGTACCTTACAACTATTGCTTGGAGTGTAACTATGCCACGTAAACGTACCGCAGCACAGAAGCTGCGCGAACAACTCGATGCCGCGTTGGCGCGGGTGTCCGAGGAACGTCACGGCGACCCGGACCGCCTCGATTGGGACGAGCGGGAGCTACAGCATCTTGCCGCCGCGGAGGCTGCTGCCGATCTGGCTGAGCGGCTGACCGAACGTCTAGTCGACCCCGATGTCAGTACGTCGCTGTTGATCAAGTTGGCGGCTGAGCGCCGTATCCAGCTGAAGTCCATCGCCGACCATATCGGCGCCCTGACTGTGTGGGCCACGATCCCGAAGAGCGAGCGCCACGTGAAGGCCGGCCAGTACCGCATGAGGAGTGCGAAATGACTTTCGAGAAATCGGGTCCCGCCAACCGGCCGAAGCGGGACCCGCGTTACGTGCCTGGTGCGCCGGAATTCGACGGCCTGCTGTGGCTGGAGTCCCAGGGGATGCTCGACAACGAGAGCGAATTCCAGGCCAGGCACTGGAGCACCGGAACGTTCACCCCGTGCACTGACGACCCCGAGTGTCAGTGCTGGGTCAGTCCCGCTCATTGCCACCGCTGCCGCCGACCCGTCAGCGGTCCCGGTGAACTCTGCCCATCATTCAACAACTGTTAGGAACCAACATGACTGAACTGTCCAAAGATCATTGGATAGACCCCCGGACCGGCGCGTGGTCGTCGCTGCCGTGGCCAGCCGATCCTAACGAGAAGCACCACCTGATCGAGAACTCGCTCGGACCGCTGTTGATCAGGTGGGCTGAGGGCAATCTTTCCGATGAAGAATCTGTACACGGTCTGGTTAATCCGGTGACCGGCGAATCCTGGAAGTTCACCGACGACCAGAAGCGTGCACTGATTCTGGCCCTGGCCTACAGCCCAGAAGATGGCAAGCCCCTATTCGGGCTGTAAATCACTTCCAACGCAAGGAGAATCAAATGTCTGACTATCAACCCCCCGAGCTTGCCGTGGATCGCATCGCCGCCGAGTGGAACCGGGTTTTCAATCCCCCGCTCGCTGACGCAGTCGAGGAACCTGAGGCCGAGAGTGCCGAACTCGAACCTGTCGGCAAGTCGTCGGTCATCCCAAGTGCGGGCCACACTCCCGGCGAGCTCACCGCCGACCAACAGAAGAACCTAACCAAGCGCAAGACCAACACAGAGATGTTGGCCGACATGCTCGCCAATCAGAACACCGCATATCAGTGGTACGGACCTCAGCACTAACCCATCTATCCAACTAGGAGATAACATGACTATTCAGCTCAAATCCGTTGACTCGCCAGGCTTTCAGCGTCAGCCGATCCGCACCGCACTACTCGCCAAAGCTGGGTTCGCGGCACCCGATGAACATGCAGAGCTGGCTAGCCGGCTGGCTGCGTTCAAGAACCTGGACAAGCCCGTGACCGCGTGGCTGATCGACGCGCTCATCAACGGCGATGACGTTGAAGCATTGCGCGCCCAATCCCTCGCAGAGTTCGGCGGGCAGGTTCATCTGCTCAATGCACACGTCGAAACAGCGATCACCAACCGCTTGGGGCGGATTGTGAGGGAGGACGCCGCCGAGACGTACAAGGCCGTGCAGGCGAAGTTCAATACCGCAGCCGCCGCGCTGACGGTCGCGGCAGGTCTGGTCGATCCGACGACCTCGGCGCATGACATCCTCGCCCTGAACGACTTGAAAGTCCAAAAGGCTTGGCAGGCAGCGGCAACCCATTCGGCAGAGTTGGACTCGCTCCTGGTGCCGCTGGTCGGCGCAGCCATGAACGCTGGCGTCGCGCATCCCGCGGCCAACGATTCCGTGGCCGGGTCACGGAGTCCGAAGTCGAAATCTCTGGCGTTCGGGTTGACGGTCGACGCGTCAGGATGTGAGGACTACCGGGCGCCGTGGAATGCATGGGATTCCGACAACAATGCGTGGGCGGCGCTGCTGGCGGCTGGCGCGACCATTCACGCCAAGGACCTGGACGCATACGAGCCGGCGCGCATCCCGAGCCGCCTGGTGGACAAGAAGGTGCTGCGAGAAGATGGAACATACATCTTCGTCACGGTTGACCCCGATTTGGAGGGGAGCCTATGACTCTCCGCAACGACTGGCAGACGGGTGACGTCCTCACGGCGGATGACGTCAACGATGTCGCCAACGAGGTTAACGCCAACACTACCGGGTTAATCGGGAAGGCCGACACTACCCATACCCACGAGCTAGCAGACATCACTGATGTCACGGCCACGGCGGAAGAGCTGGACTTCGTGAGTGGCGTGACCTCGGCCATCCAGGGGCAACTGGACGGCCAGGCTGCCCTATCACACACCCACTCCGCTACGGAGATAACTTCGGGGACTCTCGGCATCGCCCGCATTCCTACGGGGACATCTTCGACAACGGTGTGTGTCGGTAACGACACGCGATTGTCGGATCAGCGCACACCAGCGGTGGCGGAGGCTACTTCACCACCACGACCAACGTGTCTCGACGCGGCGGCCCTGGCGGTGGTGGTGGTGCCAAAGTTTTCCGCACCTGGATACCCGTCGAGTCCCTGGGGCCGACAATCTCGATAACAAGGGGCACAGGCGGGGCTGGTGCCATCCGCAGCGGGCAGGACGGGTCACCGGGCGGTGCGTCGGTTTTCGCATCCGGCTCGGTGTCGTTGATAGCAGGGGCGGGCGGTGGCGCTACGAATGCCACCTCTGGAGGGAACGGGGTCGTGGGCGCCGGTGGTACGGCGAGCGCATCGGGCATCACCGCGACGACCGCCAACGGAACATCCGGCGGGCAGTACAACAGCGCCGCCCCAGACAACGCTGCTGGCGGTGCTGCTGGTGGTGGTGCGGGTGGCGGGATCAACTCCACCGGCGTCTCCCTGGCCGCCCGCCGAGGTGGGGACACAACAACGGGAACCGGTGGGACTGCCGGCAATGATGCCCTGGATCAGGCGGCAGGTGACTCCGGCCCTGGCGGTGGCGGCAATGGCGGCGCGGGAGGCAACTACGGCGGCGGCGGTGGTGGAGCCCGTGGCGGCATTGGCGGGTCAACCTCCGGGCCGTCTGCCGGTAACGGTGGCCACGGCTACAGCCTTGTGGAGTGGGTGTGAGGGGCCTGGGCTCTTTCACGAACCGCCAGCGTCGGGTAATCTGCTCATCACAGCGACCTTCCCTCTGTAAAGGTTCGCAATCTCTCGTGGCATGGACAGAGCGACTGGCAAAAGTCGGCCGTGGATTCCATGCACAGGAGAAAATCATGTTCGACATTCATGTTCCGGTTGATCGTTGGGGCAACCCTGTCCGCCGTACCGAGGCTGAGTCCGAGGAGTTGCAGGCGCGGCTTGACCGCCTACGGGACAGGTTCGAGGCGCGGTTCCCGACCGGGCGCTGACACAGCAAGAGACCCCCGCACCATTCCTGCGGGGGTCTCTTCGTTGGTCTAGCTGGCTTTAAACCGCGCGTGAGAACGTCGGGACCATCGAGCATGGGGCGTACGTGTCCGTGGCGCTCATCCGGACTATCTCGGCATTCGCCTCGGCTAGCGATGCGGTCAGCATCCGCACCGCAACCGTGGACAGCAGCTCCGTGTTCCCGACGATGTCCACCCACCGCTTTACTTGACCCGTGCTGAGCTGAATGCGTCGGATACTCACGGTGACACCATCGCTGCCGATCCACCAATCGAGAGTGTTGTCGTCGTGCAGTGGCACCACCCACGATGAGCCGGTGAACGTGCGGAAGGCGATGCCGGTGGAGTTCCACTCGGCGGCGGTGTTCTCCCAGGGGCCGAAGTCCAGCGCCCCGGCGGGCTCGGGAAGATCAGTGATGGTTGATTGGATGGTGGTCATTGCGGTGCCTCCGTGGTCGGGGGTGCAGTTGCTCGACACCCTTCATCTACAACCACCTGCACACCGTGCACGCGATCGCGTCGTGCAACGCCGCCGAGATGGCGATGGGGATGCTGATGGAGGCGACCGTGCCGACCAGCCATCGTTGGATCCCCAAGGCGATGAGTGTCTCCTACCTCGCCAAGGCGACCACGTCACTGAGGGCCACGGCCACCCTCGACCCGCCCGACTTCACCGCGATCGGCGATGGCGCCGACATCGTTGTTCCGGTCAGCGTGACCGACCGCAACGGCGTCGAGGTGGTGCACGCCGACATCACCACGTGGGTGACCGCGATCTAGGGATTTCGGCGTGATCCGTTCCGCTGAGCGCAACCGATCACGCCGAAATCGCTCATCAGAGATAGGTGCCGTGGCCCTCGCGCACCAGGTCGCCGTCGAACAGGAGCACTTCGTTGACCAGCCCGCCGCGCTGATTGCGGTAATTGATCACCAGGACCGATTCGCCGCGGTACACGTCGAGGACCTCGAAGTGCAGATCCGGCATCCCCGCCAGCGCGGTCATCCAGTAGTCGCGAAGCGCCGCCTTGCCCCGCACCCGGCCGTCGCTGCCCGGGATCACCCGCGCGGCCACCGGTGAGGTGAAGACGACGTCATCGTGGAAATGCGTCAGCACCGCCTCGACGTCATGGGCATTGAAGGCCTGCACCCAGGAATCGGCGAACGTCTGCGGGTCCGGCGTCGGCATTGGTCGGTGTGCCTTTCAGTCGTCTTCAGTTCAGCCCCGCCCAGAACGGGCACCGGTGCTCATTGGCGAACCCGTCCATCATCTGTGGGCCGCCCAGCTTCAGCGACATGATTTTCGCCGCCTCGTCCGACGGCGGCCAGGCGGGTTGGCCGTCGCCGGCCGGATCGCCGGTCCTGACGAACTGACTCCAGTACGCGATCATCGACGCCGACAACTCCTGCTGCGCCGGATTCAACGGTGGTGCGCCGCCCACGTCGAACAGGTAGCGGAGTTCGAGCGAATGGCTGGCGCCGACCGGAAACGGCAGAGTTTGCATGACATCTGGGGCCGGCGCGGTCCGGTCGTTGAACTCGTAGGAGTAGACGGTGTCGGTGCCTGCCAGCCCGCCGGCCAGCCGGTTGGCCACGCAGGAGAACTCCCCGTCGGTCACTGCCGCCGAGTATGCCTGCGCCACACCGCCGTAACGGTCGATCGGGTAGTGGGCCGCCACGGCCGCGGCGTGGCGGCCGAAGGTCTCGGCCAACAGTGCGGGGTACTGCTCTACCGTGAAGCGCTGCCCTTCCCGCAGATACCGCAACGCGGTGAAGAGCGTGAACTCGTCGCGGTTGGTGCCGATCAGCACGGGCACGCGCGCGGCCCGCCCACCGGCGATCTCGGCCACCGGATCCTGGGGCAGCTCCGTGGTTCCGACCACCGGCCCGGTCAGCTCGTCACTGCCGATATTGAAGTACCAGACCGGTTTCCGAAGGTCATCTGTCGGCAGCGCACGCAGGCAGGCCGCGGCGGTGGCCGGATCGGGGCACCCGACACCGGCGGCGTACTCCACGCTGTCCCGCTCCGCGGTGGCCAGATCTGCTTGCGCCTGGCATGGCGGGCTCATCAGGATCGCAGCCCGGAACAATCCCGCCGACCCCGGCGCCACCAGATGGTCACACACTGACATCCCGCCCGCGGATTCACCTGCGACCGTGACTTTTTCCGGGTCTCCACCGAAGGCGGCGATATTGTCGCGGACCCAGCGCAGCGCGGCCTGCTGGTCCGCCAGCCCGTAGTTGCCGACGTCGCCGGCGGCGCCCAGCGCGGGGTGGGCCAGGAATCCGAGAGTGCCGAGCCGGTAGTTGATCGTGACGACGATGATGTCGCCACGCGACGCCAACCACCGGGAGTCGTAGACATCGCCGCTGCCGTTGACGAAGGCTCCGCCGTGGATCCACACCATCACCGGTCTGGGTTCACCCGAGGCAGGCGGCGTCCACACATTGAGGGTGAGGCAGTCCTCGGAGGTGTTGCGGCCGTTCTCCGGGTCGGCGGCCGGATCCTGGACACATCGCGGTCCAGGGCGGGTGGCATCACGCTCCCCCTGCCAGCCCGTCGCGGCGACCGGCTTCGCGAACCGCAGCGGACCGACGGGTGGTGCAGCATAAGGAATTCCGGCGAACAACCGATAATCGGCTGCCACCGTCCCGCGCAGCGCCCCGGTGGTCGTCTGGACCACGGCGGGATCACCGGGGGGCGGCATGCTCCGACTGTCACTGCGACCGCATCCCGACATGACCGACACAACAAGTATGAGCACGGCGACCAACGCGCTCAGACGACCTCGGCGGTGGCACACCTTAGCGGGCAGCACGCGCTGAGCCTACTGGCATCTGTTCCCGCTTTTCCCTTCCTTGGGTGGCGTCGGTCACATAGGGTGGAACTTGACACTCGTCAAGAAAGTCCGATCGGGAGGAAATCCGAATGAGTGCGCCGACCATGGATGACGCCGCGAAAGTCCTGGCCGACCCGACGGCGTATGCCGACGACTCCAGACTGCACACCGCGTTGACCCATCTGCGCGCCAACAACCCCGTGGCCTGGGTGGACAATCCGCCATACCGCCCGTTCTGGGCCATCACCAGGCACGCCGACATCATGGCCGTCGAACGTGACAACGAATTGTTCATCAGCGAGCCACGGCCCCTGCTGGCCACGGCTGCCGCCGACGACATGGCCAGAGCTCAACTGGAATCGGGAATGGGCCTTCGCACGCTCATCCACATGGATGATCCGCACCACCGCAAGGTTCGGACCATCGGCGCAGACTGGTTCCGCCCCAAGGCAATGCGCGCACTCAAGGTCCGTGTCGACGAACTCGCCAAACGCTACGTCGACAAGATGCGTGACATCGGCCCCGAGTGCGATTTCGTCACCGCGATCGCCGTCGACTTTCCGCTCTACGTGATCATGTCGCTGCTCGGCCTGCCCGAGGAGGACTTCGGCCGCATGCACATGCTGACCCAGGAGATGTTCGGCGGCGACGACGAGGAGTACCAGCGCGGCGAGTCCCTGGAGGACGGGTTGGCGGTGTTGATGGATTTCTTCAACTACTTCTCCCGGTTGACCGCGTCGCGGCGGGCCAACCCGACCGATGATCTGGCATCGGCGATCGCCAACGGCCGAATCGACGGTGAGCCACTGACCGATGTCGACACCGCGTCGTACTACGTCATCGTCGCGAGCGCCGGCCACGACACCACCAAGGACGCGATCTCGGGCGGATTGCTGGCGCTCATGGAGAACCCGGGCGAGATGGAACGGCTACGTGCGCACCCGGAGTTGATGGGCACGGCCGTCGAGGAGATGATCCGCTGGTCCACGCCGGTCAAAGAATTCATGCGTACCGCCACCGCCGATACCACCGTGCACGGGGTACCCATCGCCAAGGGCGAATCGGTATACCTGGCTTATGTTTCCGGCAACCGGGACGAGGAGATCTTCACCGAACCGTTCCGGTTCGACGTCGGACGCGACCCCAACAAACATCTCTCGTTCGGCTACGGGGTGCATTTCTGCCTGGGTGCCGCGCTGGCCCGGATGGAGATGAACAGCCTGTTCTCCGAGTTGCTGCCCCGACTGCAATCCATCGAATTGTCCGGTACGCCCGAGCTTTCCGCGACCACCTTCGTCGGCGGCCTCAAGCATCTGCCGATTCGTTACTCGGTGCGCTGAGGCGCTCGGCCGCCGGCGCGGTGGGTGGCCAGGAAGCCATCCACCGCCGCCCGCGCGCATGCGGAGTAGTCGAACTCCGGCAATGTGCTGAGCTTGCCGAGCACGATGGGGCCCAGTAACAGCGCGGCGGCTTGAGTGCGGTCGACCTGCCCCAGTTCGGCCACCGCGTCCGGACTGTCGAAAATCGCCTCGAACGGCAACGCGTACTGTTCGGCGACGCGCTCGCGCAAGGTGCGCACCTGGGGGCTGTCGGCAGCCCGCCAGGGCAGCTTCTCCATATCCCCGCCCAGCGACAGCCATGACATCGCGGTGATGCTGATCGGCGCCTCGGCGATCATGTCGGCCTGCGCCTGCACCAGCGCGATCAACCGGTCCCGAAGCGTGCCCTCGTCGGGCGGGATCGGGGCTGCGGGCATCAGAGCATGAAAAGCGGCTGCCAACAAGTCATTTCCACTTGGAAAGTGGCGGTACAGAGTGGCCCTGGCAACGTTGGCAGCCCGGGTGACGGCATCCACCGTGACCGCGCTCGGACCGCCTGAACGCAGGAGCGAGGTCGCCGCCTCGAGTAGTCGCGCCCGCGAACGGGCCGGCCGTGGGTCACCACTCCCGGCGGTCACCTGCTACCCCTTCGCACTGCACCTCCGCACAAAACAAGACTTACCGTCTCCCTACGAGACTGTTAGTCTCAAAACTATCGTCCGACGAAGGAGACCGCTACATGACCGAATCCCTCGTCGATTCCGCACAGGATATAGACCCGGGCATGGCGATGTTGTCGAAGCGGCAGCGCTACTGGTTGCTCGCGGTGGCCTGTGCGGATGTTTCGATCGTGGTCGCGTCGATGGTGGCGCTCAATGCCGCGCTGCCCGACATCGCCATCGAGACCTCGGCCACCCAGACGCAACTCACCTGGGTGATCGATGGTTACACCCTCATGCTGGCGTGTCTGCTGCTCCCGGCAGGGGCGATCGGCGACCGGTACGGCCGGCGCGGTGCCCTACTGGTCGGGTTGGCGATCTTCACGCTGGCTTCGGCGGCACCACTCATCTTGGACAGCCCGGTCGAGTTGATCGTCGCACGTGCGGCCGCCGGGGCCGGTGCGGCATTCATCATGCCTGCCACGCTGTCGCTCCTGACCGCGGCCTATCCGAAGGCCGAACGCAATAAGGCCGTGGGGATTTGGGCCGGCGTGGTGGGATCCGGGGCCATCGTCGGCTTCCTGGCCACCGGTGGCCTGTTGCATTTCTGGACGTGGCAGTCGATCTTCGTCGCATTCGCCGCGGCAGGGCTCGCGCTGTTGGCGCTCACCTGCACCGTGCCCTCATCCCGCGACGAGAATGCCGCCCCGCTGGACTGGCGTGGCGCGGTGCTCGTCGGCGCGGGCGTGGCGGTGTTCGTTTTCGGCGTGGTCGGCGCCCCCGAGCGCGGGTGGAGCCACCCCATGGTCTGGGGCGCGATGGCCGGCGGGATCGCACTCGCCGCCGTGTTCACCCGCGTCCAGTTGCGACGCGAGCACTCGTTGCTCGATGTGCGCCTGTTCGGCAGGCCAGATTTCGCAACCGGTGCCATCGGCATGACATTCCTGTTCTTCGCCAACTTCGGATTCTTCTTCGTCAGCATGCAGTACATCCAGCTGGTGATGGGATACAGCCCGATCGAGACCGCATTTGCTTTGTGCCCGTTGGCTATTCCGGTTCTCGCCATCGGTGCCACCACTCACCTTTACCTGCCACGGCTCGGATTGCGGATTGCGGTGTTCTGCGGCCTGGTACTGATAGCCACCGGCCTGCTCTGCATGCGATCACTCGAACTCGACTCGTCATACCTCGCCTTCGCCTGGCCGCTGCTGATCATGAGCACCGGAATCGGATTGTGCACGGCCCCAGCTACTTCCGCAATCATGGGGGCAGTTCCCGACGAGAAGCAGGGTGTTGCGTCGGCGGTGAACGACACCACCCGGGAGGTGGGTGCCGCATTGGGTATCGCGGTGTCGGGCTCCATCCTGGCCGCGCAGTACCAGGACCTGCTCGCGCCGAAGATCTCCGACATTCCGGTCGAGCTCCGCGAGCCTGCGCTACATTCTCTTGCCGAAGCGCTGGCGGTGTCCGAGCGCCTGGGTGGCGCTCAGGCCGGCGGGCTGTCCGAACTCGCCCGGCAGGCATTTCTGGAGGCGACGAACTCCGCACTGCTCGTCATGGCAACGGTGATCTCCGTGGCCGCGGTCTTCGTCTGGGCGTGGGCGCCGGGGCGTGACGGGCAGCAGCTCCGATCGATCCGTCGGATCAGGTCACGATGAACTCGGCGGCCCGGTGACCGATCATCGCGATCGTCGCATGCGGGCCGCGGCTGGTGATCGCGGGCATGATCGACCCGTCCACCACCCACAGACCGGTCACGCCGAGTACCCGGCAGGTCGGGTCGAGTACCGCATCGGTTCCGGTGCCCATCGGCGCGGTACCGGCCAGATGTTGCGACGTCGACCAGGATGGTTCGCCGACTTCACCTGTCCCGCTGACCAATTCGTGAGTAAGGGCAGCGCCGTCGGCCAGGGTGATGGCGTCGGCGGGCGCACTGTCGTACCGGTGCTCGATCACCGGCCGCACCGCTGGATCGGCGCTCGCCAATCGGAGGTTTCCGCGCGAGGAAGGGCGCATCAGCGCCACGCCGATGTGGGGCCGGTCGACAGGGTCGTCGCGGACGCCGTGCACCATCGCGGCGAACCCCGCGGTATACGGCCTGATCTCCAGGCCCTCGGCCGTGGTCAGCACCGCCTCCAAAGGCGGCAGGTCATGCGTCGGTGTCCAGTCGATCGGGAGCACCCATTCCGGGTGATCCACCGTGGCCGTCCCCACCGGCACCCCGGAGCGCACCGCAATACCCAGCGGCTCCAAAACGCCGGGCGGACCGACTCCGGACAACATGAGCAGGTGTGCCGATCCAATTGCCCCAGCGCACAATATGACCCGGTCGGCATCGATGGTCTCACCGTTCTGGCACTCGACCCCCACCACCCGACCGCCGGTGAAGCGCACGCGGCACACCCTGGTGTCGGTCTTCACGGTGAGATTGGCGCGGTGCAACGCGGGCTGCAGGTAGGCACCGCCCGGGCCCACCCGGGTACCGCCGTCGATGTTCATCGGCACCGCGCCCACGCCTGCGGGCAGCGTGGCGGCACGATCCGAACCGTTGAGGTCCTCCAGCCAGCCGAATCCGGCAGCCGTCGCCGCGTTGACGAAAGCTGCTGTACAACCGTCGAATTCACGTACCCGGCGTACCGTGATCGGCCCGTCGGACCCGTGAATCGCATTGTCGAAGTCCAGATCGTTCTCGATCGCCAGGAAGTGTGGCAGCACGTCTTCCCAGGCCCACCCTGGCACCGCCCAGCGGTCGAAGTCGGCAGGCAACCCACGGCAGAAATAGCCACCGTTGACAGCCCCCGATCCCCCCACCACGGCGCCACGCATGATCTCCGCATGACGGCGCGGTTGCTCGGTCAACGTCACCGGATAGTGCCGCACCACCCCACTGGCCGCCCCGATGGGTAGCCGCAGACCGTCGGTGATCTGCGCCGCCACCCGGGGGTCCGACAATGCCGGGCCGGCTTCGACGACAGTCACCTGACAGCTCGGATCTGCGGAAAGCCGTTCGGCCAACACTGATCCGGCGCTGCCGGCGCCGACGATCAGTACGTCAATCTGCTTCAGCGTCAGCTCCGCAACTGCGGCTTGAGCGCACCGAGGTGACGTTCACGCACGACGCCGGTCCACAAACCGGCCCCATAAGCGATGTCGTCCAGACGTTTGAGCAGCAGATGGCTGAACAGGCCGACAGGTTTGGTGTCGTCGTCGACGTTTCCATGTCTGGTCGCCCAGTCCACCACCCCGTCGACCACCGCGGCCAACAGCACGGCGTGTCTCGCTCGCCGGGACAGCAGCGCAGCGATCAGTGCGATCGGCCAGTAGTGCCGACAGATCGCCGAACACAACTGCAATGCCGATGACCACAGTCCGTGCGCGGCCACCACCGCGACTTCCTTGGGCTCGGTCTCGACGGCACTCAACGAGCGGGCGATCCGCCTGCCGGTGAACACCGCCGCCACCAACGAGGCCAGATATCCCACACATGACCCCATCGACAGCGCCAACCAGACCACGAGGGTCCAACCGGAGATCACCAACGGTGCTGTCTTGTTCGGATGCCGGACAGTCAGCGGTGCCGCCGATGATCCGTAGAATGCCTTGCGGGTGAACCACTCTCGCAGGTCGGTCCGGTGATCGTGGGCGACCAGTGCGATCGGCTCGTAGCGTAACCGGGCGCCTGCCTCGACGAAACGCCAGCACAGATCGACGTCCTCACCGGACTTCAGCGCCTCGTCGAACCCGCCGACCCCGTTCAGCGCGGACCGGCGACAGATGATCGCCGCACTCGGCACATAGGAGACCGTTCCGTACGGCACCACCGGAGCTTCCCGCACGCCGAGGTCCAAAGAGGACCGCACGGCCTCGTACCGGGCGACGAGGTTGTCCGCGGTGTGCAGGCCGACGATACGGGGTGCCACCAGCGCCACCGCCGGATCGCAGAAATGTCCGAGCAGTGCTTCCAGCCAGCCGCGGCGCGGCACCACATCGGAATCGAGGAACGCCACGAAGTCGGTCTGGCAAGCGGCCAGGCCCGTGTTACGTGCGGCGGCCGGGCCGTTGTTGCGGGAATGCCGGAGGACCTGCACGTCGCAGTGCATGCCGGTGAACTCGGCGTGTTCGATCGGGACCACCGAACCGTCGTCGACCACGATGACCCGCAAACCCCGTAGGGTGCCGATCAGGCGGTGCAGCCCAGATACGTTATCACGCACCGGTATAACGACGGTGACGTCACGGTGGGACGGTCCACTGGCCGGCCGGGGGTGTGCGACGGTGGCGTCGAGCAAGGTCCGGGCCAACTGTGCGCTGAGCGCATCATGCACTTCGAGGCGTCCACCGTTGAGCATGGTCTGGGCAGTCGGGGCGAGCCGCAGCAACCTGGTGGGCGACCCGCCCAGCAACGCCGAACCTTCTCCGAGCACCTTGACCCGGCGATCGACCTGCACGGCAAAACCGTCGGGCAGCCTCGGTCCGCTCATCGGAGCATCCCGTTCCGGTCAGGCTGCCACCGCCTCACCCGGCCCGCGCAACCGTCAACCATCTCGGCAAAGATACGCTCGCCCTCGGCGGCGGTAGCGGTCGTCGGGTCACCGAGTACCCCGAGTTCGCTGACCGCAACGACCCCACCGCTGCGCATCAGCGGCAACAGCTCCGTCAGTGGTGCGGTGCTGCCGGCGCTGAGCTCGTCAACCCACACGTCCTCAGGCGAAATATGTAGCAATACAGATGTTTCGGTATGTCCGGCGTGTGCATCGGCGTCGGCAACACTACACGGGACCCATCCGACGTCGCGATCCTCGTAACGGAGCAGCGCGGCCGCTGCTGCCAGTGCTTCCACGTTCCCCCCATGACCGTTGACGAATACCAGGCGGGAGGCCCAGCTCGCGGCGGACCTACCGTACTCGACCAGCAAAAGCCGCAGCGCAGCTGTTCCGATCGAAACCGTGCCGGGAAATCCCTCGTGCTCGCCGCTGGCTCCGTAACCGATGGCGGGCGCGACCAACGCGTGCAGGTCGGCAGGGCCATCGAGGCGCGCGGCGACGGCGTGTGCCACCGCCGTGGCGATACGGGTGTCGGTGTCCAGCGGCAAGTGCGGACCGTGCTGTTCGGTAGAACCAACCGGGATGACCAACATTGGGGACATGCTTCGTAGCTGCCTCGACGTCGAGTTCCCGAGCCCGCTGGGAAAAGCCACCTGCCGATGGTAGGCCGAATTCACCTGGTGTGCGCCAATTGTTGAAGCATGAGCCGCACTAGATTTTCCGGATCTTTGCATTTGCCACCCGGGGACCGCCCGAGACCATCACGTGCGCCCCTTCCGCCACCCCTGTCACGCAGCGGAAATCGGAGGCAGCGGTCCCGTGTCAAGCGCCCTGAGTTGGCGGCACACCCAGCTCGCGCAGGAACCCCGGCGGCACGAGCACGTGCTCGGGACGCAGATCATGTACCGATGCCAGCCCCAGCCCGCGCAGTGCCGAGTCGATCCCGCCGTTCAGGATGTCGAGCACATTCTCGACGCCGGCCTGCCCGTTGGCCGCCAGCCCCCACAGGTAGGCCCGCCCGATCATCACCGCCCGGGCACCAAGGGCGACCGCCTTGACCACATCGCTGCCCCGGCGGATGCCGCCGTCCAGCAAAACCTCGACCTGATCGCCGACCGCTTCGGCGATCGCCGGCAGACAGCGAATCGCCGCCGGTGTGCCGTCCAGATTGTTCCCGCCGTGATTGGAAACCGTGATCGCCGAAACGCCAGCATCCACAGCGCGTTTGGCGTCATCGACGCGCACCATGCCCTTGAGTAGGAAAGGACCGCCCCACAGCTCGCGCAGCCAGGCGATGTCCTCCCACGTCGGCGGCGGGGTACCCATCCACTGGCCATAGGCCTCGAAGAACGTCGGGCCCGGTTCCCCGCGCCGGCCCTGATTGGGAACACGCAGGTCCGGCGGACGCAGATGTTTGCCGAAGCTCCACAACCATCGTGGCTTGGTGAGCACCTCCGGGGACATCTTCAGCATCGTCTTGAGGTCCATGTGTTCCGGGATCTTGGGGCTCCCCCAGTCCCGGCCGTGGCTGAAGCTCCAGTCGGTGGTCGCGATGAGACCCACGGCGCCCGCTGCCCTGGCCCGCTCAACCCGCTCGGCAATCTCATCGCGGCTGCCGAGCCAGTAGATCTGGAAGAAGACCTTGTCGTTGACGGCGGTGACTTCCTCCATGGGCTTGCTGGCGAACGACGACAGCCCCATGGCGGTACCCCGTGCCGCCGCCGCGCGGGCCACCGCCACCTCGCCGTCGGGATCAACCGCCTGGACGCCCGTCGGCGAGATGATGACGGGCATCGAAATGTCTTGCCCCATCACCGTTGTCGCCAGTTCACGCTTCTCCGTGGCACCGATGACGTGCGGGGCGAAGCCCAGCTCCGCGAACGCCTCGACGTTGTCGGAGACCGACACGCCCTTCTCACTCGCGGAGATCAACGACGAATAGGCGGACTTGGGCAGGCGCTTCTTCGCGCGCTGTTGGGCGATGGCGACAGTTTCGAACCAGGTATCGCGGGCCATGGATTACACCGGGCTTTCGTTACAGAGCCGGGCCGGCGGGGTGGTCAGCAGCTTGAGGGCCACCGGTCCCTGCTTGGTGCCGCGAGAGTGGTCCCCGCTGGGCCTGGGCTTGACCCGCTCCTGCGCCAGCGCGGGGGCGCCCCAGCCTTCGACGCACTCAGGGTCCGGCCCATCCATCGGCAAACCGGTGAAGAACTTGGCCGCCATGCAGCCGCCGCGGCAGCTGTCGTAGTGGTCGCAACCTCCACAGGCACCGGCGGACTGGGGCTCACGCAGTTCACGGAACAGCGGCGCGTTCTTCCACACGCTCTCAAAACCACTGTCCCGGAGAATGTTCCCGGCCAGGAAGCGGTCGTGGATGGCGAAGGGGCAGGCGTACACGTCCCCGATGGGGTCGATCAGGCACACCACGCGACCGGCACCGCACAGGTTCAGACCGGCCAGCGCGCCCGGCGCACCGAGGCCCGAGAGGTGGAAGAACGAATCACCGGTAAGCACCCCGTCCCCCTTGGCCACCAGCCAGTCGTAGAGCTGCCGCTGCTGGGCGGCGGTGGGATGCAGTTCGTCCCAGACATCGGCGCCGCGGCCCGAAGGGCGCAGGCGGGTGATCCGCAGGGTGGCGTCGTAACGTGCTGCCAGCGCCGCGAATTCGTCGAGCTGGTCGACGTTGTGCCGGGTCACCACCACCGAGATCTTGGCGTCCTTGAAGCCGGCGCTCTTCAGATTCTCCAGCGCCCGCACGGCCATGTCGAACGAGCCCTTGCCTCGCACCGCATCGTTGACCTCGGCATTGGCGCCGTCGAGCGAGATCTGGACGTCGACGTAGTCACTGGCGGCCAGTTTCGCGGCCACCTCGGGGTTGATGCGTACGCCGTTGGTGGAGAACTTGACCCCGACGTGATGCTCGGTCGCGTAGTCGACGAGCTCCCAGAAGTCCGGTCGCACAGTGGGTTCGCCCCCACCGATGTTGACGTAGAACACCTGCATGCGTTCCAGCTCATCGATGATGTCTTTGCACTGTTGCGTCGACAGCTCCCGCGGGTCGCGCTTGCCGGAGGCGGACAGACAGTGCACGCAGGCGAGGTTGCACGCGTAGGTGAGCTCCCAGGTCAGGCAGATCGGGGCGTCGAGGCCATGCTCGAACTGCTCGACCAGCCGCGGCACCGGAGCGGGGGCGGTATCGACGACAGTCATTACTTCTCCTTAGGGACCAGCATCTTCGACTGGACGAGCACGCCGAGCGCGTGCAGGTACGGCGCCTGCTGCCCGTCCTCGATGCCGGCGGCGCGGCAGGCGGACCGGATGTCCGGGTGTTCGTCGAGCGAATTGACAATGGCCACGATGGTCCGGTTCTTCAGGAACGAGAGTTTGCGGGTACCAAAGTGATACAGCAGAGCCCCGAACGGCTCCGGCCGCACCGCCACCTGGTGGTGCAGCCGCCAGCCGGCGTCGGGATCAAATGCCGGAGCCTGGGCAGTAGGCGCCGACACGGTCAGTAGACCCCGCACATCCCGTCGATCGACACCTCTTCGACCAGGGTCTCGGTGACGAGTTCGGTCTCGGTTTCGACGTGCTGATTCGGTTCCATGAGCACTCCCTTTCGTCGCGTAGGCTCTCGACAATTGTGATCGAGATCGCAAGAATATGGCATCGAGTGCCAGAATGGAAGTGTGGACCTCAAAAAGGCAGGTGGTATGCGACAACTCTCCACCTCACGGGTGGGCCGACGGCGTTCCACCACACAGGACCACATCGCCGACGTGGCCCTGGACCTGTTCACCGCGCGCGGCTTCGATGACGTCAGCGTCGACGACGTCGCCGCTGCCGCCGGAATCTCACGACGCACGCTGTTCCGGTACTACAGCTCGAAGAACGCGATTCCGTGGGGCGACTTCGACACCCACCTGCAACAGATGCGGGACCTGCTCGACCGGGTCGACCCGCAGATCCCGTTGAGCACGGCGTTGCACGATGCACTGGTGGCGTTCAACACGTTCGACGAATCCGAGACCGCCCATCATCGGCAACGAATGCGCGTGATCCTGGAAACAGCAGGACTGCAGGCACATTCGATGACAATGTACGCCGGCTGGCGGGAGGTCATCGCCTCCGCCGTGGCGAAGAGGTCCGGCACCACGGCGACTGCCCTGGTACCGCAGACCGTGGCCTGGCTGATGCTCGGTGTTGCGCTCTCGGCCTACGAGCACTGGCTCGCCGACGAGTCGGTATCGCTCACCGACGCCATCTCCGAGGCGTTCGACATCGTCCGCGATGGACTGGACGTCCTATGAGCTCCAACAGGATTCGGAGAGCACCGAACCGCTGTGCGGACGCAACGGCTCTGCCAGCACGATAGGCGCCTGCGACATGAACCGAGGCGTGGCGCCGCGGTGCTCGTCGGCTGCGTGCACCGTGAACGGATGCACCAGGTACAGATCCCCGGGCAGGCCGGTCGCCGCGGCCACCGGCCGTCCGGCGCTGGCATGGTCCACCAACGGCCCGGCATCGGCAAATTCCACCGCATCCGCACCGAGCACGTCCGCGACATCACGATGCGAACCCACCCGGATACGGGTGGCGGCGTCGTGCGAACCGACCTCAGATAGGAGGGTCAACACCAGCATGGTGTGCGGCCTGCCGCTGATGGCCCAACGGTCGCCGGACAGCGGAGTGTTGAGGTCGATGTGCCAGCCACGGTCGGCAGCCGCAGGCCGGACCGGGAACCGCACCGGAATGTTGCCCAACGCGTGACGGGGCAGCCAGCCATCCACCCCGCACAGCTGGTCAAGTGCGCTCGCCAACCGGGTGTTGTTGGCGAGCTGCCCGAACGGACCCTCACCGGTCAGATCGGACACCCATACCACCGGCTGGATCCACGACGCGACGTCATCCGGCGAGAGACCGATCTGCTGCCACAACAGAGCCCTTGCCGCGTCGGCGATCTCACGACAGTCCGGCTGTTCGACCTTCACAAATCCGTCTCGGACGAATGCATCGACGTCAACCACCCCACCCACCCTGGCGCAATCTCGGGCAATGAGCGAGCGGTTTTTCGGCGCGCCCGATAAGGCCGGATCAAAAAAACTTCTGCGCAGACCGTCGGAGTTCGGGCCGTTTCGGCGACGATAAGGGTGTGAGCGCCGAAACTGACGCTCCGCGGGCATTGCTGAGGCTGTATGACGAGGCGCTACCTGTCGTGTACGGGTACTTCATCCGGCGCTGCGGTGACCGCGGAACCGCAGAAGATCTGACGTCGGAGACGTTTCTGGCGGCGATGGACGCCGCGCGCAAGCCGTCTCCGCCGCAGCTCTCGGTGCCCTGGCTGATCGGTGTGGCCCGGCACAAACTCGCCGACCACTACCGGCGCCGTTACGACCGGCTCACCGTCCCGGTCGCCGAACTGCCCGAACCGGTGGATCCTGCCGACGACTGGGATGCCGAACTGGACCGCATCGTCGCCGAGAGTGTGCTCGCCACACTCACCGAGCAGCACCGCACCGTACTGGCACTGCGCTACATGGACGACCGCTCCGTGCCCGAATGTGCCGAGCTGATCGGCCGCACCGTGCATGCCACCGAAGCTCTGCTGGTGCGGGCACGCCGGGCTTTTCGAGCGCAGTACCCACGGCCGGAAGGAGGGACGCCATGACCGGGAGCAAAGGATTCAACAGCCACGATCCGCTGACCGTCCTCAATGGCGGCGAGCTCCCGGTTGCCCCGGATCCGGCATTCGCCGCAGGCCTGCGCGCCCGACTGGAATCCGCGCTCACACTCCCGAACCGAACCGAAGGAGTTGTCATGACTGGCACCGACACTGCCATTGCAGGAATCAATGAGCCCGCAGCCGCGGCTCCCCCGCGCTCGGCCGCCATTCCGTATCTCGCGGTCCCCGACGCCCGCGCAGCGATCGCCTGGTACGTCGACGCATTCGGTGCCACCGTGGTCGGTGAGCCGATCGCGATGGACGACGGGCGCATCGGCCACGCCGAGTTGGCAATCGGTGGCGGGGTGTTCTACCTGGCCGACGAGTATCCGGAGCTCGGGCTCAAAGCTCCTGCACCACAGTTCAGTTCGGTGAGCCTCATGCTGGCCGTGCCGGATACCGACGCCACACTCGAGCGCGCCCGCGCACACGGCGCTCAGATACAGCGGGAGCCCTATGAGAACTACGGCGCCCGTAATGCCGCCATCGTCGACCCGTCAGGGCATCGATGGATGCTGTCCGGGCCGGTCACCGGCGCCGCAACCCCGATTCAGCACGGCGACGTCGGCTATGTCTCGCTGTGGGTGCCCGATGCCGACCGCGCCGCGGCGTTCTATGGTCACGTCCTGGGCTGGACCTATGACCCGGCCACTCATCAGGTCACCAGCACCAGACAGCACGTCGGCATCTTCAGCATCGCCGGGCCACCCACGATGTTCTGCTGCTACGCGGTAGCCGACCTGGACGGTGCCCGGCAGGCGATCATCGAGGGCGGCGGGCAGGTGGACGACGCGCAGGAATTCGATTTCGGGACCGTGCTGGGAGCGACCGATACTGCAGGCTCCTCGTTCGCGGTCTTCGCGCCCACCGCCGGGACGCCCCGGCCCGATCTCAATGGCGCTGGGCCGGGGGAACTTTCGTACATCACCTACGAGGTTCCCGATGCCACGGCATTCAAGGCGTTCTACAGCCGGGTGCTGTACTGGACCTTCGAACCCGGTCGCGTCGACGACGGGTGGGCCGTCCAGGGCAGCCAGCCGATGTCGGGCATGGCCGGCGGCAGCGCGGCCGCGACGACGGTGCCGATGTGGACGGTCGCCGACATCGAGGCCGCCGTGGCGCGGGTGCGCGAGGCCGGTGGCACGGTACTGCAGGAACCGGCGCGCCAACCGTACGGATTGAGCGCCGAGTGCACCGATGACCAGGGCAGCCGGTTCTACCTCGGCGAGTTCTAGGTCACCACTCCACCGGAACGGCATTCCCGGTCGTCAACCGCTCTCGGTAACGACCGGGAATGCTATTTCGCGGAAGGTAGCGCGCTACCGGCGAGCCATTGGTCCCACGGCACGCTCCAGTCGCCGTTCTGCCAGATCGGCAACGGCTGCCCGCCGGTGTTACGGACTTCGAAGACATCCCCGGGTTGGGAGAACTCATAGAACCAGCGGGCGTTGTCGGCGTTGACGTTCAGGCACCCGTGTGAGGTGTTGGTGTTGCCCTGCGCCCAGACGGTGCTGTCCAGTTGGTGAACGTAGATCCCGCTGTTGGTGAGGCGGACGGCGTAGTTGACCTTCAGCTTGTAACCCAGGCGTGAATCGACAGGCAGCCCATAGGTCGAGGAATCCATGATGACCGGGTTGGCCTTGTCCATCACCGTATAGACCCCCGGTTGTGTCCAGAACGAAATGGCCTGACCGCCAACGGTTTCTGATCCACCCATCCCCATCGAGGTGGGTATCGTCCGGATCAGCTCACCGTTGCGGTACACGCTGATCTGCTTGGTGGCGTCGTCGGCGACCGATACGTGGGAATCTCCGATGCGGAACGCGGTGTGGGTGTCCTTTTCACCGTAGAGCCCGGCACCGAGATCCGCGCCGTAGATGTCGGCCTCGGCGACGATCTGTGTGCCGGGACGGTAATAGTGCGCAGGACGCCAGTGCGCGTTCTGGTTGTCCATCCAGAACCAAGAACCTTCGACCTCGGGGGTGGTCTTCACGGACAGTCGCTTCTGGGCGGCGGCGCGATCGGTGACCGGTTCATCGAAGTGCGCCACGATGACCGTGCCGACACCATAGGTGGCACCTTCGACCAACGGAGCCTTCGAGGTGGTGGTGAACGACACCCGGGTCTGGTTGCGGGGAGCGAGGGTGGTGAACGTCGAGGTCTGGGTGGCCGGAATCCCGGTCAGGCCACGACTGGAGGCGTTCACGCTGTAAGTGCGGCCGTATTCGAGTGCGCCGCGGGGCGTCCAGGTCAGCTTGTCCGGCGTCATCGCCCCCGGCACGGTGACATTCGCATCGTCGACCATCGTGACGTCGACCAGGCTGCCCTGGCTCGCGGTGACACGCACGGGGCCTGCAGGATTCACCGCGGTGGAGTCGGCCGTGGGCGCAAAGCTCACTGCTGCGGGAGCCGCCTCCGGTCGTTGCACGTCGGCCCGCGCCTGCGGACCGCCGGTGGCCGAGCGTGTCGAGAGCCACACCGCGGCGACGGCGATCATGGCCACGAGCGCAACACAGACCAGACTGCGCGGCAACGTCAGCGCGACCCGACCGGCATCGCCTGCCCGGTTCGGCACTTCGGACCCCCACTGTGATAGGAATAGTTCTACGTAGCTACGCCGTAGGTACGTAGAATCCACGTTAGCACGGAGGCACGGGATGAGTGGTTCCCGACGGCACAGCGTCAGCAAAGACGTCGCGTTCATCGCAGGGCTCGTCGTCGTCGCCGCGGCGCTGATCCTCTATCTCGTGATGCGCCCGGACGGCGCTGGCGGTCAGGAGGATCCGACAGCCGCGCCGATCTCGACGTCGGCCGGGCCACCGCCGACCGGCCAGGGTGAAACCAGTGCGATGACAGTAGAACGCCGACTGGCCGGTGATCCGTTTGCCGTCGGCGACCCCGCTGCACCGGTGGTTCTGGTGATGTTCGCCGATTACCGCTGCCCGTTCTGCGCCAAGTTCAGCCGCGACACCGAACCCGAACTCATCGACCGCTTCGTCGACCGGGGCACCCTCCGCATCGAATGGCGCGACTTTCCCATCTTCGGTGACCAGTCGACGCTGGCGGCCCGCGCCGCGCGCGCAGCCGCCGAACAAGGCAGATTCTGGGAGTTCAACCGCGCGGTGTTCGCGGCCTCGCCCGAACGAGGCCACGCCGACTTGACCGAGGACGCGCTGACCGGGTTCGCGCGCGAGGCCGGCGTCGCCGACCTCGACCGGTTCTCGACTGCGATGCGCAGCAACGCATTCGATGCCGCCATCAATGCCGATCTGGCCCTCGGCAACAGTATCGGCGTCCCGAGCACACCGGCATTCCTCATCAACGATGTGCCTCTGCTGGGCGCGCAACCGACTTCGGAGTTCGTCCAGGCCATCGACAATGCCGCGGGGGGCCAGTGAACGGAGTCGGACTGCTGGGTGCATTCCTCGGGGGCCTCGCCTCGTTGCTCAGTCCGTGCTCGGCACTGCTACTCCCGTCGTTCTTCGCCTACGCCTTCGATCGGACCACGGTCCTGATCCACCGGACAGTGGTGTTCTGGATCGGTTTGTGCCTGGTCCTCGTACCCATGGGCGCCGGACTGGGCATCGTCGGCAGCGCCGCGACCCGCTACCGCGGCGAAGTTACCCTCGTCGGCGGTCTGGTGTTGATCGGCTTCGGTCTACTCACGCTGGCCGGCAAGGGGTTTGGATTGGCTGCCGCCCAGCGCGTGACCGCGCGGATCAGGATCTCCTCGACGTTGTCGGTCATCGCACTCGGCGCGGTCTATGCCCTGGCGGGATTCTGCGCGGGACCGCTGCTGGGCGGAATTCTGACGATCTCGGCCATGGGTGCCGACCCGGTCTACGGCGGGGTCTTGATGGCGCTCTACGCCCTGGGTATGGCAGTTCCGCTGTTCGTCCTCGCACTCACGTGGGACCGCTTCGGATTGGCCGGGCGCACCTGGCTCCGCGGACGCCCCGTTCAGATCGGACCGCTGCAGACCCACACCACCTCTCTGATCTCCGGTTCGGTCTTCATCGGGATCGGTCTGCTGTTCGTGATGACCGAGGGCACCGCGAATCTCGGAGGCGTTCTGACCGTCGACGCGCAGTACGACCTCCAACTGTGGTTGAGCAGGGTTTCGTCGACGATCGACACTGCGCATGTGCTGCTGGCGGTGGTCCTGGCGGCAATCGCCTGGCTGACCTATCGGCGCTGGCGCCACCACCGACAATGCCGTTGACCGAGATCCGCGCTACTATCGCGCTACGTAGGTGTTGACATCGGTAGCCGACAGATGGGCATGTGGGGATGGCGTTGAGGGAGTTCGGTGAGCTCGAGACCGTGGTGATGGACATGCTGTGGTCGCGGGACGAGCCGTCGACCGTGCGCAGCGTGCACGAAGAGCTCAGTCGTCAACGCCAGATCGCCTACACCACAGTGATGTCGACGATGGACAACTTGTTCCGCAAAGGATGGCTGGAGCGGGAGAAGGTCGGTTTGGCCTATCACTACCGCTCGAAGATGAGCCGCGAGGAACACTCGGCCAACCTGATGCGGACGGTGTTCGAGTCCGGTGGAGACAGCGAACTCGTGCTCACCTTCTTCCTCGAGCAGATCGGGAATGAGGACTCGGCCAAACTGCGGCAGGCGATTCAGCGATTGAAGAAGAGTGGCTCGCTGTGAACGCGGTGACCTTCCTTCTCGTCTATGCCGTCACGCTTGCCTGGCTGGCGCCCGCGGTGTTGGGCAGTCGCCTGACCGCAGGCGTGCAGCCCCGGTTGGCCGTCGCCGCCTGGCTCGCGACCATCGGGACCGCATCCATGGCGTGGATCGCTGCCCTGGTGATTCTGGTGGTGGGGGCGATACACAGCCTGGTGACCGACACCGCGTTGACGTTCTGCGTCGAAACACTCGGTATCGCTCGCCAATTGGAATTGCCTTCGTCCGTCGGGACCGCGGTTGTGGTCGTGTTGCTCATCGTCACGGCCGCGGTAGCCCTCCACACCGCCCGGCGGGTGGTGGTCACATTGTTGAGCACCTCACGATCCAACCGCGACCATGCCGCCGCGGCCCAACTCATCGGGCGGCCGACCCGGCACCGCGATGTCGTCGTGGTCGACTCGGAACGGCCCACCGCTTACTGCGTCACCGGTGGCCGCCGGCAGGTCATCGTGGTCACGACGGCGGCAGTGGAGCGGTTGGACAGCGCCGGCATGAAAGCGGTACTGGCCCACGAGAAAGCGCATCTGGCCGGCCGCCATCACCACATCATCGCGTTACTCAACGCATTGTCGGTGGCGATGCCGCGAGTTCCGCTGATACGTGCCGCGACACAGGCGGTGCCGGTCCTGCTCGAGATCTGTGCGGACGACGCCGCGGCACGCCGACACGGTCGTAAATCTCTACTCACCAGCCTGATCTCACTGCACACCGATCCTCGGGTGCCTGCGGGTGCGCTGGCGGCCGCGGGCACTGGCGTGGTCGAGCGCGTGATGCGGCTTGCCGAGCCGCCCGTACCGGCCCGGTGGCATCCGCGCGGGATGGCACTGTCCCTCGTCGCGGGTGCGGTATGCATCGCACCGGCGATCGCGTTCACTCTGTGCGGAGTCTGACGGGCGAACCCCCGCGATTTCGGCGTGATCGGTTGCGCTCAGCGGAACCGATCACGCCGAAATCACTATCAGGGCAGGACGTCGGCGATGGGGGCGCCGGCCGCGATCTTGCCGCGCGACTTCATGACCTTGCCGGGCATGCCGCCGCCGACCACGCCGACCACGGCGCCATTGCGTTCGTAAAAGGCCAGGAACTTCCGGCCGTCATCCTCGACCACGTGCACGACGTCGTCGGCCTCGGGCTCACCCAGGCACTGGATCTTGACATCGTACTGGTCACTCCAGAAGTAGGGCACCGACACCACCGGTGAGGACTCCTGCCCGAGCAGGGCAGGCACCAGAGCCCGTGCCTGATCGGCCACATTACTCCAATGTTCAACGCGCGCTTGGTCGCCCACCGCCGAACGCCACGAGGCCACGTCGCCGATGGCCCATACGTTGGCGGCGCTGGCGCGGCCCACCTCATCGCACACCACACCGTTGTCCAGCGCGATTCCGCTGCCGTCGAGCCATTCGACGGCCGGGTGTGAACCGATGCCCACCACGACCAGATCGGCATCCAACTCGGTGCCGTCGCCCAGCACCACCTGCTCCACCTTGTCAGTGCCGCGCACCTCGCTCACGCCGACACCGCACCGCACGTCGACACCTTCGGCCTGGTGCAGACGGGTCACCAGGGCGCCGATCTGCTCGCCGAGAACCGACGCGAGAGGCGTCGGCTGCGGCTCCACCAGCACCACCTCCACCCCGAGTTTGCGCAGGCTCGCCGCGACCTCACATCCGATGAAGCCTGCGCCGACAACGACCGCACGCCGCGCCTTGCCTGCATCGGCACGCAGAGCAAGGCTCTCGTCGAAGGATCGCAGCACCCGGATGCCGGGCAGATCAGGGAAGGAACGAATCCGGTTGGGCACCAGTCCGGTCGCGATCACGAGTTCGTCGTAACCCACCTCGTCGCCGTCGGCCAGTTTCACTGTCTTGGCTGCAGTGTCGACCGCGTGCGCGGCAGCCCCCAGCCGCAGGGTGATGTCGTTGTCCGCATAGAATTCGGCCGGCTTCAGCGTCACGTCATCGGTCTCGGCGCGCAGCACTTCCTTCGACAACGGCGGCCGGTCGTATGGCAGATGGTCCTCGTCGCTGACGATCGTGATCGGCCCGGAGTACTCCGAACGGCGTAGCTGCTCGGCGGTCCGGGCCGCGGCCAGGCCCCCGCCGACAATCACTACGCCCCCCGATTGCGAAGATGAAGTCACGTGGGGGTTTGTACACGATGGCCCCGGCGCCGTGTGCGCCACCCTAGGTTTGCGCCACTTTTCGACCCTTCAGGGACGCGTCCGTTCGATGATGTTGGAGAGCACGACGATGCTCTCACTGCGTTCGATATCCGCGGCGGAACGGATGCGTTCCAGCGCCTCCTCCAGATGTCGCATATCGCGGGCGAGCACATGCAGGATGGCGTCGGCGGTGCCGGTGACCGTGGCCGCGCTGACCACCTCGGGGATGTCCACCCAGGCCGCACGCAGCTGGTCCGGGGCGATGGCGCCGTGACAGAACACCAGCACGTAGGCCTCGGTCCGCCAGCCCAGCACATTGCGGTCGACGACGGTGGTGAAGCCACGGATCACCCCCTCGTCCAGCATGCGGTCCACCCGCCGCTTGACCGCGGGTGCGGACAGGTTCACCCGTTGCCCGATCTCGGCGTAGGTCGCCCTCGCATGCTCGGCGAGCTCACTCAAGATCAGCTCGTCAGTATCGTCCAGACGCTCCATATCGACTCCCACGCAATAAACCGCTGACTGGCCACCTTCTACACAATGTATCGATGGTATAGACGCAATGCTCAGTGATTGATTGCGCCCTGACCACTCCATAGGCTCGATTTATGACGATTTCCGACGATGTCCTGCCGACTGCCGAAGTCGCCGCCACCTCACGCGAGCGCCATGCAACCGCCCGCCACTACGCCATGACTGCCCCGCAGTACTTCGCGGTCGAATACGCGATCAATCCGTGGATGGACACCTCCACCGCCGTGGACACCGAACGCGCGCTGACCCAATGGGCGACGCTGCGCGAGACCTACCTCGACCTCGGTCACAGCGTCGAACTGGTGGCACCGCGCCCCGGCCTGCCCGACATGGTGTACGCCGCCAACGGCGGAATCGTGATCGGCGACACCGCCATCGTCGCACGGTTCGCCTATCCGCAACGCGCCGCGGAAGCCGACGCGTACGCCGAGTGGATGCGTAGCCGCGGCTTCCACCCCGTGTCCACCGAGTACGTCAATGAAGGCCAGGGTGACCTGCTGCTCGCCGGATCAACACTGTTGGCGGGTTGGGGTTTTCGCACCGACGTTCGCGCACACGGCGAGATCGCCGCAGCCACCGGCCTGCCGGTGGAGAGCCTCGAACTGGTGGATCCACGCTTCTATCATCTGGACACCGCGCTGACCGTGCTCGACGACACCACCGTCGCCTACTATCCCCCGGCCTTCACCGATGCCGCGCGCACCAGGCTGGTCGAACTGTTCGACGACGCCATCGAGGTCAGCAGCGTCGACGCGTATGTCCTCGGTCTCAACGCCGTCTCTGACGGTCGCCATGTGGTGCTCCCCGAGGCCGCCGCCGGCTTCGCCGAACAGTTGCGCGACGCCGGGTTCGAGCCGATCGGCGTCGACCTCTCCGAACTGCTCAAAGGCGGCGGATCCATCAAATGCTGCACATTGGAGCTACATTCATGACCATCCTGGACAGCGTGGACAACACGTCCATCACCGACGCCATCGCCCTCGATGGCCGCGTCGTCGCGCACAATTACTCGCCGCTGCCGGTCGTCGCCGCCAGCGCGGAGGGCGTCTGGATCACCGATGTGACCGGCAAACGCTACCTCGATTGCCTGGCTGCCTATTCCGCGGTGAACTTCGGCCACCGCAACCCCGAGATCATCGCCACCGCCCATGCCCAGCTCGACCGCCTCACCCTGGTCAGCCGGGCGTTTCACGCCGACCGGCTGGCGCCGTTCTGCGAGGCACTGGCCCGCATGTGCGGCAAGGACATGGTCCTGCCGATGAACAGCGGCGCCGAGGCCGTCGAGAGTGGCATCAAGGTGGCGCGCAAGTGGGGCACCGACGTCAAAGGCGTCGCGGCGGGCAACGGTAATATTGTGGTGGCCCGCAACAACTTCCATGGCCGCACCACGACGATCATCAGCTTCTCCGACGATGAGACCGCGCGCCGCGGATTCGGTCCGTATACCCCGGGGTTCCGGTCGGTTCCGTTCGGGGACGCCGATGCGGTGGCCGCCGCGATCGACGACGACACGGTCGCGGTGCTGCTCGAGCCGATTCAGGGCGAAGCGGGCATCATCGTGCCACCGCAAGATTTCCTGCCCCGGGTCCGTCAACTCTGCACCGAACGCAACGTGCTGATGATCGCCGACGAGATCCAGTCGGGTCTGGCCCGGACCGGACGCACCTTCGCCTGCGACCACTGGGGTGTGGTCCCCGACATCTACCTGCTGGGCAAGGCCCTGGGCGGCGGGGTGGTTCCGCTATCGGCGGTGGTCGCCGACCGTGACATGCTCGGAGTCCTGCACCCGGGCGAACACGGCTCGACGTTCGGCGGCAATCCCTTCGCCGCGGCGATCGGCAGCACCGTGGTCGCCATGCTCGAGCGTGGCGAATTTCAAGAGCGCTCAACCGAACTCGGCGAGCATCTGCATACGCGGCTGCGGACCCTGATCGGGCACGGAGTGCAGACCGTGCGCGGCCTGGGACTGTGGGCCGGTGTCGACATCGACCCCGCGCTGGGCACCGGGAAACAGCTGAGCACCAGGCTGGCCGAGCACGGTGTGCTGGTGAAGGACACACACGGCTCGACATTGCGGTTCGCCCCGCCGCTGGTCGTCACCGCCGACGAGATCGACTGGGCTGTTGATCAGTTCGCCGCCGTCCTTGCTGAGGCGCGCGCATGATCGTCGCGTACTGAGCGCGAGCAGACACGCCGGTACCCGTAAACCGCCCGCAAAGGGGACCGAACTGTCTGCTCGCGGGGAAAAGTTCAGTACTTCATGACGCCACGGTCAACGGCGATCTGGCTACCGGACAGCGTGGCCGAGCCGTCGCCGGCCAGCCAGGCCACCACGTCGGCGACTTCTTCGACCGTCATGAACGCCGCCAAGCCCTCGTTGCCGTTGCCCACCGGCCGCAGCGGCATCGGCGCGAAGCTGTGCAGATAGCTCGGGTACTTGGCGAATATCTCCGCCATGGCCTCGGGCTCGATCATCGGGGTGTCGATGGAATAGGGATGGATCGAGTTGACCCGAATTCCGTACTCCCCCACCTCAAGTGCCAATCCGTTGGTCAATGCCACCAGGCCGTGTTTGGAGGCCGCGTAGTGCCCGTTGCCCGGGGTGGCCTTGAGCCCCGCCGAGGAACTGACGACGATGATCGACCCACCGTTGCCCGCCTCGATCATCGCGGGGACAGCCGCCCGGATCGTGCGCCAGGTGCCGTTGAGGTTGACGTCGACGACGGTGTCCCACTGCTCGGGCGACATCTCGAATATCCGCCCCCAGCTGAGCACGCCGGCATTGGCGACGACGATGTCGAGCCGGCCGAACTGCTCGATGCCGTCGGCAACCACCTGCTGCTGTGCGGCCAGGTCGCGGATGTCGACCTCACGCGCGAGTACCTTGCGTCCGGTGGACTCCACCGCGCGGACCGTCTCGGCCAGGTCCTCGGACGTGGCGGGCGCATAGGTGATGGTGTCGTCGACGGCAGCGCACACGTCGATCGCGATGATGTCGGCACCCTCGCTCGCCAGCCGGACGGCATGCGCCCGGCCCTGGCCTCGTGCCGCGCCGGTTATGAATGCCACCCGCCCTTCGAGCGGTCCTCCAGCTGTCGTCATCACCGGTCCTTTCGTGAGCCCGGGCCCAGGCTAACAGCAAAAGTAGAACGTGTTCTAGAGTCCTACCACTCGAGCGGGTCACGGATGATCGGGCAGGTCATGCAGTGCCCGCCGCCGCGGCCGCGCCCCAACTCGGCCCCGACGATCGTGATCACCTCGACACCCGCCTTGCGCAGCAGCGCATTCGTGTGGGTATTGCGGTCGTACGCGAAGACCACGCCCGGCTCCACGGCGACGAGGTTGTTGCCGCTGTCCCACTGCTGGCGCTCGGAGTCGTATCGGGTACCGCCGGTCTCGACGACACGCAGGGCACCCAGCCCCAGCGCGCCCGCGACCACCTCGACGAACGGCTTGGTCGCCTCCTCGACCTCCACACCGGGAGCGGTGTCGCTGGGATGCAGCACGAATGCCTGTATGGAGTCGACGATTTCGGGATAGATCGTCACCACGTCGCGGTCGGCGAAGGTGAAGACGGTATCCAGATGCATTGCCGAGCGCAGCTTCGGCATCCCCGCGACGATCACCTTCTCGGCCGCGTTCTCGGCGAACAGTTTCGCCGCCACCTGGGTGATGGCCTGGCGCGACGTGCGCTCGCTCATCCCGATCAGCACGACACCGTTGCCGGGCACCAGTACGTCACCACCCTCGAACGAAGCCATGCCCCAGGACTGTTCCGGGTCGCCCCACCACACCGTCGAGCCGACGTAATCGGGATGGAACTGGTAGATCGCCTTCATCAACAGCGTCTCGTCGTGACGGGCCTGCCAGAACAGTGGGTTGAGCGTGAGGCCGCCGTAGATCCAGCACGTGGTGTCGCGGGTATACAGCGTGTTGGGCAGCGGCGGCATCAGGTACTCGGTGACGCCGGTTTCCTCGCGCGCCAAACCGCGGTAGCCCGACCTCATCTCGGCGGGCAGATCGCGGATGGACATGCCTCCGATCAACAGTTCGGCCAGCCGGCGTGGGGCCAGCGAGTCGAGGAAGCCGCGTGTCTCGTCGACCAGTCCGAGCCCGACTTCGTTGACGACGATCTTCCTGTCGAGCAGCCACTCCTTGGCCTCGGGAATGTCCATCGTCGCGGTCAGCACGTTGTGCAGCTCGGCCACCTCGACGTCGCGGTCGCGCATCTTGTCCATGAAGTCGAAGTGGTCGCGGCGTGCGTTCTGCACCCAGAGGACGTCATCGAACAGCAGATCGTCACAGTTGGTCGGGGTCAGCCGCTCATGGGCGAGCCCGGGGGAACACACCAGCACCTTGCGGAGCTTGCCCACCTCGGAATGCACGCCGTACGCGGCAGTTCGATTGGTCATCGCAGTCCTTTCAATCACTTGACTCCGGTCGTCTCAGCCGGATCAGGCAGTTGGACGAGCCCCGTCGTCTCCACCGGATTCGGCAGATCGAGCGCAATGGCTCCCGTGCTCAGGCTCACCACGGCGGCAATCGCCCCCAGCACGATCACGCCGAACAGCACCGCCTCGGCGGGCTTGAATATGCGTCGGCGACGTTCCCGCCGGGCAATGACGTACAGCACCGCTCCCGGCGCGTAGAGCAGGCAGGACAGCAGCAGGTGATCCCAGCCGGCGGCGTAGACCAGGAACAGCGTGTAGACCGTCGCCAATGCGGCCACAATCGTGTCGGGCACCAGGGAACGGCGATCCCCGTAGGTCTCGCGGGTGATCGTGAGTTTGAGCGCGTACGCCGCGGCCAGCAGATACGGGATCAACGCCAGCGCCGCAGTCAGATCCAACATGAAGTCCAGGGCGTCGGCGGTGAACAGCACCAGGATCAGCAGCAGCTGCACCAGGCCGCCCGCCATGATCAACGCGTAGACGGGTGCTCCCTGGGAATTGGTCTTGGCCAGAAACTTCGGCATGTCGTCGTTCTTGGCGGGGAGATAAAGGATCTCGGCCGCCATCAGTGTCCACGCCAGGTACGCGCCCAGCACCGAGAGCAGGACTCCGATACGGATGAACACCGAGCCCCACTGGCCGACCACCGATTCCAGCACCGCGGCCATCGGCGGGTCGTCCACCTGACCCAGCTCGTTCTGCGACATCACACCGTACGAGCACAACGTGACCAACATGAATACGGCCAGTACCGAGAGGAACCCGATCACCGTGGCTCGGCCGACGTCCTCCCGTTTCTTCGCGTATCGGGAGTAGACGCTGGCGCCTTCGATACCCATGAACACGAATACCGTGATCAGCATCGTGCCTTTGGCCTGCTCGAACAGTGAGTTCCAAGAGTAGTTTCCGTCACCGCCCCAGAAGTTCGCGGCGAACACATCGGCTTTGAAGGCGATGATCGCAATCACGATAAACACCAGGATGGGAACGACTTTGGCGAAGGTGGCGATCCGGTTGATGATCGCGGCCTCCTTGACGCCGCGCAGGATCAGGTAACAGAACAGCCACACCCCCACCGAGCCGATGACCACCGCAATCAGGGTGTCTCCGGACCCGAGTGACGGGAACAACGCACTCGCCGTCGCCATGATCAACACCCAGTACGAGGTGTTCCCGGCACACGCAGAGGCCCAGAACCCGAAGGCCGAGTTGAAGCCGACGTAGTCGCCGAACCCGGCCTTGGCATAGGCGTACACCCCGGCATCGAGGTGGGGTTTTCGGGTGGCCAGGCGCTGAAACACGAAGGCCAGCATCAACATACCGGTGCCGGCGATCGTCCAGGCGACCAGCGCCCCTGCCACACCGGTTTCGGCGCCGAACCGCCGCGGCAGCAGAAAGACACCCGACCCGATCATCGAGCCGACGACCATCGCGGTCAGCGTCGGCAGGCTGACCTTCGCCTCGGCCTTCTCGGTTTCCTCAGTAGAGGTCATATCCCGTCTCCGAGCTTGGCGATCTTGAACCCGCTGTCACCGTAAACCACACTCGTCGGTCGGCTCGGGAAAATTGACGAATGGGAACAGCTGCGCAGCAATCGCAACCAGCGCACCGCACAGGTGATGCCGCCCGAATTCAACGGCCCCGCGGTGGGTTACAGATCGGCGATGATCTGCTGTCGCTTCGCCGTGTATTCGGCCTCGGTGACGGCACCGGTGGCACGCAACGTCTCCAGTTCCTGCAGGCGTTGTGCGGTTGACGGTTCCGGCGCGGCAAGCAGCGGGGGCGTAGCCGCCGAAGTTTGCGGCGATACGGGCGATGCGGGTGCGGCGGGCGCCTGCCTGGCCGCCGCCCGCCGCACCACCGCCTGTACCTGTTGACGCGCCGCCGGGTTCGCGCGGAGGTCGACCATATTGTTCATACCGATGTTGTGCGCCTTGAGGATCTGCAGAATCTCCATGAGCGGCTCGGCCTGACCGGTCAGATCGTAGGTGGCGTTGTCCTCGGCCACGGTGAATGTCGCCGGCATCAGGCCACTGACCAAACCGCTTCTTTCCCAGTCGATCTGGTACTCGTTGGTGGACGGGTCGACGAGCGCGACCAGCTTGCGGCTGGTGATCATCGGGAACCGGGTGATCGAGGCGATCACCCGGTCCTGCGAGGCGAACGGAGCGATGCCGGGCCCCGATATCTGCAGATCCAACTTGACCAGCGGCTGGTCGTTGATCCGGGTGTTGGTCTCCTGGATGCCGGTAACCTGAGCCAACGCCAGCACGCCGTTCTGTTCGAGCGCCTGATACTTGGCGGTCGACTGTGCGCCGTAGCCGGTGATCGCCAGAGCAATCAGGACGTCGGCGACAGTGATCAGCAGACCGGTCCAAAACATCCACTTCATCATCGGCTCTGCCCCGGTCATGAAATAGACCGTCAGGAATATCGGACCGACGATGCCGCACAGCAGGACGAACGCCTGAATCCGCACATACCGCCAGAACGTTGCCATCGCCTACTCCTGTCGTCGGTCGGGAGAAGACAGCCTAACGCTCTGAAGTGTCCGGAAGCGGACCGCTCAGCTACCGGCAGGCACCAATTGGCCCTGCGACGGTGCAGGCCTGAGCAACTGGTACAGCGGCCAGGTCCACCTGAGCCCGCTGGTGCGGCCGGTGGCATAACTGGTGTGGATGGCGATCGCGGTCGCCGTCACCTCATCGGCATCCTCGTCATAGTCGCAGACCGCGTCGCCGCGGTCGCACACGCTGATCGTGCGACTACCGATGAAAACCGGTAGTGGGGCCGGTGCGTGGGACAGCGTCGGCCAATCCTGGGCCACGCCCTTTCCCGCGTCGGGCAGCGCGGTCGCCGTGCCCAGGTTGAGTGTGGCGTCGTTGGGCAGTCGGTCACCGTCGGCGACCAGGAGTGCGGCCGCGAGGTTCGGGCTGGCCGCCAACGCATGCAGATTGCGGTGCACCACCATCGCGCCTTGGGAGTATCCGGCCAGCACGACCTTGGTGTTCGGGCACTGTTGTACGAACGCGGCGTACTGGTTGCCGAGTGCCGCCACGCCGGTGTCGACACTGTGCATGAAGCCGCCCCAGCCCAGCAGATCGCCGTCGGCGGGCACCGGTGCCGCGGGGTAATCCACCGCTTCGGCGGTCAGGGTTCGGCCGTCCTGTTGCACCAGCCGGGAAATGTCGCTCAGGGACTGGTAGACCACCCGACCCATCCCGCCGTTGACCGTCGGATCACCATCGCGCTCACCCGAGCCGGCGACGCCGATCCAATGCAGGTCCGGGCAGTCGGGAGCCGCAGCCGCCGGAGCGGCCACCAACCCCACCAGTACGCTGCCAACCGCTACCGCGCCCAACAGCGCACTGATACGTCGGAACATGACCCCAGACCCTTCGGTGAAACTCAACTCTGCAACCATCATCGCCTCAAATGCCACAGGTGTTACACCCGTTACACAAGAGATACGAAAGCGGCGCCCACCCGGAGGTGAGCGCCGCTTTTCTTGGAGCGTCAGACCAATTACTTATTGATCACGTAGGCGAGCCTACTTGTTGATCTTGGTAACCCGGCCGGCGCCGACGGTACGTCCACCCTCACGGATGGCGAACCGCAGGCCCTCGTCCATGGCGACGGGCTGGATCAGCTTGACGGAGATGTCGGTGTTGTCACCGGGCATCACCATCTCGGTGCCCTCGGGCAGGGTCACCACACCGGTCACGTCCGTGGTGCGGAAGTAGAACTGCGGACGGTAGTTGTTGAAGAACGGCGTGTGGCGGCCGCCCTCGTCCTTGGACAGGATGTAGACGCTGCCCTCGAACTCGGTGTGCGGGGTCGTGGTGCCGGGCTTGACGACAACCTGGCCACGCTCGACGTCCTCGCGCTTGATGCCGCGGACCAGCAGACCGACGTTGTCGCCGGCCTGACCCTGGTCGAGCAGCTTGCGGAACATCTCGACGCCGGTGACGGTGGTCTTGGTGGTCGTCGGCTTGATACCGACGATCTCGACCTCTTCGTTGACGTTGATCACGCCACGCTCGACACGACCGGTGACAACGGTGCCACGACCGGTGATGGTGAAGACGTCCTCAACGGGCATCAGGAACGGCTTCTCGGTCTCACGGACCGGGTCCGGGATCGACTCGTCGACTGCTTCCATGAGGTCCTCGACGGACTTCACCCACTTCTCGTCGCCTTCGAGAGCCTTCAGCGCCGACACCTTGATGACCGGTGCTTCCTCGTCGAATTCCTGTGAGGCCAGCAGCTCGCGGACCTCCATCTCGACGAGCTCGATGAGCTCTTCGTCCTCGACCATGTCGGCCTTGTTCAGCGCGACCAGGATGTAGGGCACACCCACCTGGCGGGCCAACAGCACGTGCTCGCGGGTCTGCGGCATCGGGCCGTCGGTAGCGGCGACCACCAGGATCGCGCCGTCCATCTGGGCAGCGCCGGTGATCATGTTCTTGATGTAGTCGGCGTGACCGGGGGCGTCGACGTGTGCGTAGTGACGCTTCTCGGTCTGGTACTCCACGTGGGAGATGTTGATCGTGATGCCGCGCTGCCGCTCTTCAGGCGCATTGTCGATCTGGTCGAATGCGCGCGACTCGTTCAACGCCGGGTACTTATCGTGCAGAACCTTGGTGATTGCTGCGGTCAGCGTGGTCTTGCCGTGGTCAACGTGACCGATGGTCCCGATGTTGACGTGCGGCTTCGTCCGCTCGAACTTCGCCTTCGCCACTGTGGTGTCCTCCTGGACTGTGTTGGTGCTATGTAAGCAGTGATGATTTCTTCAGTTGTTACTCGCCGCGGTGACAGCAGGACAGGTTACTGACCCGTCGCCTTCGCGATGATCTCCTTCGACACGTTCGCCGGAACCTCGGCATACGAGTCGAACACCATGGAGTAGTTCGCCCGGCCCTGGGTCTTCGACCGAAGGTCGCCGACGTAGCCGAACATCTCCGACAGCGGCACATTCGCCTTGACGACGCGCGCCCCGCTGCGCTCCTCCATGGCCTGGATCTGACCACGGCGGGAGTTCAGGTCGCCGATCACCTCACCCATATAGTCCTCGGGTGTGGTGACCTCGACGGCCATGATCGGTTCGAGGATGGCCGGCTGCGCAGCCTGCGCAGCCTTCTTCAGCACCTGCGAACCGGCGATCTTGAAGGCCATCTCCGAAGAGTCGACCTCATGGTAGGCGCCGTCCAGCAGGATGAGCTTCAGATTGACCAGGGGGTACCCGGCCAGCACGCCGTACTGCATCGCGTCCTGCGCACCCGCGTCGACCGACGGGATGTACTCGCGGGGGATGCGGCCGCCGGTGACCTTGTTCTCGAACTCGTAGGTGGCGCCGTCCTCGCCCACGAAGGGCTCGATGCTGACGAGCACCTTCGCGAACTGACCCGAGCCACCCGTCTGCTTCTTGTGGGTGAACTCGACCTTTTCGACCTTGCGTCGAATGGTCTCGCGGTAGGCCACCTGCGGCTTGCCGACATTGGCCTCGACCTTGAACTCGCGACGCATGCGGTCGACCAGGATGTCCAGGTGCAGCTCGCCCATACCGCCGATCACGGTCTGGCCGGTCTCGGAGTCCTGGTGCACCTTGAAGGTGGGATCCTCTTCGGCCAGCTTCTGGATCGCGATCGACAGCTTTTCCTGGTCGCTCTTGGTCTTGGGCTCGATGGCGACCTCGATGACCGGATCCGGGAACGTCATCGACTCCAGCACAACCTGCTGGTTCGGATCGCTCAGGGTGTCACCGGTGGTGGTGTCCTTCAGCCCGATCACCGCGTAGATGTGACCGGCCGAAGCCGTATCCACGGGGTTCTCTTTGTTGGCGTGCATCTGGAACAGCTTGCCCAGCCGCTCCTTCTTGCCCTTGGTCGCGTTGATGACCTGCGCGCCGGACTCCACCTTGCCGGAGTACACCCGGACGTAGGTGAGCTTGCCGAAGAACGGGTGCACCGCGATCTTGAACGCCAGTGCCGAGAACGGCTCGTCGACCGACGGCTTGCGGAAGATCTCTTCGTCTTCCTTGCCGGGAACGTGGCCGCGCACCGACTCGACGTCCAGCGGGGACGGGAGGTAGTCGATGACCGCGTCCAGCATCGGCTGCACGCCCTTGTTCTTGAACGCACTGCCGCACAGCACCGGGTAGAGCTCGCTGCGCACCGTCAGCTTGCGGATGGCGCCCTTGATCTCCTCGATCGTGAGTTCCTCACCACCGAAGTACTTCTCGAGCAGTGCCTCATCGGTCTCGGCGACCGTGTCCATCAGCTCGCTGCGGTACTGCTCAGCCTTCTCGAGGAGGTCCGCGGGGATCTCGACGGTCTCGTAGCTCTCGCCGAGCTTGGTCTCGCCGCGCCACACCTTGGCCTTCATCTCGACCAGGTCGACGATGCCCTCGAAGTCGTTCTCAGCGCCGATCGGCAGCTGGATGACCAGAGGCTTGGCGCCGAGGCGGTCCTTGATGGTCTGCACGGTGAAGTAGAAGTCGGCGCCCAGCTTGTCCATCTTGTTGACGAAACAGATGCGCGGAACGTCGTACTTGTCGGCCTGCCGCCACACCTGCTCGGACTGCGGCTCGACGCCTTCCTTGCCGTCGAAGACGGCGACCGCACCATCGAGAACCCGCAGGCTGCGCTCCACCTCGACGGTGAAGTCGACGTGCCCGGGGGTGTCGATGATGTTGATCTGGTTGTTGTTCCAGAAGCAGGTCACGGCTGCGGAGGTGATGGTGATACCCCGCTCCTGCTCCTGCTCCATCCAGTCGGTCGTGGAGGCACCGTCGTGCGTCTCACCGATCTTGTAGTTGACGCCGGTGTAGTAGAGGATGCGCTCGGTCGTCGTCGTCTTACCGGCGTCGATGTGAGCCATGATGCCGATGTTGCGGACCTTGTTCAGGTCAGTCAGCACGTCCTGTGCCACGGAAGTCATCTCTTTCGCTTGCTGAGTCAGGTGTTTCGAATGCGCCGGCGGCAAACATCATCGGAAGCCGCCGGTCTGCGTGTCACCAGCGGTAGTGCGCGAAGGCCCGGTTCGCCTCGGCCATCTTGTGGGTGTCTTCACGCCGTTTCACGGCAGCACCCAGGCCATTGCTGGCATCCAGGATCTCGTTGGCCAGCCGCTCGACCATGGTCTTCTCGCGACGGGCCTTGGAGAAACTCACCAGCCAGCGCAGCGCCAGCGTGACCGAACGCTCCGGACGCACCTCGACCGGCACCTGGTAGGTGGCGCCACCGACACGGCGGCTGCGGACCTCGAGAGCCGGCTTGACGTTGTCCAGAGCGCGCTTGAGGGTGACCACCGGATCGGTGCCGGTCTTGTCACGAGCCTGTTCGAGCGCACCATAGACAATGCGCTCGGCCAGCGACTTCTTCCCATCCAGCAGCACCTTGTTGACCAGCTGGGTGACCAGCTGCGACCCGTAGACCGGATCGTTGACCAACGGACGCTTCGGCGCGGGACCCTTGCGCGGCATCAGCTCTTCTCCTTCTTGGCGCCGTAACGGCTACGGGCCTGCTTGCGGTTCTTGACACCCTGGGTGTCGAGCGAGCCGCGGATGATCTTGTAGCGCACACCGGGAAGGTCCTTCACACGACCGCCGCGCACCAGCACCATCGAGTGCTCCTGCAGGTTGTGGCCCTCGCCGGGGATGTAGGCGGTGACCTCGACCTGGCTGGTCAGCTTCACGCGCGCGACCTTCCGAAGCGCCGAGTTCGGCTTCTTCGGGGTGGTGGTGTACACGCGGGTGCACACGCCGCGGCGCTGCGGGCTGCCCTTGAGGGCCGCGGTCTTCACCTTGGCGATCTTGTCGCGGCGACCCTTGCGGACCAGCTGGTTGATGGTTGGCATGTACCGGCTTCCTATGTTGCGTGTCGTACTTCGGTCGTTCTAAGTCTCTGTACTGCAGTCATCCCCCGGATGCGTACCCCGCATCCGGGCGTGTCGCGCCTGTCCGCACCGGGGGAATTCCGATCCGTGATAGACATGCGAATTGGCCCGGCGTGCGGGCACGCTTGCGAACGAACTCAGCCGCATGCGCCTTTCCGGCCAGGCACGATCCACCACAATACCAGGGCCGACCGCGACGAACCAAACTCGTCAGCAGCCGACTAATCCCAGGTCAAGAGCCACTGTACGGCTATGCCTACCGCTTTTCCATACCAGCCGCCAACCGCAGGACCATATCGGTGAACACCGCATCGGTGTCGAGGTCGTCCATCACACCGGTCATTTCCAGCAGGACAAACCCGTGTAGCGCCGACCAGAACTCCAGTGCTGCGTAGAACGCATCCTCACCTTCCATCCCGTAGGACGCCAGCACTGAGATGACCGGCCCGGCCGCGGCTTTGGTGGCCGCCGAGTACTCGGGATCGTCACCGCCGAACGGCATCCGGGTGAACGCCGAATACCGGCCCGGATGGTGATGGGCGTAGCTGCGGTACGCGCTGGCCATCGTCACCACGGCGTCATCGCGGGTGCGTCCCTGGCCGACGGTGTTGAGCATTCCGATGATGTCGTCGATCACCCGCATCCGGACCGTGCGCCGCAGGTCTTCCAGGCTGTGCACGTGGTTGTACAGAGAGGGGCCCTTGGTACCGAGTTGGCCGGCCAGCGCGTTGATGGTCAGCGCATCCCAACCCTCACGATCCAGGAAGGTCAGTGCGGCGTTGACGATCGCGTCGCGGCTGAGCCTCGTGGTCCGCGCCGGGCGCGTGCGGCTACCAGCCGATTGCGGCTCCGGTCGAGCTGACATGTGGGCACTACCTCTTTGGTCGACGGTGTACGACCCCAGAACAGGGCCGCCGTGAAACTCTAGTCCTTCCTGCGACGCAGGTCAGTTCACCCGGTCCTGGCTGAGTTGGGCGAGTTGACCGGTGATCGTGCAGAGATCGGGCAGCTCGACCGGGTTCATCGACTGGATCGACCAGGTGATGACGTCGCCGCCTTTTGCCACATAGATACTGCAGACGTTGGCGTCGGCGGCCTTGAACCCTTTGTTGCCGTCGATGGACAGTTCGGTCAGGGTGCGCCCCGCGCGCTGCTCCAACGACCGTTCGGTGTCCAGGTCGCTCCCCCGGTACCACCAGGTCGAGATGCCCATGCCCGCGCCGAAGGTGCCGCCGAGCACGGAGTTCTCCTGCCAGAAGCAGCCGGTGTCGTTGACCACCGCCTTGGTGAACATCGAGGAGTCCACCGCCGCGGCCACATCGTCGTCGGTCACCCCGTTGCAGTCGGCGCTGTGGAAACCCCCGCCCGGCGGCTGCGGCGACGCCGGGTTCGCGGGCTGCTCCGAAGTGCTGCATCCGGCGAGCAGGGCGCCGCCGACGGCAGCGCCGACGGCGAGGCGCTTGAGGCGCGAGGACCGGTGAGACACGTCAGAGTTCCGATTGCAGAGTTCTCGACAGCAGCAACTCGGCGTCCTTGCATGGATCCCCGCCGGGCTGACCGCGGAACTGCACCCACCAGCTCAGCACGCCCGTACCGGCCGATGCGGTGGCCGAGCACGCCGCGCCGGTGACGTCGCGCCGCGCCAGGAACGCCTGATGCCGCTCGACGACCGTGTCGGTGATCTGTGCGTCACGTTCCTGCGCGACCGCCCGTTCCCGCTCGAGGCTGCCGGATTCGAACCAGGAGAAGACCACGTCGAGCATGTTCAGAGGCGCGCCGGCGCCCCCGTCGGGGCCAGCGGGCGCGCCGGCAGCTGTGCGCGACAACACGTATTGACAGACCGCGCCGCTGTAGGGCCGGACCACGTTGTCGGCACCGAGGATCTCCTGGATCGAACTGTCGAGCAGCAGACCGCACCGGTCGTCGACATAGCCGTAGTTGCGATCGGGGTCCGGGACGCCCGGCTGCGCCCGTTGCGCCGTCCCGGCCACGGTGTGCGAACAACCCGTGGCAGTCACCAACGCTGTGACCGCCACGGCAGCAACCTCCGTAACACGCCGACGCATCGGTCAATACGCTACCGAGCACCGTCAACTCACGCGACTCATCTCCCCGCCGCAGCTCGAAGTGACCAAGCAGTGCCCGACGGCTGCGGCGCAACGTACGCTTCGTTCCATCGAATCGGAAGGGGATCCCGTGCGTTGGACAGCTGTGGGCCGCATGCTGGCGGCCGGTGTGATCACGTTGCCTGCGGTGCTGACCGTGGGAGTGCCCGCGGCCTCGGCCAAGAACGGCGACACCACGATCGTCGGACAGGGCATCGTTCAGACCCTGGACTGCAACGGCGCGACGTTGATCGTCAACGGCAGCGGGAATCACGTCAACGCGATGGGGACGTGCTGGGCGGTGACTGTCCAGGGTTCGTCGAACACCATCATCGCCGACAACGTCATCAATGACGTCACGGTGTACGGCTGGGACCAGACGGTGTTCTTCAAGAACGGCGACCCGATACTCGTCGACCGCGGCCGCGAGCTCGGGATGACCAACCGGCTCGACCGCGTCCCTGCCTGAGAGAAGAAAACGAGGAAGCATGTTGACCCACACCACCAGGATCGTCGGCTGCGCCGCGGCAGCTCTCGTGGCGTTCGGGCTGTCCGGCTGCGGTTCGGACAGCGAGGACGCCAACACGCCCAGCGCCACCGCGGGCCCGTCGGGAGCGCAGCTCGAAATCGGCAACACTATCAACTACGGATCGGTCGGCACCACCACCGATATCGATTGTGCCGACGGGAAATCGCTCAACGTGGGCGGCGCCAACAACACGCTGACCGTCAAGGGCACCTGCTCCAACGTGAACATCGGTGGGTCCGACAACACGATCACGATCGACAAGATCGACAAGAACCTGACAGTGGTGGGACTCAACAACACCGTCACCTACAAGGCGGGCGACCCCAAGCTCAACGACACCGGAAGCGGCAACAAGATCAACAAGGATTAGGCGCTCGCCCCGTGCCTGCCTGCGCCCGCGGCGAAGCGGCCTGCGCCCTCGACGGCCTCGGCCGCCACCCGCGAGATGCTGGCGAACTCCTGGTCCATGGCAGCCTCTTCGGGCAGACCCCACTGAGCCAACGCCGACAGCCGGTCGGCACGCAGGCACTGCTGCGGTAGTTTCGCCAGCTCGGCGGCCAACTCCTGTGCATGTTGGCGCGCTTGACCTTTGGGCACGACACGGTTCGCCAGTCCGATCGAGTGAGCCTCGGCCGCATCAACGGGCCTGCCGGTAAGGATCAGGTCCATGGCACGGCTCTGCCCGATCAACCGGGGCAACCGCACGGTGCCGCCGTCGATGAGCGGAACGCCCCAGCGCCGGCAGAACACGCCCATCACCGCATCTTCTTCCATCACCCGGAGGTCACACCACAGCGCCAGTTCCATCCCGCCGGCTACCGCGTGTCCGCTGATCGCCGCGATCACCGGTTTGGACAGCACCATCCGACTCGGGCCCATCGGCCCCGGTCCGGTGCGGTGCACCTGGTTGGCCTCGTCGGTGCCGAACGCCTTGAGATCGGCTCCGGCACAGAAGGTTCCACCGTCACCGGCCAGCACCGCCACCGACGCGGAGTCGTCGGCATCGAACTCCTCGAACGCGGCGAACAACGCCGCGGCGGTGGGGCCGTTGACGGCATTGCGGGCGTGCGGCCGATCGATGATCACGGTGGTGACCGCGCCGTTGCGTTCGGTCCGGACGGGTTCGGTCACGTTGCCTCCACGAGTTCGGTGTCGTCCCGCCGCGCGACGAGTTCGGCGGCGAAGTCGGTGTAGGCCTTCCGCAATGCGGGTCCCGGCCAATCGGCGGGAAGCAGGTCGTCGGGCAACACCGGATCGGTGAGCAGGTGCCGCACGATGCCCGCGGCGGTGACGAAGCGGCCCGGAATGTCGACGGCGGAGTTCATCTCGTCGAGCAGCTGATGCGCGGTCTGCACCCACCCGGGCAGATCCCACAACGCCTCCGCCAGCCCGGCCGGGTCGTCGTCGGTGGTGCGCAGCACCCGCACGCGTTCGGTGATCTCCTGCGTCAGCTCCTGCTCGAGATTGTCCGGCCGCATCCACACCCCTTCGCGCAGCTCACCGAAACGGTGCTGCTGCAAGGCACTTCGCAGCGACGCCCGGGTACGCGCGTCAGTCCCGACGCTGGTGATCACCGCGGTGAGCCAGTCGCCGGCGTAGTCCCGCACCCGCGGATTGATCGCGTTGTCCTGACGGCGTTGCCGGGCCAGCAGACGGTCGGAGAGCCGGTAACCGTCTGCCGAGCGGACCAGGTCACCGGCGCTGACCATGCGCGTCAGCGCCACCCGCAACGTCGGCTCTCTGATGTCGAAATCAGCTGTCAGCCGGATCAGATCGGCGGCCGAGGCCCACGCCGGATGGGCGCCGAGCAGCACACTGAGCACCACCGACCGTGCGGTCATCCGGTTCAGCGCGGGCATATCAGACCCCTGAGGTCCTGCGCCCGTGATCACCCATCGGCTCGTCGCGCTGCCGTACCGCCTCACGGAAACCGTGCTCCCGGGCCTGCGCGACGAACGCATGGCCCTCCGGGGTGTGACGCGCTATCCCGTCGAACACCGTGCTGACCATCTGGCTGGTCGCCACCCCCTGCTGCAGCAGCGTGGCGTTGCAGGCCAGCTTGGCCATGATCAGCTGGTTGACCGGCATCGCGGCGATGCGTTCGACCAGGCGCTCGGTACGCTCGTCGAGATCCTCGGGTTCGGGAGCCTCGACGGCCAGTCCCCACTCGGCGGCCTGGGCGCCGGTGAGGCAGTCACCAGTGAACAGTAGGCGTTTCGCACGCTGGTCCCCCAGCCGGTGCGCCCACAGACCGGCCGCTGGCACGCCCCACACGCGCATCGGCGGATAGCCGATCTTGGCGTCGGAGGCGGCGATCACCTGGTCGGCGTGCAGCGCAATGTCGGTGCCCCCGGCCACGCAGTACCCGTGGATCTTGACCACAGTCGGCTTGTCGGCGTGCATGAGGCTGGAAAAGCCCCGCACGAACCTGCTCATCATCTGGTAGTCGATCATCGGATCCCACGGCTGATCCGGCAGGTGGTTGACGGCCTGGGTCTTACCCGACAGCACGGTGTCCTGGTACGGGCTACCGCCACCGGCGGACGACGACCCTTCCGCGTACGCGCCGAGATCGAAACCCGCGCAGAACCCTTCGCCGCGACCGGATATCAGAATGACGTGCACGTTCGGGTCGAGGTCGGCGCGTTCGACGAGCGCCGAGAGTTCCAGTGGGGTATCGGCGACGATCGCGTTGCCCTTCTCCGGACGGTTGAAGGTGATGCGGGCTATCCGGCCTGTCACCTCATACGTCATCGTTTTGAGATCGTCGAAGTCCACCGGCCTGATCGAGTGAGTCATACCGTCCCCTTTCCCCGCGGCGTCTGCCCGGCCGGAGACGTCATCCCTTGACCAACGCGCGCTCGATGATCGGCGCGAGATCCAGTCCCGTGGGCAAGGTTCCGAACGCGCCACCCCACTGCCCGCCGAGCCGGCTGGCAAGGAATGCCTCGGCCACCGCGGGGTGTCCGTAGCGCACCAGCAGCGAACCTTGCAGTGCCAACGAGATGTCCTCGGCGACCTTGCGGGCGCGGTATTGGATGGTCTCCATCTCGGCGAGGTCCGTCCGAAGGGCGCTGACCTGGGCGTCGAGGCGTGGATCGTGGCCGGTGGTCTTGGCCAGCTCGTCGAACAGCACTTCGATGCATTCGGGCCGAGTGGCCATGGCACGCAAGGTGTCCAGCGCACTGACGTTGCCCGAGCCTTCCCAGATTCCCATCAGCGGGGCCTCCCGGTACAGCCGCGGCATCCCGGACTCCTCGACATAACCGTTCCCGCCCAGGCATTCCATCGCCTCCGCGGCGTGCGGCGTGGCACGTTTGCACACCCAGTACTTGCCTGCGGCCAGACCGATGCGACGCAGCAGCGTCTCCCGCTCGTCACCGCGGATGGCCTTGTCGGTGGCACCGGCCATGCGCATGGCGAGCATCGTCGCGGCTTCGGCCTCAACCGCAAGGTCGGCAATCACATTGCGCATCAGCGGCTGGTCGATCAGGTATGCGCCGAACGCCTTTCGATGCTGCGCATGGTGCACGGCCCGGCTCAGCCCACTGCGCATACTGGTCGCGCTGCCCAGCGTGCAGTCGAGCCGGGTCAGGTTGACCATCTCGATGATGGTGGGTACACCGCGCCCCTCCTCACCGACCAGCCAGGCCGTCGCACCGTCGTACTCGACTTCACTCGAGGCGTTGGCGTGGTTGCCGAGCTTGTCCTTGAGCCGCTGCAGCAGCATCCGGTTACGGGTGCCGTCGGGCAGGATGCGCGGCAGGAAGAAACAGCTCAGACCGCCTGATGCCCCCCCGTCGCTCCGCTCGCCCCCGCGCGCCTGGGCCAGCACGAGGAAGACGTCACACATCGGCGCCGAGGTGAACCACTTGTGCCCGGTGAGCGAGTACGTACCGTCGCCGTTGGGAACGGCTTGCGTGGTGCCGGCCCGGACGTCGGAGCCACCCTGCTTCTCTGTCATCGACATGCCCGCGGTGATGCCTGCCTTGGTCGCAGGCACCTTGAGTTCTGGGTCGTAGACCCGACTGGTCAGCAGCGGCTCATACGTCTGGGCGAGTTCGGGATTGAACCGCAGCGCGGGCACGACGGCATACGTCATCGAGATCGGGCAGATGTGCCCGGGTTCGGGTGTCCACACCGAGGTTTTCGCGGCGCGGACCACGTGCGCGCCGTCGCGGTCGTCGGCCCAGGGAGCCGCGTGCAGACCGTGGGTTACGGCCACATTCATCAACTCGTGGTAGGCGGGGTCGTATTCGACCTCGTCGACGCGGTGGCCGTACCGGTCATGGGTGTGCAGGATCGGCTGGTTGCGGTCGGCCAACTCACCCCACCGCTGCGCCTTCGCGGTGCCGGCGAGCGCGCCCAGTTCGGTCACCTCATCTAGGCCCCATTCCCCGCCTTCACGGATGAGGGCTTCGGTGAGCACCGGCGAGGTCGCGGGGTTGTAGTCCTCAAGCGGAGGAACCTGATTGGTGACGACGTGCGTATCAGCAGCCATACCCCACTATTACAGTATTTCGACAACCGCACAATAGTTGTAATGCGCTCGCGTGGCTCGCGGAGTGCGTTCGGGGGCACTTCCGCATACTTGTCCGATGACCCCCAACACCGTCGTTCACGCCGCCGCGCTCGATCTGAAGCACGAGCCGGTGCCTGCCGATCAGTCGGTCGGCGGCGCGCCGAGCACGGGCGCCGTGGCGCTGGACGACTTCGGCGGTCTCGAGATCGGCGTGTGGGAGATGACGCCGGGAGTGATGACCGATGTCGAAGCCGATGAGGTCTTCGTGGTGCTGTCCGGCTCAGCTTCGGTCGAGTTCGCCGACGGCAGTCCGATGCTGCGTCTCGGCCCAGGCGACGTCGTCCGCTTGATTGCGGGCAGCAGCACCGTCTGGACCGTCACCGAAACGCTGCGCAAGGTCTACCTCACCTGACGCCCGGTCGACCCGGCAGCGGTCGACCGGTTCGACCGGTTCAGCCGGTTCAGGGGCCGACTCAACCGGAGCCTCCGCCACCCGCCGCGCCCGGCGCGACTCATAACGACTGAACGCAAACACCACCACGGCGGCGAGCACCCAGCCGAGCAGGATGTCGACGACGTAATGCTCGGCCGTATACACCAGGGTGAACGCCATGATCAGCGGATAGGCGACGAGCAACGGCCGCCATCTGCGGTGCACCCGATGCCACAGGAATGCGGCAACCGCGGCAGTAAGACCCGCATGCAGCGACGGGATCGCCGCCACGAGGTTCACGCTGGCCTGCCCCTGATCAAGCAGGGCGGTGGCCGAGTGCAGGTTGAGCTTGCCCCAGCCGCGGCCCACGATTCGTTCGATCCAGTCGTGCGCGCCGTCCTGGCTCGACTGCATCGCGCCCAACAAGCCGCCGTCGGGCACCCCGCGTGCCGAACTGAACATGCACCGCGGGTCTGACGGCCCACCGTCGACATCGCCCGCCGTGCACCGCGCAGCCGCCCACGGCGGAGCCGCAGGCAACAGTGCGTAGATCACCAGCGCGATGAAGGACAGCCCGACGAACAGCCTGACGAAGCGCTTCCACTCGTCGCGGTCGCGCAGCCACAGCACCCCTGCCACCACGTAGGGCAGGATGAAAAACGACATGTAAACGGAGCTGATCACCACTTCCCACCACGGCGGATGAGGAAGTTTCAGCTGCTCCTGCAGCCACACCGTCGGCACCGTCCCGAAGAACAGCCACCGGTCGGCGTCAACCTGCCAGTGCCACAGGGTGGGTCGCCCGATCAGGGTCGCCGCTCCCCTGCTGAGGTCGTAGGCCACGAGCACCAGAGCGAAGGGCAGCCAGTCGCGGATGACATAGAGCATGCGCCGTCCCTGCCCGATGCTGGCGGCAAGCAGCCCGGTGCAGATGTAGAGCAGCAACAGCTCTCGGTTGAAGGCGAAGCCATCGGTGGCGGTGCGGTAGACCACCACGGCAGCCCAAATGGCGATCGCCCCGTAGCGCAATGCGCGGAGTTTGCGAGCCCGACGGTCGACGACACTGTCAGCATCTTGCTCCGACAGCGCGATTGACGGCTCGTCGTCAATCGTGGACACGCAGAAGAGCCTAGTTCACCGCCGCGTCACCCAGTGTTTGGCAACCATTAGGACGCGTGCTCCCGCAGGAACGCGATGTCGTCCTTGCGGCCTTCTGCTGCCGTTTCGCAGATCACCGGCGCGTCCGCTGCCTTGACGACGGCGGCCAGCAGCTGCGGGTCGATCTGGCCCGCGCCGAAATTCGCGTGCCGGTCTGCGCCGGACCCGGCAGCATCGCGCGAGTCGTTGCAATGGACCAGGTCGATGCGGCCGGTGATGGCCTTGATTCGGTCCACCGCGTCGATCAGTGCCTCCCCCGCCGCCCACGCGTGGCAGGTGTCCAGGCAGAAACCGATACCCTTGTCGCCAATCTGATCCCACAACCGGGCGATGATGTCGAAGTGGCGGGCCATCGCGTGGTCGCCACCCGCGGTGTTCTCCAAATACACCGGCACGTCGGTTTTCAGATAGTCCAGCGCCTTGACCCAGCGCTCGAAACCGGCCTCCATGTCGTTGTCATCGGCATGGCCGCCGTGCACGATCACGGCCGTGGCACCGATCTCGGCGGCCGCGCCGCACGTGTCCTGAAGGATCTTGCGCGACGGGATCCGGACCCGGTTGTTCGCCGAGGCGACGTTGATCAGGTACGGGGCATGCACATACAGCGGTACGCCTGCTGCCTTCAGCACCTCGGCGTCCTCACGCGGCCTGGGCTTCTTCCAGCTCTGCGGATTGCCGAGGAAGAACTGCACCACGTCGGCCCCGTCAGCGGCTGCTGCGGCCAGCGGATCGTCGTTGTCTACATGCGAACCAATGAGCACGCGGCCAGTCTAGTGAGCCGTGCCGACACGGCCGCCACCATGCCCGCAACACGAAAAAGCCCCCGCCGAAGCGGGGGCTTTTCCGTGTGAACTAGCGGTAGTCGCTGTATCCGTAATCGTCCAGCGGCACTGCGGCACCGGTCGCCTGGCCGAAGTCCGGGCTGTAGTACTGATCCTCGTAGGACGGGATCGTGTACGCCGCAGCGCGGGCTTCTTCGGTCGGCTGCACCTGGATGTTGCGGTAGCGGTTGATACCGGTACCGGCCGGGATCAGCTTGCCGATGATCACGTTTTCCTTCAGACCCTGCAGCTTGTCGCTGCGGCAGTTGATCGCCGCATCGGTCAGCACACGCGTGGTCTCCTGGAACGACGCCGCCGACAGCCACGAATCGGTGGCCAGCGATGCCTTGGTGATACCCATCAGCACCGGACGGCCTGCCGCGGGCTCAGCACCCTCGGCAACCACCCGACGGTTCTCGGTCTCGAACTCGGCGCGCTCGGTGAGCGAGCCGGGCAGGAACTCCGTGGCACCCGAATCGATGATCGTGACGCGACGCAGCATCTGCCGGACGATGACCTCGATGTGCTTGTCGTGGATCGACACACCCTGGGCCCGGTAGACCTCCTGGACCTCCTTGACGAGGTGGATCTGCACCTCACGCGGACCCTGCACACGCAGGACCTCGTGCGGATCGGCAGAGCCTTCCATCAACTGGTCGCCGACCTCGACGTGGTCGCCGTCGGAGAGCACGCCCTCCGAGCCGTCCTCGTGGGTCATGACCCGCAGGCGCTGACGCTTGGTGAGCTTGTCGTAGACAACTTCCTCGCCACCATCGTCGGGAACGATGGTGATCTTGAAGAACTTGTCGCTCTCCTCCAGCCGGACCCGGCCCGCGACGTCGGCGATAGGCGCCTTGTTCCGCGGAATACGAGCCTCGAACAGCTCCTGGACGCGGGGCAGACCACCGACGATGTCGGCACCACCGGTGACACCACCCTGGTGGAACGTACGCATGGTCAGCTGCGTGCCGGGCTCACCGATGGACTGGGCGGCGACGATGCCGACGGCTTCCCCGATGTCGACCAGCTTGCCGGTGGCCATCGAACGGCCGTAGCACTTGGCGCACACACCGCTCGCGCTGGCGCAGGTCAGCACCGAACGCACCTTGACCTGGGAGATGCCCGCCGCCAACAGTGCGTCGATCGCCGGGTCACCGAGGTCGTGTCCACGCTCGATGACGACGTTGCCCTTGTCGTCGACCGCGTCGGTGGCCAGGGTGCGCGCGAACGCACTGGTCTCGACGTGCGCGTCCCGGATCAGCGAACCGTCCGCTGCCCGCTCGGCCAGCGTGACGTTGATGCCACGCTCGGTCTCGCAGTCGGTCTCGCGGACGATGACGTCCTGTGAGACGTCCACCAGACGACGGGTCAGGTAACCCGAGTCAGCGGTACGCAGCGCAGTGTCCGCCAGGCCCTTACGAGCACCGTGGGTGTTGATGAAGTACTCCAGCACGGTCAGGCCCTCACGGAACGAGGACTTGATCGGACGCGGGATGAACTCACCCTTCGGGTTCGTCACCAGGCCCTTCATGCCGGCCAGGGTGCGGGTCTGGGTGAGGTTACCCGTGGCGCCGGACTTCACGATCGTGATGATCGGGTTGTCGGCCGGGTAGTACTCCTCCATCGCCTTACCGACCTCTTCGGTGGCGTCCTGCCAGATCTTGACCAGCGAGTCGTTGCGCTCCTTGTGGTTCAAGGCACCACGCTGGTACTTGCGCTCGATCGCGTCGGCCTCGGCCTCGTGCCGCTCCAGGATCTCCTGCTTCTGCGGCGGAACCAGCACGTCGGACATGGCGATGGTGACACCCGAACGGGTGGCCCAGTGGAAGCCGGCGTCCTTGAGCTTGTCCACGGTCTGCGCGACCACGATCATCGGGTAGCGCTCGGCCAGATCGTTGATGATCCGGGCCTGGACCTTCTTGTGCATCTGCTCGTTGATGAACGGATAGCTCTTCGGCAGCAGCTCGTTGAACAGCACGCGACCCAAGGTGGTCTCGGCGGTCCACGCGTCGCCCGGCTTCCATCCGTTCTCGAACAGCTCGGCCTCGAGATCCAGCGCCGGCCGCTGCTGCGTCAGCCGGACCTTGATCTTGGACCGCACCGAAAGCGAGCCACGATCGAGCGCCATGATGGCCTCGGCCGGTGAGCTGTACACACCCGACTCCGGCTCATCCTTGGCGGCAGCGACGTATTCGCCCTTGTCGCCAGGAATCTCGGTGGTCAGGAAGTACAGGCCGGTCACCATGTCCAGACGCGGCATGGCCAACGGCTTGCCCGACGCCGGGGACAGGATGTTGTTCGACGACAGCATCAGGATGCGTGCCTCGGCCTGCGCCTCCGCGGACAGCGGAAGGTGCACGGCCATCTGGTCACCGTCGAAGTCGGCGTTGAACGCCTCACACACCAGCGGGTGCAGCTGGATGGCCTTGCCCTCGACCAGCTGCGGTTCGAAGGCCTGGATACCGAGGCGGTGCAGCGTCGGTGCGCGGTTCAGCAGCACCGGGTGCTCACCGATGACCTCTTCGAGGACATCCCACACCTGGGGACGCTGACGTTCCACCATGCGCTTGGCGCTCTTGATGTTCTGCGCGTGGTTCAGGTCGACCAGACGCTTCATCACGAACGGCTTGAACAGTTCGAGCGCCATCAGCTTGGGCAGACCGCACTGGTGCAGCTTGAGCTGCGGGCCCACCACGATGACCGAACGGCCCGAGTAGTCGACGCGCTTGCCGAGCAGGTTCTGACGGAACCGGCCCTGCTTGCCCTTGAGCAGGTCGCTCAGCGACTTCAGCGGACGGTTGCCCGGCCCGGTGACGGGCCGGCCACGACGGCCGTTGTCGAACAGCGCGTCCACCGACTCCTGCAGCATCCGCTTCTCGTTATTGACGATGATCTCGGGGGCACCGAGGTCGATCAGCCTCTTGAGACGGTTGTTGCGGTTGATCACGCGGCGGTACAGGTCGTTCAGGTCGGAGGTGGCGAAACGGCCACCGTCGAGCTGAACCATCGGACGCAGTTCCGGCGGGATCACCGGGACGGCGTCGAGCACCATGCCCATGGGCGAGTTGCGGTTCATCTGGAACGCCGCGACGACCTTCAGCCGCTTGAGGGCGCGAAGCTTCTTCTGGCCCTTGCCGTTCTTGATGGTGTCGCGCAGCGACTCGGCCTCGGCGTCGATGTCGAAGGTCTCGATGAGCTTCTTGATCGACTCCGCACCCATGGCGCCCTGGAAGTACTCGCCGTAGCGGTCCTGCAGCTCGCGGTAGAGCACCTCGTCGACGATGAGCTGCTTGGGGGCCAGCTTGGTGAACGTCGTCCAGATCTCCTCGAGCCGGTCCAGCTCACGCTGGGCCCGGTCACGGAGCTGACGCATCTCACGCTCGCCGCCGTCGCGCACCTTGCGGCGCACGTCGGACTTGGCGCCCTCGGCCTCCAGCTCGGCCATGTCGGCCTCGAGCTTCTGGGCGCGGGCCTCCAGGTCGGCGTCCCGCTGATCCTCAACGGCTTTACGCTCGACGACCATTTCGGCCTCCAGCGTGGACAGCTCGTTGTGGCGCATCTCGTCGTCCACGGCGGTGATCACGTAGGCCGCGAAGTAGATGATCTTCTCGAGATCCTTCGGGGCCAGGTCGAGCAGGTAGCCCAACCGGGACGGCACACCCTTGAAGTACCAGATGTGCGTGACGGGTGCGGCCAGTTCGATGTGGCCCATCCGCTCACGACGCACCTTGGCGCGGGTCACCTCGACGCCGCAGCGCTCACAGATGATGCCCTTGAAGCGCACGCGCTTGTACTTGCCGCAGTAGCACTCCCAGTCGCGAGTCGGTCCGAAGATCTTCTCGCAGAACAGGCCGTCCTTCTCAGGCTTGAGCGTGCGGTAGTTGATGGTCTCCGGCTTCTTTACCTCGCCGAAGGACCAGTTGCGGATGTCGTCCGCGGTAGCGAGGCCGATGCGGAGTTCATCGAAGAAGTTGACGTCTAGCACGTAACTCCCTTTCCCCTTTCGGGACTAGAAAAACTAACTGAGGACGAGTTCCGCTATGCCAGATCTTCGACAGAAGCGGATTCGTTGCGGGACAGGTTGATTCCCAGGTTCGCGGCTGCGCGCTCCAGGTCCTCGTCGTCACCGTCACGCATCTCGATTGCTGCGCCGTCGCTGGAGAGCACCTCAACGTTGAGGCACAGCGACTGCAGCTCCTTGAGCAACACCTTGAACGACTCCGGAATACCGGGTTCGGGGATGTTCTCGCCCTTGACGATCGCCTCGTACACCTTGACCCGGCCGACCGTGTCGTCGGACTTGATGGTCAACAGCTCCTGCAGCGTGTACGCCGCGCCATAGGCCTGCATGGCCCAGCACTCCATCTCACCGAACCGCTGGCCACCGAACTGCGCCTTACCACCCAGCGGCTGCTGGGTGATCATCGAGTACGGACCGGTGGAGCGGGCGTGGATCTTGTCGTCCACCAGGTGATGCAGCTTGAGGATGTACATGTAGCCGACCGTCACCGGGTACGGGAACGGCTCACCGGAGCGACCGTCGAACAGCGTCGCCTTGCCGTCGGCATTGACCATGACCTCGCCGTCACGGTTCGGCAGTGTCGAACCGAGCAGGCCCTGCAGCTCGCCTTCCTGCGCACCGTCGAACACGGGCGTGGACACGATGCTGTCGGCCGGGGCCGAGAGCAGATCCTCGGGCATGTTGCCCGCCCAGTCCGGAGTGCCCGTAGCAACGTCGATGTTCCAGCCGGCCTTGGCCACCCACCCGAGGTGGGTTTCCAGGATCTGGCCGATGTTCATACGACGCGGCACACCGTGGGTGTTCAGGATGATGTCCACCGGGGTGCCGTCCGGCAGGAACGGCATGTCCTCGACGGGCAGGATCTTGCCGATGACGCCCTTGTTGCCGTGACGCCCGGCCAGCTTGTCGCCGTCGGAGATCTTGCGCTTCTGCGCCACGTACACGCGGACCAGCTCGTTGACGCCGGCAGGCAGCTCGTCGTCGTCCTCACGCGAGAACACGCGAATGCCGATGACCTTGCCGGACTCACCGTGCGGCACCTTCAGAGAGGTGTCGCGGACCTCGCGAGCCTTCTCACCGAAGATCGCACGCAGCAGCCGCTCCTCGGGCGTCAGCTCGGTCTCGCCCTTCGGGGTGACCTTGCCGACCAGGACGTCGCCGTCGCGGACCTCGGCGCCGATGCGGATGATGCCGCGCTCGTCGAGATCTGCCAGCACCTCATCGGAGACGTTCGGGATGTCCCGGGTGATCTCCTCGGCGCCCAGCTTGGTGTCGCGGGCATCGATCTCGTGCTCTTCGATGTGAATCGAGGTGAGCACGTCCTCTTCAACCAAGCGGTTGGAGAGGATGATCGCGTCCTCGTAGTTGTGCCCTTCCCACGGCATGATCGCCACGAGCAGGTTCTTGCCCAGGGCCATCTCACCGTTTTCGGTGCAGGGGCCATCAGCGAGGACCTGACCCGATTCCACACGCTGCCCGGCGTCCACGATCGGACGCTGGTTGGCGCAGGTGCCGTGGTTGGAACGGGCGAACTTGCGCATCCGGTAGGTGCGCCGGGTGCCGTCGTCGGCCATCACGGTGACGTAGTCGGCGGAGACTTCCTCGACCACACCGGCCTTCTCGGTCACCACCACGTCGCCGGCGTCGATCGCGGCACGCAACTCCATGCCGGTACCGACCAACGGCGCCTCGCTGCGAACCAGCGGAACCGCCTGGCGCTGCATGTTCGCACCCATCAGGGCACGGTTGGCGTCGTCGTGCTCGAGGAACGGGATCATGGCCGTCGCGACCGACACCATCTGGCGCGGCGAGACGTCCATGTAGTCCACCGCGGACGGAGCGACGTTCTCGACCTCGCCACCCTTACGGCGGACCATGACGCGTTCCTCGGTGAAGTTGCCGTCGTCGTCGGTCGGCGAGTTGGCCTGCGCCACGACGTGGCGGTCCTCCTCGTCGGCGGTCAGGTAGTGGATCTCGTCCGTGACGACCCCGTCCACGACCTTGCGGTACGGCGTCTCGATGAAGCCGAACGGGTTGACCCGGGCGTACACCGACAGCGAGCCGATCAGACCGATGTTCGGACCCTCAGGGGTCTCGATCGGGCACATGCGGCCGTAGTGGCTGGGGTGCACGTCGCGGACCTCAAGGCCGGCACGCTCACGGGACAGACCACCGGGGCCCAGCGCCGACAGGCGACGCTTGTGGGTCAGGCCCGAGAGCGGGTTGTTCTGGTCCATGAACTGCGACAGCTGGCTGGTGCCGAAGAACTCCTTGATCGCCGCCACGACGGGACGGATGTTGATCAGAGTCTGCGGCGTGATCGCCTCGACATCCTGCGTGGTCATCCGCTCGCGGACGACGCGCTCCATGCGGGACAGGCCGACGCGGATCTGGTTCTGGATCAGCTCGCCGACGGTACGCAGACGACGGTTGCCGAAGTGGTCGATGTCGTCGACCTCGACGGGAACCTCGACGCCGCCGGGAACCGTCATCGAGGTCTGGCCCTCGTGCAGACGCACCAGGTACTCGATGGTGGCGACGACGTCCTCTTCGGTCAGCGTCGAGCTGGTGATCGGCTTGCCGGCATTCAGCCCGAGCTTCTTGTTGACCTTGTAGCGGCCGACGCGGGCCAGGTCGTAACGCTTCTCCTTGAAGAACAGGTTCTCCAGCAGGGTCTGCGCCGACTCCTTGGTCGGCGGCTCGCCCGGGCGCAGCTTGCGGTAGATGTCGAGCAGTGCCTCGTCGGGACCGGCGGTGCTGTCCTTCTCGAGGGTGCCCATCATGATCTCCGAGAAGCCGAAGCGCTCGGTGATCTGCTCGCTGGTCCAGCCCAGCGCCTTGAGCAGCACGGTGACGGGCTGACGGCGCTTGCGGTCGATACGCACACCGACGGTGTCGCGCTTGTCGACGTCGAACTCCAGCCACGCACCGCGGCCGGGGATCACCTTGACGCTGTGCAGCGTCTTCTCGGTGGACTTGTCGATGTTCTCGTCGAAGTACACACCCGGGGAACGGACCAGCTGGCTCACCACGACACGCTCGGTGCCGTTGATGATGAAGGTGCCCTTCTCGGTCATCATCGGGAAGTCACCCATGAAGACCGTCTGGCTCTTGATCTCGCCGGTGTTGTTGTTGATGAACTCGGCCGTGACGAACAGCGGGGCCGCGTACGTCATGTCCTTGTCTTTGCACTCATCGACCGGGGCCTTGACCTCGTCGAAGCGCGGATCAGAGAACGACAGCGACATCGAACCCGAGAAGTCCTCGATGGGAGAGAGCTCGTCGAGAACCTCTTCCAGACCGCCCTTGGGGTTGTCATCGCCACGGTCGACGGCGTTCTGGCGCCACCGGTCGGAGCCGACCAACCATTCGAACGAATCCGTCTGAACGTCGAGAAGCCCCGGAACCTCAAGCGGCTCGCGGAGCTTGGCAAATGAAACTCGGTTCGGTGCTCCGGGGACGGAGTTATTAGTGATAGCGTTCGCTGACTTGCTCTGGCTAGAGACTGCCAAGATGCATCCTTCCAGCACCTCATGCGACTATCAGGTGCCGGCCTGCACCGGACCATTTGTCGCGATTCTGCGTCGGTTCGGCTGGCGTACTGCCTGCCCAAAACCCCTGGACGCACGGCACAGGACTAGTGACTGAGCAAACGACTCAGGCTAGGACCACGGTGTCAGGTACAGGTGAGGTGGGCAGGATGCAGCCAGCGCAACGTCCAACGATAGCGCACGACCGCCACTTATTCAAGCAATCCTCAACCACCACACACCCGCTGCATGAGAAGAGTCGTCCGGCGCTGGCTGGCGTCCTCAACCCGTTCACACATGCTGCCCAACAGATTGGTCGGTTTGGGCCCGTCCGTCAAGGGCTTACACGGTGTTTGGCGTGGGAATTTCTGCTTTGCCCAGATGGCTCGCCCGGGGGGTGTGAACCCGCCGTCAGTTCGCGAAGCCGTACGTGGCCGGACTCGACATCGACCGCCAGCCGGTCCGCATCGGCGGGGTCACGATGGCCGGGGAACCGAACATGGACGTGATCTCGTGCGACAGACCGATCAGGGCGGCTATGCCGTTCTCGTTGTGGTGGCTGGGCAGGAACTCGCCGACGCGGGCCGCGCTCACCGCTCCGATCGGGTACCGGTACTCGTCGAGGATGACCGCCGCCCAGCACGTCACCCTCGGTGCCTGGCGGGGAGCGAACCCGGGACGGTCCTTCATGATCGTGGAAACACCGACCTTGCGGGTCCGGCGGATGTGGGCCATCACCGAGACGAGATCCAACTCGGGCGAGGACTGCCGCTCCTGCTCGATGAGCCGGAACATCTGTGTATCCGGCAGCGCGCCGAGAATCACCCGCCCGGTCGCCGACTCCGCGAACGGCACGATGCCGCCCAGTTCGGGCAGCACCGTGTGTTCATGGTCGCCTTGGATCCGCATGTCGCACAGCATCGTGGCGCCACGGAAGAAGGAAAATCCCATCGTGCAGTCGGTCGTGCGCCTGAAAGTCAGGAGCCGGTCGAACAGGTCATGGGCGAGTTCGTCGGCAGGAGCGATCTGGCCCAGCAGCGACTTCCACCGCCAGCCCCGCCGGTATGACGCGTCCGGGTTCTGCGCCACCCAACCGTCATGTCGCAAGGCCGTGAGCAGACGGTGCACCGTGCTCTTCGGCAGACCGGTCTGCGCGACGATCTCGCTGATCCGTCTGGGCTCACCCAGTTGTTCGAGGACCACCAGCCCTTTACCGAGAACCGCGATGTCGTCACTCAATACGACCTCCCTTACGCGTCCGGGCCCAAGTCTGCCGCGACTTGCGCCCGCGGGCACGGGGATGACCGGGCAAGTCGCGTGAACTCGGCGGCCACCGCGGTCGCGCGCACGTTCAGATCCCGGCCCGACAGCACGCTTCCGATCGTCACCAGCGCGTCCATGATGGGCGTGTCCACGCCGATGAGGTCGCCGAGCGCTGCCATCGGAGCGAGGTTGCCCGCGATCTCATGGGTGAGGTAGCGATGCTGAAAACTGTGCGGGATCACCTGCGTCTGATAAGCGCGGAAGGTATTGACCCGCTCCCGGACGTCGGAGCCGGAGATTCCCTCGTTCGCGTAGTAGGTGTCCAGCATGTCGACGAAAGTGGGTAATTCCCGGCCGAGCTGCCGTCCGAGTGCGACCCGTTCGGCATCGAGAGCCACCACGACCTCGCTGACCGAATTGCCGAAGGTGTCGATGAAGAACCTCGAGTCGGCGCCGCGTTCGATTTCGGTCGCGGCGAGCACCATCGGCACGGGATGCACGATGGCGTTGAGGCTGGCCAGGCCCACCGACACGATGTCGACGATCTTGGCCGTGGGGATCACCTCGGCTGCCAACGCGACAGTGTCGGCATGCGGTTGTGCGAGAAAGCCGCTGAGCAGCCCGAGTTTCTCGGAGTTGAGGAGGACGGGATCCTGCAGCTTTCCACCCCAGATGAAGGCGCTGGTCACCAGCACCGTGGCGGGGTCGACTCCCCTGCGTTCGGCCATCTCCACGGCCTCGACGACGCCCGCGGTTCCGCCGCCGACGACCACCAGCAGGTCCACCGGCCCGGCTTCGAGCACCCGGCCGACACCGGCCTGCAGGTCCTCGCCCTCGGCCGCGACCATGCCGACGCGGCGATCGCCGCTGAATTCGGCAACCTCCGTGAGGTGCGCGGTTCGCTGCCGCCCGTCGATGTCGACCTCGACAGCGGCCGGGTCCCGGCCTGCGATGGCGACCCGGAAGCCCCGGGTGGCCAGGACCAGGCCGGCGAAGTAGGAGTTGAGCTCGTCGGAAACGATGTAGACGTCGGTCATGAATGACCTTTCTCGGCACTGTTGCCGGTCAGTGAGTGCGGGAGAAAAAGGCCTGTGCGCGTTCCGTCTCGGGTTCGGTCATCACCTGTTCGGGGGTGCCGCGCTCGAGGATTCGGCCGTTGTCCATGTAGACGAGGGTGTCGGCGATCCGGCGGGCGAAACGCATCTCATGCGTGACGATCATCATCGTGGTGCCGCCCGCGGCAAGGTCGCGGATGACGTCGAAGACCTCGTCGACGAGTTCGGGGTCGAGCGCACTCGTCGGCTCGTCGAACAGCATGATCTCGGGATTCATGGCCAGTGCCCGGGCGATCGCGACACGCTGCTGCTGACCGCCTGACAACTGCCCCGGGTAGCTTCCTTCCTTCCCGGCCAGCCCGACGCGCGCCAACAACGCCGCGGCGTGTTCGGAGAGCTGCTTTCCCTGCCGGCCGAGGACGAACCTGGGCCCCGATTCGACGTTCTGCAGCGCGGTCATGTGCGGGAAGAGGTTGAACGACTGGAACACCATGCCGAAGTACCGGCGCTGCCGCAGGATCTCGGCGGTGGTCCGCCGCACGAGTCCGCGGTCGGTGCGTTCGGCGCCCAGCAGTTCGCCGTTGAACTCGATCTCGCCTGCGTCGACGGGCTCCAGCAGGTTGAGGCAGCGGATCAGGGTGCTCTTCCCCGAGCCCGATGACCCGACCAGCACGGCCACCTCGCCGAGGGTCAGATCGATGTCGACGCCGTCAAGCGCGGTGAATTCGCCGAACTTCTTGACGAGGGAGCGTGCCGACAGGATCGTCGTGCCGGTCCCGTCGGTTGACTCAGCGGGCATCGTCGAACCCCTTCCCGAATCGTCGCTCGAGCTGACGCTGTCCGAGCAGCGCGAGGCTCGTGAGCGCCAGATACCAGAGCACGGCAACGGTCAGCAGCGGGATGGTGCGGAAGTTCACCGAGTAGATCTGCTGCACGGTGGTGAGCAGCTCGACGTAACCGATGACCGATACCAGTGAGGTGTTCTTGAACATCGTGATCAGCTCGTTGGCGAGTGGCGGGATGATGACCCGGATCGCCTGCGGCATGATCACCCGGCGCAGCGTGCTCAGCTGTCCCATCCCGAGTGCGCTCGCCGCCTCCCACTGCCCCTTCGAAACCGCCAGCAGGCCACCGCGGAAGATCTCGGCGGAAAAGCCGCCCAGGAAGAACGCCAGGCCGATCACCGCGGCACTCCAGCGCGACATCACGTCGTTCATCGGGATGCTGAACCACGGCTCCAGGAACGGCAGACCGATGTTGACCTCAGGCAGCAGCGCACCGATGAAAAACACGAACAACAACATGACCAGCGTCGGGACGGCACGCACGATCCAGATGTAGATACCGCCGAAGGCCCGCAGGACACGGTTGTTGCTGATCCGACATGCCGCCACGATGACGCCGAACACCAGACCAAGGAGACTCGACACGATCGTGAGCTGAATCGTGTTGGCCAGGCCCGCCAGCACGCGCGGGTTGAAGAGGTACTCGACGACCGTGCCCCATTGCCAACGCGGATTGAAGACGACGAACCTGACCGCGGCGATCGCCACCAGGACGGCCAGCAGATACCAGAGGAAATGGAACGGTCGGCGTCTCTCGTGAATCGTCAGCGGGACCGTCGCCTTCGTCGTCGTCATGGCGACCTCTCTGTGGCGCTCTCTGTCGCGGTTGACGGTCAACCCGCGAGCTCCGGGCCCTTGTTGATCGGGAAGTCGGTGATCAGGTCGCCCTCGGGGATCTGGTACTTGTCGGCGAGTTCCTTGTACCGGCCGTTTTCCAGCAGGTGCTTCAGCGCCGCGGAGTACGCGTCTGCCAGCGCCGGCGGTTCGGTGGGAAAGCCGATGCCGTTGGGGTTCGTGTATTCGGTGTAGGCCACCTTGTACTTGTCCGGGAATTGCGCGGCGTTGTAGGTGGCAGCCGGTGAGTCGATCATGGCGAGCTCGTCTTCGCCGCTGTCCACAGACAGCAGGGCAGCGTTCGAATCGGGATAGGCAGCGAGATTCAACTGCGGCGCGTTGGCCGCCGCGCAACTCTGCACCTGCTGCCGCATCTCGGTTTCGGCTCCGGAACCCTTGAGCACCGCGATGCGGCGGCCGCAGAGGTCGTCGCGTGATGTGACGTCGACAGTGGCATCCGCGGCCGCGACCCAGGAAACGCCTGCCCGCAGGAAATCGACGAACCGCACACTGGCCTGCCGGTCCTTGATGTCGGCAAGAGAAGCGAGCGCGTCGTAGCGCCCCGATTCCAGGCCGGGGACCAGCGAATCGAATGAGCCCTGTTCGATATTGACATCCAGGCCAAGCACGTCACTGGCGAGCCGGAACTGCTCGATCGAGAAGCCGGTCACCTCGCCGGCGTCGTCCATGTATTTCAGCGGAGCGATGTCGACGTTGACCCCCAGGTTGAGGGTGCCCTTCGAGGCGATGTCCTGGGGTAGGAGCGCCGCAAGGTCGTCGACCTTCTCCGCGGAGGGCTCCGACTCACTGCCGCCACCCGAGGAGCATCCGGCCAGCGCGAGGGCCACCACCGCAGCCGCGGCAAAACTCATTCGTGATCGACGCATGCATCTTTCCTTTCGAGTGGCCCGGATCGCGCAGTCGAACTGTGAGATCAGCGGCAGTCTGCGGTCGAGTGTTACCGCACCCACCACCGGCCTCAAGGGCGTTCCGTGAGACGGAACCGGCTACACCTACGTCGCACACGCGGGGTCTCATGGTGGGGTCGAGTCCGTGATTTCAGAGCAGAAGTGAGAGTCGCCAACCATGCGGAGCAGCACCCGGAGCAAACACATCGTCGTACTCGGCGACGGGATCCTCGGGGCCTCGGTCGCCCACGCCGCCGCACTACGTGGCGCGCGGGTGACCGTGATCGGATCGGGCCCCGATAACGGCGCGACGTGGCGGTCGTTCGGCTGGCTGGGTGCCGCGCAGGAGGTGCCGGACAGTTATCACCGGCTGCGGCTGCTCAGTTTGGCCCGTTACCGAGAGTTCGCCGCGAGCCCGCCATATGACAGCGTGGTGCGGTTCTCCGGTTCGCTCGCGTGGGAAACCGACGGCGGCACGGTGCAACTCATTCAAGGTGCTGACGAGATCGAAGGGATCTCCGAGACGTTTCATCGGCTCCGCGCCAAGGGCCACAGCGTCGAATCCATCGACCGCTCGCGCGCACTGGGACTCGAGCCGGCGCTGGCGACGGATGCGCTTCCGCGCGACGGAATTCTCTTCGCGCGGGACGAAGGCTGGGTGGATCTGCCCGCCTACACCGGACTCCTGCTCGCCGAGGTGATGGGTCATGGCGGTGCCCTCGTCATGGACGCCGGTGCGCGAGTCACCGAATCGGGTGGCCGTGCGCGGGCGGTCCTGTCCGACGGCACGACGGTCGGCGGCGACGAACTCGTCGTCGCCGCCGGTTCCGAGACCACCGCCCTGCTTGCGGCGGCCGGGATCGCCGTGCCGCAGCGCAGCACGAAGGCTGCGTTGTTGTTCACTGCCCCCAGTTCGTTGCAGCTGCGGATGCTGGTGCGCACCCCGGTCGGCAGCCTTCGCCCCCGACCCGGCGGCGGGGCCGTGGTCCACACCTCGGTGATCGAACAGGCCTTGCGGCCCGATCCGAGCGGTGGATTCCTGGTGGACGACGACTCTGTCAACGCTTCGCTCACCGATTTGACCCGGCTCTTCGCGGGCGGCGCGCCGCTGCGGCTCGACCGCGTGGCGACCGGACTCCGACCGATACCCGGTGACGGCTGGTCAGCTGTCGGGCAACTGCAGGACCTGCCCGGCTGTTGGGTCGCCTTCAGCCACAGCGGCGCAACGCTGGGACCTGTATTCGGCGACCTGCTCAGCGAGGAACTGCTCGAGCCTGGTTACCGTTCACCGCTGCTCGACGCCTACCGACCTGAGCGGTTCACCGTCGGGGCCGACGCATGACAGCCGTCCCGCTGAGGGTCAGCATCATGCCCGACGCCGTCTCGGCGTATGAACAAGCGGTGACCGGCGGTGGCGGCGTGCTCGTCGGCACCGGGGACGAGCCCGAGGTACTGATCTGGTCCCGCCACGGTGCCCCCGATGTGCTGGCCTCGACCGTCACCGAACTTCAGTCGATCCGGTGGGTGCAGCTCCCTGCGGCCGGCGTCGAAGACTTCTTCCGGTCGGGCGCCGTCAAGTCCCGTGAGGATGTGGTGTGGACTTCGGCGAAGGGTGCCTACGCCGAACCCGTCGCCGAACACGCCCACGCCCTGGTACTCGCGCTACTTCGGCAACTTCCCGAGCGACTGCGTGCGAAGACGTGGGGTCAGCAGGCCGGAACGTCGCTGCATCGCAAGCGCGTACTGATCGTCGGGGGCGGCGGCATCGGTAAGGAACTGGCCCGGTTGCTGACGGTGTACTCGACGGCGACGACAGTGATTCGTCGACGTCCACTGCCGATTCCCCACGTGCAACGTGTGCTGACGATGGAGCACCTGCATCGGGAACTGCCCGATGCTGAGGTGGTCGTGCTGGCGGCGGCTCTCACCCCGGAGACCTACGGCATGTTCAGTGAAGTCGAGTTCGCGCTGATGAATCCGCGTGCGGTACTGGTCAACGTGGCGCGCGGCGGACTCGTTGTGACCGACCATCTCGTCGACGCACTGGAGTCGGGACGTATCGCGGGCGCCGCGGTCGATGTCACCGATCCGGAGCCGCTACCGAACGGCCATCCGCTCTGGTCACTTGATAACGCGATTGTCACCCCGCACACCGCGGACACCATCGAGATGATCGTGCCGCTGCTCGCCAAGCGGATCGAGGAGAACCTGATCCGATTCGCGACCGGGCAGCAACTCGTCGGCACGATCAACCGTGCCGAGGGTTACTGAGTCGTTCAGGCCTGTCGCGGAACTTCGATCGCGCCGGTCGGGGCGTCGTCCTCGGCCGTGCGCTGGTGGCGCGCGGTCGGCTCGTCGTAGTTCGCTTGGGCCGTCGGGTTCAGACCAGCCGGATGACCGTTGGCGTCGAGCTCATCCATGATCGCAGCCTGCGCCGACGGCGGCAGGGTGTGCAGGATCTCGCGGACGCGCGCCTGGCGGCGGGCGACCGCTTTGCGCTCCGGCATACCCGGGGTCGCCTGCAGCTGCGGCGGCACACCCTCGATTTCCTCCACGCCACCATCGTGCTGGCCGGCGTCGACGAGTGCCTGCTCGGCGGCGGCGGTCGCTTCGTCCTTTTCCTCGGACATGCCGATCGGGCCGATGCGGCGGCCGTTGAGGAACTGCTTGACCACCGGCTCGTCGCTGGTCAGCAGCACCTCGCGGGGGCCGAACGTGACCAGCTTCTTGCGGAACAGCATGCCCATGTTGTCGGGCACGGTGCGGGCGATGTTGATGTTGTGCGTCACGATGAGCACGGTCGCGTCGATCTGCGCGTTGATGTCGATCAGCAACTGGGACAGGTAAGCGGTACGGACGGGATCCAGGCCGGAGTCCGGCTCGTCGCAGAGGATGATCTGCGGGTCGAGCACCAAGGCGCGGGCCAGGCCCGCGCGCTTGCGCATACCGCCGGAGATCTCGCCGGGGAACTTGTGGCCGTCGTTGGGCATACCGACCAGGGCCAGCTTCTCCATGACGATCTCGCGGATCTGGCTTTCACTCTTCTTGGTGTGCTCACGCAGCGGGAAGGCGGTGTTGTCGTAGATGTTCATCGAGCCGAACAGCGCGCCGTCCTGGAACAGCACGCCGAACAGGGTGCGGATCTCATACAGCTCTTTGGCCGAACATTCGAGGATGTCGGTGCCGTCGATGAGGATCGAGCCGCGTTCCGGGCGAAGCAGGCCGATCAGCGACTTCAGGAACACCGACTTACCGGTACCCGACGGGCCGAGCAGCACGCTCACCTCGCCGGCGGGGACCGTCAATGTGACGTCTTCCCAAATCTTCGACGATCCAAACGACTTGCTCAGTCCGGTCACATCGATTTGGACGCCCATGAGAGATCCTTCCGCCTACTGCTCGCCGCGCCACCTGCTACGGCCTGTGGCTTGAGTCACCTTAGCGCACCGGGAATCGCGACATCACCGTTGGACCCGGGTAATTCGCGCGCGAATGTCAGAACAGCAAAGATCCCCCGGCTCCGTTGAGAGCCGGGGGATCTTGTGGCAGTGCGAACTACTTGACGGTGACCGAAGCGCCGGCAGCTTCGAGCTTGCCCTTGGCGTCCTCGGCGGCTTCCTTGCTGACCTTCTCGAGCAGCGGCTTGGGAGCCGAGTCGACCAGATCCTTGGCTTCCTTCAGGCCCAGGCCGGAGACGATCTCGCGGACGACCTTGATGACGCCGATCTTCTTCTCGCCGGCACCTTCGAGGATGACGTCGAACTCCGACTGCTCCTCGGCGGCCTCGGCGGCAGCCGGGGCGGCACCGGCGGCCGCGACGGCGACCGGAGCGGCGGCGGTGACATCGAAGGTCTCTTCGAACTGCTTCACGAACTCAGAGAGCTCCAGCAGGGTCATTTCCTTGAACGCGTCGAGCAGTTCTTCGGTGGACAGCTTGGCCATGGTGATGGTCCTTCCTTCTTCTTACGAACTTCGTGGGGTGGGATTAAGCAGCTTCTTCTGCAGACTTCTTCTCCTGCAGCGCGGCGGCGAGCCGGGCGACCTGAGATGCGGGAGCTGCGAACAGCGCCGCGGCCTGGCTGGTCTTGCCCTTCATGGCGCCTGCCAGCTTGGCCAGCAGCACCTCGCGCGACTCCAGGTCGGCGATCTTCTCGACCTCGGCGACCGACAGTGGACGGCCGTCCATGTAGCCGCCCTTGATGACGAGCGATTTGTTGTCCTTGGCGAACTTCTTGATCGCCTTGGCGGCGTCGACGGCCTCGCCGTTGACGAATGCGATCGCGGTCGGGCCGGTGAACAACTCATCGAGACCCTCGACACCGGCTTCTGCCGCTGCCCGCTTGACCAGAGTGTTCTTGGCGACGCGGTAGGTGGCGGAGTCACCGAGCGCACGGCGCAGCTCGGCGATGTTGGTCACCGTCAGGCCGCGGTACTCGGTGACGACAGCCGCCGTCGACGCCTGGAACCTCTCGACAATGTCGGCAACCGCTGCGGCCTTGTCATCCGTGGCCATGCATGCCTCCTTGTGGTGGGTATGGGCGTTCCGCCTCGACCGCCACCGGGCGTGATTGCATGGCCTGGAAATGACGAACGCCCCGACGCAGACAGGTCGGGGCGCACATAACAGATAGCCTCGTCCTCCTGCGTGGGCCGCCCGGACATGTCCGGGACCTTCAACCGATTGCTCGGTGACCGACGGTCTTCGGTGGAACCCGACCAGAGTAGCCGATCCCCCACCGATCAGCCAAAACGCCCGCGACCAGCTTTGCCGTTCTGCACCTGTGACACCGCGTCAGAGTGTGCCGGCAACCACCAGCAACACAAACGCCGCAGCCAACAACGCCACCCGCACCCAGTGCAGCCGGTCCCAGCGTCGGGCCAACTCATGCAACTGATCGGGGTCCTCGTCGCCGCCGATTCCCGCGGCGACCCGGTTGTTGATCGGTACCAGCGTGGTCACGGACAACAACATGACCAGGCCCATCAGCACCACCGCCGTGATGAGCAACGGCCCCGGGCTCCACGTGGCGGCGGCGATCAGCAGCGCCACCGCGCCGATGTACCAGAACGGCATCGCCGTTCCGAGAATCCCTGCGCCGGTGCCGCGGGCCTGCCAGTAGGCAGCGTCGGGCAGTCGCCGCAGGATCGGGTTGGTGAAGGCGGCAACGCCGAACTCGACGCCGAGAAGCGGGCCGGTGACGATCACCGCAAGAATCTGCACGATTTCTTCCATGCCATCCAGGCTGGTCAGTATGCTGACGAAAAACAAGGTACTGACAAATTAGTCAGCACGGTGGAGGGGTGAGCATGGCGGTTTCCAAGAAAGAGGTCGGCGACTGCCCGATCGACGCGACGCTGTCGGTCATCGACGGACGCTGGAAGGGCACCATCCTGTGGCGGTTGGCCGACGGACCGATGCGCACGGCCGAGCTGCGGCGCAGCATCCCCGACATCACCGAGCGCATGCTCATCCGCCATCTCCACGATCTGGTGGACGCCGGCATCATCGACCGCCACGACGCGGGCACCGTGCCGCCGCGCGTGCACTACTCGATCTCCGACTACGGCATGACGCTGGCGCCGGTATTGCAGGCCCTGTGCGAATGGGGCCGCACCCACATGGAGCGCAGGCCCCCCAAGCGTCAGCCCCGCACGAGGGCCGCCGCACCGACCAGGCCGGCTTCCCCGCCGAGTTCGGCCGGAACCACCCGCAGCGTGCGCAGAAAGTCCAGTCCCGCGTAGGACTGCAGCGCCGAGCGCAGCGGGTCAAACAGCAGCGCACCGGACTTCGCCACCCCACCGCCGATCACCACCAGGTCCAGGTCACACACCGCGCCCACCGAGGCGATCATCGCCGCGACCGCGGTCGCGCCCCGTTGGAATGCTTTGAGCGCCACCGGATCACCGCCGATCGCGGAGTCGGCCAGTTCCTTGGCGTCGGCGTCGGCGGGAGCGTCCCAGCCCTGCTCGCGCGCCCATTGCGCCAGGTGCGGACCGGACGCGATCGTCTCCACGCAGCCGTGGCCGCCACACGTGCACAACCCGCCGTCGAAGGGTGCGACGACGACGTGGCCGACATGGCCGGCGTTGCCGGTGCGCCCGTCATAGGGTGCACCGTCGAGCACCAGTCCCCCGCCCACGCCGGTGGACACCACCATGCCGAGCAGGAACTGCGCATCACGGCCGGCACCGCGCCAGCGCTCCCCCAGCGCCATGCACAGTCCATCACCGCCGAGCCGGACCGGAAGCCCGGTGACAGCCCGAACGCGTTCCACGATCGGAAACCGGTGCCACTGGACGATATTGATGGGGCTGACCGTTCCGCTCGGCAGATCTATCGGCCCGGCCGAGGCGATGCCGACTCCATCGGTAGCGCCACTGGCCACCCGCAACGTCTCGGTGAGCAACCGCTCCACCACCGCCCACACCGATTCGGCGTCACCGTCAGGGGTCGGGAGCTTGGCCTGGTGCACGAGGGCGCCGTCGGGGTCCACGAGGCCCGCGGCGATCTTGGTGCCGCCGATGTCGAGGGCAACGGTGAGTGCCATCAGTACCATCTCTTCTTCGCGTAAGCGCTCATCAGTGCCATCTCTTCTTCGCGCAAGCGCTCATCAGTGCCTGTGGGTGTTGTCGGGCTGACGCGGATCACCAGGATGCTCGTAGCCGGGCGCCAGTTCGACCAGCGCAGCGCAGCGGGCGTCCAGCCACAGTCGGAATGCGCGGCGGCGGGCGGCGGCCAGCAATGTGGCGGCGATGCGATCGCGGACCTCGGCCAGTGTCGGCGCCACCGGCGCACCCAGCCAACCCTGCTGCGCCACCGCTGATTTCGCCGCGAAACGCAGCGGGTTGCGGGCATGGTAGGCGGCGACCTCGTCGTCGGTCACGTCGACGCCGGCGGTGACCTCGACGAACACCGCGCGGGCCAACGGCGCGGCCAGTGTCGAGGCGGCAACGCTGCCGATCTCCAACCGTGCCGCAGTGTCCGGCAGCAGGACATTCTCGGGGACATCGGAATCCCGCAGACCCCGCGCGACCGCCTCGGCGGCGACCACCCGTTCAGCGACGATCAACTGTGTCAGCCAGCGGCGCAGTTGACGCCCCTCACTGGTGTCGGGTCGCGGCAGCGCCGACGCGAGGCGCGACTGCCGCAGCTCGGTCTCCCGCCGGTCAATCTCGTTGACCAGCACCGGATTCCCGCAAACCCGTGCGGCCACCCTCATCGCACCGTCACCTTCACCGCGGGTGAGTAGAGCAGCCTGCCGGCACAGCCGATGCGGATCAGCGCCCACCACTGCCCGGGCTCGACCCACGCCGGTGGGGCAACGTCGAACTCGATCCGGGTGCTCCCGCCTGCAGGCAGGTGCACGCCCACCGCCGCGGGCCCGATCCAGTCCCATGTGCCCCAGGGACTGATGAGGTGGGCCTCGGCGGCCAGGTCGCTGCGGGCACCGGTGCCCACGGTGATCGACAACCGCGCCGTTTCACCGGCTCGGACATCGACGGGTTCGGGTTCGGCAAGCAACGTCAACAGTTCCACCGCCGGCTCGCCGACGGTGACCACACAGACGTCTTCGACGGGTTGGCGCCACGATGGCGGCAGCGTCGCACAATCACCGCCGGTGACGGTGAGCTCGGCGCGGACAGGATAGACACCGGGGTCGGCGCCGGCCGGGATCCTCAGCGTCACCTCGGTTTCCAGATGTTCATCCGGTGGCAGCACGAACGGCAGTTCGGCAGGCTCGGCCGTCCAGCCGGGTGGCACAATCAGCCTGACCCGGCCGCGCAGGGCGGCATCGGTGCAGTCACTGGCAGCGGTGAGCCGCACCACGACCTGTGAGACCGGTTCTGCGGCAAAGCTTTCCGGGTGCACATACGCGACAGCGGGGAGGCCGCCCAACGGTGCGGGGCCGCGATTGTGCAGCCAGTACCGGGCGTAGAGCGGTTGGGCGGCCTCGGCCTCGGGGGCCAGCTCCCGATGATCGGCACGCAGCACCGGCGGCAGGTTGAGTCGCGTCGCCAGCGTGGCGATCTCATACCCGTGCAGGGTGAGCCGATCGGATTCCACCGGCCGCGGGCCCGCCTCCTCGAGCACGTTGAGGTGCGCCGCGGCTGAGACCGCCCGAAGTCCCGACCGGATCGTCACCTCTGTTGTCCTGCCCGCCATTTCCACCAGTCGCACCGTGATGCCGTCGTTCGGGTCGACACCGCGCGCGCTCCCGGAGGCCAACGGATTGCCCGCAGCCTTCAACGCGCCGAGTTGCACGGTGCCCGCCGGCTCGATTTCCAGCAGGGAACCCCACGACGGCAGCCCTCCGCCTTGGGAGGCGTTGGCCGCAATGCCGAGCAGCGGTCGACTGAACTCGGCACTTCGGGCCGCGACACCCACGTCCCGCCAGTCACCGTCGCCGGCCACCAGCGCGTAATCGAAGGTGTGCGTCCAGTGCTGCAGCTGGAAGTTGGAGCCGTCCGGTGCGGTACGCCGCGGCGGGTCGATCCAGGTGCCCGACGGCCAACCGGTGCAGGACCGCATGAGGGAGGTGTGCAGGGTGCCGTCGGGGTCGACGGCGAAGCTGGGCACCCCACGGTTGAGCACCGCCACCGTGCGCGGTTCGAACGGTTCCGTGGCGGCGGGCACCTGTTGGTCGACGACGATCTCGGCGGCACCCAACTCGTCGACCACGGCGCCCAGCCCGCCAACCAGGATGAGCACCGGGAGGTCCCGGACACCGCGAAGATCGGCGCCGGGAATCCACTGCTGAGCCAGCGGTGCGGTGGCGGGTACCCACACCCGCGCCGAGCCGGTCCGGTCGAGCTGACGCTTGAGTTCGTCGGTGTAGGCGATGTCTGCTGCTGCGAGAACTGCTGCGGTGAAATAGTTCTCGTCAGGACCGCCGACCGCGAAACGGGTATCGGGCAGGTTGGAATCCACGGTGAGATCGCCGTAGCGGGGCCGGTCGTCGCTGCTGCAGGTGGCGGTCACACCGGCTCGCACCAGTGCCACCATCAGGTCGCGGGAGGCGGCGGTGTCGGCGGTGATCACCTCGGCCACCGATACCGCCCGCACCGCGTCGTCTCCGATGCGGATCCGGGTGGCCGAGGACAATCCGAACCAGCCGTAAGCCGGATTGTCCAGTGTCCACGGATGTTGCGCGGCATCCACGGCATCGCGGGCGCCGTCGGTGTGCAGCAACCCGAAGCCACGGCCGATGACCGCATCGCCGACCTCACTCACGGGCAGTGCCCCCGGCACCGGGCAGGGCCAGCGCAGCCGCAACAACCGGTCCTCCCCGACGAATTCGTCGATGACGGTGCGGCAGTCGACCCGGTCCAGGCCTGCCCACAGGGTGATGTGCTGGGTGTAGCGCAGCAGCCCTTCGATCCGGCCGCGCACCACCACCCGCTGACCCAATGCGCTTCGGTAGCACGCGATATCGTCGGCCGGTACTGCTGAGGAGCACACCACCGGCCCCTTGGGCAGCAGGTGCCACGGGCCCTCACCGGATTCCGGGTGCGCCGGATACTCGTCATAGACGGCCAGTTCATTGCCGAGGGCACCCCCGGCGATGAGTTCACGACCGTCGCGCATCAGCGAACTGACCGCGCCACCGCGGTCGGGATCCACCTCCACCCGGTAGCGCTCGTTGGCAATACCGGTGCCGCCCATCGGTTCCCATCCCGACGCGGCGCCCGCGGCAAGCTGGTACGCACGCCAGCCCAGTGACGGCACGTCACGCGCCAGCCAGCTCACCGTCCTGCCGTCATCGGCGACCAGTGCAGGCACCTCGGCCCCGTCGGCAGCCAGTACCGCACCGGTGAACGGCTCCTCAAGGTGCACGGTCACGATGTCGGTACGGTTGTGCGCCACGGTGTTCCACACCACGATGGAACCGTCGACAGCTTCGGACAACACCGCCAGCGCGTTGTCGCGGGCGGTGGTTCCGAGTTCCCACGCGTCGCGCCATCCGGTCAGCAGGTCGAGGTAGACCTGGTCGGATTCCGAGCCGGTGATGGCGTCGTGGTGGGCGCCGTATGCCAATTGCACCCACGCCTTGGCCAACGCCGCCTGCGGGTAACTGGCCCCGCCGAGCAGGCCGGCGAACACCGCGAACCGCTCGGCGTCGAGCACAGCGTCCTCGGCGGCGCGGTTGGCCTGTTTGGTGTCGATGTAGGAGACATCCTTGCCGGTGTAGATCGGATTCATGTCCCGGGTCTGCGGTGACGGTGTGATGCCACGCTCATCGAGTTCGGTGCGCACCGCGGAGAAGAACTCGCTGGGCAGGGCGCACACGAACCTGGGCCAGACATAGCGCGAATTCCAGTCCCGGTGAATCTGGGTGACCCACTTGTTCGGCGGGGTGTAGTCGGTACCGACCGGTAGCAGCACATTGCGGGTCAATGCCACGCGCTTGAGTTTGGTGAACAGCGCGTAGGTGGACTCTTCGGCCTCGGCCAGCGACGCCGACGAGTCCATCCACCACCCTGCCGAGTAATGCGCGGGCATGTAGTGGGTGAGCAGCCCGCGGCCCGACGGCGCAATCCACTCGAATTCACTGGCAAACTGCATACGTTCGGGGTCGCCGTCATTCTGCATCGGCCCCCACTGGTGATGTGGACCGCGCGCCCATGAGCTGGAGGTCAGGCCGGCATCGGCAGCCATGCCAGGAAATTGCGGGTCGTGCCCGAACACGTCGAGCTGCCATGCGGTCGCCGGCTCGGCCCCGAGCACCTCGCGCTGGAAGCCCATGCCGTGGACGAAATTCCGGATCGCCGTCTCCGGACTGGTGAGGTTGGTGTTGGGCTCGTTGTAGGTGCCGCCCATGATCTCGACCCGGCCGTCGGCGATGAACCGGCGCAGGTCGGCACGGTCCTCGGGGTGTGCGTCCCAGTGTGGTTTGAGATAGTCCACCTCGGCCAGCACAAACTTGTATTCCGGCTCCCGGCGGGCCATTTCGAGGTGGGCGTGCACCAGGTCGAAGCTGTGCGTCTGTCTGCACTGTCCGGGCGGGTCCTCGGTCCACACACTGGTGTAGGCGGCCTGGGTGTTCCACCACACCGGGTCGTAGTGGAAGTGGCTGATCAGGTACATGGTCCAGCCGGGTTCGGCGACGGTGAACTCGAATGCGATGTCGCCGACCTGCGCTCGCCGCACCTCACCGGGTACCGGACGTTCGACGACGACGGGCACCTCCAGCACACCGTCGCCCGGCGGCACGGGCGCCGCACCGGACAGGCCGTCGCCGTGCACCCGCACCGAACTGCCCGGCACACCACCGGTGTAGGTCACCCGGACCAGTTGCCGGGGCGCATCGGCCGGTCCGGCGAACAGCTCCGTCGTCTCCGCTGACGTGACGTGCACCCCAGAAACCCTACGGCGTCAGGGCCCTGAAATGTCCGCGACAAGCGCGCGATGATCGGAAATGGGCAGCAGCGGAGCGGCGCACGTCGTCATTCGCAGGGCGTTGTCGTCGGTCAGGATGTGGTCGAGCTGGCGGTCCGGGTCGTCGGCGGGGAAGGTCGGCGCCGACCCGAGCGCACGCCACCGCGTCGGTCGCCCCGGACCCATGTTGAGGTCGCCCATGAGCAGCCGCGGCCCCGGGAAGCCGCGCAGATCGCGGACCAGGTGGCGCAGCTGCACCCGGTTCCAGCCGGGCACGAAGGACAGGTGGGTGTTGGCCACGGTCAGCGTTCCCAGCGGGGTGTCCATCCGGGCGACTACGGCGGCGCGCGGTTCCTCGTGCACCATCCGGACCCCGTGCACGGCGGGCAGGTACATCGGGAATCTCACCGGTATCCGCGGCAGCCGCAGCACCTGCCAGTTCTCGACGGGGAAGCGCGACAGCAGCGCGATGCCGTAGGCGGCGGTGCCCGGTTGCTCGCGGCCGGTGGCTGCCATCCACGTCGCCCCCGGTGTGCCCGAGATCGCGGCGACGAAGCGGTGCTCGACCGCGTGCATGGCGTCGGCGGCCACGGCGGTCAGGTCGGCCTTGCCCGACCGCGGCTGGTCGAGGTCGACTTCCTGCAGCGCAAGGATGTCCGCGTCGAGTTCGGCGACCGCGGCAGCGATCCTGCCCAGGTCGACATCGCCTTCCCGAACGCTTCGCCCGTGCAGAATGTTGAAGGTGGCTACCCGCATGGGTACTTGGTACCCATAGGGACTGCCCTTTGACACCGGGATGGCACATGCTCGCTCGAAATGAGGAACTGCGGGAGGCGCTCAAACGCGCTGCTTCCGCGCTCAAGGCGCATGGACCGGACTTCGCGTTGGCGGGCAGTTACGCGCTCTGGGCTTATGGCGGCCCGGAACCCGTGCACGATGTGGATTTCGTCGTCACCGAGCCCGATGCCGATGCGGCGGCGGTGACGCTGCAGAAGGCCGGGTTCCGGATCATCCGGACCCCCGAGGACTGGCTGTTCAAGGCCTACGCCGGTGACGACGTCGTGGTGGATGTGCTCTATCAACTCAACGGTGTGCCGGTGGACGGTGCGGCGTTGCGGCAGGCCGACGTGCTCGATGTGCTGGCCATCCGGATGCCGGTGCTGCCGCCCACCGCGGTCGTGGTGGAGAAACTGAATTCGCTCAACGAACACCACTGCGATTTCGCCGCCCTGCTCCCTGCCGCCCGCGCGGTGCGCGAGCAGGTCGACTGGAATGTGGTCCGCGCCGCCACCGCCGACAACGATTTCGCGGCGGCCTTCCTGATGCTCACCGACCGGCTCGGCATCACCTGACTTTCCCCCGCGAACTTTCCCCCGCGAACTTTCCCCGCGAGCAGACGCTGCGGTACCCGTCGCGGCACGATTTGCGGTACCTAGGTGTCTGCTCGGCCGGGGGAGGCCAGGCGCAGGCGCTCGGCGACGGTGTGAACGGCCGCGCGGACCTCCGGCGGGTCGAGCACCTCGAAGGCGTGGCCGACGGTGGCGAAGTGCAGCACCATGCGTTCGGGATCGTCGGCGCCGGCGGTGACAATGCAGGCATCCGGCCCGTCGGCCTCCACGGTGGCCGAAGTAGGTGGAAACACTTGCGCCACAACCTCTTGCGGCGCAAAGTAACGCACGCGGGCCACATAGCGGTATGGCGACGCACTGATCGCACGCCGGACATAAGTGGCCGCATCGGGCGCCTCGCGGGCCACGAAGGTGCTGCCGAGGGCCCGCACGTCGGCCATCCGGTCCAGTCGCAGGGTGCGCCAGTCGCTGCGGTCCCGGTCGTAGGCCATCAGATACCAGCGCCTGCCCGTGGTCACCAGCTGGTAGGGCTCGAGGCGCCGTTGCGTGTTGTTGCCGCGGATGTCGGTGTAACCGGCGCTGACGTGTTCGTGGTCCCGGCAGGCCCGGGCCAGGGTCATCAGCACGTCGGGTTCCACCGGGGTGTCCGACGCGTTGGGCGCCAGCGTCACGGTCGCGTCGTGCACCGCGGAAACCTGCGAGCGCAGCCGGGCCGGCATGACCTGATCGAGTTTGGACAGGGCCCGCAACGCCGATTCACCGACGCCGGCCACGCTGCCGCCTGCCGCCAGGCGCAGGCACACGGCCATCGCGACGGCCTCGTCCGGGTCCAGCAGCAGAGGGGGCAACGCGGCTCCGGCGCCGAGTTGGTACCCGCCGCCATGGCCCTTGCTGGCGTGCACCGGATAGCCGAGCTCGCGCAGCCGCTCGACGTCGCGGCGGACGCTGCGGCCGGTCACGCCGAGTCGCTGCGCCAGTTCGGCCCCGGACCAGGCCCGACGCGACTGCAGCAGGCCGAGCAACTGCAGCACCCGGCTCGTGGTTTCCGACACGAACCCAGTCTGCCGCAGTCTTAGGACCAAAACTGTCCTATATGGCTGTCAGGGTGGGGGCATGCGAATCGAACTACTGACCGACCAGTTGGATTTCCACTGGACGCACCAGTTACGCCCGCGACTCGACGGCCTCACCGACGATGAGTACTTCTGGGCGCCGGTGCCGGGCTGCTGGACCGTGCATCCCGACGGCGGCATCGACTTCAGCTACCCGCCGCCGGATCCCGAACCCTTCACGACCATTGCCTGGCGGCTGGCCCACGTCATCGTCGGGGTGTTCGCGATGCGCAACCATTCACATTTCGGCGGACCGCCGGCGGACTACCAGTCCTGGCCCTACGCCACCGATGCCGCGACCGCGTTGGGCCAACTCGACGACGCATACCGAAATTGGATCGACGGCGCCAGGGCGCTGAGCGAGGATGATCTGGACCGCCCGGTCGGCCCGGCCGAGGGTCCGTGGGCCGAGCATCCGATGGCCGAACTGGTCCTGCACATCAACCGGGAGGTCATTCATCACGGCGCCGAAATAGCCTGCATCCGAGATCTTTACGCACACACCCACAACACCGAGGAGAACTGAACGATGCCCGGAATGCCCCCGCCCGCCGCCGACGAACGCCAGACCCTGCTCAACTTCCTCGCCTTTCAGCAGAACGCGTTCTTCGCGGTCAGCTACGGGCTCTCCGACGAGCAGGCCCGTGCGACGCCGTCGGTGAGCGCGCTGTCGATCGGCGGCCTGATCAAGCACGCCACCGGGGTGCAGCGCGGCTGGGTGAACCGGGTCACCTCGGCACCCGATTTCCCACCGCCGGATCCCCGCCCGATGGAAGAGGTCATGGCCGAGTACGCCGACCAGTACCTGATGCGCGACGACGAGACCCTCGACCAACTGCTCGCCGCACTGAAGGCGCAGAACGCCGACACGCTGCGGGCGTTTGCCGAAGCGGATCTGGCCGCGCCGGTCCCGGTGCCGCACGACGTCCCGTGGTTCCCCAAGGACATCGACAACTGGTCGGTGCGGTGGGGCGCGATGCATCTGGTCGAGGAACTTGCCCGGCACGCCGGGCACGCCGACATCATCCGCGAATCCATCGACGGCGCAACGATGTACGAGTTGATGGCCGGCATCGAAGGGTGGCCGGAGACCGACTGGATCAAGCCGTGGCGGGCGCAGGCGACGGCTTAACGACCCAGCACCAGTCGCAGCGCGTAATCAACCACCACGTCCAGGTCGTCGCCCAGGTTGCCTGCCAGCCATTGCTGGGCCAGCTCGGCCATGGCGCCGGTATACATCGCGGCGCCGACCTGGGCGGCGACGGGATCCGAGCCGGGGTTGAGCCGGCCCCCCTCGTTGAGGACCGCCTCCCGCAGCAGGTCCTGGGTGGCTGCGCGCCGCGCGGCCAGCACCGGGTTGGCCCGCGCATCGGTGAACAGCACCCGGCCGCGGCGGGGGTCGGCCGAGCTGAAGCCCAGCACCGCGGCGATGCCCGCCCGGGTACGCGCGGTCACCGACTCCCCCGCGGCCGTCATCGCAGCCTCGACATCGGTCGCCAGCAGACCACTGACCTCGTCGTAAACCGCACCGAGCAGGTCATCGGTGTCGGCGAAGCTCTCGTAGAAGTACCGCGTGTTCAGGCCACATTCGCGGCATATCGATCGCACCGACAGCGCGGCCTCGCCACCGGAACCGAACAGGGCGAACGCGGCGTCGACGAGGATTCCGCGGCGTTCTGCGCGCCGGTCGTCGAGCGACACGCCTGCCCATCGGGTCGGAGTGGACGGCGGGGTGGACACGACCTCAGCCTAAGTCTGGTCACGGCTGTAACCAAAATGTATTCTGGCTACACCTGTAACCAGAAAGGGGAACCCGGCGTGGACCTGCCGCACCAAATCCTCGAGCAGACGCTGCAACGAAAGTTCGATCAGGACATCCGGCAGCACTACTTCCGCGGCATGGAGTTCGCCGGGCCTGCCGGCGACCCCGGCTGGTTCGGGCCGGGCAGTGCGGTCTGGCACGTCCACTCCCACACCGAGGCCCTGATCTTCGGCCTGCAGTGCGCGGCCTACCTGGAACGCCTCGACCCGTCGATCTACTGGATGGGCATGCACCACTCCCGGCTGGTCAAGCGGGACCCAGATGGCAACGGCATACCGGTCATCGATCCCAAGGGCGCGGCCGTGCGACTCGGGCATTCCATCGCCTTCTTCATCGGGACCGCCTACGGCAACACCGAGACCGCCGAACGGATGGCGAAGATGGTTCGCGCGATGCACCACACCATCAAGGGCACCCGCCCCGACGGTGCGGTCTACGACGCCGACGACCCGGACTGGCTGCGCTGGAATTACGCCACCGTGGTGTGGGGGCTGGCCACCGCCCACGAGATCTATCATCCGAACCCGTTGCGCGGTAAGAAACTTGACCGCTACTACGGCGAGTTCGTGCGCGTCGGACACGCACTCGGCGGCACCGATCTGCCGGCCACCAAAGCCGACACTCTGGAGTGTCTGCGCTCCTACCTGCCGAAACTTGCCCTCACCCACGGCGCGGCCATGGCCACCGGCTCCAACCTGGGGATGCCGCAGAGCGCGGTGGACTGGGCCATCCGCGACACCATGCCGAAATGGGCCAAGCAACTGATCGGGCACACCAACCCCAACCCCATCGAGCGGGCGGGGCGCCGCGCCATCGTCTGGTCGATCATCAACGGTCTGCACTCCGCCGCAGGAGCCGCGCCGGAGTTCCGGGCGGCGCAGAAACGGGTCGCGGGCGGCACCACCGTGGCGCACACCGAGCCGACCTACGTGCTGGGCAGTGACGAGGTGCTCAGCCGTGACGAGATCGAACGCAACTTCGCCGGTGTGTGACGCCCGCCACGTATTTTTTTGCGGTACCGCGGGTTTTGAGACACTGTGCAGTTATGAGTACTACGCCGCCGAAGACCAAGCACCGTGAGGTGGCCAGGTTGGACCGGGTTCCCCTGCCCGTCGAGGCTGCGCGTATCGGCGCGACGGGGTGGCAGATAACCCGGACCGGCGTCCGCGTCGTCACCAATCTGATGGGTGGCGGCTCTCTGCAGCAGAAGATCGTCAAGCAGGTGCCCAAGACGTTCTCCGATCTGGGCCCCACCTACGTCAAATTCGGTCAGATCATCGCGTCCAGCCCGGGTGCCTTCGGCGAGCCCCTGAGCCGCGAGTTCCGCAGCCTGCTCGACCGGGTCCCTCCCGCCGACGGCGCCGAGGTGCAGAAGCTGCTCCGCGAGGAGCTCGGCGACGATCCCCACACGCTGTTCGCCTCATTTGACGATAAACCGTTCGCGTCGGCCTCGATCGCCCAGGTGCACTACGCGACCCTGCACAGCGGCGAAGAGGTGGTGGTCAAGATCCAGCGTCCCGGCATCCGCCGCCGGGTCGCCGCCGACCTGCAAATTCTCAAGCGCGGCGCGCAGCTCGTCGAGCTCGCCAAGCTGGGCCGGCGGCTGTCCGCACAGGATGTGGTTGCCGACTTCGCCGACAACCTGGCCGAGGAACTCGACTTCCGCCTCGAAGCGCAGTCGATGGACGCCTGGGTGTCACACATGCACTCCTCGCCGCTCGGCGAGAACATCCGGGTGCCGCAGGTGTACTGGGATCTGACCAGCCAGCGCGTGCTGACCATGGAGCGGGTATCGGGGGTCCGCATCGATGACGTGGCCGCCATCCGCAAAGCCGGCTTCGACGGCACCGAACTGGTGAAGGCCCTGCTGTTCAGCGTCTTCGAGGGCGGTTTGCGTCACGGGTTGTTCCACGGCGACCTCCACGCCGGCAATCTGTACGTCGACGCCGACGGCAAGATCGTGTTCTTCGACTTCGGCATCATGGGCCGGATAGACCCCAGAACCCGCTGGTTGTTGCGCGAACTCGTCTATGCCCTGCTGGTCAAGAAGGACCATGCCGCCGCGGGCAAGATCGTGGTGATGATGGGGGCCGTGGGGACCGTGAAACCCGAGGGTGAGGCCGCCAAGGATCTGGAGGCATTTGCCACCCCGCTGACGATGAAGTCGCTGGGCGATATGTCATACGCGGAAATCGGAAAGCAGCTCTCGGCCCTCGCCGACGCCTACGACGTCAAGCTGCCTCGCGAACTCGTCCTGATCGGCAAACAATTCCTCTACGTCGAGCGGTACATGAAGCTGCTGGCCCCGAAGTGGCAGATGATGAACGACCCGCAGCTCACCGGCTACTTCGCCAACTTCATGGTCGAAGTCAGCCGCGAGCGCAAGGTCGACGCCAACGGGGCCGACGCGTAGATGGAGATTCGGACGGGTACCGCCCGGGCCGGCGATGCCGACAACCCCATCGACATCTACTACGAGGACATGGGCGACCCCAACGATCCGGCGGTGCTGCTGATCATGGGCCTCGGCGCCCAATTGTTGATGTGGCGCAAGGGTTTCTGCGAGAAGCTGGTCGACCAGGGCCTGCGGGTGATCCGGTACGACAACCGCGACGTCGGCCTGTCCACCAAGATGCACGGCGCCCGCGTCGATACTCCGCTGCCGATCCGGCTGGTGCGCTCGTTCTTCGGGCTGCGCAGCCCCTCGGTGTACACCCTGGAAGACGTCGCCGACGACGCAGCGGCGCTGCTGGATCACCTGTCCATCGAGACCGCGCACATTGTCGGCGGGTCGATGGGCGGGATGATCGCCCAGGTGTTCGCATCGCAGTACCCACAGCGCACCAAGACCCTCGCGGTGATCTTCTCCAGCAACAATCAGCCGTTCCTGCCACCGCCCGGGATCAGACAACTCTTGTCGGTGATCAACGGTCCGCCGGCAGGTTCATCGCGAGATGTCATCCTCGACAACGCCGTTCGCGTCAACAAGATCAACGGAAGCCCCGCTTACCCGGCGCCCGAGGAACGCATCCGCGCCGAGGCAGCCGAACTCTACGACCGCGCCTACTATCCGGCGGGCATCGCACGGCATTTCGGGGCCATCCTGGGCAGCGGCAGCCTGTTGCCCCATGACCGGCGGATCACCGCGCCGACGGTGGTCATCCACGGTCGGGCCGACCGGTTGATGCGGCCGTGTGGGGGACGCGCGGTGGCACGGGCCATCGCCGGCGCGCGACTGGTACTCATCGACGGCATGGGCCATGAGCTACCGGAACCTGTGTGGGATGAGGTCGTGGGCGAGCTGAAGACCAACTTCGCCAGCAACGGATAAGTATGTGACTGTGCAACATTGACGCACGCGTACGAAATTCGCCGCTCGCCGCAGCCTCGGTAGCTACAGAATCGCGGTCTACGCTGTGCAACAGCATGCTGGGGGCCATGCAGGAACCGTTTGGCAGCCTGTGCGGCTCTCCCGTCGGCTGGAGAGGAAGACGCATGGTCAAACCGCCGCAAAACCTTCAACCGCACTTCGAAGACGTTCAGGCTCATTACGACCTGTCAGACGACTTCTTCGCCTTGTTCCTGGATCCGACCAGGACCTACAGCTGCGCCTACTTCGAACGCGATGACATGACGCTCGAAGAGGCGCAGATCGCCAAGATCGATCTGTCGCTCGGCAAGTTGGGATTGCGGCCGGGTATGACGCTTCTCGACGTCGGATGCGGCTGGGGCGCCACGATGATGCGGGCACTGGACCGTTACGACGTCAACGTCGTCGGCTTGACCCTCAGCCGTAATCAACATGCGCACGTGGAGCAGCTGTTCGCCCGCTCGGACAGCCCCAGGAAGAAGCGGGTGGTGCTGGCCGGCTGGGAGCAGTTCGACGAGCCCGTGGACCGCATCGTCTCGATCGGCGCGTTCGAGCACTTCGGCCATGAACGCTACGACGACTTCTTCCGGTTCGCCCATGACGCCTTACCGGCCGACGGCGTGATGCTGCTGCACAGCATCACCGGGCTGTTACCGCAGCAGATGATCGAGCGCGGGATGCCGTTGTCGTTCGAGTTCGCGCGGTTCATCAAGTTCATGGTCACCGAGATCTTCCCGGGCGGCCGGCTGCCGTCGATCGAGAAGGTCGAGGAGCATTCGGCCGCGGCGGGGTTCACCCTGAGCCGGCGGCAATCGCTGCAGCCGCACTACGCCCGGACACTGGACCTGTGGGCAGCCGCCCTGGCCGCACATCGCGACGAGGCCATCGCGATCCAGTCCGAAGAGGTCTATAACCGTTACCAGCACTATCTCACCGGCTGCGCGAAGGCCTTCAGGGTCGGCTATATCGACGTCAACCAGTTCACCCTCACCAGGTAACCGTCGATCCACGTTTCGCTACCGCCGCGCCCGCCCCGGCGTCATCGCAGGCCCGACGGCCCCCGGGGCGTTCGGTAGACCGGCATGAGTTTGCCGTACGCACCCGCCAGCGGGTTCGGGGCAAAGGAGCTCCGACCTGCTGTAGGCTGCCAAGCGCGGGGAGAACTCTAACAGGCTTGGAGCAATTCGAACATGTCTAACCTGACGCCGAAATATGAAGAACTGCAGTCGATCTACGACATTTCGAACGAATTCTACGAACTGTTCCTCGGCCCGACAATGGGCTACACATGCGGTTACTTCGAACGCGAAGACATGACCGGCGACGAGGCACAAATCGCGAAATTCGACCTGGCCCTCGGCAAGCTCGATCTGCAGCCGGGCATGACGCTGCTCGACATCGGTTGCGGCTGGGGCGGCGGCATGGCGCGCGCGATCGAAAAGTACGACGTCAACGTCATCGGCCTGACACTTTCCGGCGAGCAGCGTGAGTACGCCATCGACAAGCTGGCCAAGATTCCCACCGAGCGCACCGTCGAGGTGCGGCTGCAGGGTTGGGAAGAGTTCGACGACAAAGTGGATCGCATCGTGTCGATCGGCGCCTTCGAACATTTCGGTTTCGAGCGCTATCCCGCATTTTTCGAAACGGCCTACAACGCATTGCCCGACGACGGCAAAATGCTGCTGCACACCATTACCGGTTTTGATTTGCGTCGGGCCAAAGAACTCGGCCTGCCAATGACATTCGAGAACGCCCGGTTCGCCAGATTCATCATGACCGAGATCTTCCCCGGCGGCCGGCTGCCCTCGGAACCGATGGTCGAGGAGAAGGCGGCCGAGGCCGGCTTCGAGGTGGCCAGGGTGCAGGAGATCGGACCGCACTACGTCAAGACCCTGAAGACCTGGGCCGACGCACTTGAGGCGCACAAGGAAGAGGCCATCGCGCTCCAGGGGCAGGTGGTCTACGACCGCTACGACAAGTACCTCAACGGCTGCCAGCGGTACTTCCGCGAGGGTTACATCAGCGTGCACCAGTTCACGTTGCAGAAGTAATTTCGCGCGACCTGTCGGATCGCGGCACCGTCATTCGTCGGATGGGTAGAGAGTGGGACAGAGGGTCCTCACTCGCTGACACTCAGGAGACGACGATGTACTACTTCGCGCTACTGATCAACCGAGAGAACGCACTCACCGCTGAACAGGGCGCTGAGGAGTTGGCGGCCTACCTGGCGTTCCACGCCAAGGCGGCGTCGGCGATTCGCGCGGGTGATGCGCTGAGCCCGGCGGCGGGTGCGGTCCGCATCTCCGGCGGTCCGGACAATCCGACGATCACCGACGGTCCGTTCGCCGAAGGCGCCGAAGTGGCCGCTGGCTACTACGTGTTCGAGGCTGACAATCTCGACGAGACCATCGCGCTGGCCCGTGATATCCCCGCGGCGAAGTACGGCGCGGTGGAGGTCTGGCCCATCGTGCACTGGCAGGCGCCCGAGCAGCCGCTCGGCAACGATTGGCTGGCACTGCTGCTCGAGCGACCGGAGGACGTCCACACACCGGGAACCGACGACTGGAATCAGCAGGCGGGCCTGCACGTCGAACTCGCCAAAACCATTGGCGACAAAACTTTGGCGGGCGCCCCGCTGCATCCACCGTCGACCGCGACCACCGTGCAGGTGCGCGACGGGAAGGTGACGCTGACCGATGGCCCGTATGTCGAAGGCGCCGAGGTGGCCAACGGCTTCTACGTGTTGCGGGCCTCCGATCGCGACGAGGCGGTCAAGCTGGCGGCGATGATTCCGGCGTCCGCCATCGAGGTCCGCCAGTTGTCGGGCGTCGCGGGCCTCTAGTCGCTCAATGGCCCAGTTGGACAGCGTCTTTCGGCGCGAATGGGGTCCGGCGGTGGCGGCGCTCGCCCGTTGGTCGGGTGACCTGTCCGTCGCCGAGGACGCTGTCCAGGAGGCCTGTGCGCAGGCGCTGAACCTGTGGCCGTCAGAAGGCGTTCCCGCCAACCCGGGTGCGTGGCTGACCACGGTGGCCCGCAACCGGGCACTGGACCGGCTGCGGCGTGAATCTGCGCGTCCCGGAAAGGAACTCGCTGCCGTGTACGAGCAGGTGGGCACATCGGGCGGCGGCGAACTGCATCCGGTGCGTGACGACGAGCTGCGCATGATGTTCACCTGCGCCCACCCGGCGCTGGACCCCGCATCGCAGCTCGCCCTGACCCTGCGGCTGATCTCGGGGCTCACCGTCACCGAGATCGCCCGGGCGCTGCTGCAGTCAGAGAGTGCCCTCGGTCAACGAATAACCAGGGCCAAGAACAAGATTCGTAAAGCAAACATCCCGTTGCGCGTGCCTCCGGCCGAGCTGCTCCCCGAGCGCACACCGCACGTACTGAGCTGCATCTATTCGGTGTTCACCGAGGGCTACTGGGCTACCGCCGGCCCGTCGGCCATCCGCGACGAACTGTGCGACGAAGGCGTGCGGCTCGCCGGGGAGTTGTGTTCGCTGATGCCCGACGAGCGGGATGCACATGCGCTGGCGGCGCTGGTGCTTCTGCACGACTCGCGGCGGCGTACCCGCGTCGACGCCGATGGCGCACTGGTGCCGCTGGACGAACAGGACCGCCGCCGCTGGGACCGCGGCCGTATCGCCCGCGGCCTGGACTGCCTGCGCCGCGCCGAAGGGGCACCCGGGCAGTACCTGCCGCAGGCGGTGATCGCGGCAGTGCACGCCACCGCCCCCGGTTGGGAGCAAACCGATTGGGCCACGATCTGCCGGGCCTACGACCGGCTCGCCGAACTCACGGATTCGCCGGTGGTACGCGTCAATCGGGCGCTTGCCGTCGGGTTCCGCGATGGCTTCGGCGCCGGACTGGCCGCCCTCGACGCGGTGGCCGACGACAGCAGGCTGTCCCGCTCGAACGTCGTGGCTACGATCCGGGCGGATCTGCTGCGGCGGTCCGGTCAGTCTGCGGCGGCCCTGCCCTGGTACCGGAATGCCCTGGAGCACAACGGCCCCGGACTTTCCGAGCCGGCCGCGGCGTTCCTGCGTCGCCGTATCGCCGAATGCGGCGGTTGAACATCGCGGTTGAACCCGGCGAGCAGACACTTATGTCCCCGACACGCCGAGCGTGCGGGGACATAAGTGTCTGCTCGCGCAGAGAAAATTACGCCTCGGTGAAGTTACGCGTGACCGAGGGATCAACCGGGATGCCCGGGCCGGTGGTCGTCGAGACGGTCACCTTCTTCAGGTAACGGCCCTTCGACGACGACGGCTTGGCGCGCAGCACCTCATCGAGTGCGGCGCCGTAGTTCTCGGCCAGCTTGGAGTCGTCGAACGACGCCTTGCCGATGATGAAGTGCAGGTTGGCCTGCTTGTCGACGCGGAAGTTGATCTTGCCGCCCTTGATGTCGGAGACGGCCTTGGCGACGTCGGGGGTGACGGTGCCGGTCTTCGGGTTCGGCATCAGACCACGCGGGCCCAGCACGCGGGCGATGCGGCCGACCTTGGCCATCTGGTCCGGGGTGGCGATCGCGGCGTCGAAGTCCAGGAAGCCGCCCTGGATCTTTTCGATCAGATCGTCGCTGCCGACCACATCGGCGCCCGCGGCGACGGCGGCCTCGGCCTTGTCGCCCACCGCGAACACCGCGACGCGGACGGTCTTGCCGGTGCCGTGCGGCAGGTTGACGGTGCCGCGGACCATCTGATCGGCCTTACGCGGATCCACGCCGAGGCGGATGGCTACCTCGACAGTGGCGTCCTGCTTCTTCGACGACGTCTCCTTGGCCAGCTTGGTGGCCTCCAGCGGCGTGTAGAGCCGGTCCTGGTCGATCTTCTCTGCGGCTTCGCGGTATGCCTTGCTGTTCTTGCTCATTGATATTCCAATCGTGTTGTTGGAGCCGTGGTCCTTCAGGCCGATGCCAGCCCTGCCACGCGTTCCGGGTTGTTCGCTTCGCTATTCGACGGTGATGCCCATCGACCGGGCAGTGCCGGCGATGATCTTCGACGCGGCGTCGATGTCGTTGGCGTTGAGGTCGGCTTTCTTGGTCTCGGCGATCTCACGCACCTGATCCCAGGTCACCTTGGCGACCTTGTTGGTGTGCGGCTCACCGGAGCCCTTCGGCACGCCAGCGGCCTTGAGCAGCAGCTTGGCGGCAGGCGGGGTCTTCAGCGCGAAGGTGAAGCTGCGGTCCTCGTAGACACTGATCTCCACGGGGATGACGTTGCCGCGCTGGCTTTCCGTCGCGGCGTTGTACGCCTTGCAGAACTCCATGATGTTCACGCCGTGCTGGCCGAGCGCGGGACCCACCGGCGGGGCGGGGTTGGCCTGCCCGGCCTGGATCTGGAGCTTGATCAGCCCGACGACTTTCTTCTTCGGGGCCATGCGAGTGGTGTTTCCTTTCTAGTGGCTTAACCCGGCCATCCCGGGTTGCCGGTTAGATCTTGGAGACCTGATTGAAGGTCAGTTCGACAGGTGTTTCGCGGCCGAAGATGGACACCAGCACCTTGAGCTTCTGTTGTTCGGCGTTGACCTCGCTGATCGAGGCGGGCAACGTCGCGAACGGTCCGTCCATGACGGTGACGGATTCGCCGACCTCGAAGTCGACCAGGATCTCCGGACGTTCCAGGCTGGCCTCGGTGGAGGCGGCAGCCGCGGTGGAAGCCGCCTTGCCTGCCTTCTTGGCGGCGCCCTGGGGCAGCAGGAACTTCACCACGTCGTCCAGCGACAGCGGCGACGGACGTGAGGTGGCGCCGACGAAGCCCGTGACGCCCGGGGTGTTGCGCACCGCGCCCCACGACTCGTCGTTGAGTTCCATGCGCACCAGGATGTAGCCCGGCAACACCTTGCGGTTGACCTGCTTGCGCTGGCCGTTCTTGATCTCGGTGACCTCTTCGGTCGGCACTTCCACCTGGAAGATGTAGTCGCCGACATCGAGGTTCTGCACGCGGGTCTCGAGGTTGGCTTTCACCTTGTTCTCGTAGCCGGCGTAGGAGTGGATGACGTACCAGTCACCTGGCTTCAGCCGCAGCTCCTTCTTGAGCGCGACGGCCGGGTCGACCTCCTCGTCCTCGGCCGGAGCGTCCTCGGCCGGAGCATCCTCGGCGGACGCATCCTCAGCGGGGGCCTCGTCGGCCGACGCGTCCTCAGCCGGGGCCTCGTCAGCGGCAGGTGCCGGTTCGGTCTGGTCAACTGTCTCGTCGACCGCTTCGTCGTCTGCCTGCGACTCGACAGCCTCGACGTCAACGGTCTCGTCGGCGAGTGTCTGCTCGTCGCCGTCGAACGTGGTCACGTTGTCAGTCCTCTCTAAATTCACGTCAGGTGCCGAACACCAGCGACACCAGTCGCGCCAGGCCGAAATCGGTGCCGGAAATCAGCGCAACCATGAACGCCAGGAAGACCAGCACCACCGTGGTGTAGCTGACCATCTGCTTGCGGTTGGGCCAGATCACCTTCCGGAGTTCGGCAACAACCTGCTTGAGGTAGTTGACGACGAACATGATCGGATTGCGCGACGGTCCGGTGTCCTTCTTGGCCTTTTTGACCTTTTTGGACTTGCCCGAGCCGTCTTTGGCGGCGTCGGTCGCTTCGGACGATTCCGTTGTGTCGGTCTCGTCTTCGCTGCCGGCCTCGACGCCCACCCCGCGACGCGACCTCTTACCGGTCGGCCTCAGCGGCTTTGTCACCACGGCGGCATGACCGGAGTCGTCCGCTTCGGTGCCAGCCCCAGCGTCAGCGTCTGCGGAGCCGAGACCTTCGCGCTCGTCGCTCACCGCATGCTCCGTTCTTCCTTGGACTGGTGTGTGTGTTCACCTTCCAGTGTGCACACGTTGTCGAGTATTCACTTGAGCAGGGGCGACAGGACTTGAACCTGCAACCTGCGGTTTTGGAGACCGCTGCTCTGCCAGTTGAGCTACGCCCCTTCAGTTGCGTCCGGGGCCCACATAATTCGCGCGCTCTCCGTTCGCTCGATCAAGCCGACGGACAGCGCGCTGAAAATGGGAAAACCCCGAGTGCCGAGTGTACCCCCGGCGGGAGTCAACTACTAATCCGGCTACTCCCCCGCGGCCTTGCGGATCACCTGACCGGACTCCGGGTCCCATTTCATCTGGACCGAATTGTCGCCCTCGTGACCCATGAGCGTGGTGTAGGCCTCCAGCACGACCTCGCCGTCGTCGTCGGTGCACACGTTGTGGGTGACGACGATGTCGGCGCCGAACCGCTGGTCGACCGAAGTGATCTCCATCCGTGCATGCAGGCGATCGCCGACCGTGATCGGCCGGTGGTAGACGAATCTCTGGTCCACCTGGATGATCTGCATGGTTTCCATGCCGAGATCGACATTGCGGAAGAAATCCGCCTGCACGAGCAGGGCGAAGATGGACGAGAACGTCGGACCTGCGACGAGTGCGTCGTGACCCAGCGCCGCCGCGGCGTCCTCGTCGAAACTCGCCGGATCATCGGCCTTTACCGACCGCGCAAACTGGCGAATCTGCTCGCGACCGACCTCGAAAACTTCGGGGTAGTGGTAAACGACGCCGAGGATATCTGCTTTCAATGCCATCGGCTAAGCCAACTTCGCGGTCGCAACTGCGCGACCGAAGATCTTCTTGCCACCCGCGGTGGCGGAAATGGCGATCGTGACCAACTTGTCGTCCGGCTCGACGGACTTGACCCGGCCGTTGAAGATGATCTCGGCGCCCACCCCGTCGTTGGGCACCGGCACGACGGCGGTGAATCGCACGTTGTATTCGGTCACCGCAGCAGGGTCGCCTACCCAGGAGGTGACGTAGCCGCCACCGAGACCCATTGTCAGCATGCCGTGGGCGATCGCGGTGTCGAGACCGACCTGCTTGGCGATCTCGTCGTCCCAGTGGATCGGGTTGAGGTCGCCGGACACACCGGCGTAGTTGACCAGATCGCCACGGGTCAGCGGGATGACCCTCTCCGGAAGGGTGTCACCGACCTTGACTGAATTGAACTCACGCAGAGCCATCAGAAAAACCCTCTTCTCCGTCACCCGCACGCCCGGCCAGGGTCGTGTAAGTCTCCTGCACCACGTCACCGGCGTCGTCGGTGATGATGTTCTTGGTCACGATGATGTCAGTGCCGTGCGCCCGCCTTACAGAGTGCACGTACACATCACAGTAGAGGCGGTCGCCTGCCCGGATCGGCTTGAGAAACTTCAATTCCTGATCGACCTGCACGATCTGGGCGTCGTGAATGCCGATGTTGGCGTGGTCGAAGAACGCCGACTGCGCCGTGTAGCCGAAGATGGAGATGAACGTCAGCGGCGCGGGCAGCGACTCGTGACCGAGTTCGGCAGCAGCCTTCTCATCGTGAAAGAACGCGTCGTCGTTCTTGACGGCGACGGCGTGCTCGCGGATTTTCTCGCGACCGACCTCGTAATGCTCGGGATACCTGTAGTGCATCCCGACGATGTTCGACGAAAGACCCACAGCGATTAGGACTACCGCGACTCTTTGTGCGGCTGGTGAGTTCCGCAGTTAGGGCAGAACTTCTTGATCTCCAGCCGGTCAGGGTCGTTGCGCCGGTTCTTCTTGGTGATGTAATTACGGTGCTTGCACACCTCGCAGGCCAAAGTGATCTTCGGCCGAACGTCGGTACTGGACGCCACGTCAGCTGCCTCTTTCGCAAATCTTGTAGTTCCCTGTAGCGGTGGGGGGGCTCGATCCCCCGACCTCACGATTATGAGTCGTGCGCTCTAACCAGCTGAGCTACACCGCCCCGATCGACGCGGTCGGCGCACCGCCGCGCGTCCACCGAGCCCCCTAACGGAATCGAACCGTTGACCTTTTCCTTACCATGGAAACGCTCTACCGACTGAGCTAAGGGGGCCTGGCCCGCGGCGTTACGGCAGCGGGGCCTTAAAGAGGGTACAACTTCCCCCGCAACCGCACCAAACCGCAGGTCATCCCTGCCGTGGAGCCGCTCCGGTCAGGACAGGAGCCAGTCGTTGGGTGCGAACAGCTCGCAATGCACCCGTTCGAGAGCGACGCCGAGGCCGCCCAGCTGGTTCCGCACGGCCTCGACGAACCCGGCGCCGCCACACAGGTAGACGTCGGCGTCGGCGGGCAGGTCGATGCCGTCCAGGCTCATCCGCCCGGCGTGCACACCCGGGGTGCCTGCGGTCAGGCCGTCCTCGTACCAGATGTCCACGCTGCCGTTGGGCAGTGCGTCGATCAGTTCGTGCTGGCGTTCGCGCAGTGCGTGGGTGCCGTCGCTGCGATCGGCGTGCAGCACCCGCACCGTGGTGTCGGGGCGGTCGGCGGCGATGGATTCCAGGATGCCGATCATCGGGGTGATGCCGATGCCCGCGGAGATCAGCACCAACGACCGGCCGTCGGGGCCGTCGGTGTGCAGGTCGCCGAACGGCAGCGTGACGTCCAGGAGGTCGCCGACGCACACGTTGGTCCGGATCCAGGTCGAGACCTCGCCGGCGGGCTGACCGGATACGGCGTCGACGGGTTTGACCGCGAAGGTCAGCTCGGCTGAGCCGCTGACGTTGACCAGGCTGTACTGACGCAGCTGGCGGGCGCCGTCGGGCATGGTCACGCCCACTGAAACATATTGGCCGGGAAGGAAATTCACCGGTCCGGTGGCGCGGACGGTGATCAGCACGGCACCGGACGGGTCGTCGACGCGGGAGAGGACCCGCAGCCGCCGGTAAACGTCACCGGGTTCGACGCCCGCCGCGTCGTACAGTTTGCGTTCCAGCTCGATCAGAGTGTCGGCCATGATCCAGTAGACGCGGTCCCATGCGGCAGCGACGTCGGCTGTCACCGTATCGGCACCGAGCACGTCCACGATGGCCGCGAACAGGTTCTCCTGAACGACCGGGTACAGGTCTGCGGTGATGCCCAGCGATGCGTGCTTGTGCCCGATCCGGGACAGCAACTCGCTCGGATGCGGCAACGCCGGGTCGATCAGGTGGGTGGCGAACGTCGCGATCGAGGCGGCCAGCGCCCGCTGCTGGGAGCCCTGGGCCTGGTTGCCGCGATTGAACAGATTGCGCAGCAGCGCCGGATGGTTCTCGAAGAGCAGGCGGTAGAACTCCTTGGTGATCTCGTCGATGTGTGCGCCGATCAGCGGCAGCGTCGCCCGGACGATCTCGGCGTGGTGCGACTCAAGTTCGTCGCGTACGGCCGACGTCTCGGGAGTGGTGACGGTCATCAGTGGGTTCCTTTCCAGGGTGTTCTTTTTCCGGTGAGTTGCAGAACAATCGGGAGACCGGGGCCGTCGGCGAGATCGGTGACGGTGTAGCGGTCGAGTTCTCGGTAGAAGGCCGCTTTCGCCTCGGCCAACGCCCGGCGCAGACGGCAGGCCGCGATCAACGGGCACGGGTTGACCCCGCCACATTCGACGACCTCCCGGTCGCCTTCGAGTTCGCGGACCAGCCAGCCGATCGAGGCGGTGCGGCCCGCGTCGGTGAGCACGATTCCTCCCACCCGCCCGCGCCGCGCGTGGACCATGCCCAGCTCGACCAACCGTGACACCGCCTTGGCGACGTGATGCTCGGAGGCGTCGGCGCTGACGGCGATGGTGCGGGTCGTGACGCGCCGCTCGTGGGACTCCCCCGCGGCCAGCAGCATCAGCGTGCGCAGCCCGAGGTCGGTGAACCGGGTCAGCTGCATGATTCGAACGCTATAAATTCCGCATCAAGAATGCGACTTTTGCCGGTGTGCGTTTAAACACCGTGTGAAGTGCGGTTTTTTAACCTGCAATGATTGGGGTCATGGCCAACCCGACACCACAGGACCGCCTGTACTTCAAGCAATTACTGGCCGGCCGCGACTTCGCGGCCGACGACATGATCGCCCAGCAGATGCGCAACTTCGCCTACCTGATCGGTGACCGCGAGACCGGTGACGCCGTGATCGTCGACCCGGCGTACGCCGCCGATGACCTGGTGGACGTCCTGGAGGCCGACGACATGCACCTGTCCGGGGCGTTGGTCACCCATCACCATCCCGATCACGTCGGCGGATCGATGATGGGCTACAACTTCAAAGGCCTGGCCGAGCTGCTGGAGCGGACACCGGTCCCGGTGCACGTCAACACCAATGAAGCGGAGTGGGTTTCGCGGATCACCGGGATTTCGGTGAATGATCTGACCAGACACGAGCACGGCGACAAGGTCGACGTCGGTGCGATCGAGATCGAACTGCTGCACACCCCGGGCCACACGCCGGGCAGCCAGTGCTTCCTGCTCGACGGCAGGCTGGTGGCCGGGGACACGCTATTCCTCGAAGGTTGCGGCCGTACCGACTTTCCTGGCGGCGATGTCGACGCCATGTTCCGCAGCCTGCAGGCGCTGGCGAAACTGTCCGGCGACCCGATGGTTTTCCCGGGGCACTGGTACTCCGCCGAGCCGAGCGCCCCACTGGCCGAGGTCACGCGCAGCAACTACGTGTACCGCGCATCGAATCTGGAGCAGTGGCGCATGTTGATGGGTGGTTAGCACCGCGCAATGGCGTGAAAATAAGCCCTCTGCCTGCCGAACAGCCCCGAAACAGACGAATCCATCAGCCCAAGCGGCTCTCAACCACTGATTTCGTAGGACGTTCCGTTGCGAAGGCAAGGAACGGCCCAAAACGGCGAATAGAGTAGCGCAATACTCAGGACATCTCGGCCGTTTCCCGGCAAACTGATGAGAGAGTTTCCGTCAGTCCGGCCCGGGGGTCGTCGTGAAGAACATCGTGTTGTGCTTCGATCAGGCAGATGAGCGCTCGGGGCCGCATGACGCGACCAACACCCAGGCGCTTTTCCGGTTGCTGGACACCGACGAACAGCAGGTCGGCTGGTACCACAACGGCGCGACGCCGGCACACGGCGCCGCCCTCATGCCGGGACGGCGCAGCGCGGTCGTCCGCGATTCCCGCGCGGCGGTCATCGACGCCTACCGGTTCGTCGACAGCTACTGGGAACCCGGGGACCACATCTTCCTGTTCGGCGGCGGGCACGGCGGCCACCGCGCCCGTGAGCTCGCCACCCTCCTGGGCACGGTCGGGCTGTTGCCTGCCCGTTCCGATGACCTGGGGGACTACGCACTGGCCACCTATGTGCTGCCGACCACCGCGCGTACCCCACAGGATTGGCATCGGGTCAGCCGATTGACCGCCCAGCTGCTCGGTGACGACGAAACGGCCATCCCGGTGCGGTTTTTGGGGACGTGGGACGGGATGCGGATTCCGGGGTCTCCTCAGTTCATCGGCCCGCTGACCAATATCGACGGCGGCAGGCACGCGGTGGCGATCGACGGTGGCCGACACACCATCCACCACTGCGACGCAGTCGACGAGGTGTGGTTCCGCGGCGCGCACTGCGATATCGCCGGCGGCTACGGCGCGTGCTGGCCGCTGGCCGACATCGCGTTGGACTGGGTGCTCACCGGCGCTGTCGAGGCGGGGCTGCTGGTGGCCGACCGCCTCTCGTCGCCCACCGAATTGGACGCCCTGGCCGGTTCCGCCCCGACCATCGGGCTGCACCGGCCACCGCTGGATGCCCGCGTGCATGCCAGCGTCGAGGTGCATCTGCAGGCTCATCCGCAGTATTGGCGGCGGCTGCCTGCCCGGATCGAATGGGCCGACGCCGATTGGCTGGCCCGCGGCGAGCGGCTGGTGACGGCACCGACGACGGCTCGCGTCGAGCGCGAAATACTCACCGCTGCAGCGTCGTAACCCGACCGGCTGCCGATATCCTGGCGCCGGGCCGCCCGACACCCCTGCAATCCTGACAATGTTTGCTGTCAACGAACCCGGTGCGGGCCCTCCGTCCGTGATATAAGCGGTTGGTGGGGATATTTGATTCGATCACGGATCGGGGGCGTGAGTTGGCTAGTTTTGACCCGGGCGCGTGGACAGCGCTTGCGGCATGGGTCGCGATCGTCGTCGTCATCGTCGCACTCGTCTACGCATGGCGGCAGTACCTGAAGGCCAAGGAGCGCCGGGCCGAGCTGACGCAGCCGAACGTGTCGATGTTCATGGAACCCAGCAGCGCCGACTGGCACCTCGTCGAGCTCGTCGTGCGCAACTACGGCCAGCGACCGGCATACGGGTTGCGTTTCGAGTTCGCCAATCCCCCGACCGTGGGCAAGTACGAGAGCTCCTACGACGAGAACTACGTCGACATCGTCCCGTTGAATCTGCCCGCGGAGATCCCATACCTGGCGCCGTCGCAGGAGTGGCGGATCGTGTGGGATTCGGCGCTGGACCGCAAGCAACTCGGCGAGGCGATCGCGTCCCGCTTCGACGGCGCGATCACCTACTACGACGAGCCTGGCACCGGCGGCAAGGCCAGCGGTAAGAAGTTCCGCAACACCACGGTGCTGGATTGGGCGACGCTGCCGCCGGTGGATCGCATGGAGCTGTTGACCACCCATGACCGGGCCAGGCAGGAGAAGCAGAAGCTCGAGTTGTTGCGCGGCGTGCTGGCCTATTTCCAGTACGCCGCTAAGGAGACCGACGAGCAGATGCTGCGGTCCGAGATCAACCGGATCAAAGCGCTCGGCGCCGAGGTACGGGAGCGGTGGAAGAGCCGCTACGACGCCACCGACGAGATCGACGACGAGGACTTCGACGACGACGATGATCCCGAGACGGATCTGATCGCTCCGCGCAGCGGACGTCGGCACAAGGCCTGAGTTCACTGCCTGAGTTCACTGCCTGAGTGCAGCCCGCCGTAGCATCGGACCGATGAGCAGCCTGGTGAGCTACGAGCTCAACGAGTCCGTCGCAACGATCACGCTCGACGACGGCAAGGTCAACGCGCTGTCTCCGGCAATGCAGACCGAGATCAACGCGGCGCTGGACCAGGCTGCCCAAGCGGCGGCCGGCGGCGAAGTGAAAGCCGTTGTGTTGGCCGGTAATTCGCGAGTCTTCAGCGGCGGGTTCGACCTCAGTGTATTTTCCTCGGGCGATTCGGCGGCGGCGCTCGGCATGCTGGCCGGCGGCTTCGAACTGTCGGTGCGCTGCCTGTCCTTCCCTGTGCCGGTGATCATGGCCGCAACCGGGCCCGCGATCGCGATGGGATCGTTTCTGCTGCTGTCGGGCGACCATCGGGTGGGCTCACCGAAATCGCGGTGCCAGGCCAACGAGGTCACGATCGGGATGACGCTGCCGATCGCGGCGATCGAGATCATGCGTATGCGGTTGACGCGTGCGGCGTTTCAGCGGGGCATCGCACTGGCGGCGACATTCGCCGGGGACGCCGCGATCGCGGGCGGTTGGCTCGATGAGATCGTCGAGCCTGATGCCGTGCTGAGCCGCGCCCAACAGGTGGCTGCCGAGGCGGCGGCGACCGTGCACACCACCGCGCATGTGGCCAGCAAGCTCAAGGCCCGCGCCGATGCGCTCACCGCGATCCGGGCCGGCATCGACGGCCTGCCTGCGGAGTTCGCGGGCTGAGCCTGGTCTGAGCGGGAACCCGTCGCATGCCTACGCTCTTGCTCGGTGCACCATCTGCCTCATACGGCCCAGCCTCGAACAGGCACTCGTGCCGCCCGCCTATTAGCGACTTTGTCGCTGAAATCGCCTCTACGGCAACATAAACCACTCCTGAACCAGCCTGCGAATCACACTGGTCGCAGCACTCACATCAGTCTCATCGACACCGCGATTTCGCTTGCCCGCTTAATAGCGACAAAGTCGCGCCCCGTTCGCGAAGTGTGCCCACGGACCGGCCCGGTGAGGCGCTATCGCCGAGACTGCGCTGAGGGACAGAATCCGCGCCGCAGAATCAAGCGGTCGCTGCAACACCTGATTTGTTTAGGGGTGTTGTTCGATGGCGTTTCGTGTTCAGGGCAGCA